>CAYQQQ010000005.1:0-205167 GCA_964420125.1 uncultured Microthrixaceae bacterium
ACGGCGGCCGTGTTGCCTGCTGAGCCCCGGCGGCGATCAGCCGACGCGTTCGACGGTGATGGCCACCGGATGGCCTTCCACCCGGGCCAGGGCGTCGTCGTCGACCCCCTCGGCGAGGGTGAGCTCCACCGCCAGCACGGCCTCGGCCACCCACACCCGGTGGGCCCCCAGCGCGTCGACCACCTGTGAGGTGGAGTCCACGTGGCAGCGGATCCGGTCGGTCACCTCGAGGCCCTCGTCCTTGCGGGCCGCCTGGATCAGCCGCACGACGTCGCGGGCCATCCCCTCGGCGGCCAGCTCGGCGGTGACCTCCACGTCGAGCTCGACCACCGCGGCGTTGCCGGGCAGGGCGGCGGCCGCGGCTCCTCCCCGGGGCGCCAGCGCCAGGACGAACTCGCCGGGTTCGAGCCGGTGCCCGGCCACCTCGGCCGCCCCGTCGTCGAGGGAGGTCCACTCGCCGGCCCTGGCGGCGGCGAGGACGGCCTGGACGGCCTTGCCCAGGCGTGGTCCGAGCACCTTGGCGTCGGGTCGGAGGGTGAAGTCGCCCACCGAGGCGACGTCGTCGGTGAGGACGACCTCCTTCACGTTCACCTCGTCGCGCACCAGGTGCAGCAACGGCTCCAGGGCCGCCACGCCCTCGCCGGCGATCGTGAGGCGGCGCAAGGGGAGCCTGGCGCGCAGGCGCCGCTCCTCCCGCAGGCTCAGCGCCGTCGAGCACACCTCCCGGATGCGGTCCATGGTGGCCACCAGCTCGTGGTCCTGCGGCCACCCCGACACGTCCGGCCAGTCCTGCAGGTGCACCGAGGCGTCGCCGTCGCGCTGTCCGGTGAGGCCCAGCCACACCTCCTCGGAGAGGAAGGGCAGCAGCGGTGCCGTTGCGGTGGTGAGGGTGACCAGCACGGTGTAGAGCGTGTCGTAGGCGTCGGCCTTGTCGGCGGCCGACACGGCGCCCTCGCCGGCGTCGACACCTCCCGGGGCCCAGAAGCGCTCACGGGAGCGGCGGATGTACCAGTTGTTGAGGGCCTCGAGGAAGCCCTGGATCTCGGCGCAGGCGGGCGCGATCTCGAAGGCGTCCATCCAGGCGGTGACCTTCTCCACCATCTCCGCGGTCTTGGCCAGGACGTAGCGGTCGAGCAGGCCGGTGGCGTCGGTGCGGAACCTGGCCGGGTGGCCGTCCGCGTTGGCGTAGAGGGTGAAGAACGCGTACGCGTTCCAGATGGGGTTGAGGGTGAGGCGCACCACCTCGGTGAAGTCGGAGGCGTCGGTGGAGATGCGCAGGTCGCCGCCCCGCAGGATGGGCGATGCCATCAGGTACCAGCGCAGGGCATCAGCGCCGTGGGAGGCCATCACCTCCTCGGGGTCGGGGTAGTTGCGCAGCTTCTTGGACAGCTTGCGGCCCTCGTGGTCGAGCACCACGCCGTGGCAGATCACGTTGGAGAACGCCGGCCGGTCGAACAGCGCGCCCGACAGGACGTGCATCGTGTAGAACCAGCCCCTGGTCTGGGCGATGTACTCCACGATGAAGTCGGCCGGGGAGTGCGAGTCGAACCACTCGGCGTGCTCGAAGGGGTAGTGCACCTGGGCGAAGGGCATGGAGCCCGACTCGAACCAGCAGTCGAACACCTCGGGCACCCGCCGCATCGTGGAGCGGCCGCTGGGGTCGTCGGGGTTGGGCCGCACCAGCTCGTCGACGGCGGGGCGGTGCAGGTCATCCAGGCGCACGCCGAAGTCGCGCTCGATCTCCTCCAGCGAGCCGTACACGTCGGTGCGGGGGAAGGCGGGGTCGTCGGAGCGCCACACGGGGATGGGGGAGCCCCAGAAGCGGTTGCGGGAGATCGACCAGTCCCGGGCGCCCTCGAGCCAGCGGCCGAACTGGCCGTCGCGCACGTGCGAGGGGATCCAGTTGACCCCCTTGTTCAGCTCGACCAGGCGGTCCCGGATCTCGGTGACCTTCACGTACCAGGAGCTGACCGCCTTGTAGATGATCGGGGTGTCGGTGCGCCAGCAGTGGGGGTAGTTGTGGTCGTAGGTGTCGTGGCGCACCACCTTGCCCTGCTCCTTGAGAGCGCGGGCGATCTCGGGGTTGGCGTCGAAGACGTTCATCCCCTCCCAGTCGGGGACCTCGGCGGTGAAGCGGCCCGAGTCGTCCACCGGCACCACGAGGGTGATCCCGGCGGCTTCGCAGGTGACCTGGTCGTCCTCGCCGAAGCCAGGGGCCAGGTGCACGGTGCCGGTGCCGTCGTCGTCGGTCACCCAGTCCGCTGCGAGCACCCGGAAGCTGGAGGGGTGCTCTGCGAAGTAGGCCATGAGCGGGCGGTAGCGGGTCTCGGCGAGCTGGTGGCCCTCGAAGGTCTCCACCACCTCGTGGCCCTCGCCGAGGTCGCGGAGGTAGGTGGGAACGGCGTTGGCGCCGAGCACCACCAGCCGGCCGGGGCGGGGTCCGTCGGTGGTGCGCACCACCACGTAGCGGAGGTGGCCGCCGACGGCCAGGGCCAGGTTGGAGGGCAGGGTCCACGGAGTGGTGGTCCAGGCCCAGATCTCCACGGGCTCGGTGGCGGCGAAGGCGCCCAGCGGGCCGGTGGTGGTCGGGTCGACCTCGAAGGCGACGGTGAGGGCGGGGTCCTGGCGGGGGCGGGTGGCGTCGTCGAGGCGGATCTCGAAGTTCGACAGCGGCGTCTCCGCCCCCCACGAGTAGGGCATCACCCGGTGGGCCTCGTAGACGAGGCCCTTGTCCCACAGCTGGCGGAAGGCCCAGATGACGGACTCCATGTAGTCGAGGTCCATCGTCTTGTAGTCGTGGTCGAAGTCGACCCAGCGAGCCTGGCGGGTGACGTAGCGCTCCCACTCGTTCGTGTAGCGCATCACCGAGGTGCGACAGACGTCGTTGAATCGGTCGATGCCGTAGTCGGTGATCGCCACCCGGCCCGACACGCCGAGCTCCTTCTCGACGTACATCTCGGCGGGCAGGCCGTGGCAGTCCCAGCCGAAGCGGCGCTCCACCCGGTGCCCCCGCATGGTCTGGTAGCGGGGGACGACGTCCTTCACGAACCCGGTGAGCAGGTGCCCGTAGTGGGGCAGGCCGTTGGCGAAGGGGGGGCCGTCGTAGAAGACGAACTCGTTCTGCGCGCCGTCCCCCTCGGTGGCGGGGCGCTGCTCGACGGAGCGCTCGAAGGTGCGCTGGTCGGCCCAGCGGCCCAGCAGGCGCTCCTCGATGGCCGGGAAGTCGGCTCGGGTGGGGACGCTGGGGTAGGGCGGTTCAGGGGAGGGTGCGGTGGGCTCGGTCATCGTCGGATGGGGCTCGGATCGGCCTCGGATCGGCCTCGGGGTCGTTCCAGAGTAGCGGTGGGCTCTCAGGGCGCCTGCACGACTTCGTCGGCCGCGTCGCGGGCACGAGGTCTAGGCTGCCGCAGCGCCGACGCCGGGAGGTGGCGATGGAAGGAGCCGATCTGCTGGCGGGTGCGCTCAGCGTGGTGTCCGCCCTGATCTTCACCGTCTCGTTCGCCTTGCAGCAGCGGGCCAACCTGGTGGCGATGGAGGCCGGCACCAGCGGTGCCGGCGCGGTGGTGGCCCGTCGGGAGTGGATCGCCGGCATGGCCCTGCAACCGGTGGCCTTCGGCCTGCAAGCCGCCGCCCTGGGCATCGGATCCATGATCGTGGTGGAGACGGCGATCACCACCGAGCTGGCCTTCATGGCGCCGGCCGGTGCGTGGGTGCTGGGCACCCGTCCTGCCCGGCGGGAGCTGATGGCGGGACTGGTGGTGCTGGCGGGGTTGGCGGTCTTCGTGGCCTCGACCCGTCCGACCGACGGGCTCGACTCGGCCCCGTTCGCCGACTGGGTGGTGCCGCTGGTCCTGGTGGCGGCGGCGTTCGTCTCGCTGTTCGCCCTCGGGGAGCTGCTGGTCGACTACCAGGCGGCGCTGCGGGGGGCGGCCTCGGGGGTGTGGGGTGGCCTGATGGGTGCGCTCACCAAGCAGATGGTGGGCACCGCTGGCGACGGGTGGCAGGCGCTGCTGTCGGGCTGGGCGACGTGGACGCTGCTCGCGGCCGGCGTGGTCAGCATCCTGTGGGTGAACCTGGCGCTGCGCTCGGGGCGCCTGTCGGCCAGCCTGTCGGCCATGGCGTCGGCGACGCCGGTGGCGGGCCTGCTGCTGGCGGTCAGCGTGTTCGACGAGCAGCTCGCCGGGGGCACGGCCGCCAGGGTGGTGGCGCTGGTGGCCGTGGGGGTGGTGGCGGTCGGCATCTCGATGGTGGCCCGTTCGCCGTCGCTGCTGGCGCTCGACGAGGCGGCCCACGCCGCGGAGCACGAGCCGGCACCGGAGGCGGACCCGGAGGCCGCCCCGTAGCCCGCCCCGACCACCCCCGTTCTGTTCACCCGAGATCGCGCTGAGCGCGATCCACGGTGAACAGAAGGTGCGGGGCAGGGGGTCACTCGAGGACGATGTCCCAGCGGTCGAGGCAGTCCTCGCAGCGGTAGGCGACCACGTCGCCGGCGTGGAACGGCAGCTCGGCGCCGTGCTCGTCGCGCTCGGTGTAGCTGAGCAGGTGGCAGCGACCGCCGCAGTCGACGCAGGTGATGGTGGCTGGCGCCGACACCGGGCCGCCGTCCTCGTCCGGGCGGCCGAGACCGTCCCCATCCGGCTCCCATGGCGTCGTCACGGCGTCTGGTCGCGCTCGTAGCGCCAGCGGTCGGTCATGTAGAGCCGGTGGCGGGGGCCGTCGGCCTCCAGCGGGCCGCCCTCGTAGGCGGCGTCGCCGTGGTAGAGCGCCACCCAGTCCTCGCCGATGGTGCCCACCCGGGTGGCGAAGTGCTCCACGGCGCCGAGGTCGCGAGGGGTGGCCAGCAGCACCTCGGCGGGGTTGCGGTAGGGGGTGAGCTGGCAGAGCGTGATGTAGGTCGGCGGGGCGAGCTGCGCCTCGCCGTGGGCGTGCAGCTCCAGCATCTCGGCGGCGCCGACCCAGCGGTGGGCACGGATCTCGCCGTCGTCGATCGAGATGTCGTCGGTGTCGCCGATGGCCACTCCCACGAAGAACGCCGTGGTGAAGCGGTGGGCCTTCAGCCCCTCGGCCTGAGGTCGGGGCGGCGGCGTCCAGTGCGTCCAGCGCCGCACGGTGGCCGGCTCCAGCACGACCCCGGCCTCCTCGTCGGCCTCCCGCAGCGCGGCGGTGCGTGCTGCCTCCTCCAGCTGCTCGGCGGTGCACTCGGTCGGCGGAACCCCGGGCGGGTAGTCCTCGGGGTCGAGACGCCCTCCGGGGAACACCCACATGCCCCCGGCGAAGCTCAGGTCCTTGTCGCGGCGCAGCATGAGCAGCTCGAGGCCGGACGTGCCGTCGCGCATGGGGATGACCGTGGCGGCGGGGATCGCCTCGGGATCCCAGAGGGGTCCGCCGGGGGAGCCGGGTGCGGGAGTGGTCATCGCCGATCGACCCTAGCGCCCGGGGGTGGTGGCCCCGATGGAGCGGGCTCCCGCAACGGAGGCCTCGCCTGCGGTAGCCGTCTCTCCGGCTCTGCTCAGGTGGCGTCGAAGACGTCGAGCACCGCCTCGGTGGCGGAGAACTCCTTCGGGGTGTGCCCCACGAACAGGCCGACCAGGCTGGTGCTGGCCCCGGCCCAGGCGTGGCCGGCGCCGAGCATCTTCCAGTACTGCACGCGGCGGTCGTCGTCGCACCCCTCGAAGGTGAGGGCCTCGACCCCGGCGACGGGGGTGGAGGCGGTGGGCGTGGGGTCGCAACCGGCCCGGGCGGCGTCGGTGGCCACCACGTCGGCCACGGGGAGCCCGAGCGGGGTGGCGAAGGGCACCTGGGAGCCGGTGAGCGGTGCGATCGTGTCGGCGGTGCCGTGGAGCACGAACACGTCGGTGGGCGGGGAGGCGGGGCACAGGGAGGTGAGGTTCACCCCGCCGGACCCGGCCACCGCCGCGAACCGCCAGGGCATGGTGCACGACAGCGCCTGGGCCATGGCTGCGCCGGCGGAGTAGCCGGCGGCGAACTCGCGGTTGCGGTCGACGCACAGGCCGTCCTCGACGGCATCGAGCAGGGCGGAGAGGAACCCGAGGTCGTCGGTGCCGGTGGCGAGCCCGCCGGGGACCGCCCAGCGGGGCCCGGGCTGGCTGCCGAGGGGGGTGACGGCGACGTACCCCCGGGCGAGGGCGGCATCCGCGAGACCCGACAGGGCCTCCCAGCTGGCGGGATCCAGGGTGAAGGGGTGGAGGCTGACCAGCAGCGGCATGGGGGCGAGGCCGTCGTGGTCCGGCACCGCCAGCAGCGCCACCCTGGTGCGGCCCTGCCAGCTCACCCGCAGGACGCTGCGCCCCACCGGCAGCGACGTCGGGCCGGCGACCGTGCATCCCACGCTCGGGGCGACGTCCACGGTGGGGTCGATGCCCCGGCCCAGGGGTTGGGGGCTCACCTGGGGGGCGGCCAACGTCGGTGGGGTGCACGCACTCGAAAGGGTGAGCGCGAGCAGGACGGTCCCGACGACACCCATCTTGCGCCAACCAGCACGTCCCCGAGCTGCGATCGGGCTCCATGGTCGCATCGCATCCCCCTCTGCGCCGCCGCAACGCTGTTGGTCGAGACTGTACGGGCGATCACGGCGTCGCCGCACCTCGCCGGCCCTATGCGCGTGGACGCGTCGCCGGCCACTTGATCGCGGGAATCGGTCGGTCGGCCGGCTCCGGCCGGGAACGAGATCTCAGAGGGCCACGGCGAGGCTTCTGGTGGCGACCTCGACCAGCTCGGCCCCTGGCATCGGCACCGATGCCACCACCGACCACCCGTCGAGGTGCATCAGCTCGTCGGACTCATCGCAGGCGATCACCACGTTGCCGTCGCCCAGATACGAGACGGAGCGGGGACCGGCGCACACCGGGACCGTTCCCCCGGTTCCGATCAGCCGCAGGGTGTCGTCTCCGTGGCTCGGCACCGCCGGGCCGGGGGCACCGCCGGCCCAGGTGAGCGCCACGGGGTCTCCAGCCGGTTCTGGAAGCGGCGGCCCGGACTCGCCGAGCACCCACACCAGTCCTTCGGCGCGATCCGCCGCCGCCACCCTGGGTTGCAGGGGATCGACGGCGATCGGGCCGTCGCCCGGCAGGCCGATGCGCTCCGCCAGCCACTGGCGGAGGACGTCGAGCACCACGACCTCCCCTGGAGCCCGGACGAAGACCCTGCTGCCGTCCGTGGTGGCCGTCGGCGAGGTCAGCGATGGGGCGCCTGGAACGGGCACGGTCCACCGAGGTTGGAGGGTGTGCTCGTCGTAGGCCACGATCTCCCCGGGCCTGGTCACGAGCAGGATCGGCAGCGTGGGATGCGACAGGACGCCCTGAGCAGGGATCTGCGTCGATGTGCCGGCGAGCGTCGCGGGGTCCACGAGTGCGACGTGGCCGTCGTCGTCGATCCCCGGTAGCGAGTTGCGCCCGGTCGGGTCGAGGTCGTTCAGCCCGTTCGGCTGCGCTCCGACCACCCCGAGGGGCTGGAGGTCAGCATCCAACAGGTGGAGGTTGGACCCGTCATCCGATGTCGCGAAGACCACTGGATCGCCACAGGGGATCTCGATGACGATCCGCCGTGGGCCGAACGTGTAGCGCCACGACGGGGGCAGGTGGGCTGCCAGGGATCGCACCGAAGCCGAGAACCCGGTCACCCGGATCTGACCGGTCCAGCCGCCGTCGCGGCCCTCAGCGGCGAACCAGTCCCTCGTGGCTGCACCTCCCTGATCACGGATCCGGGAGGTGACGTCGCGGAACTCCTCGTAGCGGTTCTCGGAGGGACACCCCTTGACCAGGACCTCGAGAGCGCCGAGATAGGTGGCACCGAGGTCCGCTTCACCGTCGTCCGTGCCCAGGTCCACCCGGGTGCTCGGTGCATCCGACGGATCGGTCGACAGCCGGTAGTCGACGGTGACCGCTGCACGGGACTCCGAGGTGAGCTGCAGGTACCGCTGGCCACCTTCCTCGACGACCGTTGCCTCCCAGGCGGCGGTCTCCTCGATGTCGTCACCCTCGATGCGGACGGTGTGGCTCCGGTCGACCTCATCGAGCTGCAGGCCTGCCTCGGCATCGGTGCCGGTGAGGTCGCCCATGACCTGTGCGGTACCCCGGTTGACGACCGTCACGAACCTCACGTCGGCACCAGCCGGTAGGGGGATTCGCTCGACCCTGGCCGGCGTGGGAGCGTCACCGCCTGAGCCTGCTCCCTCGGCACCCGCTGGAACCGGCTGCAGCACTGTCGGCCCTGACCCGCCGACGGCGGTGCCACGTGCCGAGCCCGACGACGGATGGACCTGATCCACGGTGTCGAGGATCTCCGGGCGAGGTGTTCCGTCCCAACGATCGCCTTCCGCGGTGCCGCCCGTGAGGGAGCGCATCGTCGCATCGTGCGCCTCGGGGAGCCGCAGGCGCGCCGCGGGATCGAACACCGCCTCGGTCGGCACTTCGCCCGTGCCGTGCACCAATGCCACGGTGAGCTCGAATCCACCACCGGTGATGCCGACGCCGGGGAGGAGGTCCTCGGTGTCGGCGTCATGCAGGCGCAGCACGACCAGTCCGGTGAGCACCACCCCTTCGGGTGTGCGCAGGACCGTCCCGGCCTCGAGCTCGAGGCTGGCTCCGCACGTCGAGCGCAGCACGCGAGTGGCTGGAAGCCGACCTGAAGTCCCGAGCTCCACGGCGCCGTGCAGCGAACCCAGCACGACCGATTCCCCTGTTGGCGAGCACGGCGAGGGCGTCGAGGGCGGAACGCACGCCACCGTTCCCACCAGCGTCACGGCCAACACCGCCAGTACGAGACTGCGCCTCACGTCCAGGCTCCTTCCGTGCAGCGACCGCGCTGTTGCGATGCCCCCAACGGTGCCAGCGTCGCAGACCTCTCGACCGTTCGGGTGAACACTTCATGAAGCTGGGTTGAACGTCGTCAGGGCGGCCGAGGCGGAGCCAGCGGGTCGTTGCGCGTCCAGCCCCTCGTGTGAGCCGGGAGGTCACCGAGGGGCTGGACCGGGTGTGTCGCGATCAGCGGACGGCGGTCGCCTCGAGCTCCACCATCAGCTCCGGGTAGGCCAGCTGCGCCACGCCCAGCAGGGAGCCGGGAGGTTGCACGCCGGCGGCACCGAACCGCTCGGCGATGATGCCGTAGTTGGCGAACACGGCGCCCATGTCGGTGGTGTAGGTGTTGAGGCGCACCACGTTGGACAGGTCCATGCCTGCCTCCGCCAGCACCTCCTCGAGGTTGTCGAGCGCGAGGCTGATCTGCGCCGCCATGTCGCCGGCGTGCTCGGGGGCGCCCTCCGCGTTCATCGCCGATTGGCCCGACAGGTAGAGCACGTCGGTGCCGCCTTGGACGAGCTCGGCCTGGTTGAAGCCGAGCTCGACCGACCAGGGCCACGGGTTGATCGACGTACGTTGCACTGCTGTCTCCTCCTGGGTCGCGGTCGTCTCGGAGCCGGTCGACTTCGACCGTGCCTCCGCGTCGTCCTCACCGGCGCCGCACCCGGCCATCAGGCCGAGGGCGACGAGTGCGGTGAGGGGGCGACGGAGTCGGGTGCTCCGTGACGGAACCTCGTTGATGTGCTGCATGGAGCCCGTTGTACGACGGGCACCCGAGACGCCGCCTCGTACCAAGGTCGGGTTCGGGGTCGGAAGCGAGTCCGCTGGAGAGGATCTGCCTGGAGCGATCCGGCGGACGCAGGCCACCGATCGGCGCAGGTCAGCCGATGCCGAGCTCGCGGCTCCTGGCGACGGCCGCCGTTCGGGAGCCCACCCCGAGCTTGCGCATGAGCGAGGTCATGTGGCTCTTCACGGTGCGCTCCCCGATGTAGAGGCGCTCGGCGACTCCGCGGTTGGTCTCACCGGCGATGACGAGCTCCAGCACCTCCATCTCCCGTGAGGTGATGCGCTCCCCGGTGGCGGCCACGAGCACGCCTGCGGGTCGGACCGGGTGCTGGAGGAGGTCGAGGGCTGCGCTGGCGGCGGCGCCGACCTCAGGGTCCCCGTTGCAGGCCCGGAGCACATCGACGTGGGTGCCGGGACCGTCGATCGCCAGGATCCCGAGGCCCCCGATGCGCTCCAGCAGCGCCAGCGTGGGCCGGACGGTCGCCACCGCGTCGTCCGGCCGTCCGAGGGCGAGCCGCACGGCCGCCAGCTCCGGGTCGACCAGACCGGTCAGGAGGCAGAACCTCAACGTTCGCTGGAAGTCGCTGACCCCGCTCAGCACCGTCTCGGCTGCCTCCAGGTCTCCCCGACGCCGCAGCTCCAGGGCATCGAGCACGGCGGCGGTGATCCCGGCATCGGGACGATCCTCGTCGGTCACCTCGCCCAGGATCAGCCGCGCCGGGCCAACCTGCTCCAGCTGCCCGGTGAGCAGCGCCGAGCGAGCTGCGGCGTAGGCGTACATCGCCCGTTCCTGGTGGTGGCGACCGGACTCGGCCAGGATCCGTCGAGCAGCGTCGACGATCCGCTCGACCTCCTGGTGGTCTCCGCTGCTCAGCGCGATCCCCAGGCGGACCCGATCGGCGGCCATCGCCAGCCAGTTGAGGCTGCCCAGTTCGAGCACCTGCTCGTCGACGCCCTCGGCCAGCTCGGCGGCGAGGTCGAGCCGCCCACCCATCAGGTGCGCGGCGGCCTGCATCACCTCGAGCGACGTCCGGGCCATCTCGTCGCGTTCGAGGCGTCTGGCCATCTCCGCCGCCCGCTCCGAGAGCCAGGTCGCG
Organism: uncultured Microthrixaceae bacterium; assembly: GCA_964420125.1. Lineage (GTDB taxonomy): Bacteria > Actinomycetota > Acidimicrobiia > Acidimicrobiales > Microtrichaceae > CAYQQQ01. The sequence goes on from CAYQQQ010000005.1 coordinate 10,700, forward strand.
CCCGTGGGGGCGAACAGGAGCTCCGTGCCGAGCCCGAGGGCGAGGCTGCTGCGCCCCAGCTCGGTGCACGACGTGAAGGCGAGGGCAAATGCCTCTTCCAGGTGGCCAGCGAGCTCGGGCCACCGGCAGCCGAAGAACTCCAACCAGAAGTTCCCGGCCAGCACCTTGACCCGTTCGTCGGGGGTGGTGTCGAGGGCCAGCAGCTCGTCGAACAGCCCGGCGGCCTCGTCGACCCGCCCCGCCATGAGATCGGCCTCGGCCAGGCCGTAGGCGCTGTGGAAGAAGCCGGCGCGGTCCCCGCGCTCGCGCATCTCGGCGGTGCTCGGAGCGAGGTGGCTGACGGCGGCGGCGATGTCGCCGTCCTCGATGGCGGCCAGCCCGCAGAGCAGCTCCACCCACGGCTCCGACGCCGACGCGGAGCCCTGGAACGGCGTCAGCCACGAGCGGGGCACCCGTCCACCCGGGGTCTGGAGCAGCCGACGGCCCTCGTCGGCGACCATCGACGCTGCGGCGTCGGTGTCGCCGATCGCCACCAGCAGCTCCACCGCCTGCATCGGCGGCGACACCCGCGCCGCACGTCGGTGCAGCTCGGCCAGCCGGTCGGGGCTCCGCTGCGCTGCGAGCTCCGTTCGCAGGAAGGCGGCGATGCGCTCGTGGTAGCGCAGGGCGGTGCGGGGGTCTGGCCCTTCGGTGGTGACGACGCGCTCGGCGAGACCGCGGCGCCGGACCTGTTCCAGCATCGCCGTGACGTCGCCGACCTCGTGCTCGGTCACCTCCCTGCACGCCTGCGGGTCGAGCTCTGCGAGCAGGGAGGTGTCGAGGACGAACTCCCGCAGCTCCGGGTCGAGGTGGGCGAGGAGCTCGCTGCGGAGGAACTCGTCGACCTCCGCCTCGCTCGATCGGAGCGAGACCTGGCGACGTTGCGCCTCCGACGAGCCGGTGCCCAGGTTGGCTGCCAGCAGCACGGCTGCAGCGGCCCATCCGGAGCAGCGTTGGAGGACGGCGTCGGTGGTCGCGTCGTCGTGGACGTCGTGATCGGCGAGCAGCGCCTCGATCTGGGGCCGGTCGAGGCGCAGATCAGGCGCGCGCAGCTCGTGGACCTGCCGGCGCACCCGGCGCATGGGGAGCGCGATCGACGGCTCCGTGCGGCTGGCGACGACCAGTCGGCAGCTCGCCGCCAGCCCGTCCCACAGGGCCTCGAGGAGATGGAGGGAGGCGGAGCTGCGCAGGTGGTGCACGTCGTCCAGCACGAGTGCCACCTGGTCGAGGTCCTCGAGCTCGACGGCGACGGCGGTGGCGAGCTGGTTGAGCTCCGGCGCTACGGGAGAGTCCAGCATGCGGTCGATCCGCACCGGTTCGTGGTCGAAGGTGACGCGGATGGCCTGAGCGAGGGCGGCGGTCAGGGTGAGGGGGTCGTCGTCCTGCGCGTCGAGGCGGACCCAGAGGGGGCGCAACGGGGCGGGGTTCGCGGACCAGGCCGCCAGCGCGGTCGTCTTGCCGGATCCGGCGGGGGCCACCACCACGACCGCTGGTCGGCGGGTGAGCGCCTCAGCGATCCGTCCGACGACCGGCGGTTCGTCGCGGAGCGCGGGCAGCACGGGCGCGTGGAACTTCCAGGTCGGGAACAGCGCCGTCGGCTCGGCCATGACCGGGGAGACTAGAACGACGGAGCGCAGGCTCCAGAAGTGATCCGACGGGACGCACCGCCTACAGTTGTCCCGGTCGGGAGTTCGCAGGGCGGGGACTGCGGGGGGATGTGCACGTGGGACAGGTGGCGCGAGCCGTACGGCGGCGGGATGGCGACGCGAGCGCGTCCGGTCGACGTGGTCGACTCGCCAAGGTCGTCGTGGTGCTGCTCGCGCCGGCGGTCACCATGAGCTCCTGCGCGGTGCGCCTCGGCTCGCTGATCGACGACCTCGACCGCCCCGCCGTCGTGGCCGACGACCCGGCCCTGGCCGCCTGGTCGGTGCTGCCCCCGGGCAACGGCAACGTCACGGGGTTCACCGCCGCCTGGGCCGACGACCAGCGTGGAGCCTACGACCGTCTCGACGACGCCGTGGCCGACGGCACCCTCACCGACGCCGGCCTCGGCTCCTACTTCGTCGACGCCCGGATGGGGGCCGGAACCATCGTGCGCACCGACACCCCCGCCTCCGGCGTGAGCATCGGTTGGGACGACCACGGCATCCCCCACGTGCGCGGCGAGGCGTCGCGCCAGGTCGCCTACGGCGCCGGCTGGGCGGTGGCCGAGGCCCGGCTCACGGTGGCGGAGCTGGGCCGGATCCTGGGGCGCGCCGGCACCATCGAGATGGCCGGCGGGCTCACCACCCTCATCGAGGACTTCTCCAAGCTCGCCACCCTGCACCAGGTGAACTACACCGACGCCGAGCTCGAGGAGTCCCTGCAGGCGGCGATCGCCGAGGCCGGCGAGGACGGTCCCCGGATCCTCGAGGCGATCGACGGCTTCGTCGACGGCCTCAACGCCTGGATCGACGCCCACCCCTACCCCCGGTCGCTGCGCGACCTGGGCCTGCGTCCCCACCACTGGAACCGCGCGGATGTGATCGCCGTGGGCAACGTCGTCGACGACATCTTCGGCTCCGGCGGCGGTGCCGAGCTGGAGAACGCCCGCTTCCTGCGCCAGCTCCAGGACCAGGTGCCCGCCGGTGAGGAGCAGGCAGGGCTCTGGGAGCTGCTGCGCATGCGCGACGAGCCCCAGGCCACCCCTCACGTCGATCAGCGCTACCCCTACCCGCTGTTCGCCGACCCCGCCGCCGACCCTGTCGCCGGTGACCCTGCTGGCGGCGACCCTGGCGCCCCGGCTTCCCCCGACAACACGGTCGACCCCGCGGCGGTGGCGCTTCCCGACACGGCCCCCGGTTCCATGGGGGACTCGCTGCCGTCCCCGGTGGCCGACCCGGTGAAGCCGGCGGCGTCCAACTTCGTGCTCCTCGGCGCGCAGCGCTCCGCCTCGGGTCACCCGATCCTGGTGGGCGGCCCCCAGTCGAGCTACTTCGCTCCCCAGCTGCTCTTCGAGATGGAGCTCCAAGGGGGAGGCTACGACGCCCGGGGCATCACCTTCCCCGGCCTCGGCCCCTGGGTGGTGATCGGCCGGTCCCGCCACTACGCCTGGACCGCCACCGCCGGGGGCAGCGACCTCACCGACCAGCGCGTCGAGCTGCTCTGCGAGCCCGGGGGCGCCGCCCCCACCCGGGCCAGCCGGCACTACCTGTTCCAGGGCGAGTGCCGGGCCATGACCCGCCCCGACGGCGGTGCCGGCACCGCCTGGCGCACGGTGCACGGCCCGGTGGTCGGCACCGGCACCGTGGACGGCCGGCCCGTGGCCTTCAGCCGTCAGCGCAGCTCCCGGGGCCAGGCGGCGTTCGCGGCGAGGGCCTTCTGGCGGCTCAACCAGGGCGAGGCGCGCGAGGCGGCGAAGTTCGCCGAGGTGATGGCGGACGTCCCCATGAGCTTCAACTGGGCCTACCTGAACGCCACCGACATCGCCTACTTCCACAGCGGTTGGTACCCGGTGCGGGCCCGGGGGGTGGATCCCGACCTGCCGAGCTGGGGCACCGGCGAGTGGGAGTGGCAGGGGCGGATCCCCGCCTCCGCCCAACCGCAGGTGGTGAACCCGCCCGAGGGGTTCCTCGTGTCGTGGAACAACACCATCGCCCCCGGCTGGCAGGCCGCCGACAACGACTGGGGCAGCGGCGGCGCCCAGCGGGTCGACCTCCTCGCCCGTCGGGCCGCCGAGCTGCACGGCGCCACCCCGGCCGACGTGGTGGCCGCCGTGCAGGACGCCGCCACCGTCGACCTACGGGGAGAGCTGCTGGCACCGACGATCCTGGCGGTGCTCGACGGTCCTGCACCGACCCCGGCGTTGCAGGAGGCCCGCGACCGCCTGGCCCGCTGGGTGGCCGCCGGGGCGCACCGTCGGGACCGCGACGCCGACGGCTTCCACGACGACCCCACCGTGGCGCTCATGGACGCCCTCTGGCTCCAGCTCGTCGATCGGGTCTTCGCCCCCGGTCTGGGGCCGCTGGTGCGCGACCCCCACCAGCGGCGACCCAAGCAGGTCGACAACCCGCCGTCGATGACCGGCGGCGCCTACGCCAAGGGCTGGTACTCCCTGGTGGAGGACGACCTGCGGGCGGTCACCGGCACGACGACCTCCCCGGTGGCGCCCTGGGAGTCCCCTGAACGGGCCTTCTGCGGGGGCGGCGATCCGCTCGCCTGCCGGGAGGTGCTGTGGCAGTCGCTGGGCGCCGCCCTGTGGCGGGTGGGCGACGCGCCGTCACCCACCTGGAAGGAGCAGATCCGCTTCCTGCCGATCCTCACCAACACCGCGTCCATGCGCTGGCAGAACCGGCCGACCTGGCAGCAGGTGATGAGCTTCGAGTCCTCACAGGCGTGACCGATTTCGGTCGCCACCGATCGCGGGTTGTCTCCCACGGCGGATAGCTTGAGACCGGCGAACGAGCGCCGATCGAGGAACGATGCGTCGACCGATCCAACTCATGCTGCGGTTCCTGGCGGTGACCGCCTTCGGCGTGCTCGCCATCGGCCTCATCGGCTCGCAGATCATCCCCCAGGTCGTGAAGATCCCCGAGGCGGTGTCCTTCACTCCTCCGACCAAGCTGCGCCTGCCCACCCTCCCCGAAGGCTCCACCCTCCTGGACGTGGTCGGCCAGCCCGTGGGGAAGCTCCAGGGCACCGAGTACCGGATCGTGGTGCCCCTCGACCAGATGTCCCCGGAGCTCAAGGCCACGGTGCTGGCTGTGGAGGACGCCGACTTCTACGAGCACGAAGGGGTGAGCGCCAAGTCGGTGCTGCGGGCGCTGCGGGCCAACTCCGAGTCGGGGGAGGTGTCCCAGGGCGGCTCCACCATCACCCAGCAGCTGGTGAAGCTGAACCTCGTGGGCAACGAGCGCACCATCGAGCGCAAGGTGAAGGAGGCCTCCCTCGCCGTCCAGCTGGAGGACCAGCTGTGCGAAGGCGTCGCCAAGCGGGAGTGCAAGGACCGCATCCTCCAGCAGTACCTCAACACCATCTACTTCGGTCAGGGCGCCTACGGGGTGGAGGCGGCGTCGCTCACCTACTTCAACAAGCCGGCAGCCCAGGTGAACTACGCCGAGGCGGCCCTGCTGGCGTCGCTCATCCGCAACCCCACCGGCTACGACCCCATCCGCTTCCCCGAGGTGTCCACCGAGCGGCGCCAGGTGGCGGTCAGCCGCATGCTGGCCGAGGGCCTCGTCACCCAGGAGCAGGCCGACTTCATCAACGCCGTGCCGGTGCCGGCCGCCACCTACGGCCGCAGCGCGGCCCGTGATTCCAGCTCGCTCACCTACGTGGAGCGCAAGGTGCGCGACGAGCTGCTGGCCGCCGAGTGGCTCGCCCCCACCGTGGAGCAGCGCCGCTACCTGATCTTCAACGGCGGGCTGAAGATCACCATCACCATCGACCCTCGCGCCCAGTTCCTGGCCGAGGCCGCCATCGCCAACGCCAAGGGCGTGTCCTCCGACCCCTACGCCCGCGTGTCGCTCGTGGCCACCGACCCCTACACCGGGGCGGTCCGGGCCATCGTGGGAGAGGCCGACGTCGACGGCAAGCCCATCGAGCTGGCCGCTCCGGCCTCGGGCTACAAGGGGTGGAGCTCGGGATCGGCGTTCAAGACCTTCACCATGATCGCCGCCATGGAGCAGGGCTACACGGTGCGCGACACCATCGCCGGCGACCCGCTCTCCGAGCCGGTCAAGAAGAAGCTCGGCGTCACCCGTGGCGGTGAGTACCCGCTGGACTGCCCCAGCCGGGGGCAGCAGCCCCTTGCCACGCACCTCGCCCGGTCGAACAACTGCGCCTTCATGCGCCTGCAGAACGCCATCGGCATCGACAAGGTGAAGATGACCGCCGTGAAGCTGGGCATCGACCCCGAGTCGCTCGACCCCACCGGCGCCAACCCCGCCTGCTTCACCATCGGCTGCGAGTCCTACGTGAAGCCCCTCGACATGGCCAACGCCTACGGCACCATCGCCAACGACGGCCGTCGCAACCCCGCGCACTTCGTGCACAAGGTGGAGGACCGCGATGGCAACGTGCTCTTCGAGTTCCAGCCCCCCAACGAGCAGGTGATCAGCCCCCAGGTGGCCCGACAGGCGGTCGTGGCCATGCAACAGGTGGTCACCGGCGGCACGTGCTCGCGATGTGCGATCTCCGGCCAACCGGTGGCCGGCAAGACCGGCACCGACGAGCGGGGCAACAAGAACATCAACCTGTGGTTCGTGGGCTTCACCCCGCACCTCTCCACTGCGGTCTGGGTGGGCGACGTGTTCCAGGACAACGACCTCAACGTCGGTTCCGGCGGCGCCCAGGGCGGTCGCGTGGCTGGCCCGATCTGGCAGCAGTTCACGTCGGCCTACATCCAGGGCATGCCCAGGATGCAGTTCGCCGCCCCCGACCCCTACGGCGGGGGCCGGGCCATCCCCGACCCCTGGGGTGCCTACGGCAAGGACGACGACAAGAAGTCCTCCCGCGACGGCGACTGACCTTGCCTCGCGAGCGGGATGCTGCTGCGATGCGGTGCTGAGGCTCACCGGCATGGCTGTAGCGTGAGCGCCGATGGGCGCCTTCGACGTACTGCTGCAGCTCCAGGAGCTCGACTCCACCCTCGACCAGCTCCGCCACCGCCGTGACACCCTTCCCGAACGGGCGGGGCGCGACGAGGCACGAACGGCGGCCGCCAAGGCCGGCGTGGCGGTCGACGACACCTTCGCTCGCCTGCACCAGCTCCAGACCGCCCAGAAGGCGCTGGAGGACGAGGCGGCATCGCTGGCCGACAAGGTCGTCCACGTCGAGCGCATGCTCTACGGGGGAACCGTCAAGGCCGCCAAGGAGCTGGAGGCCTACCAGGCCGACCTGGAGATGCTGCAGAAGCGGGCGGGCACCCTGGACGACGAGATCCTCGAGCTGATGGAGCAGGTGGAGCCCGTCGAGTCGGAGCTGGCGCAGCGCAAGTCCGAGCGGGAGGACGCCGACGCGGCGCTGGAGCGGGCCGAGGAGGCGCTGCTGGTGGCGGAGGCCGAGATCGACGCCGAGGTCGCCAAGGTCGACGGTGCGAGGGCCGAGCTCGCCGGCGGGGTCGCCGCCGACTCGCTGACGCTCTACGAGCAGCTGCGGGCCGGCCTCGGTGGGGTGGGCGCCGCCCGTCTCAGCGGCGCCAGGTGCGAGGGCTGCCACCTCGAGATCCCCTCCGCCCAGCTCGAGGAGGTGCGTCGGGCTCCCGACGACCAGGTGGTCACCTGCCCCGAGTGCGGCCGCATCCTCGTGCGCTGAGCAGCGCACGTCGAACTGACACCCGTCCTGCACCTGAGAGGTGCCGAGCGAGTGTCAGTCGGAGCGGGTGTTGGCACCTGTCCGGCGTGGGGCAAGCTGGTGAGGTGTTCATCTGGTTCGCGGCGGCGTCGGTGGTGCTGACCTTCGTGGTGTTCCGCAGCCCGGCGCTCGACTACCGCCTCATCGCCCTGGGGGCGGTCCTGCCGGTGGCGGAGGCGCCCTTCGGTGCCGGCCCGTTGCACGCCCTGCTGGCCCCCACCCTGGTGCTGGTGGTGGTGATGCTGGTGACCCGCGGCCGGCGCCTGGTGCGTCGCCAGTGGCTGGGCCTGCCCATCGGCATGTACCTGCACCTCGTGCTCGACTTCGGGTTCAGCTCCGCCCGCACCTTCTGGTGGCCCCTGCTCGGGTGGTCCTTCTCCACCGGCGACGCCCCCGAGGTGGGCCGTGGGGCCTGGAGCCTGCTGCTGGAGGTGGCGGGCATCGGCCTGGCCGCCTGGGCCTGGCAGCGCTTCGGCCTGGACGACCGGGACCGTCGGCACAAGTTCCTCCACACGGGCCAGCTCGACCGGGCGGTGGTCGGCCCCGAGGGGACCGGCTCGTGAGCGCAGGACCTCCACCCTCGACCACGCCGTCGACCACGCCGTCGACCACGCCGTCGGCGGCACCGCCGGCAGCACCGTCGCCCGTGCAGGTGGTGCTCCTGCGCCACGGCCGCACCCCGGTGAACGCCGAGGGCCGGCTCTCGGGCCGTCACGACCCCGACCTCGACGAGCTCGGCCTCGCCCAGGCGGCCGCAGCGGGGGCCGCAGTCGCCGCCGTGGCCAAGGGCCCGGTCACGGTGGTGTCGTCCCCCTTGCGGCGCTGCCTGCAGACCGCCGGCGAGGTGGTGGAGGCCTGCGGCGACGACGACACGGTCGCCTTCGTCGACGAGCGGTTCATCGAGCTCGACTACGGCGAGTGGGACGGTCGTCCGCTGGCCGAGGTGCCGCCGGAGGTGTGGGGGCAGTGGCGCCACGACCCCGACTTCGCACCCCCCGGCGGCGAGACGCTGGCGCAGGTCACCCGCAGGGTCGTCGAGGGGCTCGAGGCCTGGGTGCCCCGGGCCCACGGCGGAACGCTGGTGGTGGTGAGCCACGTGACGCCCATCAAGTCGGCGGTCACCTGGGCCCTCGGGGTCGGCGACGCCGTCAGCTGGAGGATGCGCCTCGACAACGCCTCCCTGTGCCGCCTGGACGTGGTGGGCGAGCACGCCTCCATGCGCAGCTTCAACGAGACGACCCACCTGATCGGCCTCGCCTGATCGGGCTCACCCTGACCGACCTCACCTGATCGGCCGCTACGCTCCGGGCGTGACCACACCCAACGGACTGTCGCTGTTCCTGTTCGACATGGCGGGCACCACCATCCAGGGCGACACCGCCGAGGACAACGACGCCTTCCGCGAGGCCGCCGCCTCCGAGGGGCTCACCGCGGACGACGAGTTCCTCCGCTCCACCATGGGGTGGTTCAAACGGGACGTGTTCGCCACCCTGCTGCGCGACCACGGCCGTGACGACGCCGCCGCGGACGAGCTGGTGGCCCGCTACAACGCCTACCTCGCCCGCATCTACACCGAGCACCCGCCGGCAGCGCTGCCCGGCGCCGAAGCGGCGATGGCCGCCCTGTCCGGCGCCGGCGCCCTGATCGGGTTCACCACCGGGTTCCACACCGAGATCAAGGACATCCTCCTCGCCGGGCTCGGCTGGACCCCCGACGTCTCGGTGGCCGCCGACCAGGTGGCCCACGGCCGCCCCGCCCCCGACATGATCGCCGAGGCGATGCGGCGCACCGGCGTGACCGACGTGGCGCAGGTCGGGGTGGCGGGCGACACGCCGAGCGACATGCGCGCCGGCAGCTCCGCCGGCTGCCGCTGGGTGATCGGGGTGGGCCACGGCACCCACACCCTGGACCAGCTCGCCGAGCACCCCCACACCCACCTGATCGACGACCTGAGCGCCCTGCCCGCCATCGTGCTGGGGGACGGCGAGGCAGGGGGGTGACGGCCGTGGCCCGGGAGCTTCCGAGCGCCGCCGAGGTGGTGGTGATGGGCGGCGGGATCCTGGGGCTGGCCTCCGCCTACGAGCTCGCCCGTGATGGGGTCGAGCGGGTCGTGGTGCTGGAGCGAGGCCAGCTGGCGGCGGCCGCCACCAGCCGCGCTGCCGCCATGTTCAACCGGGCCCGGCCCCGTCCGGGGGAGCGCCAGATGGTGCGCGACACCGAGGCGGCGGTCGCGACGCTGGAGGACGAGCTGGGCGAGTCCCTCGGGTACCACCGCGTGGGGTCGCTGAAGGTGGCGACCTCGGCAGCGGAGCAGGCAACGTTGTCGGCGCTGGTGGCCGACTGCGCGGCGGAGGGCGACGACGTCCGCGTCGTGAGCGCCGAGGAGGCCATGGCCCGAACGCCCTGGCTCCGGGCCGACGACGCCGACCTGGTCGCCTGGTGCCCCGACGACGGCTACCTCGACCCGTACCTGCTGGCCACCGCCTACCGCCGGGCGGCCCGGGCGCGCGGCGTGGAGGTCCACCAGGGTGTGGAGGTGATCTCGCTGTCGGTCGAGGGCGACCGGGTGCGCGGGGTGCGCACGTCGCGGGGCGACATCTCGACGCCGACGGTGCTCGACGCCGCGGGGGCCTGGGCGGGGCTGGTGCCCCAGGAGCTGGGGGTGGGGCTGCCGCTGGCCCCGGTGCGCAGCCACTACTGGATCACCGAGTCGGCTGCGCCGTTCGACACGTCGTTCCCGGTGGTGATGCTGCCCGACGCCAGGGCCTACGCCCGCCCGGAGGTGGGCCACACCATCGTCGGCATCCGCGACGCCCGCTCCGCGTGGGTCACCCCCCAGGACCTGCCCGCCGAGCTCACCGGGTTCGCCTTCGGCGACGACCCGACCGGCATGGATGCGTTCGCCGAGGGCGTGGGCCCGCTGCTGCGCTACGCCCCGGCCCTGGAGACCGCCGGCATCAAGGACTACGTGTGCGGGCCGAGCGCCTACACCCCCGACGGCGCCTTCGTGATCGGGTCCCCGGCAGCCGTGCGGGGCCTGGTGGTGGTGGGCGGCTGCTGCGGCGCGGGGATCGCCCACTCGGCGGGGTTCGCCCGGGCGGCGGCGGCGCTGGTCACCGGCGTGGAGCCGCCCTACGACCTGTCGCCCTACGACCCCGACCGCTTCGGGACGGTGGACTCCCGCTCGGACGAGCTCTGCGAGCGCTGCGCGGCGTCACGCTCGGCCAAGACCGCGGCCTGAGCCCGCCCTGCGGCCGCTCAGGCGAGGACGGCTCCGGGCGAGGACGGCTCAGGTGAGGACGGTTCAGGCGCCGACGTGGCCGAGCCGGCGACTCCACCCGCCGGCCCCGTCGGGGGTGAAGGTGGCGTACCCGCTGCCGAGGAACCCCGAGAGCACGATCCGCCCGTCGGAGAGCACGACGAGGTTGTCGGCGGTGGTGAACGGCGCGGTGCCCACCAGCTCGGCCGCCCCGGTGTGGGGGTCGACGGCGTACACCGCCGGGGTGAAGCCCTGGGCCACGTACACCGTGCCATCGGGTGCCACGTCCACCCCCACCGCGAACCCGAAGCCGGTCCTGCCCGGCTCGTCGAAGTGCAGCGGGACGGGGGTGAGCTCCCCGGTGGTGATGTCGATGGTGGCGAGGCCGCCCTTGTTGCCGAGCAGGGCGTTGGCGCCTCCGGTCGGCACGTAGAGCAGGCCGTCGGGGCCGAAGTCGAACCCGTTGAGCGCCGGCAGGCCGTCGGCCACCACCTCGACCGGCCCGCCCGCCAGGGATATGCGCAGGAGGCGGTGGCGGTCGTCGGTGCCGAAGCCCACCAGCACGGCGGTGCCGGAGGGGTCGACGACGATCGGGTTCACGTTGGAACCCACGTTGGCGAGCACCTGCATCCCGCCGCCACGGGGCACCCGGATGACGACGCCGGTGGCGGGGCAGGTGGCCACCAGCGAGCCGTCGGGCGCCACGACCACGTCGTCGGTGTCGCACAGGCCTCCGTAGCGCTCGTCGATGCGACCGGTGTCGGGGTCGAAGCGCAGGAGCTGGTGGCCGGGCAGGTCGGCGGCCCACACCGTCGAGCCGGCCGGCCCCGCCCCGCCCGGTGCGATCTCCTCGATCATGCCGTTGAGCCCGACCGGCGCCACCTGTGGCACCGAGCCGTCGGGCAGCTCGGAGGGGACCGTGCAGCCCGCCACCACGACCGCGGAGGCCAGCAGTGCCCCTGCCAGCCGTGCCCGCACCGAGAACCCCACCGAGAACCCCACCCTCGAACGCATCGGCACACTGTGCCACAGCGGCCAAGATGGTGGCATGGTCGCGACGGACGACAGGAGCGGGCGCGGGGCGGGGTCCCGGATCGCGCCGGTGGCGGAGAGCGACCTGCCCGAGCTGCTCCCACTGCTGCGGGCCTACTGCGACTTCTACGAGGTCGCGCCGACCGACGACGACCTGTTGGCCATGTCCACGGCGCTGCTGTTCGACCCCGCGCACCATGGCGTGCAGCTGCTGGCCCGTGACGGCGACGGAGAAGCGGTGGGCTTCGCCACCGTGCTCTGGAGCTGGCAGACGCTCAACGCTGCGCCTGCGGCCGTCCTGAACGACCTCTACGTGGTGCCCTCCGCCCGGGGCCGGGGGCTGGCGGAGGCGCTGATCGCCGCCTGTGCTGAGCTGGCCCGGGCGCACGGTGCGCCGGAGCTGGTGTGGCAGACGGCGTTGGACAACCACCGGGCCCAGGCGGTGTACGACCGGATCGGGGCGCAGCCCTCCCGCTGGCTGGACTACACCTTGGAGCTGTGACGATTCGGCTCCACTCCGTGCTCGGCAACTCGCAGCGCCTCGACGGCGGGGCGATGTTCGGCAACGCCCCCAAGGCGCTGTGGTCGCGCTGGGTGGAGGTCGACGACGACAACCTGATCCCCCTGGCCACCCGGGCGTTGCTGGTGCGGGAGGACTCCGGCCGACAGGTGCTGTTCGAGACGGGGATCGGGTCGTTCTTCCCGCCCGAGCTGCGGGCCCGCTACGGCGTCCGGGAGGATCGCCACGTGCTCCTCGATCACCTCGGACAGCTGGGTGTGAGCCCGTCCGAGGTGGACGTGGTGGTGGTGTCCCACCTCCACTTCGACCACGCCGGCGGGCTGCTCTCGGCGTGGCGCGAGGGCGAGGACCCCGCGCTGGTGTTCGATCAGGCCACGGTGGTGGTGAGCCGGGCGGCGTGGGAGCGGGCCCGCCGCCCCCATCCCCGCGACCGGGCGTCGTTCATCCCCGAGCTGGCGGAGCTGTTGGAGGGTGCCGGTCGCCTGGAGCTGGTGGACGGCGAGCGCAGCGCCACGCTGGGGCCGGGCTACCGGTTCCACTTCTCCCAGGGGCACACCCCGGGGCTGATGCTCACCGAGCTGGAGGCCCTGGACGCCCCGCTGGTGTTCGCCGGGGACCTGGTTCCCGGCACGCCGTGGGTGCACGCGGCCATCACCATGGGCTACGACCGCTTCCCCGAGCTGCTGGTGGAGGAGAAGACCGCGCTGCTCGACGACCTGGTCGCCCGATCAGGCCGGCTCTTCTTCACCCACGACACCGAGGTGGCGGCTGCCGAGGTGGTGCGCGACGACCGGGGGCGCTTCGGCGTGGGCCGCACGTGGGCGGCCCTCGACGACGACCTCGCCTGAGCGAGCAGGCGTTCGGGCGGAACCCGCCGGCGTGTGAGGTGTTTCAGCGTGCCTTCGGATGGACTCTGGAGGCGCAGCGCACCACATGGCGACCGCTCCCCCTCCAGAGGTGATCTGAAGGCAGCGAGACCACACCCCTCGTGGACGAGCGCCCGGTCCGTGGGCTGGAGACCCCGAGGCTCAGGCAGGGCCGGTAGGCGGCGCCCAGCCGGTCGGGGCCAGCACGATCTGGTCGACGGCGTAGCCGGGCTCGCGGAACTTGAGGGTGAGCTGGTGCTCACCGGCGTCCAACACCACGCCGGTGGCCACCTCCTGCCACACCCAGGTGTTGGTCGGCCCGCCCGACTGGTCGAGCGCGGCGTAGGCGCCGCCGTCGATGGAGGCCCAGATCGAGTCGCGCTGGGACGCCGACGCGGTGTACCCGAAGCTGGAGGGCACCAGCCGCCGCACCCAGAGGTCGAGGGTCTCGTCCGCCGGCAGGGAGACGTCGTAGCGCACCGACCCGGCCCGGCCGGCGGAGAAGGCGGCGGTGGCCTTCTCGAGCTCGGTGGCGGAGGGGTCGACGTTGGTGGACAGGCCGCGGAACCCCTGGAGGTAGCCGCTGGCGGAGAACCCGGCGTAGCGGCCCGTGCCGTGCTGCGAGCGGGGGACCAGCGGCCCGCCGCCGAGCAGGGTCGCCTCCTCGGCCTCGATCACCACGGGTGAGCCGGCAGCGGCGGGGGACGAGGTGCGGGCCGGCTCGTCGAGGGTGTTCTCGAACCACATCACCGACTGCGACTCGGGGTTGCGGACGTTCTCCCACGCCGTCACCTCGAAGCCGTCGTTGACGTACCACTCCTCGGAGTTGGCCACCACGTCGAGGTCGCCGTCGCCGTCGACGTCCTCGAGGCTCATCATGTCCCACTTCTCCCCGAAGGGGGTCATCAGCATCGTGCGTCCCGGGCCGTGCTTGATGACGTGCGTGGTCCAGCTGGCGGTGCGGGGGTCGGCTCCCGAGTGCTCCATCCAGTACAGCGAGTGCTCGTCCTCGGGGAGGAGGCCGTCCTCGTGCACGAGGCCGCCGACGATGTCGAGCCGGCCGTCGCCGTCGACGTCGGCCACCCGCACCGGCCGGGAGAACTGCTGGGTCTCGGCGGGCTTGGGGATCACCACCTTCTCGAACCCCGACGGCTCGGCGGGGTCGTTGCGGTACCAGTACACGGCGATCGCCGTCGTGGTGAGCACGTCGGTGCGGCCGTCGCCGTCGAAGTCGACCACGCTGAGGCCCGGCTTCGGCTCGAAGGCCGGGTCCATGTCGATGACGTGGGCGTCCCACGGCCCGGCGGCCGCGGCGGTCGGGCCCGGGTTGCGGTACCAGGTGACCGACTCGTGGACGTTGGCGGTGTCGAAGTCGGCGTTGTTCAGCACCAGGTCCTCGAGGCCGTCGCCGTCCATGTCGCCCCACTCGAAGCCGTGGCCGCTGCGGGCGTCGGGGTCGATGTCGTGGCGCACCCACTTGGTCAGGTCACGGCGGTCCGCCGGGTCGGCCGGCGCCTCCATCCAGTTGACCGACGAGTACGGCCCACCCAGGAAGAGCTGGCGACCGCCGATCACGAGGTCGGGTGCGCCGTCGGCGTTGAGGTCGCGGACCTGCACCCACAGCATGTGGCCGGAGTCGAGCGAGTCGGGCAGCCGTCCGCCGTCCACCCAGTTGCCGGCGTCGGTCACGTCCTCGCCGGGGTGCGGGCCCCAGATGATGCGCACCCCCGGCTCGTAGCCTTCCCAGAAGGGGGTGTTGTGGCCCCCCTGCACCCCGGCGACGTCGAGGTTCCCGTCGCCGTCGAGGTCGCCGAGCGCCGCGTTCTCGGTGTCCGAACCCTGGCCGGCCTTGGCGGTGCTGGAGAGGAGGTCGATCGTCTGCCAGGCGGTCGCCGGGTCGGATCCCGCCGGGGGGTGCAGGGAGATCACGTAGCGCTGGTCGAACTCGTAGTTGGTGACGTAGTCGGTGAGCCCGTCGTGGTTCACGTCCCCGGGCCCGAGGGCGTTGGCGCCCCGGTAGCGGCCGTCGATGACGTGCAGCGGCCAGGGTCGGTCCTCGGCCGACGGGGTGGGCTCGAGGTGCCCTCCCGGAACGAGGTCCGTGTTGGGCTTCGGTGGCGGTACGCACGCCACCGAAGCCGCCACCGCCGTGGCGACCAGTCCGATCGCCAGTCTCCGCCCAGTGCCCATGATCTGCTCCCTCGCCACGGCCCGCCACGGCCGCCCGCTGCGCTGAAGGATAGGACGGCGGTGAACAGCTGTCACCACCGGCGGTGCCGGTCGGGGACCTCGGGCGGAGCGCCTCGCTACAGCTCGAACTCGAGGTGGTGGCTGAGGTCGCCCACCTGGTCGACGTGCATGATCCGGGTGTCGAACCACCAGGTGCCGTCGATGCGGTGGAAGCTGTCGTGGTAGCGGCCGGTGATGATGATCTGCAGCGGGAGCTCGTCGGTGGCCTGGGTGACGGTGAAGTAGGAGCGGCAGGTGGCCGTGCCCGCCGTCTCGTCCACCTCGATGCGGGCGTTGGTGGTGACGTGATGGGTCTTGGGGGTGCCGGTGTCGGGGTAGATCCGTGTGGACATCCCGTACATCTCCCGGGTGCCGTCGCGGCCCTCGAAGGTCATCGCCGGGTCGAGGTCCGCGGTGGCGGAGATCCGGCCGTGCGCGAACAGCTCCGCCACGCCGTCGAGGTCGCCGGCGTCGATGCGCTCGGCGTAGGTGTAGAGGAGGTTCTCGATGCAACGGGCGCTCTCGGCCATCGCCCGAGCATAGAGACCGAACCGATGGGTCAACCGAACGCGCTGAGCAGTTCGTCGGGGGTCCAGCCCGGCCACCTCGGCGGGTAGTCGGCGAGTCCGGAGCGGAACGCCGCCACCTCGGTGGGCCCGGCGTCGTGGGAGTTGTCGTAGAGCACGCTCCGGCGGCAACGGTCGATCGCGGTGACGATGTTGGGCCAGATCCGTTCGTAGCGCTCGGCGATCTTGTCGGCCGGCACGTCGTGACCGCCGGCGGCGACCCGGGCGGCGACCCGGCGGGCGGACAGCTCGACGGGGACCATCACGACGTGGAGGACGACGTCGTAGCCGGCCCCGACGGCGGTGTCGATCAGGTCGACCTTGGAGGGATGGGAGAAGACGGTCTCCGTGCAGAAGTCGAGCCGGGCCTCGATGAGCGCGGCGCGGGTCGCCGCCGCGATCTCCGCTGCGGCGTAGCTCATCTCGGCCGCGGCGTCACCGAAGCGGACGGCGGCGATGTCATCGGCGTTCACGAACGGGAGGCCGGGCCGGCCCGGATGGACGACACGCTCGTAGAAGGTCGTCTTGCCGGCACCATTCGGGCCGGCGATCAGGTCGAGGCGGCTCACAGGCGCCGCGTGGTGCCGTCGGCTGCGATCTCGACGAGGTCGCCGTCGGCGTCGAGCGAGACGGTCGTGTGGCCTGCCGCCCGGGCGGCAGGGCCGAAGCGCTGGCCGGCGGCCCGCTCCGCGATCTCGGCGTCGATGAGCGCGTGGGCGGTCTCACGTTCCTGGGCGTCGAGCGTGGAGAACTGCGCCTCGCCTGCCGCGACGGCCAGGACCCTGCGCGTGGCGACGGTGCCGGATCGCTCGACCTGCATGCCGATGCGGGCCCAGTGGTTGATCTGCTCGGCGGTCGTGCGGTGCTCGCTCGGGGCGACCGCGGACGCGATGGCGACCACGTCGCCGGCGACCCTGGTGGATGTCGAGGCCGGCTTGCTCATCGGAGCCTCCTGTCGCTGTATGCCACAACTGTAGCAGTCTGCGACAACACGGGCGCGGTCACCGGCGACGCGTAGGATCGCACCGCCCGCGCTCAGAGGATCGGGGGCCGTCGCCTCCGGGGGGAGCATGTCCGAGCATCCTGTCGCCACCGCCGCCCAGCACCGCCACGAGCTGGCGGCTGTGGAGCTGACCCAGCACCCCACCGTCGTCGCCGCCCGGGAGAAGGTGGCCGCCGACTGGCTGGCCTCGGCCGAGGCCTCCGAGGCGATGCTCGCCTGCTTCGATGCCGCCTTCGAGGAGGTGATGTTCTCCGCGGCGGTGTGGTCCTCCAACCAGGACCCGCTGCGACCGAAGGTCACCTGCATCACCCGTCTCGCCCACGAGGTGGACGGCCGGGTGATCCCCGGGTCGCGCTGGGGGATCGACAACCCCGACTCGATCTACCGGGTGATCCCGATCTCCGGCGACGAGCGCTACGAGATCCACGGCCGGGTGGGTGAGCACCGGATGACCGAGAACTACTTCACCCTGTGGGACGAGCACATGGGCACCGTCGACGTTCTCGACGGTCGTCGGATGGAGGTGGCATCCGACGGGTCGTTCACCATCACCGTCGACTCGTCCCCTGCGGGCGATCGTCCCAACCACGTGCAGTCCTCGCCTGCGGCCCACGAGTTCTACATCCGCGACGTGATGCTCGACTGGGGCCGCGACGATCCCAACCAGTTCGAGATCGTGCGCCTCGGCGGGGAGCCATCCTCCCGGGCGCGCACCCTCGACGAGCAGGCCGAGCTGACGGCCGGGTTCATGGCCCACTACGCCGAGTTCACCGGGAGCCTGAGCCGGGGGATGTACTCGATCCCCGAGAACCACTTCACCCTCGGCTGGTCGGCCGACCACACCGGCGCCCTGCGCAACCAGGTGTACGTGGGCGGCCGGTTCGCGCTGGCCCCCGACGAGGCGTTCGTGGTGGATGTCAGCGACGGGGGAGCGGAGTACTTCACGGTGCCCCTGTCCAACATCTGGGGCACCACGCTCGACATCCTCGACCGCACCGCCAGCCTCAACAAGGCCCAATCCCGTCCCAACGAGGACGGCACCTACACCTACGTGATCTGCGCGGAGGACCCGGGGGTGCACAACTGGATCGACACCTGCGGGATGCCCGAGGGGATCCTCACCCTGCGCATGGCGGAGTTCCCCGAGGGCGGCCCTCGCGAAGACCTGCGGGCCGCCGGGCGGGTGGTGCGCCTCGACCGCCTCGCCGAGGAGCTGGCCGCCACGCCCCGGGTGACCGCCGCCGAGCGTGCGGCCCAACTGGCCGAGCGCCGGGCCGGCTACCTGCGGCGGCTGCCCGAGGTGCTGCCCGAGGCAGCGGGCTGAGGTGGCGGGCTGATGGCGCGTTGGCTGATCACTGGCTGCTCCACCGGCCTCGGCCGGGAGATCGCCCGGGCCGCGCTGGAGGCCGGCCACCAGGTGGTGGCCACGGCCCGCCGGGCCGACGCGGTGGCCGACTTCGAGGCCGACTTCGGGAACTCGGCGCGGGCGGTGGCCCTGGACGTCACCGACCGGGCCCAGATCGCCGCCGCGGTGGCCGCCGCCGAGGAGGCCTTCGGGGGGATCGACGTGCTGGTCAACAACGCCGGCTACGGCTACCTCTCGGCGGTGGAGGAGGGGGAGGACGCCGAGGTGCGCACCCTGTTCGACACCAACTACTTCGGGGTGGTCGACACGATCAAGGCGGTGCTGCCGGCCATGCGGGCCCGCCGTGACGGGCGGATCATCAACATGTCCTCGATGGCCGGCCTCGTGGCCAACCCGCCCAACGCCTACTACAGCTCCACCAAGTTCGCCCTCGAGTCGCTCACCGAGGCGCTGTCCAAGGAGGTCGGGCCCTTCGGGATCAAGGTGACCGCCATCGAGCCGGGGGCGTTCCGCACCGACTGGGCGTCACGGTCGATGCACGAGACCGCCACCCCGATCGAGGACTACGCGGACGACGTGGGGGTCCGCAAGGAGCTGATCCGGGCCTTCGCCGAGCACCTCCCCGGCGACCCCCGCAAGCTGGCCGACGCCGTGCTGATGGTGGCCGGCCTCGACGAACCGCCCCTACGCCTCCTGCTCGGTCACGACGTGCTGGCCGCGGCACGCGAGAAGCTGGCCGCCATGGCCGCCTCGATCGACCAGTGGGAAGCCGTCACCCT
Source organism: uncultured Microthrixaceae bacterium (assembly GCA_964420125.1). Classification (GTDB taxonomy): domain Bacteria; phylum Actinomycetota; class Acidimicrobiia; order Acidimicrobiales; family Microtrichaceae; genus CAYQQQ01. The sequence continues at coordinate 29,691 of CAYQQQ010000005.1, forward strand.
GGACGTGAACCTCCCGGAGTGAGCGCGCCGTCTCGGGCGGTCGGCCGCCGGTCGGCCGCCCGATCGGTCAGCCCGCGGCGAGGCCGCGGAGGGTCTCGGAGCCGTCCTCGAGCAGCACGCTGAGCTCGGCGCGTCCGTTGGAGCGCTCGCCGAGCTGCTCGCCGACCACGGCCCTGTCGCGAGCATCGGAGAAGGCGACCATCGGATGCAGAGGTACGCCTGTCTCCTCGCACCAGTGGTCGACGAGGTCGAACACGGCCGCCGCGCGCTCGGGCCGGCCGGCGGCGACCAGCGCGCTGGCCGCGCTGGACGCTCGGGCGATGGCGTAGGCGGGTGCCCCGATGAGCCGGAAGCCGTCGAAGGCGTCGAGGTGATCGACGAGGGCGGCGTGCGGCTCACCCGACGCGAGCAGCAGGTCGCCGCGGCTGGAGCGCGCCATCGCGACACCCCAGGTGCTGGGTGCACGGCTGCTCGCTTCGATGCAGGCATCGACCGCGACAGTTGCTGCCGGTAGCTCGCCGGCGAGCAGGGCGAGACGCGCGGCACGGAGGTGGGCGAGCAGCTCCCACTCCGCGCCGGCAGCGACAGCGGTCTGGATCGATCGAGCGGTGAGCTCGGCAGCCGCCTCGAGCTGGAGCCCTGAGAGCAGGATCATCTGCTGCATGCCGACCGTCTCCGCCAACCAGGTCGGGTCCGCCTCCACCTCCGCCGCGGCGATCGCTTCCCCGATGAGCTCGAGGGCCCGGGTGGTTTCGCCGTTCTGCCACAGGGCGGTGGCGAGGAAGTAGGCGCTCCGGCACCGCTGCCCGGGCCCGTCGTCCGGAACCAGCGATCGGTGCGCCCGCTCGGTCCAGCGGAGCAGATCGGCGGATTGGGCGCGGAAGTACCACAGCACGGCGATGGCTCCCACCAGCCGTCGTCCGACGACGGGGTCACCGTGGTCGGAGAAGCTCCACTCCAGCGAGGCGCGCACATCGGCCTCGATGGCGGCGAGCGCCTCGACGACGTCGGGTTCGGGCCAGGCGTCGATGCCGGGGGAGATCTCCTCGGCTCGGTGGGCCGTGAGCTCGGCGTGTCGGAGCATCGTGTCGACGAGGCTGCCGGTGTCGTCGAGATGTCGCCGCCCGTGTTCCCGTACCACTGTGAACATGTCGTAGCCGCAGCCCGCATCGAGCGGCCCGGTCCGGGTCCCGCGTCGCCGGAGAAGGCCGTGGGTGTGTGCTTCGCCCAGCGCGCGTGCAGCCTCGGACGGTGTCGTGGCGGCGAGTGCAGCGGTCGTGTGAGCGTCGAAGCTCCCGGAGAACACGCTGCAGGTGGCCAGCAGTTTCCGTGCGCCCGGCGAGAGGAGCTCGATGCTCCATGCGACGGCGGCGTCGGCGGAGCGGTGTCGTTCGTTGCGGGTCCGTGGGACCTCGCCGAGGGGCCCACCTTCCCTGAGGGAGTGGAGCAACGACGTCGGGGAAAGCTCGCCCACCCTTCGGGCGGCCAGCTCGATGGCCGGAGGCAGCCCGTCGAGCAGCTCGCAGATGGCGGCGATCGTGGTCGTGTCGTGCAGGTCATCGAGGTGCGGATCCAGACCGAGGGCCCGTTCGACGAACAGCGCCACCGCAGGTGCAAGCGCTTCGTCCCCGTCGGGTCCGTCGGTCGCCAGAGGCCCCAGCGGGAACCGGTGCTCCCCCGGCAGGTCGAGCGGTGCGCGGCTGGTGACGAGGCACATCGTGGAGGGGCAGGACTCCAGCAGTGCCTCGACCTCACCGGCGGCTCGGAGCACGTGTTCGAAGTTGTCGAGGACGACCAGCGAAGGTGTTCGACGCAGCGCGTGGGCCACCAGCGTCGCCGCGTCGACCAGCGCGCCCGGCGGTGTGGCCACTGCGCCCGCGATGCACCCGGGGACGTCGGCCGGGGATCCCGCAGCGCTCAGGTCGACGAAGACCACGGGCAAATCGAACTTCCGTCCCGCTCGTGCGGCGACCTCCACGGCCAGACGGGTCTTGCCGACTCCTGGCGGGCCGGTGACCGTCACCAGTCGGGCGGGTCCGCCTCCGACCTCGAGGCGGTCGAGGACGGCCACCACGTCCGCGTCGCGCCCGATGAGGCGAGTCGCAGGTGCCGGGAGGACGCCTGGTCCCTCGCGCACACCGTCGGCAGTGTCTCCGAGACGCGCCGGACTGCGCTGGGCGCGAGCGGAGGCCATGAAGGGAGCGAGGTCGTTCTCGTCGAGCTCGAGCGCCTCGGCCAGGCGCTGGGCCATCACCTTGGAGGGGCGGCGCTCGTCGGACTCGACCTTGCGGACCGTGACGGTGGCGCAGGCCACCCTGTCGGCCAGCTCGGCTTGGGTGAGGTCGAGGACCCGGCGCCGATGGCGCACCCATTCACCGAAGCTCGCTGTCTCCACCAACTCCTGCCTTCGCACCGTCTCCATCACCGGGACCTGCGCAACCGTAGCGGCTGTATCGCCATTGGTATCGCCCGGTGATACCAACGCGACCGCGGTTCGTGTTGTGCTCGATCCACGACGCGCGGATCGGTCGCGCGAGACCGGAAGGTGCTCTCATGAGATCTCGGATCGGCGCCCTGGCAGGGCTCGTGTTCCTCGTCGGTGGCTGGGCCAGCTTCGGCCTGGCGTCCTCGCCCCCCGCTCCCGATGCACCGGCGGGTGAGTGGGTCTCCTGGCTGTCCAGCAACACCGGAGGAATCCGGGCCACCGCCGTGGTGGGGGCGGTGGCCCTCGCGGCCCTGATCGTGTGGTTCGGTGCCATGCGCGATCGGGTGTCGGGGGGCGGCGGTCCCTCCGCACCTCTCACCGTGGCCACGATCGGCATGGCGGTGATGGCGGTCAGCTTCCTGACGGGCTACGGCATCAACAGCGCGCTGGCGATGAGGGTCGCTGAGCTTGGCCCCGACGTCGTGATCTTCGGCGTTGTGCTGAGCGGCGTGATGTCTGGTGCGGGTCAAGCCGGGCTCTGCGCGGTGATGGGCGGGGTCACGCTGGAGGCTCACCAGCGGGGGAGCCTCCCTCGCTGGATGATGGTGGTCGGCTGGATCGGTGCGGCGGTCGCGCTTCTCACCACCGCGGGGATGGGGATCGACAGCGAGGGCATCATGGCCCTCGTGCTGGTCGGTTGGGTGCTCACCAGCGTGTGGATCCTCGGTGGCGTGATCCTGCTCTTCTCGCGGAGCGGGAGCTCCGATGTCGGTGTGCAGGGCGCCCCGACGCCGAAGGCGAGCGCGCTCGGCACCTAGCTGCTGCCCCGATCGAGGACCACGCGGAGGACTGGGGGCCGGAACAGAGCTGATCCGGGCCGTCGCCGCGATTCGCGTGACGGCGCGAGCGGTCAGGTGAGTCCGATGACAGTGACGGGCGTGGGCGAGAACGCTCCGCCGATGCCCAGCTGCCCGGGCCCGTTGTCGCCCCAGCATCGGGCGGTGCCGTCACCGAGCAGCGCGCAAGTGTGTGAGCCGCCAGCGGTGATGTTGGTGGCTCCGGTGAGTCCGGTGACGGCGACGGCGGTGGCCGAGGTGTTGGTGGAGCCATCGCCGAGCTGACCGTAGTAGTTGTAGCCCCAACACTCTGCGGTGCCGTCGCCCAGGAGGGCGCAGGTGTGCGTGCTCCCGGTGGAGATGTTGGTGGCGCCGGTGAGTCCTGTGACGGCGACGGGTGTGGCCGAGCCGGTGGTGGTGCCGTTGCCGAGCTGACCCAAGCCGTTGTAACCCCAGCATCGGGCGGTGCCGTCACCGAGGAGCGCGCAGGTGTGCCCGCCGCCGGCGGTGATGGCTTCTGCGTCGGTGAGGCCGGTGACGGTGACCGGTGTGTTCGAGTTGTCGGTGGTGCCGTTGCCGAGCTGCCCGCCGAAGTTGTTGCCCCAGCACTTGGCGGTGCCGTCGTCGAGGAGCGCGCAGGTGTGCCCGCCGCCGGCGGTGATGGCTACTGCGCCGGTGAGGCCGGTGACGGCGATGGGTGTGGCCGAGCCGGTGGTGGTGCCATTGCCGAGCTCGCCGCTGTCGTTGTCACCCCAGCACTTTGCGGTGCCGTCGTCGAGGAGCGCGCAGGTGTGGTTGTCGCCGGCGGCGATAGCGACGGCGCCGGCGAGGTCCGAGACGGCGACGGGTGTGGTCGCTAGGCCGGTGATGCTGTTGCCGAGCTGTCCGTAGTAATTGTCGCCCCAGCATCGGGCGGTGCTGTCGCCGAGGAGAGCGCACGTGTGTCGGTAGCCAGCCGTCAGGGCGGCGGTGCCGGTGAGTCCGGTGACGTCCCCGGGTGCGGCCGAGTTGGTGGTGGTGCCGTTGCCGAGCTCGCCGTGGTAGCCGGCACCCCAGCACTTGGCGGCGCTGTCGCCGAGGAGCGCGCAGGTGTGGTCCGCGCCGGCGGTGATGGCGGTGGCTCCTGTGAGTCCGGTGACGGCGACAGGTGTGGTCGAGTTGCCGGCGGTGGTGCCGTTGCCGAGCTGTCCGATGCTGCTGTTGCCCCAGCACTTGGCGGTGCCGTCGTCGAGGAGCGCGCAGGTGTGGTCCGCGCCGGCGGTGATGGCGGTGGCTCCGGTGAGTCCGGTGACGGCGACAGGTGTGGTCGAGTTGCCGGCGGTGGTGCCGTTGCCGAGCTGTCCGTACCAGTTGTGGCCCCAGCAGCGGGCGGTGCCGCCGCCGAGGAGCGCGCAGGTGTGGTCCGCGCCGGCGGTGATGGCGGTGGCGCCGGCAAGTTCGGTGACGGCGATAGGTGTTGTCGACCAGCCGCTGATGCTGTTGCCGAGCTGCCCGTAGTAGTTGTCGCCCCAGCAGCGGGCGGTACCGTCGCCGAGGAGCGCGCAGGTGTGGTCCGCGCCGGCGGTGATGTTGGTGGCTCCGGTGAGTCCGGTGACGTCCACGGGTGTGGGCGAGTCGGCGGTGGTGCCGTTGCCGAGCTGCCCGTACCAGTTGTGGCCCCAGCAGCGGGCGGTGCCGTCGTCGAGGAGCGCGCAGGTGTGCGTGCTCCCGGTGGTGATGTTGGTGGCTCCTGTGAGCCCGGTGACGGCGACGGGTGTGGCCGACTCGACGATGGTGCCGTTGCCCAGCTGCCCGGACCAGTTGTGGCCCCAGCATCGGGCTGTGCCGTCACCGAGGAGGGCGCACGTGTGCCAGGTGCCTGCCGCGATGGCGACTGCGTCGGTGAGGCCGGTGACGGTGACCGGTGTGTTCGAGTTGTCGGTGGTGCCGTTGCCGAGCTGCCCGCCGAAGTTGTTGCCCCAGCACTTGGCGGTGCCGTCGTCGAGGAGCGCGCAGGTGTGCCCGCCGCCGGCGGTGATGGCTACTGCGCCGGTGAGGCCGGTGACGGCGATGGGTGTGGCCGAGCCGGTGGTGGTGCCATTGCCGAGCTCGCCGCTGTCGTTGTCACCCCAGCACTTTGCGGTGCCGTCGTCGAGGAGTGCGCAGGTGTGGCTCCAGCCGGCGGTGATGGCGGTGGCAGTTGCGCCAGGGATGTAAGGGGTGATGGTGATGGTGAACGTGCCCGCGGCGGTGTTGTAGGCGGCGTCGGTGGCGGAGCAGGTGACGGTGGAGACACCGATCGGCACCAGGCTTCCCGAAGCGGGGGTGCAGATCACGGGGACATCGCCATCCCTGTTGTCGCTGGCGGTGGCCGTCCACGACACGTTCGTGCCGCTGAGGCTCTGCGCGGCCGCGGTCATGTCAGCCGGGAGCGATAGCACGGGACTGGTGGTGTCAGGCCGAGGTCGTGGGGGTTGGGGCATGCAGGCTGCTGCGCTCAGCGCAGCCAACGCAACGAATGCCAGCAGCACCGTGTGCAGAGAGCGCTTCATCGCCCTACTCCTCCCTCGACCGGTTCGACGACCGGAGCCCGGGTCAGCCTCCCATCGGAGGGGGGCGTGCGCAACCGATTCGCGGCACGCTCTTCAAGGAACCCTGATCGCTCAGGAGATCTACGAATCGCCGGCGGCCCGTTGCATCGCACCGCAGGGAACAGCCGGTCTCGTGCCGCGATCTCGGCTCTCCAGCGGCCGGGGCGCATCTCCTAGGCTCCCCTCCGATGGATCAAGGCGTGCTGCTCGTCGTGGTCGCGTGCGCGCTGGTGGTCGTGGTGGCGACGTGGACGACCCGGGAGATCGTGCTGGCCGTCCGCCGCCGCCGTCGCCCGCCCGAACCTCCACCGCTGCTCACCACCGCCGCGGCGGCGCTGGTGCCGCTGCTGCTCCAGCCCGTCGCCGCGCTGGTCGACCACATGGGGCGGAACCGCCGGGCCGTCGAGTCGCTGATCGGCCCCGACGGCACCGTGTCGCTGATGTTCTGCGACATCGAGGGCTCCACCGCCCTCAACCACCGCCTCGGCGACGAGGAGTGGGTGCGGTTGATCCGGGCGCACGACCGGGTGGTGGCCTCGACGGTCCGTCGTCACAAGGGCCAGGTCGTCAAGACCCAGGGCGACGGGTTCATGGCGGCGTTCCCCACGCCGGAGCAGGCCGTCGGTGCGGCGGTCTCGCTCGGCCCGGACCTCCGTGAGTGCGAGGCGATCGACGTGCACCTGGCAGTGCGGGTCGGGGTGCACACCGGAGAGGTCGTCAGCGAGAAGGGCGACCTGTTCGGCACCAACGTGGCCATGGCGGCCAGGATCGCCGCCGCCGCCCGGGGCGACGAGGTGCTGATCAGCGAGGCGGTCAGAGAGCAGCTGGCCGACGGCGACGGGTTCGCGCTCCACCGGCACCGGGCCGCCCACTTCAAGGGGCACCCAGGCCGCCATCGTGTGTACTCGGTGACCGCCGGGTGACGCGCGGACAGCGCTGCCGGAGCTCAGGCTCTGGGAAGGAGCTCGGTCCCTGGACCCAGTGGTGCCGACCGACGGGTGATCACCTCGTTGATTCGGGCGACGTCGCGGGGGTCGAACCGTCCCCGGAGGTGCAGTCTGGTGGTCGAACCATCGGTGGCGACTGCCACGATCGTGCCGGCATCGACGGTGCGGGCGAGCAGGGCGAGCAACCCGATGGGGAAGGCGAGGATCGCCAGCAGGACCGCCCACCCCGGCAGCGTGCGGCGTTCCAGCAGGACGATCCCGTCGGGCCAGGCGTGCACCGACGCACCGCGGCGCCGGCTGCAGGCCTCGACGATGTCGCGGGCCACCTTCTCCGGCGTTCCCCGGACGATCGCGGAGCTGGAGGTCACGGGCGTGGAGCGCCGGGGAGCGGCGATCCACGCCATGGCCCCGGCGATCGACAGGATGACGAGGATCCACAACCACTCGTTGCCGCTGAACATGCGCTCCTCCCCGATGCGGGTCCCGGCACAGGGGGCCGACGTGGCGAGGTTAGCCCCGGTGGACCCAGGACCTGTCGCTCGTCGACAGCGCGTCAGGGCCGCTCGGCGGGGGCGAAGGCCTCGGTGAGGGAGGGGTCGGCGAGCACGTGGGGGGCGAGGACCTCCTCGGCGCGGGCCACGAGCGCTTCGTCGAGGGTGAGCTCGGCGGCCACCACGTTGTCGGCCAGCTGCTCGGGGCGGGTGGCGCCCACGATGCAGGAAGCCACGTTGTCGTTGCGCAGCACCCAGGCGAGGGCGAGCTGGGCGAGGGTGCAGCCCGCCTCCTCGGCGATCGGGCGGAGCGCCTGCACCGCGGTCAACAGGTCGTCGTTCATGAGGAAGGCGATCGTGCCCTCCTCGCCCTCTGCGGCCGCCCGTGACTCGGCCGGCGGGGGAGTGCCTGGCAGGTACTTGCCCGTGAGCACGCCCTGCAGCAGCGGCGACCACACGATCTGGGAGATCCCCAGCTCCCGGCTGGCGGGGATCACCTCCGCCTCGATCACCCGCCACACCATCGAGTACTGCGGCTGGTTGGACACGAAGGGGATGCGCAGCTCCCGGGCGAGCTCCTTGCCGGCCCGCAGCTGCTCGGCGGTCCACTCGCTGGCGCCGACGTAGTGGACCTTGCCCTGGCGGACGAGATCCGCGAACGCCGTCATCGTCTCCTCCAACGGCGTCTCGGTGTCGAAGCGGTGGGCCTGGTAGAGGTCGATGTGGTCCGTGCGCAGCCGCCGCAGCGAGGCGTGCGCCGATTCCATCACGTGCTTGCGGGACAGGCCCCGGTCGTTGGGGCCCTCGCCGGTGGGCCAGTACACCTTGGTGCACAGCTCCACCGACTCCCGGCGGGTTCCCTCCAATGCCCGCCCCAGCACCTCCTCGGCACGGGTCTCGGCGTAGACGTCGGCGGTGTCGAAGGTGGTGATCCCTAGGTCGAGCGCGGCGTGCACGCAGGCGGTCGCCGCCTCGTCGTCGACCTGGTTGCCGTGGGTGATCCAGTTGCCGTAGCTGATGGCGGAGACCTTGAGGCCGCTGTCGCCGAGGTAGCGGTGCTGCATGTCCGCATCCAACCACAGCCACGTCGCCGGCACTGCTCACCCGTGGAGCGGGTCGGATGCCGTCAGCGACCAGTCGTTCGATGGGTGGCGAAGGCGTCGGCCAGATCCCGGTCGAAGGTCTGCAGGCGGGGGACTCCCTGGCGGATGCACGTGGCGAGGTGGACGAGGTCGCGGGCGCCGAGGCCGGGGTGCCGTTCCACCAGTGAACGAGCGAGCTCGACGTCGTCCCGCTCGAGCGCCACCACGGTGGTGAGCGAAGTGGCGAGCTCCATGGCGGCACCCAGCGTGGCGAGTCGACCGACCGGAAGATACGCGTGGAGGAGCTCCTGGAGGACCTCGGCGGAGGTGACCAGGGGCTCCCCCTTCCGCACAGCGTCCTCGAAGAACGACTGGGCGGGAGCTCGCAACGGGTGGGGACGCCCGACGGCGTACATGAACACGTTGGTGTCGACGAAGATCACGGTTCCGCGGATCCGGATCCCCGTGAGGCCTCGATCACCGCCTGGTGCTCGGACCACTCGGGCTCGACCCCGTGGTCGCCCTCGGGCAGCGAGTCGAAGAAGGCCCGGAGGGCGGCCGGGTCGGCCAGGCGCCCCGGAGCTTCCTCGGCGAGTCGTCGGCGACCGGCTTCACGGAGCCAGGTGGACAGCGAGACGCCCTGCGATCGCGCACACCGACGGAACGCCTCACGCTCCTGGGCGTCGACGATGACCTGGATCCGACCGCTCATGTGTAACAACTGTACACATGAGTAGTCTCACTGTAGGGATGCCAGATGCATTGGTCCGGGTCACCGGCGTTGCAGCATGCCCTTGACGTAGGCCGCCTGACCGGCGTGCTGGATGGCGTCGTCGGCGATGCTGACCAGCCGCACGCCCAGGCTCACCGGTGGATCCCAGCGACGGTCGACGATCCGGTCGAGCTCCTCGGGTGTGGCGGAGGCGAGCACGCCCTGGGTCAGCTCCCACACCGCCGCCCAGTACTCGGCCAGCAGCGACGTGCTCCCCGAACGGAACCCGGCGACCTGCTCGGCAGTGTGGCCGAAGCCCATGTCCCACGGGTCGGGGTCGCGCCCGAAGCGGCCGGCCCAGCCGTCGGCGACCCACAGCTGGTCGGTCTCGAGTATCTCGGCGATGTGCATGTCGGCCACCCGGGTGAGGTGCCACAGCAACCAGCCGATCGGGTTCGACCCGTGCTCTAGTGCCTCGTCGAGCAGGGTCGGGTCGATGCCGTCGAGCACCTCCGAGATGTGCTCGTCGACCCGACCGAACAGCTCGGCCAGCAGTTCGGCGACGTCCATGAGCGGAGTCTCGCGCCCGAGCGCGGTCGCGGTGGCGCGCCACTGATGCTCTGTGCCTTCGGATCACCTCTGGAGGCCCAGAGGTGGCGATGCGGCCCGCAGCGCCTTCAGAGTCCATCTGAAGGCGGACAGGACAGCGCCTACGACGCCAGCACGGACGGCGGCGCCAGCACCGAACGGTTGGCCGCGCCGGTGGTCGATCGGATCGTGCGCCGGTGAGCCGACCTGTAGGCGGGATTCTGTTCCCCGGCGCCTTGCGGCGGACCGGTTCGGTGACCATCCATCTGTGCGGCCTACCCGAGGGTTGCCCCGTGACCGGGGCGGACGGGCAGCCCGTGCCCTCTGCTTGGCCTTGCTCCGGGTGGGGGTTGCCCAGCCGCCGGTGTCGCCACCGACGCTGGTGCGCTCTTACCGCACCGTTTCACCCTTACCTGTGCGACCCGGGGGTCGCCATCGGCGGTCTGCTCTCTGTTGCCCTGTACCGTCAGATCGCTCCGACCTGGCTCTCGCCAGCACCCTGCCCTGTGGAGTCCCGACCTTCCTCGACCCGTGGAACCCACGGCACCGCGGTCACCCGGTCGGCTCACCGGCAGGGCCAGTGTCGCACACGCCCGACTGGACGGCATCCGTGGTGCCCTCCACGGTGGCCGGACAGCACCGTGGCCCGGTCGTTCGACCGGGCCACTGGTGCATGGGGCATTGGGTTGGGTTGGGTTGGGTTGGGTTGGTTGCTGGATGGGGTTGGGAGACACCACAGGGGAGCGGCCGGACTGGCAACGGGGGCCGCGCTCCCCCGTCGCCGATCCGGATGAGCTAGGTCATCGTGACCACCCCGCCGCCTGGCGCTGCGGCGCCTGGGCGATCCCGAGGCGGTGCTGCCCGCTGGCGGGATCCCAGGCGAGCTGCAGCCGTCCGTGGCACAGCAGCGCCGCGCACCTCGGCGTCGCTCGACCCGGGTGGTGTTGGGTCGTGTCCTCGAGGTGGATCGTGGTCATGACACCACTACGGACGACTCCTCCGAGCTCTGAAGCGCGAGGGGTCGGGGGGACCAGGGCAATGATCCGATGGGACCAGAGCCCCGGGGCGATCGGTCCACTCGGGACCGCCGATCCGCCTGCCGAGTCAGAAGTCCAGGGCGGACAGCTCGGGATGCCATGCCGAAGCACGGCGTACCGCCTCGGCCCAGCGCCCACGGTCGAGGGTGCCGGAGGGCTCCACGCGGCTCCTCGGGGCCCAGGTGGCGGCCACGTCGTCCCAGGAGGACCAGGTGCCCATGGCCAGACCCGCCAGAAGGCCGGCCCCCAGCGTGGTGGCCTCCTTCACGGGCGACACCTCGACCGGCCGGCCGGTGGCGTCCGCCAGCGCCTGCACGAACACGGCGTTGCGGGACATCCCCCCGTCGATGCGCAGATCGGCCATGGTCGCGCCGGTGTCGGCCTCGGCGGCCTCGACCAGGTCGGCGCCCCGATGCGCCACCCCTTCGAGCACCGCCCGCACGACGTGGGCGGCCGTCGTGCCCCGGGTCACCCCGAGCAGGGCGCCGCGAGCGCCGTAGTCCCAGTGGGGGGTGCCGAGGCCCAGCAACGCCGGCACGTACACCACCCCGTCGGTGGAGGTCACCGAGGCGGCCACGGACTCCGACGCGTCCGCCGACTCGAGGATGCCCAGGTCCTCCACCAGCCACTCCACGTTGGTGCCGGCGCTCAGCATCACCGCCTCGACTCCCCAGGCGATCTGCTCGTCGCGCCGCCAGGCCACGATCGGGAAGCACCCTGCGCCCCCTCGACGGGCGAAGGACGGTCGGGACGCTCCCAGGCAGACGTCGAGCATCCCCCCTGTGCCGAAGGTGATCTTGGCCAGGCCGGGCCGCACGCAGCCCTGGCCGACGAGCGAGGCCTGCTGATCCCCGGCGATGCCGGCGATCGGGGGTGCACCCGGCAGGGCGGTGGCGGCGTCGAGCACGCCGGTGCTGTCCACGATCCGGGGCAGCACCGCCGCTGGGATCCGCAGCCTCTCCAGCAGCGGGGCATCGAAGTGCGTGCCGTCGGCGGACAGCATCCCCCACACGGCGGCGTTGGTGAGGTCGGTGACGTGGTGCACCCCCTGGGTGAGGTGCCAGATCAGCCACGAGTCGGGGGTGCCGAAGCAGAGGTCGCGCTGACGGTCCGGGTCGACGGCGTCGAGGATGTTGGCCAGCTTGGTGACCGACAGGTTGGGCGCCATGGGGTACCCCTCCGCACCGAGCACCAGGCAGTCGCCGACGGTGCGGAGGTCCTGCCAACCCTGAGCCGGTGCCACGGGCTCACCGCTGTGGCGATCCCAGACGATCGTGGTGGCGCGCTGGTTGGTGATGCCCACGGCGTCGACTTCACCGTGGGCTTCCAGGACCGTCGTGGCGCACTCCAGCGCAGCCCGCAGGTAGGCGCCGGCGTCGAACTCGACGAGCCCGGCCGCGGGGGAGTCGGGCAGCGTGCGTCGCGACACCTCGTCGGTGACCGTGGCGTCGGGGTGCACGACGGCGGCGCGCACGCTGCTGGTGCCGAGGTCGATGACGAGGATGCTCAACGTTGCCCTCCCGCGCGTGGGTTCGGGGGCACGGTAGCCGAGGCGTGAGTGCTCACCGGGCGTCCGAGGCGTCGCCGAGCTCGCCGGCCTGGGCGTTCCAGCGGCGGGCGATCATCCCGCCCACCATGGCGGCCGTCGCCATCAGCAACGCCAGGAAGGGGAAGGCCAGCCACGACAGCGGCTCGTCGGCCAGCAGGCGTCGGATGATGCCGACCCCCTGGACGACCGCGTAGGCCAGCGCCCCAGCCGCCGCGGCGTGGGGCAGGCCCGCGTCCGGGGCCAGTCGCAGCACCCCCCATCCGCCGGCCGCCGCACCGAAGAGGATCAGCAGCCAGAACAGCACGGTGACGGGCGATGCGGACTCGATGTCGCCTGCGGCGATGAGCAGCTGGTTGAACACGGCGACGGGGAGTGCCACCACCAGGGCGGTGACCGCTCCTCGCCAGGTCGCCTGCGTCGGGGTCATGTCCCCACTGTCGCGCGACGTCCTCCCTCGCGCGATGTCCTCAGCTGCGGGTGGTGCCCGGATCGCCACCGGTGCCGGTGTGGGCTACGCTGGCCGCACCGGGCAGAAGTGCTGCCCGGGTCTCGCGATGTGGGAGGCGCCGGCCGCACGGCCCGCCTCCGATCTTCGGCCGGTGTGCGCCACCCCCCGGTGCCGCAAGTTGTTCGAGGGCGTTGTCGAGCACGTGCGCCCTGTGGCCACACCACAGCAGTCCAGCGCGTCGCTGGCTGCGGAACCGGAGAACCATGTCCCCCCGAACCCCCTCCTTCGCGTCGCTCGGCGTGCCCTCGGGCATCGTCGCCGCGCTCGATCGCGCCGGCATCCACGAACCCTTCCCCATCCAGGCCGCAGTGCTGGAGGACGCCCTGGCGGGCCGCGACGTCCTCGGCCGGGCCCCGACCGGCTCCGGCAAGACGCTCGCCTTCGGCATCCCCCTGGTTGCCCGCTCCGCCAAGGGCACCCGCCGTCGTCCCACCTCCCTGGTGCTCTCGCCCACCCGTGAGCTCGCCGAGCAGATCGCCGCAGAGCTCGCGCCCCTCGCTGCAGTCGGGGGCCACCGCATCGCCTCGGTGTACGGCGGGGTGGGCTACGGCCCGCAGCGCCGTGCCATCGACGGCGGCGCGTCGATGCTGGTGGCCTGCCCCGGACGCCTCGAGGACCTGCTGTCGATGGGGGCGGTCGACCTGCGCGACGTCGCCGCGGTGGTCGTCGACGAAGCCGACCGCATGTCCGACATGGGGTTCCTGCCGGCGGTGCGCCGCATCCTCGAGCTGACCCGGGCGGACCGCCAGGTGATGCTCTTCTCGGCCACCCTCGAAGGTCCGGTCGCCAAGCTCACCCGCGATTTCCAGCACCAGCCCGTGCGCCACGAGGTCGGTTCCAGCGAACCCGACATGACCCTGGCACGGCACCTGTTCTGGAAGGTGGAGCGCGAGGCCCGCGTCGCCGAGACCGCCCGGTTCGTCGCCGAGGTGGGATCCACCATCGTGTTCACCCGCACCCGGCACGGTGCCGACCGCTTGGCCAAGCAGCTCGGGAGGTACGGGGTCGACGCGGCCGCCATCCACGGCGGGCGCAGCCAGTCCCAGCGCAACCGGGCCCTGAAGGCCTTCGGGGACGGCAAGGTCGCGGCGTTGGTCGCCACCGACGTCGCCGCTCGCGGCATCCACGTCGACGGCGTCGAGGGCGTGGTGCACTTCGACCCGCCCGAGGATCCGGCCACCTACGTGCATCGTTCGGGTCGTACGGCCCGCGCCGGTGCCAGCGGAGTGGTGCTCTCGCTGGTCGACCCCGGAGCCAAGGCGGCGACCACCTCGATGCAGCGCTCCCTCGGCCTCCCTGTGGGCGTGGGCGCTGTCGACACAGCCGACCTGGTCGCGCCGTCCCCCGTGGCGCAGCCCTCTGTCGTTCCGCCCTCTGTCGTTCCGCCCTCTGTCGTTCCGCGGGAAGCTCCGGTGGCGGCGTCCCGGGAGCAGGACGTGGAGATCGAACCCGAACCGCGTCGCGGCTCCGCCCCTCGGCCCGATGGGGAGCTGTGGGGCAAGGTGGCCACCTACAGCGGTCGCCGCGGCTTCGGCTTCATCAAGGTGAAGGGTCGCCAGGACGTGTTCGTGCACGTCTCGGGTGTGCTCGGCGAGCCGGCCGAGGTGATGGTCAAGGGCAACCGGGTGTGCTTCGAGCTGTCGGAGAACCGGCGCGGCCCGATGGCGGTCAACGTCAGGCCTCTCGAGCACGCCTGAGCAACGGGCGCGACGTCGGTGCTTGCCATGTCGGGAGGTTTCCCCTAGGATCGAACACATGTTCGAAGATGGGGAACGAGGACAGGCCGTCGATCGGTGCGTCGCCCGTGAGGCGCTGGGCCGTGCGGCGGAGCTGCTGGTCGACCTGGACTGGGCCGAGCTCGACGGCGCCGAGCTGGCCGACACCGTCGCCTCCCTGGGTCGCGTCTGGCGGGTGGTGGAGGCTGCGGTGGCCCACGGGATGGCCGCCATGTCCCGACCAGGGGTGGCTGACGCTGCGCTGGGGATGCCGGCCACCAGCTGGTGGGTCCACCGTCGGCTCGGTCACGGTGGCCAGGGTGCCTGGCTGGTGCGTGCCGGGGAGCTGATCGACCGGTTCCCGGTCCTGGGAGCGGCCGTCCGCCGCGGGGAGCTGCACCTCGAGCACCTCCGCGTGATCGAGGAGATCCGCGACGAGTCGGTGCTGGCCGAGCTGGTCGAGCTCGACGGCGAGCTGTGCCGCATCGCCGAGAGGGCGTCGCTGGTCGCCTGGCGCCGTGAGGTGCGCCGGCGGGTGGAGATCATCCGAGCGGAGCACGCGCGTCCCGCCCCGACGGACGACGCTGCTCCCACCGAGGACGACCCCGGGTCTGGCGAGCCGTCGGGCCGCGATCGCCCACCGCCCTCCAATAGCCCCCACGAAGGTTGGCTCTCGCTGCGAACCACCGCCGAGGGAGCGCTGCTGCTGCGGGGCGAGCTGACGGGTCACGCCGCGGAGGTCGTCCGCCAGCTCATGGCAGGCGAGCTGTCCCGGCAGCGCCGAGCCGCCTGGAGGGAGCACGATTCGCTCGGCGTTAGGATGCCGGGTGTCGGCGAGCTCCGGGTGCGCGCGTTGGTCCGGCTGCTGCGGGATGCTCCCGCAGGTGGGGGAGCCGCCACCTCCCCGGCCCGCACCGAGGCCGTCGTGGTCATCGAGGCCGACGACCACCTGGGCGAGCGGGTTCGCAGCTTGGACGGCGAGCCGATCAGCGCCGAGCTGGCTGCGCTGTTGCACTGCGATGCCTACCTGCAGGCGCTGATCGTCGATCAGCGGGGCCAGCCCTTGTGGCTCGGCCGTTCCACCCGGTTGGCGAGCGCGGCCCAGCGGCGTGCGCTGACCGTCCGCGACGGGGGTTGCGTGTTCCCGGGCTGCGACATGCCGCCCGAGTGGTGCGACGCCCACCACGAGCCGGGGTGGACCGGCGGCGGCCGCACCGATCCCGAGCACCTGGTGCTCCTGTGTCGACGGCACCACGGTGCCGCCCACTCCCGTGACTGGCAGCTCCGCCCCGTCGGCGGCCAGCGCCTCCCACACCGGGCCGGGGCCGGGGGGTCGCAACGATTCGAGTGGGTCGACCTCCGCACCGGCACCACCACGGCCGCCCAGCAGCGAGCGCTGCGATCGCCACCCCTCACCCCGGACCCTGTTGGACTGCGGGACTCCACGGAGCGACGGTGTGCGTGACCTCGGCGCGGGCCAGCCTGCGGGTGAGGCCGTCGTCGCCGTCAGGGCAGGTCGGGCTCGCCGAAGGGGGAGCGGAGCCCGAGCTTGCCGGGGTTGAGCACGCCGTGGGGGTCGAGCGCGTCCTTGACGGACTGCAGCACCTCGTGGCCCACGCCCAGCGCCTCGGCCAGGTAGCGGCCCCGGTGGAGACCCACGCCGTGGTGGTGCGAGATGGATCCTCCTCGCTCCAGCACGGCGCGCTGCCCGGCATCCCATGCCGCGGCGTGCAGGGCGGCCTTCGAGGCCGCGGTGTCCTCGGCGGGCTTGCCCCCGAAGGTGAAGTAGAGGCAGCCGCCGTCGATGTAGGAGTGGCTGCAGTGCGCCGAGGCGGCCAGCACGCCCGGCACGTCCAGCATCCCCTTCACGACGGCGTCGTAGATGCCCGGCAGGGCCGACCACGGTCCCGACACCTCCATCGTGTCGACCACCAGGCCACCCTGGATGAGCGGCTCGAGCTGGCTCACGTCGTTGCGCTTGCGCAGCCAGGTGTCGACCATCGCATCGTCCATGGGCTCCGCGGGCGTGCCGTCGGCGGTGCGGGCCTCGTCGGCCACGACGGCCATCATGGCGTCGACGATGGCCGGATCGCCCTCGTCGAGCACCAGCACGACGTTGCGGTCCACCCCCACCTGGTAGCTGCGCTCGGACTCGATGCCGTCGTAGAGGCGCAGCACCGCCGGCGTGGCGCCCCGTCGCAGGACCCGTCGGCAGAAGTCGAGCCCCTCCGCGAAGCTCGGGAACGCCCACGCGCTACGGCCGAAGTAGGTGGGAGCGGGGTGGAGGCGGAGTCGGGCGGCCGTGATCACCCCCAGCGTGCCTTCGGAGCCCACGAAGAGCTGGGTCAGGTCGGGTCCGGCGGCCTGGCGGGGTGCGCCGCCGGTGGTGATGGTGCGGCCGTCGGCCAGCGCCACGTCCAGGCCCACCACCATGTCCTCGATCTTGCCGTAGCGGGTCGAGAACTGCCCCGCGCCCCGGCAGGCCAGCCATCCGCCGATCGTCGACAGCGTCATCGACTGGGGCCAGTGCCCGCAGGTCAGGCCATGGCGGGTCCGCAGCTCCGACTCGAACCTGTCGCCGAAGGTGCCGGCCAGCACGTCGGTGACGAGCGACGTGTCGTCGACCGATCGGATGCCCACCAGTCCGCACAGGTCGAGCACCACCCCACCGAAGACCGGCACCGAGCCGCCCAGCACGCCGGAGCGTCCGGCCGCAGCGGTCACCGGCACGCGCGCCTCCTCGCACAGCGCCAGGGCTTCGGCCACCTGCTCCGGCGCCGAGGGCCGGACGACCGCGCCGGCGATGGCACCCACCTGCCCGTCCACCGCCCAGGTCATGGCCAGCGGCCACCAGTCGCGGCTGGCCTCCACCCTGTCCACCACCTCCGTGTCCACGACCGCGCCGATCCTGCGCAGACGATCGAGCAGCGCGTCGGGCACCTCCACGGGGGTCGCTGCGGTGCGCGCCGTGGCCGAGGCGGTGCCGCCTGCCACGGGGATCGGGGAGGTGGGCGCGGCGGGCCCCTTCTCGAACTCGGCAGGGGTGCGGGGACTCGACATGGCCTCCGACGCTACCCGCACCGGCCGCGCTGCTCCGAGCCCGTCCGGCGGGCCGCCGACCCCGCAGCGCTCGGTCCTGCGGCGTCGACGGCAGGCTCAGGTCCCGAGCAGCGCGTCGAGGTGGGTCTCCGGCAGCTGGCCGGAGGCTCGCTCCTCGGCGATGGCGGCCCGGTACGCGGCGACGGAGCGCTCTGCTTCGGACGGTCCCCAACCCAGTTCGGGGCCGATCAGGGCGGCGACGGCGTCGGCGGCCGCCTCGGAGTCGTCCCGACCGAAGATCCGAGCCCGGGTGCGGCGGGCGAGCACGTCGTCGACCGTGCGGGCCATCTCGTGGCGGGCGGCGAACACGGCCTCGGCGGCCACGTAGGGCAACCCCTCGACCAGTGGCGCGGCGAGCGCGGCGTCGTCGTCGATCATCGCCATCAACGCCCGGGCCTCTCCGCCGTAGCGCCGGCCGAGGTGCTCCACCGACGCCGGTCCGATCGCGTCGAACGTGGCGGCGGCGGAGTGCAACGTGTCGTGGCCGGCCGCGCCCCGCAATGGCAGGCGTGCCGTGGTGCTGCGGCCGTAGCCGGCGAAGCCGATGCCGCGGGCCAGCACGTCCTCGATGACGGCGTCCACCGTGTCGGCGGCCATCTCCCGGTAGGTGGTGAGCTTGCCGCCGGTGATCGTGATCAGCCCGCCCTGCGAGCGCTGCACCTGGTGGCGGCGCGACAGGTCCGCCGTGCGGCCCGTCGCCCCCGACTTCACCAGTGGCCGGAGCCCGGCCCAGGTGCCGGTCACGTCGTCGAGGGTCAGGCCCGCCGTGCAGGAGAAGTTGATGGCCTCCAGCAGGTAGGCGATGTCCTCCGGCGTGCACTGGGGATCGTCGAGCGGACCGTCGTAGTCGGTGTCGGTGGTGCCGATGTAGGTCAGCCGACCGTGGGGCACCACGAACACGCTGCGCCGGTCGCCGGGGACCGGCACCACCGCGGCGATCTGGTTGCGGACCTTGTCCCAGGGCACCGTGATGTGGATGCCCTTGGCCGGTCGGATGGAGTCGGGATGGCCGAGGCCCTCCAGAGCCCGGACCTCGTCCGCCCACACCCCTGCGGCGTTCACCACGGCCCGTGCTCGCACCGTGAAGGGCCCGGACTCCCCGTCGGGGTGCACCACCACGCCGTCGACAGCGCCGCTGGCATCGGTGCTCAGCCCCACGGCGGGCGTGTGGTTGGCCACCACCGCCCCGTGGTCCAGCGCGGCGGTGCGCAGCACGGTGAGCACCAGCCGGGCGTCGTCCGCGCTGGCGTCGTAGTAGAGGTAGGCCGACACCAGCCGCTCGGTCGGCAGGGTGGGCATGTAGCTCAGCGCCTGGTCGTGGTCCAGGCGGCGGTGCCGCCGTCCGATGCGCCAACCGCCCGAGAGGTCGTAGGCCCACATGGCCCCGCCCAGCACCCGGGAGATCTTCGCCGGGATCACGCCGCCCTTGCCGAACATGGGGATGAGGAACGGCAGGACCCGCACCAGGTGTGGTGCGTTGCGCAGCAGGCGATGGCGCTCCCGCAGGGCCTCGTACACGAGGGTCACCTCGCCCTGCTGCAGGTAGCGAAGGCCCCCGTGGGCCAGCTTCGAGGAGCGCGAGGAGGTGCCCTCGGCGAAGTCGCCGCGTTCCACCAGCGCCACCTTCATGCCTCGGGCCGCGGCGTCGAGCACCACTCCCGCACCGGTGATGCCGCCGCCCACGACCACCAGGTCGAAGGTGTCGTCGCGGAGCGCCTCCAGTGACGCGCTGCGCTCGAAAGGTCGTGAGGAGGTCACGGCTCCAGGGTAGGCCCGGGGGTTACCCGTCGGTAACCCCGGGTGCGGCATCGGCTGGCACCCGGTCGCGTGCACGGCCCTTCCCGGCGCTGCAGAACCTGCGGAGTCAGCGATCAACAACAATTCTCAATCAACAAGGCTTGCAGACTAGGGTCGTGCGGGCCTATGCTGTGCTTCATGCTCAGCCCCGACGAGCTCAGCGTCCGGTTCCGCGAGAAGGGCTTGAAGATCACCCCGCAGCGTCAGGCGGTGTTCCGGGCCATCCACGGCAACCACACCCATCCCACCGCCGACGCCGTGCACGCGGCGGTGCTGGAGGAGATGCCCAACGTGTCGCTGCGCACCGTCTACCAGACCCTCAACGACCTGGCGGAGATGCGCGAGATCCTCCACCTCGACCTGGGCACCGGCTCGGCCCGCTTCGATCCCAACGTCGAGGTGCCGCACCACCACCTGGTGTGCGACGGATGCGGGCTCGTGCGCGACCTCTGCGCGTCAGCTGGCCCGATCGAACTGCCCGAACTGCCCGACGGGTTCGAGGTCACCGGCGCCGAGCTCGTCGTGCGAGGCCGCTGCGCCACCTGCAGCTGAGGCTGGCGGTCCCTCCGCCCGACACGGTTCCCCCAGCCAGATCCCAGCGCCAGATCTCACAACCAAACCCCAGAACCAACCCCAACCCAGCAAGGATGGACCCCATGGCATCACTGAAAGGCACCAAGACCGAGGAGAACCTCAAGGAGGCCTTCGCGGGGGAGAGCCAGGCGAACCGCCGGTACCTCTACTTCGCCCAGAAGGCCGACGTGGAGGGCTACCCCGACGTCGCCGCGCTGTTCCGCTCCGTCGCCGAGGGCGAGACCGGCCACGCGTTCGGCCACTTCGACTTCCTCGCCGAGACCGGTGACCCGGTGACCGGCGAGCCGGTCGGCCCCACCGAGGACAACCTCCGCTCCGCGATCGCCGGAGAGACCTACGAGTACACCGAGATGTACCCGGGCTTCGCCAAGACCGCCCGAGAGGAGGGCTTCGACGAGGTCTCCGAATGGCTGGAGACCCTGGCCCGGGCCGAGAAGTCCCACGCCGGCCGCTTCGCCGAGGGCCTCGACAGCATCTCCTGAGGCTGCATCTCCTGGGGCTGCGCCTCGCAGCTTCGCTCCCAGCCCGCCCGGTGCCGCGCAGGTCGCGGCCCGGGCGGGCGCACGAACCCCACGGAGGCACACCGTGACCACCACCTACGACCCGTTCCACCCCAAGTACTTCGACGAAGCCGATCTGCGGAGAGAGCTGACGAGGGTCTACGACCTGTGCCACGGGTGTCGGCTGTGCTTCAAGTTCTGCACCGCCTTCCCCACGCTGTTCGAGTTCATCGACCGCCACGACGACCAGGACGCGGCGCGCCTCACCCCGGCGGAGCAGGACCAGGTGGTGGACGAGTGCTTCCAGTGCAAGCTCTGCTACATCAACTGCCCCTACATCCCGGGACAGAGCGAGTGGAACCTGGACTTCCCCCGCCTCATGATGCGGGCCGAGCAGGTCCGCTTCAAGACCCGGAAGCGTCCGCTCAAGACCCGTCTCACCGACGCCGCCCTCGGTCGCACCGACCTCACCGGCAAGGTCGGCTCCGCGCTGGCGCCGCTGGCCAACGCGGCCGTCGCCACGCCCGAGTCGTTGCCCCGTCGGATCATGCAGGCGACCGTCGGGATCGCCGCGGTGCGGGTGCTGCCCCCGTACCGCCGCCAGCGCTTCTCCAGCTGGTTCCGCAAGCGCACCGCCCGGCTGGGCCGTGAGCGGCGGTCGACCGTGGCGCTGTTCCCCACCTGCCTGGTCGAGTACCAGGACACCCGCACCGGGAAGGACCTCGTCTCGGTCTACGAGCACAACGGCGTCGCCTGCGAGCTGCCCGAGGGGCAGGTGTGCTGCGGGGCGCCGGTGCTGCACCAGGGCGACGTGGAGAGCTTCGTGACGGCCGCCCGAAGGAACATCGCCGTGCTCGCCCCCTGGATCCGCAACCAGCGGGGACGTGGTCAGGACCCCGCGGTGGTGGTGCCCCAGCCCACCTGCGGCTACGTCCTCAAGAAGGACTACGTCGACTACGTGGGGGGTCCCGACGCCCAGCTGGTCGCCGAGCACACCTTCGACGCCGGGGAGTACCTGATGAAGCTCCACAAGGAGGACAAGGCCGCCGGGGGCGACGGCCTGGCCACCGACTTCGCCGGTGAGGTGCCCGAGAGCACCACCTACCACGCGCCGTGCCACCTGCGAGCCCAGAACGTCGGCCTGCGCAGCCGGGACCTGCTCAAGCTCACCGGCACCAAGATCACCCTCGTGGCGGAGTGCTCCGGGATCGACGGAACCTGGGGCCTGCGAGAGGAGAACCTGGCGATGAGCCGCAAGGTCGCCGCCAAGATGGCCGACGGCATCCGTGCCGCCGAGAGCGAGGTCGTCGCCGGCGACTGCTCGCTGGCCAACGGGGGGATCCGTCTGGAGACCGACACGTCGCCCGTCCACCCGCTCACGGTGATGGCCCGGGCCTACGGCGTACAGGAGGACTGAAGCCCATGAGCACTGGCTCCCCCACGAGCAGCACCGCCCGGCTGCTCACCCTCGACGACATCGCGGATGCTCGGGCCTACGAGCGCGAGCGCGACGACTTCCGCCGTCACATCATCGGGTTGAAGAAGCTGCGTCGCGTCTCGGTCGGCCCCGTGGTGACCCTGGTGTTCGAGAACCGCGACACCGTGCGGTTCCAGATCCAGGAGATGGCCCGGGTCGAGCGCATCCTCACCGACGAGGGCATCCAGGCCGAGCTCGACGTGTACAACCCGCTGATCCCTCGGCCGGGCACGCTGTCGGCCACCCTGTTCCTCGAGCTGACCGACGACCTGCAGCTGCGGGAGTGGCTGCCCAAGCTCGTGGGCATCGAGTCGTCGGTGGTGCTCGACACGCCGGGCGGCGAGGTCCGGTGTCGGCCGGAGGAGGACCACGAGTCCCAGCTGACCCGTGACGAGGTGACCGCCGCGGTGCACTACGTGCGCTTCGAGCTGACCGAGGAGCAGGTGGGGGCCTGGGCCGACCCGGTGGTGCTGCGCGTCGACCACCACCACTACGAGCACTCGACCACCCTGAGTAGCGAGACGGTGGCCGAACTGGCCAGGGATCTTCACGCTGGGTAGGGGTCGCGCCCAGAGGGTGCTCCTCGGGCCGAACCGCTTTGTGATCAGCTGCGGCCGTTGGCAGTATGGCCGCCTATGACACCCCCCACCGCTGCCCGTGCATGGGCGGAGCTCGCCGCGTGCCGGGGCCTCGATCCAGGGATCTTCTACCCGGCGTCCGACGAGGAGGCCGAGGCGGCCAAGGCCGTGTGCATCCAGTGCCCCGTCCAGGAGGTCTGCCTGGAGCACGCCATCACCCGTCGCGAGCACAACGGCGTGTGGGGGGGAGCCACCGAGCGGGAGCGTCAGCGCATCATCCGCCGCCGCCGCCGGCAGCGCAGCCTCGCCCGGGCGGCAGCCGGCTGATGGGGGACTTCGCCGCGGCCGGGGCCTGGCCGGGCGTGCTGCGGCGGCTGACCGACGGTGCGGACCTGGCCGACGGCGAGGCCCGGGGAGCGCTGGAGCGGATCCTGGCGGGTGAGGCAACCGAGGTGCAGTCCGCCGCCTTCCTCGTGGCCCTGCGGGCCAAGGGAGAGGTGGCCGATGAGGTCGCCGGGATGGTCGAGGCCATGCTGGCCGCCGCTGCGCCCCTGGTCCTGGACGACCCGTCCACCACGCTCGACCTGGTGGGCACCGGCGGCTCGGCTGCGCTCGGGGGTCGGGCGTTCAACGTGTCCACCATGGCCTCGATCGTGGCGGCCGCGGCCGGGGCGACCGTGTGCAAGCACGGCAACCGCAAGGCCTCCTCCGCGTCCGGCAGCACCGACCTGCTGGAGGCCCTGGGCGTGGAGGTCGAGCTCGACGGGGCGGGCGTGTCGGCCTGCGTGCGCGAGGCCGGCGTGGGCTTCGCCTTCGCCCGCATCTTCCACCCGGCGATGCGCCACGTCGCCGCCGTGAGGGCGGAGCTGGGGATCCCCACGGTGTTCAACCTGCTCGGACCCCTGTCGCACCCTGCTCAGGTCGGTCGGGTGGTGCTGGGGGTGACCGACCCCACCAAGGTGGCGCTGATGGCCGACGTGCTGGCCGGCCGACCCGGGGTGCACGCCTGGGTCGTGCACGGCGACGGCCTCGACGAGCTCACCGTCACCGGCCCGACCACCGTGGTGGAGGTGCGCGACGGCCGGTGCCGGCACTTCGAGGTGACGCCCGAGGATGCCGGTGTGGAGCGTGCCGCCCACGAGGAGATCGCCGTCGGCGACCCGTCCGACAACGCCCGCGCTGCCCAAGGGCTGCTGCAGGGCGAGCGCGGTCCGGTGCGCGACATGGTCGTGCTGAACGCAGCCGCCGGTCTGGTGGTGTGCGGCCTGGCGACCTCGCTGTCCGACGGCGTCGAACGAGCGGGATCGGCCATCGACGACGGCCGGGCCACCCGGACCCTGGGCGAGCTGGTGGCGGTCAGCCGGGCGATCGTGCAGGCGCGGACCACCGACTGAGCGGAGCGAGCGGTTCGGCGAGCACGCCCTCGACGTGCTCGAGGCGTACTGCGGCCGCGTGGCGCTCGAGCCACCTGGCGGCGCAGCGCAGCTCCTCCGCCAGGCGCTTGGGCACGGGCCGATCCGGCTCCGGCAGGGACTCGGGACGCATCTCGACCAGCCGTGTCGGCGTCGGCTCGCCCCCCACCCCCCGGCACCACGCACTCCACAGCACCCCTCGGCGCAGCTCCACGCCCTCGCCGCCCGGGAGCTCCACCAGGAGCCGCTCGCAGGCGACCAGGGCGGCCATCCGTCGGCGACGGTCCAGCGCCGCCGCCAGCGCCGCCAGCCGATCGCGCACCAGCGCTGCCTCTTCGTAGCGCTCCTGGTCGGCCAGCGACTGCATGTGGCGCTCGAGCGGGTCGAAGAGGAGGTCGTGGCGGCCGTCGAGGGCGCTGCGCAGGGTGTGCAGGTGCACCTCGTACTCGGCCTCGCTCACCTGGCCGGCGCACGGACAGCACGACACCCCGAGCTGGGCCGGCGCGCAGGGCCCGCTCCGAGTCGGGCGGGCCGGCACCCTCCCGGTGCAGCGGCGCAAGGGCACCACCGATTCGATGGCCTCCACCACCAGCCGGGCCACGGCGCGCGAAGGTATCGGGCCGAGGGCGAGCGGGTCGTGGTCGTGGGGATCGGCGACGATCGACAGCCGCGGGAAGCGCTCGTCGGTGAGGCGCAGGTAGCAGGCCTTCCTCCAGCGCGTGCCCCGGCTGTTGAACGGCGGGGTGAGCTCGCCGATCAGCCTGGCTTCGAGTACCTCTGCCTCGAGGGTGGAGGAGCACACCTTGTGGTCGATGCGTGCGGTCTCGCGCAGCAACGCCCCCACCTTGCGGCGATCGTCGGAGGAGAAGTAGCTGCGGACCCGGGCCCGCAGGTCGGTGGCCTTGCCGACGTAGAGCACGTGACCGGCAGCGGTGCGGAACAGGTACACGCCCGGCCGCCGGGGCAGGCGCTCGGTGAGGCGGAGCTTCGCGACCTGGGGGTGGCCGGCCACCGTGGGCAGCAGGAGGAGGTCCTCCAGGCCGGTGACGCCGAGGCCGCCGGCGCGCTCGATCAGCAGGTGGAGCAGATCTGCGGTGGCCAGGGCGTCGTCGAGCGCTCGGTGGTTGGGCCGGTGGGGGAGCCGCAACCGCTCGGCCAGCGTGGAGAGCCGGCAGTTGGGAACCTCGTCGCGCACCAGGCGGCGCGCCAGGGCCACGGTGTCGACGCGTCGGTTGGTGAGGGGCTCGCGGCCGTCGCGCTGCAGGGCCGCGGCCAGGAAGCCGAGGTCGAAGCGCACGTTGTGGCCCACCACCACGGCGTCGCCCACGAAGTCCACCAGCGAACCCAGCACCTCCTCGACCCTCGGCGCCTTGGCCACCATCGCCTCGGAGATCCCGGTGAGCAGGGTGATCACCGCCGGCACCGCCCTGCCGGGGTTGACCAGGGTGGCGAAGGTGGAAAGGACCTCGCCCCCGCGCACCTTGACCGCGCCGATCTCGGTGATGGCGTCCTCGGCCGGCGAGCCCCCGGTGGTCTCGAGGTCGATGACCACGAAGGTGGTGTCGGAGAGGGCGAGGCCGAGGTCGTCGAAGCTGCGCTGCACGACGGCCACCCTGGCGAACAGGTGTTCGCTTGTCAAGGGTATCGGTCGTCGCGACGGCGGTAGGCTGTGGCGGTGTCCGCACGACCAGATGCCCCCGACCACTCTCCGAACGTGCCGCGGTACCGGTGCAGCGCCTGTGGGAACCTCACCCGCTTCGACGTCACCACCACACGGCGGACGCGGGCGTTCCACCACTACAGCGTCGGGGGCGACCTCGAGGTCGAGGACCTCGAGGTCCTCGCCGAGGTGGTCGAGTCGGTGGAGTGCCGCTGGTGCGGTAGCGGGGCGAACGTCGTCGTCCTGGCGGAGCCGCCCGGTCCGGGAGATCTCGTCGCGGCCGAGCGCCTCGAGGACCCCGGGGAGGGGTGAGCGGTCGACGCGCAGCTGATCCCCGTGCTCGACGCCCTGGAGATGGCCGTCACGGTGGCACGGCGCGACGTCGCGGCCCCGGGCGGGGCGGTGCCGCCCCGGCCGCTGCAGCCCGTGCTGCGCTTCGCCCGCCTGCCGGAGAAGGCGCTCGAGGTCGTGCACCGCACGCTGGAGCTCGACGAGGCGTTCCGCCGCCACGTCGCCGCGGAGGTCGACCTGGACGCGCTCTCCCGCGGTGGACGCCTCTTCATCGAGCGGCCTGACGGCTGGCAGGACGAGCTGGAGCTGCTGGTGGAGCTCGAGCGCGACCGCCAGCAGGGCTCCCGCATCGAGGAGCTCCGACGCAGGGTCGCTGCCCTCGAGGGCGAGGTCTCGAACCAGCGTCGACGGGCCGAGGGCGCCGAGCGCTCGCTGCACACGGCCCAGGAGCGGGTGCTCGCCGCCGAAGCGGAGCTGGCGGCGGCCCGCAACGGGTCCGAGACCCTGCGTCGCGAGCTCGAGGTCGCCCGGGACGAACGTGCCCGCGCCGTGCGCCAGCTGAAGGACGCCGAGGTCCTGGCCGAGCGCCGGCTGGCGGCGTTGAGGGAGGCGGAGCTCGCGGCGGCGCCCGAGCCCGGCCCGCCGGCGACGTCCGAGGTGGAGGCGCTGCGCGGGGCGCGCGTCGAGCTCCTCGCGGCGGCGGATCAGGCCCGTGACCTCGCCGCCCGGCTCCAGGCGGCTGCCCGGGCGACGGGCCCGGACCGCGTCGAGCCTCCACCCGAGGCGCCCCGTCGCCACCGACGTGTCCCCTTGCGCATCGGTCAGGGCCTGGTGGCGGACTCGGCCGACGGGTTGGCCCAGCTGCTGGGGACCCCCGACATGGTGGTGCTGGTCGACGGCTACAACGTGTCGATGTCGGGGTGGCCCGACCAGCCGATCTCCCTCCAGCGGGATCGCCTGGTCGACCTGCTCGGGGGTGTGGTGGCGACCCGGCCGGCCGAGGTCCACGTCGTGTTCGACGGATCGGGTGCCGGCGAGCGCCCCGCGGTCTCCCAGCCCCTCCCGGTGCGCGTCTACTTCACCGAGGCGGGGGTGGAGGCCGACGACAGACTCCTGGAGTTCGCCCGCAGGTTCCCCGAGTCGCGGCCGGTCACGGTGGTGTCCTCCGACCGGCGGGTGCGTGCCGGTGCCCGGGAGGCGGGTGCGAACGTGGTGTCGGCCTCGGCACTCCTGGAGCTGGGACGGCGCTGAGCCGCCACCGCTCGGCGGTGTCGCACCCGGGTGCGAGGGTGTCCACATGGACCTCTCGCCCGACGATCCCACCCTGCGCTTCGGCTGCGACGACTGCTGCCGACGGGGCACCAGCCACTGCGAGGACTGCCTGGTCACCCACCTGTGCTCGGAGCACGACGGCTCGGTGGTGGTCTCCCTGGACGAGCTCCGACTCGTGCGTCGTCTCCAGGGCATCGGCCTGGCGCCGCCCCTGCGGCATCGTCGCCGCATCGTGGGATGAGCAGCGCGATCGGGGCGGTCGCGGCCACCATGGGCGGGTGCCGTCCCCGCTTCCCCCCGAGTTGGCGCAACGATGCCTCGAGGCCCTGCGAGCGGCTGGGGCGGTCGCTGCCGGCGTGGCCGACACCGCCCCCCTGGAGGAAGCGCAGGCCGTCATCGAGTCCCGCCGCAGCGCCGGTCTGCACGGGGGCATGGCCTTCACCTACCGCAACCCGGCCCGCTCCTGCGACCCGCGCAGCGCCTTGCCGTCGGCGCGTTCGATGGTGGTGGCCGCCGTGCCGTATCGCGCGGAGCGGACGCCTCCGCCCCGGGCCCCGGTGGCGGAGGTCGCCCGTGTCGCGACAGGGCCCACCTACGAGCATCTCCGCCAGGTGCTCGGTGCGGCCGCCGTGGTGCTGCGTGACGCGGGTCGGCGGGCGGTGGTGGTGGCCGACGACAACGCCCTGGTCGACCGGGCCGCGGCCCACCGGGCGGGCCTCGGGTGGTTCGGCCACAACACCAACCTGCTGGTCCCCGGGGTGGGGAGCTGGGTGGTGCTCGGATCCGTCCTCACCGACGCCGACCTCGCACCGACGCCGTCGGCGCCGACGGCCGAGCGCTGCGGCACGTGCCGGCGTTGCCTCGACGCCTGCCCGACCGGTGCGCTCCCCGAGCCCGGCGTGCTCGACGCCAACCGGTGCCTGTCGTGGCTGCTCCAGCGACAGGGCTCGTTCCCCGAGGAGCACCGCGAGGCGGTGGGGCGACGCATCTACGGCTGCGACGACTGCCAGAGCGCCTGTCCGGTCAACCGGCGGGCCCCGGTGCTCGACGCCGAGGGCGGCGGTCCGGGAGCGTGGGTGGAGCTCGAGTGGCTGCTGTCGGCCACCGACGACGAGCTGCTGGAGGCCCTGGGCGCGTGGTACATCCCGCGACGGGATGCCCGCTATCTCCGTCGCAACGCACTGGTGGTGCTGGGCAACCTGGCGCAACCGCCGCCCGATCGGCTGGTCGATCTCCTGGCCCGGTGGCTCGGCGGTGACGACCCGATGCTGGTCGAGCACGCCGGCTGGGCGGCGCGGCGGCTCGGCCTCGACCCCCTGGGCGCCGAGGCGTCGGTGGCGGAGGCCGCCGACCCCGGCGACAATTGAGCGCCGTGGCCCGCCCCGATCCCCCCGCCGCCTCCGGGCGCTCGCCCCGCCCGCGTCCCCAGAGCGCGGCGGAGGCCCGCGCCGAGGTGGAGGCGCGCCGCGCCGAGCGGGCGGCGCGGCGCCGGGCGGAGCTGGACGACGCGTTCGACGCAGGGGTGCCCGGCCGGGGGATCGTGGTGCTCTCCTGGATCGCCACCGCCGCGCTGTGCCTGCTCACCGCCGCCGCCGTCGTCGCACCGGACGAGGTGATCGCGGTGTTCTTCGCCTTCGCCATGGGCTCCTTCCTGGTCGGCTCCGCGCTGCTCGCCGTGGACGTGGTGATGGCCGCCGCCCGCAGTCGGCAGGACGCGATGGGCATCGGCGGGCTGTTCTTCCTGGCGGGATCCGCCCCGCGCGCCGTGCAGGTGCAGCTCAACCTGTCGTTGGGCCTGGCGGTGGTGGTCGCGGTCCTCGGCGCAGCGCTGCGCCCCTTCACGCCGCTGGCGTTCGGGGTGCTGGCACCGGTGCTCCAGCTCGCCTGCAGCGGGCTGTGGGGGGTGCGCCACGGGCACTTCGCTCCACGCGGCCCCCTGGACGAGGCGGCCGCACCGTGACCGCCGGGGCGCGGGTGCTGCTGTTCACCGGCAAGGGGGGCGTGGGCAAGACCACCACAGCCGCGGCGACCGCGTTGACGTTGGCCGAGCGCGGCGCGCGTGTGGTGCTCACCTCCGCGGATCCCGCTCACTCCCTCTCCGACGCCCTGGAGGTCCCGCTCGGCTCGGCCCCCGAGCAGGTGGCGCCCGGGTGCTGGGCCCAGCAGCTCGACGCGCTGGAGCGCATGGAGTCGTCGTGGGGCGAGATCCGCTCGTGGCTGGTGGAGGTGATGGACTGGGCCGGGCTGTCGGCCATGGAAGCCGAGGAGCTGGCGGTGCTGCCCGGGTTCGAGGAGCTGGTGGCGCTGCTCGAGATCGATCGACTGGCCGGTTGCGGCCGCTACGACGTGGTGATCGTGGACTGCGCACCCACGGCCGAGTCGATCCGACTGCTGTCCCTGCCCGACCTCCTCGGGTGGTACATGGAGCGGCTGTTCCCCGCCTCCCGGCGGATGACGCGCCTGGTGCGTCCGGTGCTGGCCCGGATGACCGACCTTCCCGTGGCCTCTGCGGAGGTGTTCGACGCCGGCGAGCGCTTCCACCGCCAGATCGAGTCGGTGCGCCGCCTGCTCACCGACGCCGCACGCACCTCGGTTCGCCTCGTGCTCACCCCGGAGCGGATGTCGGTGGCCGAGGCCCGGCGCACCCACACCTACCTGTCGCTGTTCGGCTACCACGTCGATGCGGTGGTGGTGAACCGGGTGCTGCCCGCGGAGGGTCGTGGTGCCTTCCTCACGGCGATGCGCGCCGCCCAGCGGGTGCAGCTCGACGTGCTGGACGACGCGTTCGCGCCCCTGCCCGTGCTCCCCGCCGCCCATGCCCCGGGCGAGGTGCTGGGCGTCGAGGCGATGCGCGAGCACGGGCGGCGCCTCTGGGCCCTCCTGGACCCCTGCGACGACCTCTGCCCCGGGCGCGGGCTCGAGCTGGAGCACCGTGACGGGATGGCGGTGCTGTCCTTCGAGCTGCCCGGAGCCTCGGCCGCCGAGGTGGAGGTGGGCCAGAGCGACACCGACCTGGCGGTGGCCGTCGGGCCCTACCGGCGGAACCTGGCGCTGCCCGACTCGCTGCGTCGACGTCCCGTGCGTCGCGCCCGCGTCCGTGACGGTCGCCTCGAGGTGATCTTCGATCGTGCCATCGCCGCCGGGTGCCCCGACACTTGACCGCGGGGAGTGCCGTGCGCCCACCCAGAGTGGTGTCAGCTCGGAATTATCGACCACGGAGCGTGCGCAGATGGGGCCTGTCGGTCAAACTGGGGCGATGGACGAGGCCCGGACGGCCGACGCGGTGGAGCACCTCCAGGCGGCGGCGCGAGAGCTGATCGCGGCCGCACGGGTGTTCCTCGAGGCCGCCGAGGAGGTGGTGGAGGACCCGTCCCGCTTCCGTGACGCAGCCGACGCCGCCGGCGGGCTGTTGGGCGACGTGGTGGCCGACCTCCGCCGTGCCGCCCCCGGAGGTCGCGTGGATGGTGCGGGGGAGTCCGGTGGGACCGCCGAGCGGGGCGACGCTCGGCGGGTGAGACGTATCGATGTGGAATGATGTGACACGAGGCGCTCGCAGCGCTGTGGGACGAGGCTGGGGATCGACGTGGAGCGACTGGGGACGACGCGGTGAGGATCGTGTCGTTGCGCGCGCCGCTCGGCGGGGCCGCCCCCACCGAGCTGCATCCCCGGCTGACCGTCCTGCAGGGCACCACCACCTCTGACCGTCTGGCGCTGCAGTCGGTGTTCCGCGGCCTGGTGGGCCAGGACGCCAGCAGGCTGGAGGTCGTGGTCGAGGTCAACGGCGTGACCGTCGTGCTCGACGGGGCCTTCGCCGACACCTTCGCCACCCGCGACGCCATCGATCCCGTCGTGGTCCTCGGCGATCCGGCGCCGGCTGGTCCCCAGCTCCAGGAGGAGACACGCCTCGACCCGCTGCGGGCCGAGCAGCGCACGCTCGCGGGGGAGCTGGACGTGATCGATCGCGAGATGGCGTCGGCACCGAGCTGGGAGCCGCTGGTGGGCCTGTTGGAGGAGTCGCTCTCGGCCCGGGCCGACAGCGGCGCCGAGGTGCTGGAGCTGGCCGAGCGACTGGAGCAGCTGGCCGAGCCGGTTCCGTCGCACCGGGAGCGCACTGCCGCCCTGGAGCAGCTGCTGGGGGAGTGCCGTCAGGCGATCGACGCCGTGCGGACGCCCACGCTCGCGCGTCCGGCGGTGGATCCGACGCGCCTGGCGGCGATCGAGCAGGTGCGCGAGGAGATGCTGGCGGCGGCGGCCCACGACCGTCCGGGCCGACGCCAACGCCAACGTCTGGAGCAGCTGCGGGCCACCGAGGCCCGTCTGCTGGCCGAGCTGGGCCAGCCCAGCTACGTCTCGCTGCTCGCGGCGCTGGCTGCCACCAGCTCGCAGGGCGGTGGCGATCCGCAACGACGAGCCCGGGAGTCGGTGCTGGTGGAGCTGGAGTCGTTCCTGCTGGAACGGCTGGGGGACAGCACCGGCGGTGCCACACGTCAGCGGCTGCTGGCGGAGGCCGCCACCGTCCTGGGCGAGTCCGCGCTCGACCTGGAGGGGCGCGATCCGCGATTGGTGGCCGCCCGGCTCCGAGTGCTGCCCCGCGGCGACCTGACCGACGCGCTGCGGGTGGCCGCCGCACTCGAGCGCGAGCTGGGCCTGGACACGACCGTGGCGCGCACGCCCGAGCAGGTGCTGGAGCTGGCCCGTGCCCACCTCGTGCAGCGCACGCCTCGATGGGAGCTCGGCGGTCGAGCCGATGGCAGCGACCAGATGCAGCGGCGCCGGCGCGAGCTCGCCTCGCGGCTCGCGGAGGTGTCCGACGCCCTGGCCTCCCGTGAGCGGGCGGCTGCGGTCGATCTGCGCGACGACCCGCCGGCGGCCGACGGGCTGGACCTGGCGGGTGTGGTGCACGGGGCGCGATCCGTGTCGGTGGTCGGGGCGATGCCGCTGCTGCTGATGGAGTCGCCCCGCCGACTCCTCGCCGAGGCGACGGCGACCCTGCCAGAGCCCCTGACGGTGGCGGCGATGTCGGCGGTCACCCAGCTCGTGTGGGTCACGGACCGCTCGGAGGTGGCCTCGGCCGTCACCGGCCTCGGCGACCTCGCCGAGGTGATCAGGGTCTGATCCCCCGTCCCCCGTGCTAGACCACGGCGCGTGACCGGTTCCCTCCTTCCCCCCTCCGCCGCCGCCACGTCGGTCGTCGGCGTGGACGTGGGGGGCACCAAGGTGCTGGGCGCGCTGGTCAGGCTCGGAGGCGACGCCCCGGGCGAGGTGCTGCGCTCGATGCAGCTCCCCTCCGACGCCAAGGGGTCGGACGTGGTGGACCAGGTCGTGGCCGTCGCCAGGTCGCTCGTGGCCGATGCCGGCGAGGACGCGCCGGTGGCGGTGGGAGCGGGGCTGGCCGGGCTCGTCGACCTCCACGGGGTGGTGCGTCGCTCGCCCAACGCGCCGGGCCTCGAGGGCGTCGACGTCGCCGGTCGGATCCGGGCGGCCACCGGCCTGCCGACGGTCATCGACAACGACGCCAACTGCGTCGCCCGCACCGCGCTCGCCCTGCGGGTGCCACGGGTGCGGCACCTGGTCGCCGTCACGCTGGGCACCGGGATCGGCGGCGGTCTGGTGGTGGACGGCGCCCTCGTGCGGGGTGCCCGGGGCTTCGCCGGGGAGCCCGGCCACATGGTGGTGGATCCGCACGGACCGATCTGCCCGTGCGGCCAGCGTGGCTGCTGGGAGCGCTACGCCTCCGGGTCGAGCCTGGAGGACCTGGCTCGCCGGGCGGTCGCATCCGGGAGGGGTTCGGGGTTGGCGGGCCCCGACGGCGCGCTCGACGGTGCCAGGGTGACCGAGGCTGCGTCGCTGGGCGTGCCGGCCGCCCTGGCGGTGATGGACGAGCTCGCGGCGTGGATCGCCCTCGGACTTGCCAACCTGATCGGCCTGCTCGATCCCGAGCTGGTGGTGCTGGGCGGGGGGATCACCGACGCGGGCGACGTGTTGATGGAGCCGGTGCGCGCCGCGCTGGGCGCGCACCCGATGGTCGGGGCTCGGCAGGTGCCCGTGGAGGTGGCGCCCGGCGGGCCTCTGGCCGGCGCCGTGGGAGCGGCGCTGGCGGCGGCGGAGCGGTACGGGACAACCGTGTGGGGTGCCGCCGCGCCGGGCGGTTAGCGTTCAGGGATGGAGTTCCGCCGGATCACGTCCCTGCCGCCCTACGTCTTCACCATCATCGACGGGCTCAAGGTGGAGGCGCGTCGTGCCGGGATGGACATCATCGACCTCGGCTTCGGCAACCCCGACCTCCCCTCGCCGGAGGTGGCGGTGGAGAAGCTCTGCGAGGCTGCGAGCAACTCCCGCAACCACCGCTACTCGGCGTCCCGGGGGATCCCCAAGCTCCGCGAGGCGGTCGCGGGGTACTACCAGCGGCGCTTCGGCGTGGAGCTCGACCCCGAGACCGAGGTGATCAACACCATCGGCGCCAAGGAGGGCTTCAGCCACCTCATGTGGACCCTGCTGCAGCCCCACGACGCGGCGCTGGTGCCGGCGCCCAGCTACCCGATCCACATCTTCGGGCCCCTGTTCGCCGGCGCCAACGTGCGCGAGATCCCCCTGGGCACCGGCGAGGAGTTCTTCGACAACATGCTGCGAGCCTGGGAGTACAGCCACCCCAAGCCCCGGGTGATCGTGCTGTCCTTCCCCCACAACCCCACCACGACCTGCGTGGACCTCACCTTCATGCAGCGGGTCGTCGACTTCGCCCGCGAGAAGGAGGTGGTGCTCGTGCACGACAACGCCTACGCGGACCTGGGCTTCGACGGCTACCGCCCACCGTCGATCCTGCAGGCCGAGGGCGCCAAGGACGTGGCTGTCGAGCTCTACTCCATGACGAAGTCCTTCTCGATGGCCGGCTGGCGGGTGGCGTTCATGGTGGGCAACCGCGAGGTCGTGGGGGCGCTCGCCAAGTTGAAGTCCTACCTCGACTACGGAACCTTCCAGCCGATCCAGATCGCCGCCACGGTCACCCTCAACGAGGCCCAGGACTTCCCCGAGGAGGTGAACCTGGTCTACCAGGGTCGCCGCGACGCCCTGATCTCGGGGCTGCACCGGATCGGGTGGGACGTCGAGCCGCCGAAGGGGACCATGTTCACCTGGGCCAGGATCCCGGAGCCCTACCTCGAGATGGGCTCGGTGGAGTTCTGCTCGTTCCTCGTGAAGGACGCCCAGGTGGCGCTCTCGCCGGGGGTGGGCTTCGGTCCCGGCGGTGAGGGCCACGTGCGCTTCGCGCTCATCGAGAACGAGCAGCGCACCGTCCAGGCGGTCCGGAACCTGCGTCGCGCGCTGACCAAGCTGGGATAGCGGGCCACGCTACCGACCGGCGAAGCCGTCGCGGCAGATGGCGACCACCAGGTCCGCCACCTCCTCGGGGTCGCGCTGGCCCTGGTCGATGAACACCATGGTGAGCTGGTTGCTCACCCCGAGGATGCCGTGGGCCAGGGCCTCGGGGTCGCGGTGGGGGATGCAGCCCTGGTTGATGGCGTCCTGCAGGTAGATGACGGCGTCGGCGACGGTGACCGCCTGGCCGAGGCGCAGCGCCTCGGCGAAGGTGCTCTCGGTGCGGGCGAACTCGATGAGCCGGCGCAGGTCGGGGTGCTCCGCCATCCACAGCACCCCGGCTCGGATGCCGAGCTCGATGCGCCGGACCGGGTCCTCCACGCCGTCGATGGCCCGCAGCTGACGGCGTCGGAGGTCGTTCTGGGCAGAGCGGAGGATCTCGACGAAGAGCTCCTCCTTGGACTCGAAGTACCAGTAGAAGACGCCCTTGCCGACGCCGATCCCGTCGACGATGTCGGCCACCGAGGTGGGGTGGTAGCCATCGGTGGCGAATCGCTCGGTGGCGTACTCCAGCAGCTGCGCCCGGCGCTCCTGGCCACGTTGGGTGAGTCGGCGTGACACCTGGCTCACCGTACCGGAGATCTTGACCGTTCGGTCAAGTTGCCGGCTGGGTACGGTGTCGCGATGTCCCTGTTCGTCATCCGGGTGTGGCTGCCCGACCGTCCCGGTGCGCTGGGCGCGGTGGCCACGCGCGTCGGCGCGGTGCGGGGCGACGTGGTGGGCATCGAGATCATCGAGCGAGGCGCGGGGCGTGCCATCGACGAGATCACCGTGGAGCTGCCCGACGACGACCTGGTGGAGCTCCTGGTCGGTGAGATCGGTCAGGTCGACGGGGTCGACGTCGAGGACGTCCGGCCCCTGGGTGCCCCCCACGAGGACCCCGCCGTCACCGCCCTGGGCGTGGCCGCCAGGGTGGTGACCGCTGCCAGCGAGGCGGCCCTCGCGGACGCCATGGTGCAGGGAGCGGTCGACCTGCTGCGTGCCGACTGGGCGGCGCTGGTGGACCTGGAGACCGCACAGCTGGTCGCCGGCGCCGGCACCGGGGTGCCCAACGGCGCATGGGTGGCGGGGTACGTGCGCGGCACCTCGGCCAGCGGCTCGGCGGAGCTTGAGGAGATGGCCCACGCCGAGGTTCCCGACCACCGCTGGGTGCTGGTGGTCTCCCGTGAGGCCCTGCCGCTGCGGGGTCGGGAGCGGGCCGTGCTCGACGGCCTCGGCGGGTTGGGCTGACCCGTCGCCCGCAGGTGCTACCCGTTGCCCCGGTCGGGCTCCACCCAGTCCAAGCTGCGCTCCACGGCTCGTCGCCAGCGGTCGTGCTCGGCGTCGAGCACCGCGCGGTCGCCCTCGGCGTCGAAGCGCCGGTCCGCTCGCCAGGCCTCGGCCACCTCCTGGGCGCTGGACCACACGCCTGCGCCCAACCCGGCGAGGTAGGCCGCGCCCAGGGCGGTGGTCTCGGCCACGGCGGAGCGGGCGACCGTGACGCCGAGCTGGTCGGCCTGCAGCTGGAGCATGCTGTCCATGGCGGCCGCACCGCCGTCGACGCGCAGCTCCTGCAGCTGGTGGCCGGAGGCGGAGACCATGGCGTCCACGGCGTCGCGGGTCTGGTGCACCATGGCGTCGATCACCGCCCTGGCCAGGTGGGCCTTGGTGGTGCCCCGGGTGATGCCGACCACGGTCCCCCGGGCGAAGGGGTCCCACCAGGGTGAGCCCAGTCCGGTGAAGGCGGGCACGACCACCACCCCGTCGCTGTCGAGCACGGTGGCGGCCAGCGGCTCGCAGTCCGCGGCGTGGTCGATGATCCCCAGCCCGTCGCGCAGCCACTGCACGGCGGAGCCCGTGGAGAAGATGGCTCCCTCGAAGGCGAAGTGGGTGCACAGCGGCTCCGACGAGCCCAACATCGGCCCCGGCAGCTGCCAGGCCAACGTGGTCAAAAGGCCCTCGACGGGTTCGGGGCGGGCGGTGCCGAGGTTCATCAGCACGAAGGATCCGGTGCCGTAGGTGTTCTTCGCCATCCCCGGGCCCAGGCAGGCGTTGCCGAACAGCGAGGCCTGCTGGTCCCCGGCGATGCCGCTCACCGGCACCCCCGCGCCTGCGGCGCAGCCCTCGACCGTGCGCCCGAGCTCGCCGGCGGAGGGCCGCACCTCGGCCAGGGCCGAGCTCGGCACGCCGAACAGCTCGCAGAGCTCGGGCGACCACGCCAGGGTGGTGATGTCGAAGAGCATCGTGCGGCTGGCGTTGGACACGTCGGTGGCGTGCACCTCGCCGCCGGTGAGCTGCCACAGCAGCCAGCTGTCGATGGTGCCGACCCGCAGATTGGAACCCGCGCTCACGCCGCCCTCGGTGAGGAGCCACTCGATCTTGCTGGCCGAGAAGTAGGGGTCGAGCACCAGCCCGGTGTGGGCGCGCACGTAGGGCAGCTCACCGGACTCCGCCAGCTCGGCGCAGCGGTCCGCGGTGCGGCGGTCCTGCCACACGATGGCCCGGTGCAGCGGCCGACCGTCGCGTGCGTCCCATGCCACGACCGTCTCGCGCTGGTCGGTGATGCCGATGGCGGCCACGGGCCCGTCGAGTCGGGAGACGACCTCGGCGAGCACGCGCTGGGTGGCATCCCAGATCTCGCTCGGGTCGTGCTCCACCCAACCCGGCTTCGGGAAGTGCTGGGTGATCTCGGTGTGGGCGGCGGGGCCGGGCCGGCCGGAGCCGTCGACGCTGAACGCGCGCACGCCGGTGGTCCCCTCGTCGATGGCCACGATCCAGGTCACGGGCACTCCTCCTTGAGCTCCTTGCGGCGCAGCTGCAACAGGGTGATCTGCCCCGTCGTCAGCTCGGCCTCCTCGGCCTCCGGATCGGCGAGCATGGAGGCGTAGTCGCAGGCCGAGACCACGTTGACGTCACCACGGGAGGTGGTGACCTTGAAGGGCTCGCCCTCGATGGAGAAGGTCAGCTGGGTGGTCTCGCTGAGCGCCGTCTCGCTGAGGACCATCTGTCCGATGGCGAGCTGGCGCGACGGGCCGACCACGTCGTCGAACTCCTCGGAGAGGTCGACGGCGAGGAGGGTCCCACTTCGCTCGAGGTCACGCAGCTGGGTGTTGGCCGGGATCGAGCTGGACAGCCCGCTGCCCTCCTCGGGCGCGGGGGCTTGCAGCAGGGAGTCCAGGATGGCTTCGGCGTTGCGGGCGGGAAGCGCCCTGGTGATCGGCACCAGCCGGTCGGCCTGCACGTAGTAGAGCACCGCCGGCGCGGTGCCCGCCTGCTCCGCCACGGTGGTGCTGGTGGAGGTGGTCGCTGCCAGCTCGCGGGGGGTGCCGTCGGCGGCGATCCCGCAACCGGCGACAAGGGCCACGACGGCGGCGGTCCCGAGCAGGGCCCGCACCCCGACGCGTCGGCTCACCGGTCGTCCTCTCCGCCGGTGAGGGTGACCGCCTTGTGCTCGCCGGTGAGGGTGAGCGCGCTGGCGGCCTCCGGGGTGGCCTCCGCCAGGTCCTCGTCCTCGTCGCGCACCTCGAGCAACGGCAGCTCCACCACGAAGCGGGCACCCTGCCCGCCGTCGGAGCGGTCCTCCACCCACACGTCGCCGGCCTGGAGTCGGGCGTGCTCCGCGGCCAGTGCCAGGCCGAGGCCCACGCCCACGTCGGCTCCCCGGCTTCCCCCCTGGTCACCCCGGTTGAAGCGGTCGAAGACGGCGCCGCGCTGTTCCGGGGGCACGCCGGGGCCGTTGTCCTCCACGGCGATCCTCACCGTGGGCTCGCCCAGGGGATCCTCGAGATCTGGTTCGTGGCGCTCGACGGTGACCTCCGAGGCGCCGTCCGCGTACTTCTCGGCGTTGTTCAGGAAGTTGGCGAGGATGCGGGCCAGCCGTCGTCGGTCGCACGCCAGCACGAGGCCGTCGATCGCGGGGTCGGCCACCACGGGCACGGTTCCCCCGGTGAGGTTGTCGACGGTGGTTCGCACCATCGGCACCAGGGCGACGTCGTCGAGCTCCAGGCGCACGGCCCCGGCATCGAAGCGGGAGATCTCCAGCAGGTCCTCCACGAGCTGGGTGAAGCGCTCCACGTCGGAGTCGAGCAGGTCGAGGGCCTGCTGGGCGCGCTCGGGCATCTCGTCGCGGTTGTTGGCCAGCACCTGCAGGCCGGCGTTGAGGGTGGTGAGCGGCGAGCGCAGCTCGTGGCTCACGTCGCTGGCGAAGCGGGCATCGCGATCGATCCGCTCCTGGAGGGCCTGGACCATGGCGTTGAAGTTGACCACCAGCGGTGCGAGATCGGGGTCGTGGTCGTACTCCTCGACGTCCAGACGGGTGTCGAGCTGGCCGAGGGACACGGCCTCGGCGGCTTCGCTGAGCCGGGTGAGCGGGCGGATGGTGTACCGGCTGAGCCAGAACCCCAGGAGGGCGGCGGCCAGGGTCGAGCCGGCCACCGCCGCCAGGAGGGCGATGCCGATCGTCCGCAGGGCGTCGGCGATGTCGTCGAGGCCGGAGACCTCGAAGTAGGCGGCGTCCTGGTCGGCGATCGGCACTCCCACCCCCACCAGCGTCTGGCCCCCGGCGGTGAAGCGCATGATGGCGCCCTGTCGGCCTTCGAGGGCCTGCTCCACCAGCGCCGGGGGCAGGTCCTCCACGGTGGCGCGGGGGTCGAGGCTCACCGAGCGCCTGCCACCGTCCCAGGACACCGACGGCCGGTCGGCCTCCGACAAGGAGCTCAGCGTGGTCTGGAGGTCGGCGGCGTCCAGCTCGGAGAGGTTCTGCCCGGCGATCACCGAGGCGTTGGCCAGCGCTCGGCGCGTGGCGGACTGCTCGCGGGCGTCGAGGAGGGTCTCCCGCGCCACCGCCAGGGTCACGAGCGACACGGCGGTCGACAGCACCAGGGTGACGAGGGCGACGGCGAGGGCGATGCGGGTGCGCAGGCCCAGGCGCAGGCCGTGCCACAGCGAAGGCTCGTGGTCGACCAGCGCGTCGTCGTCCACCGACCTCAGCCCTGCAGCTTGTAGCCGAGGCCTCGGACGGTCACGACGTGGGTCGGGTTGGCGGGGTCGGGCTCGATCTTGGTGCGGAGGCGACGGATGTGCACGTCGACGAGGCGACCGTCGCCGAAGACGCCGTGGCCCCAGACGCGCTCGAGCAGGTCCTCTCGTGAGAGCACCAGGCCCTGGTTGGTGGCGAGCTCCACCAGGAGCCGGAACTCGGTCTTGGTGAGGTGCACCGCGTCGCCGGCGCGCGTCACCACACCCTCCTGGGGCACGACCTCCAGGTCGCCGAAGACGAGTCGGTTGCTGCCCGGTGGTGGGGTCCGGGCGCGGCGGAGCATGGCTCGGATGCGGGCCGAGAGCTCCTTGGGGGCGAACGGCTTGGTGAGGTAGTCGTCCGCTCCGGCCTCGAGGCCCGCCACCACGTCGTGGGTGTCGGCCCGGGCGGTGACCATGATGATGGGGACGTCGCTCTGGCGGCGGATCGACCTGCACACCTCGAAGCCGTCGATCCCCGGCAGCATGATGTCGATCAGCACGACGTCGGCCTTGGAGGAGGGGAACCGGGCGATGGCGTCCTCCCCCGTGTCGGCCTCCTCCACCGACCAGCCCTCGTCCTCCAGCGCCAGGCGGACCGAGGTGCGGATGCGTTCGTCGTCCTCGACGGTCAGGATGGTTGTTGCCACTCCGCCATTGTCGCCCAACCGCCGAGCGCATGTGGACACGTGGCTACACTTTCGTTCGGCATGGACGACGACGGGTTCGGGCGTGACGCGGGACAGCCCGCCACCCGCGTGCCCGAGGCCCCCGACCTCGTGATCGATCTCACCGCCGGCGGGCCCGTCGCCGGCGACGCGGGTCCCACGGTCGCGGTCGTGCCACCTCGCCGTCGTCGAGCGCTGCCGGCGGCCGTCGCGGCGGTGCTCGCGGTCCTCGCCGTGGGACTCGTGATCTGGGCGGTGTCCCGATCCTCCGAACCGCCCGCCGCCACGACCACGACCACGACCACCACCTCTCCCGCCACGACCACGACCGGCGTCGCCCCGCCGCAGCCCACCGCGGTGATCGACGAGCCGTTGGTCGAGGAGCGGCCGGCGCCGGCTCAGGTGCCGGACGCCCCGTAGGCCACCAGCAGCGCTCGCAGCTCCTCGAAGCGCTCGGGGTGGGCGGCGAGCACCGAGCCGGGCCGGGGCGCTCCGCCCTCCAGGCTGCCCACCCGGGCGCCGGCCTCGCCGGCGATGAGCACCCCGGCCGCCAGGTCCCACGCCGACAGGCCGGCCTCGTAGTAGGCGTCGACGCGCCCGGATGCCACCGAGCACAGGTCGAGCGAGGCGGCGCCCATGCGTCGCAGGTCCCGCACCCTGGGCAGCAGCGCAGCCACCACGGCTCCCTGCGCCCGTCGTCGCTCGGGGTCGTAGCCGAAGCCGGTCGCCACCAACGACCCCTGAAGGGGGGCTGCCCGCTGGGGGAGCCGCAGCGCCGAGGTGCCCTGACGTGCACCTCCCCCGAGGTGGGCCTCGTAGGTGCGGGCGTGGGTGGGGTCCGCGACCACGCCCGCGAGGACCTGGAGGCACACCGGGGATCCGGGCGCGGCCGGGTCGTCCACCAGGAGCCGCCCGGGCGCCGACGCGTCCTCGGAGTCGACCACCACCGCTGCGGCGACCGACACGGCGTAGCCCGGGTGGTCGTAGAGGTAGTTGGTCGTGCCGTCGATCGGATCCAGCCACCAGGTGACCCCGCTGCGACCGGGCGTCATGCCGTGCTCCTCGCCCACCACCGCGTCCTGTGGCCGCCGTCGGGCGAGGACCTCGCGCAGCATCCGCTCCGAGGCCAGGTCCATCTCTGTGACGTGATCGGTGGCCGTGGACTTCTGGCTCACCTGCAGCACGGCGGGCCGGCTCGCCACGATGTGGTGGGCGGCAACGGCAGCGGCCTCCCGGGCCACCTCCAACAGCTCCGCCGGATCCGCGGGGTGCGGATCGGCGGGGCCCTCAGCGGCGGGCGACATCGCTCCGGTGCCGGACGGTGCTCCACTCGCCGAGCGCCCGCAACGTGAGCACCGCCACCACCGCCACGCCTGCCGCGCAGCCGAGACCGACGACGAGGGTGAGCACGCCGGTCATCACCGGCCCGAAGCCGCCCAGGTCGCCGAAGGCGTAGCCGATGAGCCCGCCGGTGCCGCCACCCACCAGGACGGCCAGGAAGGCGAGCGCCCTGGCGGCCACCGACGGCAGCGCCGTGTCGGGGCCGCACGAGGCGGTGGGAGGGCTCGAGCGGGCCGTCATGGAGGCGAAGTGTACGGCTCGGAGGCCGGCGTCTCGTGCCAGACTGTGGCCGTGCATCACTGGATGGTCGGTGGGGCGGTGATCGAGTCCGCCGTGATCGCTCCCGACGCCCTGCCCGCCGACGTCTCGACCGTCCCGGGCGTGCTGCTGGTGCAGAACCGGCGCCACGGGGGCCTGGTGGACTGGACGCCGCCGGGCGGCGTGATCGACCGGGGCGAGAGCCTGCTCGAGGGCCTCACCCGCGAGGTGCAGGAGGAGACGGGCCTGGAGGTGCTGGCCTGGAGCGAACCGCTGTACGAG
The DNA here is from genome assembly GCA_964420125.1 of uncultured Microthrixaceae bacterium. GTDB lineage: Bacteria > Actinomycetota > Acidimicrobiia > Acidimicrobiales > Microtrichaceae > CAYQQQ01. The sequence continues at coordinate 71,749 of CAYQQQ010000005.1, forward strand.
ATCGATGCCCTGGCTCCCGATCTGGGGTGGCGGCTGCGGGTCGTGGTGCACCGTGCGGAGGTGGTCGCCGGCGAGCTGCGCACCGGGGCCGACCCCGACGGCATCGTGCTCTCGGCCGACGTCGTGCCACCGGAGCAGTGCGCACAGCGCCTCGACGCTGCTCACCCATGGGTGCGTGAGCCCCTGCTCGACTGGATGGAGCTGCGCTGGAGCACCCCCCGGCGGTACTGCTACCTGGCCGAGGGGACCGATCCCTGGCGCCTCAACGTCTCGCGCCGCCACCACGACGAGGTGGGTGCCGGAGGTGGCGACGGCTGAGCTCTCGGGCCCGGTAGCGTGAGAGGACACGGCGAGGGGACGCGGGGTAGCCTGACAGCACGAGAGAAGCCATGGGGGTCACGGCCCATGCCGTTGTCCGAGGACGAAGAACGGATCCTGAGCGAGATCGAGAGCCAGCTTCGGGAGACCGATCCCGATCTGGCGCACCAGGTCTCCTCCACCACCGTCTACACCGACGCGTTCCGCAAGTTGCGGTGGGCCATCGTGGGGTTCCTCGTCGCGCTGGTCGCGGCGGTGCTGGCGCTCAGCGTGAGCTACGTGCTGGCCTTCGTGGGGTTCCTCGGGATGTTCGTCGCTGCGCTGTTCATCGAGCGGAACCTGCGGCGGGTCGGTAGGGCCGGCCTGCGCGAGGCGAGCCAGGCCATGAAGCGCACCAGCTTGCGCGACTACCTCGACAACGCGGGCAACAAGGCCCGTGAGCGGCTGCGGCGCGACGAACCCGACGACGACTGAGGGCCCGGCGCCGAGGTGCTCATCTAGGCGCCCACCATCTCCCGTTCGGCGGAGGGCCCCTCCACGAGGAACCGCTCCAGGCGCTGTGTCGCTGCTTCGGCATGGGCCACGTCCTCGGCGTCGGGTTCCTCGGGCGCCCACCGGCGCTTCGACTCGACACCCGCCAGCTCCACGATCGACGCGGTGCCGAGCCGCCGCTGCACCCGTTCGGCGAACTCGGCGGGGGTCTCCTGGTCGCTCGGGTGCAGGCCACGCTCCTCCAGCATCCCCAGGGCCGTCTCCCACGCCGCCAGGACCCCTGCGGTCGCCGGGTGGCGGTGCCGTGAGCGCCGTCGCCACCGCAGCACCCCGAGGACCAGCACCAGCACCAGCACGGCGGCGGCTGCCGGCAGCACCAGCGGCGGACCTCCCTGGTCGTCGTCGGCGGGGGAGTCGCCGGTGACCTGCTCGCCCGCGCCGGGAGCCGAGGTCGGAGGGCTGGTGGTGGTGGGTGCTGCCGTCGTGGAGGGCGCCGCCTCCTCGGTGGCGCCGCCCTCGGGTGTCGGCGCCTGCTGAGGGGTCACACCTGTCGTGGCGGTGGTCGCAGGGTTGCCTCGTCCGGGGGTGGGCTCGAAGGCGACCCATCCGATGCCCTCCAGGAGGATCTCGGGCCAGGCGTGGGCGTTGCGCCCGTAGACGGCGTAGGTTGAGAGGTACGACGGCATCGGCTCGCCGACGGTGAAGCCCACGACCACCCTCGAGGGGATGTCCAGCGTGCGGGCGGCGAGGGCGAAGGCGCTGGCGAACTGCTGGCAGAAGCCACGTCGGAGCTCGAGGAACTCGGCCATCGGGTCGGCGGACCCCGAGAGGTCGATCTCCTGGTCGTAGGTGAAGTCGCTGCGGAACCAGCTCTGGAGGGCGAGCGCGGCCTCGTAGGGCGGCAGGTCACCGGCGACGTCGCGCGCGGCGACCCGCAAGGTGACGGGGACGCCGTCCTGATCGAGCAGGAGGGGGTCCACCGAGCGCTCCGGTGGGGTGTCCGCGCCGGCCAGGTCTGCAGGGTCCGGTCCCTCGGGATCCGAGCTGAGCTCCACGCGGTCGTCTTCGGCGAGGTCCTGTCCGCGGACGATCAGCGAACCGGCGCCGCCGTCCCATCCCAGCTCACGCGAGGAGTCGGCGGTCACCAACCGGTCGACCGATGGCACCCAGAACCCGCCCAGGCCCCGGATCTGGACCTGCGCCGGCACGGTGTCCTGGGGGACCGGCTCCTGCAGCGGCCCGTCCACGGGGTCGTAGCTGTTCGACAGCACCCAGATGCCGGCGGCGGCGTCGTACTCGTCGAGGGCGGTCAGGCGCCAGTAGGAGGGATGGTCGGAGCGCACCGTGAAGAGGAGGTCCTTGGACCGGGGTCCGAGGTTGGAGCCCACCTCCACGAACGGGGACACGACGTTGCGTCGGCCGTCGCCCGGTCCTCCGCCGCGGTAGTCGAGGACGGCGTCGGTGCTGCCGGGCACCACCGGTACCAGCAGCAGCGCCGCCATCGCCGACAGGGTGACGGTCAGGGTGCCGGATCGGAGGGGAACGGTGATCCCCCGGCTCGGACGCGGGACCCACCGGAAGCCGGCGTTGCGCCACGCCGCCTGGGTGACGCAGTAGGCCCCGAGCGCGACCAGCAGGGCTGCCGAGCTCAGCAGGCGACCCCCGTCGCGGGCCAGCAGCCCGAGGCCGAGGACGGCCACCGTGTGGGGCAGCGCGCCCTGCACCGGGCTGCGCAGACGGATCGACGCGGTGGAGGCGAAGCTGGCCAGCAGCCAGATCAGGGCGCCGAGCACCAGCAGGTGCCCGATGCCGGCGGACACCGGGGCGATGTCGGTGCCGAAGCTCTCGAAGTCGTCGCGCACCAGGCGCACCAGCGCCGGCGCGGAGTCCGGCGTACCCGGCACCGGTGCCGGTGCGGCCGCCAGCGACACCCCGACGGCGAGGGCGGCACCCACCGCCAGGTTCGCCGCCTCGGCCAGCACCGGGCGCAGTCGGCTCCGGCGCAGCAGGGTGGTGGAGGTCCAGGCGGCGAGGGCGACGGCGCAGAGCGCGAGGGGGGCGGGCCCCTCGAGGAGGCGGGTGGTGGACAGCGCCAGCGCCAGGCCGAGCCCCAGCAGCCCGATGTCGGCGCCCAGCAGCCACGGTCCCCTGGAGGGAGGCAGGGCGGAGGTCATGCGCCCTCCGTCGGCGTGGTCCCGGCACCCCGGGAGAAGGGTCCACCGTCGCGCGACGGCGTCGTGGAGCCGACCGGCACCGGGTCCGGGCCTTCCGGGACGTGCTCCCAGCTGGCTGCCAGCGACTCGCCGGGGAGCCAGCGTCGCACCGCACCTCCGGTGCGGATCTCCGCAGGCCCGCAGGAGAGGACGCAGAGACGGCTCTCGTCGCGGCCCAGCTCCACGTCGAGCGCGGTGTTGGTCGCGGTGCACAGCACCACCGCAGCCGTGTCGGCCGTGGCGGCGGAGCGAAGCGCCTGTGGCAGGCGGGTTCCGTGGCGTCGGTCGACCGCGCTCAGGGCGTCGAGCAGGTCGCCGACTGCGGACGGCTCACGAGGCCCCGAGTCCCAGCCGTCGGCGGTGAGCAGCCGAACCGGGTGGCCGTCGGCTGCGAAGTGGACCACGATGCTGGCGGCCGCTTCCACGGCTCGTTCGAACTCGCCGGGGTCCTGGCTCTCGGCTCGGTTGTCGAGCACGACCACCACCGCTGCGCTGCGCGCCGGCGGCTCCACCTGCACGACGTGGGGGTGGAGCCGGCGAGCCGAGGTGCGCCAGTGGATGAGCCGAAGGTCGTCGCCTCGCAGGTAGGGGCGCAGGCCGACCAGCTCGTCCTCGACGCTGCCGCCGTGTCCACGTCCGCGCGCCCCGGTGGTTGCGTGGAGGCGCCCGACCCCGAGCGCGTCGGCGCGCATCGGGTGCACCTGGGGTCGGATCACCAGGGTGGCGTGCGCAGCGATCGTGGAGGTGCGGGCCCACCAGCCGAGCGGATCGGTGAGCGTGCAGCGCAACCCGTCGATGTGCACGAGCCCGCGCTGGTTGGTCGGCAGCGACACCACCGGCTCGGTGCCGCGGCCGGGCTCGAGGGCGCTGACGGCGATGATGCCGTCGCCGGCGGTGCCGAGGCGCCCGTGCACCCGTATCGCCGCGCTGCGGCGGCGCCGTGGGTTGTGGACCCGCACGACCAGCGCCGCCGGCTGGCCGACGTGGACCACCGCGGGTTGCAGCAACAGCTCGACCTCCGGGGCGATGCTGCGCTGCAGGCCGACGGCACCCGCCAGCGCCGCCGCCGTCGCCGCCAGGGAGAGGGCGGTGAGCTCGGGAAGCCCGAGCAGCCACGCCACTGCCACCCCTGCCGTCCCACCCAGCAGCACGGCCGCCGTCGTCCTGGCGTTGCGCTGCTGCACCCCCGGAACCTCAGCTCGGCACCGGGGTGGCGTCGAGGAGGCCGACCACCGTGGCCTCCGCCGTCAGCCCTCGTGTGCCGGCGCCCTGCTGGAGCAGCAGCCGGTGGGCCAGCACGGGCACGGCCAGCGCCTTGACGTCGTCGGGTGTCACGTAGTTGCGGCCCTCGGTGGCCGCCCACACCCTGGCCGCCCGGAGCAGGCCGAGGCTGGCCCTCGGCGAGATGCCGAGACGGATGTCGGGATGCGAGCGGCTGCGCTCCGCCAACGCCACCACGTAGAGCGCCACGGCGTCGGCCACGTGGACCTCGGCGGCTGCACGGACCATGGCCACCACCTGGCGGAGGTCCGACACCGGCGGCACCCGCTCCAGGGAGTGGTCGTGGTCTGCCTCGGTCAACAGGGACAGCTCGTGGCGGGAGTCGGGGTAGCCCACCGACAGCCGCATGAGGAAGCGGTCGAGCTGGCTCTCGGGGAGGGGGAAGGTGCCGTGGTGCTCGATCGGGTTCTGGGTGGCGATCACCATGAAGGGCTGGGGGAGCGGGCGTGTGGCGCCGTCGACGGTGACCTGCTGCTCGGCCATCGCCTCCAAGAGGGCGGACTGGGTCTTCGGCGAGGCGCGGTTGATCTCGTCGCCCAGCACCAGGTTGGAGAACACCGGTCCGGGGTGGAACTCCACGCTGCCGTCGTGGGCGTTCCACACCGACGAGCCGACCACGTCGGCGGGAAGCAGGTCAGGGGTGAACTGGACCCGCCCGAAGGACAGCTGCAGGGCACGTGCGAGCGACTTGGCCAGGCTGGTCTTGCCCACGCCCGGCACGTCCTCGAGCAGGAGGTGGCCCTCGGCCAGCAGGCACGTGAGCGACGCGCGGATCACGTCGTCCTTGCCGTGGATGGCGGTGCCCACGGCCCGGGAGATGGCGAAGAAGATGTCGGCGAAGCTGGGCGCGGGTGAGGGCGGCTGGGGTTGGGTGCCGGCGGTCATGGTCATGCGCTGCGGGTCCTCCCTCGATCGACCCGCTCCAGTGTGGCAGAGCACTCCGATGCCCGACAGGCGACCCGGGTAGCGTGATGAGCGTGGATCCCCGCAGCTCGCCGGTGCTGGCGCTCGACGTCGGCGGGACGAAGGTCGAGGCCGCCGTGGTGGACGCGCACGGGGTCCTGCACCATCGACAGCGGGTCGCCACCGCGGCCGGAGACGCCGAGGAGACCTTCGAGGCGGTGGCGGCGCTGGTGGAAGGGGCCCGTGCCTCGGCCGGGGTCGCGGGCGCCCCTGTCGCCATCGGCGTGGGCTGCGGTGGCCCCATGACCGCCACGGAGGTCTCGCCGCTCAACATCCCCCAGTGGCGCGGGTTCCCGCTGGCCGAGCGCCTGTCGGAGCGCTTCGCCCTCCCGGTGCACCTCGACAACGACGCGAAGGCCCTGGCGCTGGGGGAGGGTCGCTGGGGTGCGGCGCGTGGGGCGGCGAACTTCATGGCCATGGTGGTGTCGACCGGGGTGGGCGGGGGGATCGTCCTGGACGGCCGACTCCTCGACGGATCGGCCGGAAACGCCGGCCACGTGGGCCACGTCGTGGTCGACGCGCAGGGACGCCGCTGTCCCTGCGGTGCCCGGGGCTGCCTGGAGGCCCAGGTGTCGGGCAGCGCGCTCCGGGCGTCCACCGGCGCAGCGGCGTCGGCCGCACCCGTCGAGCTGCGTCGGCGGTGCGGACGCCTGGTCGGCCGTGCGGTGGCGTCGGTGTGCAACCTGTTGGACCTCGAGCTGGTGGTGGTGGCCGGGTCGGTGGCGCTGGGCTTCGGCGAGGTGTTCTTCGCCGAGGCCCAACGAGAGCTCGACCGACTCGCCCGTCTGGAGTTCTCCAGAGGTGCGGTCGTCCGTCCGGCCGGCTGCGGTGCCGACGGACCGCTGCTCGGCGCGGCGGAGGTCGCCCGGTACGCTGCGCGGTGATGCCCGCACCGACTCGGCCCCGCAGCGCGCCGCCCCGGGCCTCCTGGGCCCGGGCCCCGCTGCCCTTCGGCGCGCTGGTGCAGGTGGTCGTGGAGGTGCTGCGGCGACCCCACCTCTGGGCGGCCGCCGCTCGTCAGTGCCGGCGGCTGGCGCCGCCGGGCTGGTGGGCCCGGGCACCGTTCCTGCCGTTGCCGACGCGTGCGTACCTGCGGTTCCGCTTCGTGACGGCCTACGGCGCCGGTGATGCCGGCGGGCCGAGCACCGTCGCCGACGACGTGGTCGCCTACCTGGAGTGGTGCCGCAGCTTCCCGGCCGTCGCAGGAGCGAGCCACCGGCGGTGAGCTCCGCACGACCCCGACGGGTGGAGCTCTGGCGGGTGCGTGCTCCACTGCGTCGAGCGCATCGCAGCTCGCAGGGGTCCCAGGACCGGCGCGAGTCGATCCTCGTCGGTTGGCACGACGCCGCCGGAGCGGTGGGCTGGGCGGAGTGCCCCACCTTGGCCGGGGGCTACGTCACCGAGCCCACCGACGTGGCGTGGGATGCACTGGTCTCGGACCTGGTGCCCGCAGCGCTGTCCGGTCGGTCGCCGGGGTTCTCGGTCGCTCCCGCGGCGACCGCGTCGGTCCTCGACGCCGCGCTGGACGCCGAGCTGCGCTCGTCGGCCACGTCGCTGGCTGCGCACCTGGCCGCGCGGCAGGGCTGCGCTCGTCGGCGCACCGTGGCGTGGTGCGCCGTGCTCGCCGATGTCGAGCTCCCGGCCGCCGAGCTGGTGGAGGCCGCCCGGGCGGCTGTCGCACAGGGCGCGACGATGGTGAAGGTGAAGGTCGCCCCACCGGCGCGCGCCAGGCTGACTGCGGTGTGCGAGTCCGTGGAGGTCCCGGTGGCGGCGGACGCCAACGGGTCCCTCACGATCGCCGAGCTGGAGGCGCTCGACGATCTCGGCCTGGCCTACCTGGAGCAGCCGCTGTCGCCCACGCTCTCCTGGGACGAGTGGGCAGCGGTGCGGGCCTCCATGGGCACGCCCCTGGCGTTGGACGAGAGCCTGCCGTCCCTCGACGCGGTGCGCTCCGCGCTGCTCGCCGGAGCGCTGGACGTGGTGTCGGTCAAGCCGTCCCGCCTCGGCGGGTGCGCAGCGGCCGCCGCGGCGGGCGCGCTGGCGGTGGGGCACGGCGCGTCCTGCTTCGTGGGTGGGATGTTCGAGCTGGGCATCGGCCGTGCGGCAGCGTTGGGCGTGGCCTCGTTGGAGCTCTTCGGGCTGCCGTGCGACCTGGGGCCCTCGTCGCGCTACGTGGAGCCCGACGTCTGCGAGCCGCTCGTGACCGACGCCGGCGGCCAGATGGTGGTCCCCGACGGCCCGGGGCTGGGGCGGACCCCCGAGCCCGAGCGCCTCGAGGTGGTCACGCATCTCCTGGTGGACGGGTAGCGGCCCCGGCGGCCCGCCAGGCAGCCACCTCCTCCTCGGACGGGGTGATGTCGACGGGCACCTCGGGAGCGCCGTCGGCCACCAGCGCCGGGAGGTGGTGGGCGAGGCGGTAGGGGATCGTGCGCACACCGGCGCGGACGAGCTCGTCGACGTCCCACCAGCGTTGCTCGCCGAAGGCCAGCACCTCGAGCGCCTCCAGGCCGCGGGGGCCCTCGGCCGTGCCGTCGCAGCGGGCGAGGTGGATCCACTCGTCCTGGTCGAAGCGCCAGCCGGCGAAGCTGAACTCCACCGACTGGGTCCACACCACGGGGCCGATCTCCGCGTCGCGTATGCCGGCCTCCTCCCACAGCTCCCGTCGCACGGCCTCGCTGGTGTGCTCCCCCGGATCGATCCCGCCGCCGGGGATCTCCCACCAGCCCGCACCGTCGCGGTGGGCAGGGTCGTGGGCCGCGATGAGCAGCACGCGGTCGTCGGGGTCGAGCACCACGACCCGAGCCGCCCGGCGTCGCCCACCCCAGTTGACCATCCGTTGCACACTACTGGCGATGTCCCACGAGCGGCCGAACCGATCGGAGACCCACGCCGCAGGGTGGCGGGTGGAGCACCTGCGCGGCACGGCCCAGGATCTGCACGACCTGGACGTCACGGGCGAGCGCCTGGTCCGCGTGCACGAGGTCCTGGGCCCGTCGGTGGTGATGGGCAGCTCGCCGCCCGACCGCCCCGTCGACTCCGAGGCCCTGGCCGCGCTCGGCGCATCGACGGCGCAGCGCAGGTCCGGAGGTGGGGCGGTGTGGTTGGCGCCGGGCTGCCAGGTGTGGATGGACCTGGTGGTCCCGGTCGGCGACCCGCTGTGGAGCGACGACGTGGTGCGGGCGTCGGGCTGGGTCGGCGAGCTGTGGTGCGCCGCCTTGGCAGGGCTGGAGCCCGGGCGCCCGCCGCAGGTGCACCGTGGTGAGGCGCTGCGGCGTGACGAGGGGCGGCTCGCCTGCTTCGCCGGCCTGTCCCCCGGAGAGGTGTGCGGGGACGACGGGACGGGGACCTCGTACAAGCTGGTCGGCGTGTCCCAGCGTCGCACCCGCTCGTGGGCGAGGTTCCAGACCGTGGCCTACCTCCGCTGGGACCCCGAGCCGTTGGTGCGGTGCTTGGGTCTCGGCGCCCCCGACGACCTGGCCGGTCGGGCCGCTGCCGCGCTGCGCGAGCGGGTGGTCGCGGTGGGGCCCGCGGAGTCCGAGGTGACCGCGGCGCTGGTGGTCGAGCGGCTCCTGGCGGCTCTGCCCTGCGGCACCTCGGCAGGCTGAGCGCTCCCCGGCCGCGCCTCGTCTGTTCGATCGGGAATCGAACGAACTCCCACGCTGCGGGGTGACCTCCTCCGAACCGTGCACGCAACGTGGTACTCCAGGCACACAGGGAGTGAATTTCACGCATGTAAGACTTCCCAGGTGGAGGATCGCGGCATACGGTGGGCCGATGTGGAGTGCCGGGGTAGCCAAGTGGGGCGGCTCGGGCCACAGTGGTGCGGAGTGAGCTGCGGTGGACTTCTGGGAGTACAACGAGCACACGATCGACGGGAAGGGCCGTCTCGTGCTGCCGTCGTCGTTCCGTGAGGCGTTCGCCGGCGGTGGCGTGCTCACCAACCAGGGCGACCACGTGGCCCTGCTCACGCCCGCGGGCTGGGACATCGCCTTCCGCGCCATGCGCGACTCCCAGGACTTCTCCCCGAGGGAGCTGTCGGTGGTGAAGTCGTTCGCCTCCCGCTTCCACGCGGACGCCCAGAACCGGGTGACCCTGCCGCCGCGCCTGCGCCAGGCCGTCGGCCTCGAGCGCGACGTCGCCCTGATCGGGATGGGCAACCACGTGGCGCTGTACCCGCGGGACCGCTGGCACCAGCTCGAAGGCGAGGTGCTCGCCGTCCCCGCCGATGGCGCCAGCCTCGCCGATCGACTGGCGGTGGCGCTGTGACCCGCGCGCTCTCCCTCCCGGGGGGCGGGGCTCCGACCGTCGTGCCGGTTGGCCCTGCACTCCGTTCGCTCCCAATCGTTCCGGCCGGGGAGACATCCCGGCGGAGCTGCGACGGCGGGGCTCCGCCCACCGGGAGGGACGTTGTCCGATGACGGCACCACGGAGTTCGAGCACCGGCCGGTGCTGGTGGAGCGGATCGTCGAGCTCCTCGCCGACCTCCCTCGAGGCCTCTTCGTCGACGCCACCCTCGGTGGCGGTGGCCACGCGGCTGCCGTGCTCGAGGCCAACCCGCGGCTCCACCTGCTCGGCATCGACCGCGACGATCGGGCCGTGGGGGCCGCCGCTCGCCGACTCGCCGGGTTCGGCGCCCGGGTGGAGATCGTCCGCAGCGGGTTCGACGGGATCGAGGTGCTGGTACGAGAACGAACGAGCGAAGGAGCACGGGCCGTGTTGATGGATCTCGGAGTGAGCTCACCGCAGCTCGACGACGCGTCGCGGGGCTTCAGCTACCGCCACGCCGGCGCGCTCGACATGCGCATGGACCGCCGGCAGGCGACCACGGCCGACGAGGTGGTGAACCACTACTCGTTCGCCCAGCTCCGGCGGGTGATCCGCACCTACGGCGAAGAGCGCTTCGCCGACCGCATCGCCCGGGCCATCGTGGCGGCCCGGCCGGTGCAGGACACCGTCGAGCTGGCGGACATCGTGCGCGAGGCCATCCCTGCGCCGGCGCGCCGGCGGGGTGGGCACCCGGCCAAGCGCACCTTCCAGGCCATCCGCATGGAGGTCAACCGTGAGCTCGAACAGCTCGCCGATGCGCTCGACGGCGCCCTCGCCTCCCTGGCACCCGGTGGGCGGCTCGCGGTGCTCGCCTACCACTCCCTGGAGGACCGCATGGTCAAGCAGCGGCTGCGGGAGGCCTCCACCGGCGGTTGCGTCTGCCCGCCCGGTCGTGAGTGCGTGTGCGGTGCCGTGCCGAGCGTCCGCCTGCTCAAGCAGGGCGCGTGGAAGGCCACCGCCGAGGAGATCGAGCGCAACCCGAGGGCGGCATCGGTCCGCCTTCGAGCTGCGGAGGCGTCATGAGCAGTGCCCGACCGGCGCGCTCGGCACCCCCGCGCCGGGCTCCGACTCCCCGCCTCCGCCTCGTGGAGGGCGAACCGCGGCGCCGGGCTGCGCGTGTGCACCCTGCCGTGGTGACCGTCGTGGCCATCGTCGCCATGGTGGCCGTCGCCGTGGCGTTCCAGGCGCAACAGGTCTCCGGCCAGTCCCAGCTCGACCTTGCCCGCTCGGAGATCGTGGAGGAGCGGGGGCGTCAACAGGAGCTCCGGGCCCGCGTGGCGGCGATCGAGTCGCCTGCCCGGGTGCTGGAGGCGGCCGAGGAGCTCGGCATGATCGAGCCCGCACCGGTGGTGGCCGTCGCTGCGCCGGTGGCCGCTGCGGTGGACACGACGGCGGGGGGCATCGCGGGGTGACCTCGACGAAGCGGACCACCAAGCGGGCCGCACCGGGCCGGTCGCGGGGTGCCCCGGGCCGCCGGCGGACCGCGCCGCCACGCGGTGGGCACCGCATCCGCGGGCTGGTGGTCGTCCTGGCGGTGCTGGCGGCGTGGCCGGTGTGGAAGCTGCTGGGCGTGCTGTTCGCCGAAGGCGACTCCCTCGCTGCTCGGGGAGTGGCCCAGAGCCTCAGGGAGGAGCCCCTGCCCGCCGCTCGAGGTGCGATCCGCGACCGCGACGGCGTGGAGTTGGCCATCTCGCTGCCCCGGGAGCGCCTGGCGGTCAACCTGGCCCACCTCGACGACCTGGAGCGGAAGGCAGCTGGGGCAACCGACGTCTTCGTGGCCACGATGGCCGACACGACCGGGATGTCGGAGACCAGGCTGCGCGAGCTGATGGCGGCCGCCGCTCCCCGTGACCCGTGGGTCGTGCTCGTCGACGAGGCCACCCCCGAGCAGGCCGACGCGACGCGCGCCGCGCTGCTGGAGGACGGCGTGCTCGACGCGCTCGTCACCGAGGCGACCTCGGTGCGGGTCCACCCCGCCGGGGAGTCCGGCCTCCGACTGGTCGGCACCGTCGGACCCGACGGTCCGGGGCCCTCGGCGGGCGTCGAGCGCACGCTCGACGATCTCCTCCGGGGAGAGCAGGGGACCAAGGTGGTCCAGGAGGGGCGCGACGGGAGCGCCATCCCGGGCACCGAGGAGGTCAGCCAGGCGCCGGTGCCGGGTGCGGACGTGTGGCTCACCATCGACCGCAGCATCCAGTACGAGGCGGAGAGGATCCTGCTGCGCGGGGCGGCGGAGGCGAGCGCCGGGGGCGGTGTGGCGGTCGTGGGCCGCCCCTCCACCGGCGAGCTGTTGGCCGTGGCCTCGGTGGAGCGCGATCCGACCACGGGCGAGCTGCGATTGAGCGAGAGCCCGAAGGCGTTCGCAGACGCCCACCAGGCCGGCTCGGTGTTCAAGGTGGTGACGGTGGCCGCGGCCATCGAAGCGGGAGTGGTGGGACTCGACACGGCGCTGTCGGTGCCGGACCACCTGCAGGTCTACGATCGCACCTTCACCGACCACGACCCCCACGCCACGCAGGCCATGACGGTGGAGCAGATCATCGCCCAGAGCTCGAACGTGGGCACCATCAAGATCGCCCAGTCCCTGGGCGCCGAACGCCTCCACGCGGCCCTGGAGGGCTTCGGCTTCGGGCGGCGCAGCGGCATCGCCAACCCGGCCGAGTCCGCAGGTGTGCTGCCGGAGCTGCAGCGGTGGACCGGTCCCGATCTGGCTGCCAGCGCCATCGGCACGCACCAGGCCGCCACCGCGGTGCAGCTGTGGGCGGCCTACAACGTCATCGCCAACGATGGCCGCTACGTCGCTCCCCACCTCGTCCAGCGCGTGGAGCGGGCCGGGGCGACGCTGCCGTCTCCCGAGACGGGCGGGAGCCGGGAGGTCATCTCCCCGGAGACGGCGGCCCAGGTCGAAGCGGCGTTGAGGGCCGTGGTCACCGAGGGCACCGGCAAGCGCTGGGACCTGCCGGGCTATCCCGTGGCCGCCAAGACGGGCACCGGTCGGATGCCCTCGCCGGAGCGGGCCGACGCGCTCGACGGCTACCTGTGGACCGACGGCCGCTACCACTACCTCAACGCCTTCGCCGGCTACCTGCCGGCGGACGACCCCCAGGTGTCGATCACGGTGCTGCTGGAGGACGTGGCACCGGGGCTCACCGGCAGCTCGGGCGCCGGGCCGGTGTTCTCCGAGCTCTCCCGCCTCTCGATCCGGGAGCTGGGCGTCACCCCCAGCACGACACGCGACGGGAGCGCCACCAGCAGCGAGGTCCTGCGGGCGGAGCCCGCGGGCCGGAGCGACCCCACGGCCACGACCGTGCCGAGCCCGCGGGCCACGACCACCGTCGCGGCCCAGGCCGACGATGGCTGAGCGGTCCGTCGCCGAGGTGGCCGCAGCCGTCGGCGCCGAGTTGGTCGGCGACGGCCGCGTGCGCCTGCGGTCGGTCACCCACGACTCGGGCGCGGTGGGTCCCGCCGCGCTCTTCTGCTGCGTGCCCGGGGGCAGCCACGACGGCCACGACTTCGCGCCCGCTGCGCTCGACGCGGGGGCGGTGGCTCTGCTCTGCCAGCGCCGGCTGCCCATCGGGGTCCCCCAGCTCCTCGTGGAGGACGTCCGTACCGCCATGGGTCCGGCCTCGGCGGAGGTCTACGGCCGTCCGTCGGAGTCCGTGGCCGTCGTCGGGGTCACGGGCACCAACGGCAAGACCACCGTGGTCACGCTGCTCGCCGAGGTCCTGCGCCGCGCAGGCCGGCGCTGCGAGGTCATCGGCACCCTCACCGGGGCGCGCACCACCCCCGAGGCGCCGGAGCTGCAGGCCCGGCTGGCGGAGTGCGTCGCCACGGGTGTCGACGTCGTGGCCATGGAGGTGAGCTCCCACGCCCTGGCGCTGCACCGGATCGACGGCACGCGCTTCCGCGTCGGCGTGTTCACCAACCTCGGCACGGACCACCTCGACTTCCACGGCACCCCGGAGGCCTACTTCGCAGCCAAGGCCGCGCTGTTCGAGCCTGCCCGCTGCGAGGTGGGCGTCGTGAACCTCGACGACCCCCACGGCCGACTGCTGCGCGACGCCGCGGAGATCCCGATCGTGGGCTGGTCGGTGGAGTCCCTCGGGGACCTGCACCTCGGCCCGCGCGGCGCAACCTTCACCTGGAGGGGGCTTCGCGTGGAGCTGCCCATGCCGGGACGCCACAACGTGGCCAACGCGCTGGCCGTGGCCGAGATCGCCTCGCTGCTGGGGCTCGACGACGCGGAGGTGCTCGAGGGCCTGGCCGCCGGTGCGGTGGTGCCGGGGCGCTTCGAGGTGGTCGAGGGCGAGGGCGCCACCGTGGTGGTCGACTACGCCCACACCCCCGACGCGCTGCGCAGCGTCCTCGGCACCGCGCGCGAGCTGCTGGGACCCCGGGGTCGCCTCCTGGCGGTCTTCGGCTGCGGTGGCGACCGCGACGCCTCGAAGCGGCCGGCCATGGGACGGGTGGCCTGCGAGATCGCCGACGAGGTGGTGCTCACCAACGACAACCCCCGCTCGGAGGATCCGCTTCGCATCATCGAGGAGATCCGGTCAGGATGCTCCGGTGCCCCCCTCGTGCTGCCCGACCGCCGCTCCGCCATCCGGGCGGCGCTGGCGTCCGCCGACGTCGGTGACGTGGTGGTGATCGCCGGCAAGGGCCACGAGCAGGGCCAGCAGTTCGCCGAGCGCTCCGAGCCCTTCGACGACCGCACGGTGGCGGCGGAGGAGCGGCGAGCCCTCTACGGAGGCGCGGCGTGATCCGCCTGCTCCTGGCCGTCGGGCTGGCCACGGTGGTGTCGTGGATCGGCACCAAGGTGCTGATCGGCTGGCTGACGAGCCGGCACATCGGCCAACCCATCCACGAGGACGTTCCCGAGGGCCACACGGTGAAGGCCGGCACTCCGACCATGGGGGGCCTGGCGATCGTCGGCGGGGCGGTGGTGGGCTACGTCGTGTCCGACCTCTACGACGGCGTGTTCACCTGGACCGGGCTCATCACCATGGGCGCCATCGCCGGGGCCGGCCTGGTGGGGTTCTTCGACGACTGGTTGAAGCTCTCCCGTGAGCGCAACCTGGGCCTGAACAAGCGCGCCAAGACCATCGGGCTGCTGACGGTCGCCGCGGGGTTCGCGATCGCCATGCTGTGGAGGACCAACGTCTGGGCGACGATCAGCTTCACGCGCTGGGACGACCTGGGTTGGGAGATCGGTCGGGTCGGATGGGCGCTGTGGGCGGTGCTGCTGATCCTCGCGGCCGCCAACGCCGTCAACCTCACCGACGGCCTGGACGGCCTGGCGGCCGGCTCGGGAGTCCTGGTGTTCGGCGCCTACGTGTTCATCGGCTACTGGATCTTCCGCCACCCCCAGTACGGCATCTCCGTGGGCCTCGACCTGGCCGTGGTGGCCGCCGCCATGATGGGAGCCTGCACGGGGTTCCTGTGGTGGAACGCGGCACCGGCGAGGATCTTCATGGGCGACACGGGTTCGCTGGCCATCGGCACCGGCCTGGCCGCCCTGGCCCTGTCGTCGTCCACGGCGCTGCTGCTCCCCATCCTGATGGCGGTGTTCGTCGCCGAGACGCTGTCGGTGATCGTCCAGGTCGGGGTCTTCCGCACGACCGGCAAGCGGGTGTTCCGCATGGCGCCGATCCACCACCACTTCGAGCTGCTCGGATGGCCGGAGACCACGGTGATCATCAGGATGTGGATGATCACCGGCGCCTGCACCGCACTCGGGATCGCGCTGTTCTACCGGCAGTTCATCAACGCCGGAGGCCTGGATTGAGCGCGCCCCTCCCCGACGATCCGCCGTTGGAGCGGGTGCTGGTGGTCGGCCTCGGGGTGACCAACACCGCAGCGTGCCGCGCGCTGGTCCGCCGCGGCGCGACGGTGCTGGTGGCCGACGACGGGGACCCGCTGCCCGGCGAGGTGCTCTCCGCCGAGCTGGGGGTGGCGGCCCACCACCGACCCACACCACAGGTGCTCGCCGCGCTGGTCGGTCAGGTCGACGCCGTCCTGGCGGCCCCCGGGCTGCCCGAGCACCACGCCGTGTTCCAGGCGGCGCGCCAGGCCGGCGTGGCGGTGATCAGCGAGCTCGATCTGGCGCGCCGCTGGGACGATCGTCCGCTGGCGGCCGTGACGGGAACCGACGGCAAGACGACCGTGTGCACGCTGGTGGCCGCCATGTTGGAGGCCTCCGGCGTCCCGACCGCCGCGGTGGGGAACCTGGAGGTCCCGCTGGTGGCCGCCATCGACGATCCGGCGCCGTCGTGGTTCGTGGTGGAGGCTTCGTCGTTCCGCCTCGGACGCAGCCTCCACTTCGCACCGGCGGTGGGCACCTGGCTCAACTTCGGCCCCGACCACCTCGACGTGCACGACGACCTGGACGGCTACCGGCGGGCGAAGGCCCGGATCTTCGCGGAGCAGACCGAGGGCCAGACGGCGGTGGCGAACCACGACGATCCCGTGGTGGCCTCGGCGGTCCCGTCGCGCCCCGGGGTGCGGGTGTGGCGCTTCGGGATCACCGAGGCGGCCCGACGGGCGGGCGCCGAGTTCCACGAGGACGGTCCGCTGCTCGTCGGCGTGGGCGGTGAGGTGCTGGTGGCCCGCGACGAGCTGTGGCGCGACCTCCCTCACGACCGGGCGAACGCCCTCGCGGCTGCGGCCACGGCCCTGGCGGCCGGGGCCCGCCCCGATGGCGTGCGGACCGCCCTGCGAGCCTTCCGGGGGCTGCCCCACCGGGTGGAGCTGGTCGCCGAGGTCGGTGGCGTGCGCTGGTACGACGACTCCAAGGCGACGGCCCCCCACGCCACCCTGGCGGCGCTGGCCGGCTTCGAGCGGGTGGTGCTGGTGGCCGGAGGACGGAACAAGGGCCTCGACCTCGTGGAGCTCGGCTCGGCGCGCAACGTGGTCGGGGTGGTGGGCATCGGAGAGGCTGCCACGGCGGTGCTCGCGGCCTTTCCCGGGGTGCCGAGCCGACGTGCGGCGTCGATGGCGGACGCCGTGGCGGCGGCGGCGGCGCTGGCGGACCCCCCTGCGGTCGTCCTGCTCTCGCCGGGCTGCGCGTCGTTCGACTGGTACTCGTCCTACGCCG
Organism: uncultured Microthrixaceae bacterium; assembly: GCA_964420125.1. Classification (GTDB taxonomy): domain Bacteria; phylum Actinomycetota; class Acidimicrobiia; order Acidimicrobiales; family Microtrichaceae; genus CAYQQQ01. Next base: position 88,435 of record CAYQQQ010000005.1, read on the forward strand.
AACGGGGTGAGGACTTCGCCGCCGAGGTCCGACGCCTGCTGGTGCCCGACGGGAACCGGGGGGCGTCGTGACCCCGCCGCGCCGGGCGCGCCCCGTGGAGGAGACGGTGCTGGTCGGGGCCGTCGGCCTGCTGTGCGCCCTCGGCGTGGTGATGGTGCAGTCGGCATCCTCGGTGTACTCGATGAACGAGCACGGCAGCCCCTGGGCGGTGGTCGTGCGACACGGCATCTACCTCGGCATCGGCCTCGTCGTCGCGGTGGTGGCGGCAAGGGTCCCATTGAAGGTGTGGCGGGACCAGCTCACCCTGGTGCTGCTGGTGGTCGCGACGGTGTGCCTCGTGGTGGTGCAGATCCCCGGTCTCCCGTTCGCTCCGGAGGTGAACGGCGCGACCCGCTGGATCCGCCTCGGCCCGCTGGGCTTCCAGCCCTCGGACCTGGCCAAGTTGGCCCTGGTGCTGTGGCTGGCGCGCCTGTTGGCCGTGCACCGGGACCTCGCGCCGGGCGAGATGCTCAAGCGCTCCCTGTTCGTGCTGGGGCCGTTGGCCGCGCTGGTCATGCTGGGCGACGACCTGGGAACCACCCTGCTCCTGGGGGTGATCTTCGTCGCCATGCTCTACCTGGCGGGTGCTCCGCTGCAGCAGCTGGCGATGGTGTCGGCCGGTGGGGCGGCGATCGCCACCATGGGCGTGATGTTCACCGACGGGTTCCGAGTGCAGCGCGTCATGGCCTTCCTGCACCCAGAGGAGCACACCGACCGCTACGGGTACCAGGTCCTGCAGTCGCGCATCGGGTTCGCCTCCGGCGGGGTGTGGGGGCGCGGGCCCGGGTCCTCGCGGGTCAAGTGGGGCTACCTGCCCGAGGCCCACACCGACTTCATCCTCTCGGTCGTGGGCGAGGAGCTGGGCCTCTTCGGCACGGTGGCCGTGATCGGCTGCCTGGTGGGCATCGTGGGGGCCGCCATCATGATCGGGGTGCGCTGCGAGGACCTCTTCGGTCGCTACGTGGCCTGGGGCATCGCCGTGTGGCTGGCCGTGCAGGCGCTGATCAACGTGGGCGTCAGCGTGGGCGCGCTGCCGACGAAGGGCATCCCGCTGCCGTTCGTGTCCTACGGTGGCACCTCGATGGTGGTGTCGCTGCTGGCGGTCGGCGTGCTGTTCTCGGTCTCCCGCGCCGTACCGCCCGCGCGCCGCCCGTCAGGACGGACCCCTTCGCCGGCCTCGCGTGGCCGCCGGTCGTGACGGAGCCTTCCGAGCCGACCTTCGCCCTGGTCGCCGGGGGTGGGACGGCCGGACACCTGCTGCCGGGGATCGCCGTGGCCAACGAGCTGGTCCGGCGGGGGCACCCTCCGTCGACGCTGCACTTCGTGGGTGCGTCGCGGGGCATCGAGGCGGTGGCGGTGCCCGAGGCCGGCTTCGCGGTGACGTTGCTGCCGGGTCGGGGTCTCCAGCGCCGGGTGAGCGTCCAGACGGTGGTGGCCGCGATCGGGCTGGTGCGCGCCGCACTGTCGGCCGTGGTGCTCGTGCGGCGTCGACGCCCCGAGGCGGTGCTGGTGCTCGGCGGGTTCGCCAGCGCGGCGTGCGGGCTGGCGGCGGTGCTGTGGCGGGTGCCGATGGTGGTGGCGGACCAGAACGCCCGCGCGGGGGCGGTGAACCGCCTCCTGGGGCGCTTCGCCGTCGCCTGTGCCGTGCCCTTCGAGACGACGGACCTCCCGAACGCCGTGGTCACGGGCAACCCCGTGCGCGCCCAGGTCCTCGAGGCTGCGGCACATCCCGATCGCGACGGCGCCCGGTCCGCGCTCGGGGTGCCGCCCGGTCGGCGGCTGGTGGGCGTGTTCGCCGGCTCGCTCGGTTCGCAGCGCCTCAACGAGGCGACCCGCGCCGCAGCGGACGGTGCATGGGGTGAGCGGGACGACCTCGCGCTCTACCACGTCGTCGGCGCGCGGGACTGGGACGACCCTGGCGTCGAGTCGGTCCTGGAGGACCGCCCGGGCGGGCTGTGGTATCGCCGGGTCCGCTACGACGGCCACATCGAGCGGCTCCTCCTCGCCGCAGATCTGGTGGCGTGCCGGGCGGGGGGCACCACCGTGGCGGAGCTGGCCGTGACGGGTACGCCGGCGGTCCTCGTGCCGCTGCCCATCGCCACCCGCGACCACCAGCGGGCCAACGCCGCCGAGCTGGTCCGCGCAGGGGCGGCGGTGCTCGTGGCCGACGACGAGCTGGACGTCCGCCGGCTGGTGGAGGTCGTCGAGGAGGTCCTCGCCGACCCGGGGCACCTGGCGGCGATGGCGACGGCCGCCCGCTCTCTGGGACGCCCGGATGCCGCCGCCCGGGTCGCGGACCTGGTGGAGCGCGCCGCCGGGCGGAGGCGGCGGTGAGCCCCGACGTGTTCGACCTGCGCCGTCCCCGGCGAGTGCACGTGGTGGCGGTCGGAGGCGCCGGGATGAGCGCGATCGCCACGCTCCTGGCTCAGGGGGGCCACCGGGTCTCGGGCAGCGATCTCGTCGTGGGACCGGCGTTGGAGCCGTTGCGTCGGATGGGCGTCGAGGTGCACGTGGGCCACCTTCCCGACCGCGTCGCCGGTGCCGAGGTGGTGGTGGCCTCCACGGCCGTGCCCGAGGACGACCCCGAGCTGGTGGCCGCCCGTCGGGCGGGCATCCCGGTGATGCGGCGACGCGAGTTCCTCCCGGCGCTGGCGGCGGGCCAGCCGTTCCTGTCGGTGGCGGGCACGCACGGCAAGACCACCACCTCGTCGATGCTGGCCGTGGCGCTGCGGGGTGTGGGGGAGGACCCGTCGTTCCTGATCGGTGCGCCGGTTCCGGTGCTCGGGGGCGCCGCGGGGCGGGGCGAGGGGCGCTGGACGGTGATGGAGGCGGACGAGAGCGACGGCTCGTTCCTCGCCGGGCCGCGCGCCGGCGCCCTGCTGACCAACGCCGAGCCCGACCACCTCGAGCACTGGGGGGGATGGGAGAACCTGCGAGCCGGCTTCGTCGAGTTCCTCTCCGGCACCGACGGACCGGCGGTGATCTGCGCGGAGGATCCGGGAGCGGCCGAGCTGGGCTCGGAGCTGGGGCTGGTCGGCTACGGCACCGCGGAGGGCGCGACCTACAGGATGGTCGAGCTCCACGGCTCTGCGGAGGGTTCGCGGTTCGTGCTGGTCGGACCCGCCGGAGCGGTGCCGGTCCGGCTGAGGATCCCAGGAGCCCACAACGCGCTCAACGCCGCCGGCGCCCTCGCCCTCGTCGGTCAGCTGGGGCTCGACGTGGCACCGGCGGCCGCCGCCCTGGCCCGCCACAGCGGTCTGCACCGTCGCTTCGAGCGGCGCGGCGAGGCCGCCGGCGTGGTGGTGGTGGACGACTACGCCCACCTCCCCACCGAGGTGCGCGCCGCGTTGGCCGCCGCCCGGCAGAGCGCGCCCGGCCGGCTGGTGGTGGTGTTCCAGCCTCACCGCTACTCGCGCACCGAGGCCCTCTGGAGGGAGTTCGGTCCCTGCTTCGGCGAGGCAGACCTGCTGGTGCTCACCGAGATCTACCCCGCGGGGGAGGCGCCCCGTGCGGGGGTGAGCGGAGCGCTGCTCGTGGACTCGGCCCGCGCCGCCGGTGCGTCGCCACGGTGGTCGCCGAGCCTCGACGACGTGGTCGAGCTGCTCTGCTCGGAGCTGCGGCCCGGTGACCTGCTGATGACGGTGGGGGCGGGCGACGTGCGCGAGGTGGGCGATCGGGTGCTGGCGGCGCTGGCCGGGGGTGGATCCCCGTGAGCGACCTGGGGGCGCTGCTGGGCGACGCCGGCCTGCAGGTCCGCGGGGACGTCCCGCTCGGTCCGTTGACCACCTATCGCGTGGGCGGACCGGCACGCTGGTTCGTCGAGGTGGGCTCGGAGGTCGAGCTCGTTGCGCTGGCGGGGGTGCTCGCCGGTCGTGCCGACGAGGTGCTGGTGGTCGGTCGCGGCTCCAACCTGCTCGTGCACGACGACGGCTTCGACGGCGTGGCGGTGCGCCTGGGCGGTGCGCTCTCGGAGGTCGCGGTCGAGGGCACCGTGGTGGTGGCGGGCGGTGCGGCCAGCCTCCCGGTGGTGGCCCGTCGCAGCGTCGCCGAAGGCTTGGCGGGCTTCGAGTGGGCGGTCGGGGTGCCGGGCTCGGTCGGAGGGGCCGTGCGGATGAACGCCGGAGGCCACGGCTCCGACATCGCGGCGGTGCTGCAGGGGGTCCGCGTGGTGGATCTCGGCACCGGCGAGACTTCCGACATGTCGCCCGCCTCGCTGGAGCTCGGCTACCGACGCTCCTCGATCGGTCCCCGCCAGGTCGTGGTGTCCGCCGAGCTCGGCCTCCACCGCGGCGACGCGACCCGGGGGGAGGCGGAGATGGCGGAGATCGTCCGATGGCGGCGTGAGCACCAGCCCGGTGGCCACAACGCGGGCTCGGTGTTCACCAACCCTCCGGATGACTCCGCCGGTCGCCTCGTCGACGCCGCCGGCTGCAAGGGGCTCCGCATGGGCTCCGCCCAGGTGTCCCCCAAGCACGCCAACTTCATCCAGGTCGACGAGGGCGGCAGCGCGCTCGACGTGCACCGGCTGATGGTGGAGGTGGCCCGCCGTGTGCGTGGGCGCCTCGGCGTGGTGCTGCGCCCCGAGACCCGCTTGGTCGGCTTCCCGGACTTCCCCGGGGAGCAGCGGTGACCACGACCACGCCGCGTCGACCGCTCGGGTCCGAGCCCGTGCCCCCCCGCCGGCGCGCCCGTCGTCGCGACCGAGCGGATCGTCCGCCGCCCGAGCCGAGCGCACCCCGCGCCCGCCGGCCGCCGGCGCGTCCCGCTGCTGCTCCGACGGTGCGTCCGTCCGCTCGGGCGGCTGCCCCCGAGACGGGAGAGGTGGCGATCCACCCCCGGATACGACGTCGGCGGGCGGAGGTCGCCGGGGCGCAGCGGCGCCGGCGCCGGCGCCGGGCGGTGGGCGTCGTGGTCGCCCTCCTCCTGAGCGTGGCGGCGGCGGGCTCATTCTTCTCGCCGCTGCTCGACCTCGACCGCATCGAGGTGCGGGGGGTCGAGGGCGACCGGCGTGCCGAGGTGCGCCGCAGCGCCGCCGTCTCCGAGGGGGAGGCCATGGTGGCGATCGATCCCGCCGAGGTGCGAGCGCGGCTGGAGGAGCTCCCCTTCGTGGCCCACGCCCGGGTCCACCTGGAATGGCCCGACGGGCTGGTGGTGGCGGTGTCGCCACACCGTCCGGTCGCGGTGCTGGCCGCCGGCGACGGGGAGGCGACCCACGTCCTCACCCGCGCCGCCGAGGTGGTTCCCATCGACGCGGTCGACGCCGCGGGTCGGAGGGCGGTGCGCCTGGAGGTGGCCCCGACGGAGCTGGCGGATCGTGAGCGGTTGGCGCTGGTGGTGCTGCTGGGTTCGCTGGGCCAGGTGGGGGAGCGGCAGCTGGGGGAGCTGGTGGCCCTTCCCGGGGACCGCTACCGCTTCGCCGGTCTCGGGGACATCGAGGGCGCCGAGGTGGAGCTCGGCGAGATGGACGCCCTGGTCGCGAAGTCCCGGGCGCTCGAGGCGCTGCTGGGCGGGGCGGTCGATCTGGAGTGCCTGGCCCGACTCGACGTCTCCGTGCCGGCGCGTGTGACCGTGTCGCGGGACCCCGTCTGCGCCGCCGCCGTGGGGGATGATCGTTGATCCCTCATCTGCATGGCCGTAGGCTCGATCTGTCCCTGAGGTTCAGGTATCTCGACCTCCACCTCAACTCGAACAGCAGCGGTCACCGCGCGGAGGCTTCCTGAATGGCCCAGAACCCTCAGAACTACCTCGCCGTCATCAAGGTCGTCGGCATCGGTGGCGGTGGTTGCAACGCGGTCAACCGCATGATCGACGCCGGGCTCAAGGGCGTGGAGTTCATCGCCATCAACACCGATGCCCAGGCCCTCCTGATGAGCGATGCCGACATCAAGCTCGACATCGGCCGTGACCTCACCCGAGGCCTCGGCGCCGGCTCCGACCCCGACGTGGGCCGCCAGGCTGCCGAGGACCACCGCGCGGAGATCGAGGAGGTGCTGCGCGGCGCCGACATGGTCTTCGTGACCGCCGGAGAAGGCGGCGGCACCGGCACCGGGGCCGCACCGGTGGTCGCCGAGATGTCCAAGCAGCAGGGCGCCCTCACCATCGGCGTCGTGACCCGTCCGTTCAACTTCGAGGGTCGCCGACGAGCGGTGCAGGCCGATCAGGGCATCACGAAGCTGAAGGAGAAGGTCGACACACAGATCGTCATCCCCAACGACCGGCTCCTGAGCGTCGCCAACGACAAGACCTCCGTGCTCAACGCCTTCAAGATGGCAGACGAGGTCCTCCTGCAGGGCGTGCAGGGCATCACCGACCTGATCACCACGCCTGGGCTCATCAACACCGACTTCGCCGACGTGCGGATGATCATGACCGACGCCGGCAGCGCGCTCATGGGGGTCGGGTTCTCCTCGGGCGAGGGCCGGGCCCTCGAGGCCGCCCGCCAGGCCATCTCCTCCCCCCTGCTCGAGGCGGCCATCGACGGCGCCCGCGGCATCCTGTTGAACATCTCCGGGGGCAGCGACCTGGGCCTGTTCGAGGTCAACGAAGCCGCCACGGTGATCCACGAGGTCGCCCATCCCGAGGCCAACATCATCTTCGGCGCGGTCATCGACGACGAGCTCGGCGACGAGATCCGCATCACCGTGATCGCCGCGGGCTTCGAGCGATGGGACGACACCAAGCCCCGCAAGGCCGCACGATCCACCGGGTCGGCCGAGACCGGGGAGCCTGTCGGCACCGACGTGTTCGGCGACGCGTCCGAGGACGAGGAGCTCTTCGGCGGCGACGACGACTTCGACGTGCCGTCGTTCCTGAAGTAGCCGCCGTGGCCGAGCGGGCCCGCTGGCCGGTCGGGCGGGGCGGGGTGGTGCACACCGTGTTCAGCGACGCGGCCGACGGCGACCTGGCGATCGGCGAGCCCTCCGAGGACCTCCAACGCCGGCGCGCCGCGCTGGCGCCGACGCCGTGGACCTGGCTGCGACAGGTCCACGGTGCCGAGGTGGTGAGGGTGGCCGGTGCCGGGGCCGGCGCCGGTGAGGCCGCCGATGCCGCCGTGACCGCCACGGCCGGCGCCGTGCTGGCGGTCCAGGTGGCTGACTGCGCGCCGGTGCTGCTGTGGGCCCCGCGGGGGCAGGGAGCGGTCGTCGCTGCGGCCCACGCCGGATGGCGGGGCCTGCTCGCCGGCGTGCTGGGCGCCACGGTGGCGGCGATGATCGACGAGGGCGTCGATCCGACCGAGGTGTGCTGGAGCCTCGGGCCGTGCATCTGCTCGCTCCACTACGAGTTCGACGGTCCCGAGCGCGAGGCGCTGGCCCGCCGGTGCGGGCCCGACGTGGCGGCGCGCACCGCGCAGGGGGCCCCGGCGCTCGACCTGCGAGCTGCGGTCCTCGGGGCCCTGACGGCGGAAGGCGTGCCCGGTGGACCGCTCGGCGGGGCGCCGCCGTGCACCGCAGAGTCCGCTCGGCACTGGTCCCACAGAGCGGACGGCTCAGCGGCTCGTCAGGCGGGAGCGATCTGGTGGGAGCCGACGTGAGCGCAGGCCCGGGCGAGGACCCCGCGACGCAGCTGGTCGAGGAGATCGCCGCGCGCGGCGAGCAGCTGCGCGCCCTGGTGGCGTCGCAGGCGCGACGACCCGTCCGGGTGGTGGCCGTGACCAAGGGGCATCCGGTGGAGGTGGCGCGTGCCGTGCTCGACGCGGGGTTCCGTGACCTGGGCGAGAACTACGCGCAGGAGCTGCTGGCGAAGGCCCCGGCGCTGGTCGAGGAGGATCCCGAGTGGCACTTCATCGGACGGCTGCAGTCGAACAAGGTGCGGCAGCTGGCGCCGGTGGTGGGCCTGTGGCAGAGCGTGGACCGCGCGTCGCTGGTGGACGAGCTCGCCCGCCGGGTGCCCGGGGCTCGGGTGCTCGTGCAGGTGGACCTGGCGGGGCTCGCTGGGCGGGGCGGGTGCGCCCGAGGCGACGCCGAGGCGCTGGTCGAGAGGGCCGCGGCCGCAGGCCTGGCGGTGGAGGGCCTGATGGGGGTCGGGGTTCCGGGCCCGCCCGAGGCCTCGAGGGAGGGCTTCCGTTGGCTGCGCACCGAGGCCGACCGCCTGGGGTTGGTGGAGGCGTCGATGGGGATGTCCGGCGACCTGGAGGTGGCCCTGTCGGAGGGGGCGACGATGGTGAGGGTGGGCTCTGCGCTGGTGGGTGAGCGCCCACCACCGCGCGCCGGACTAGGTTGACACGTACACTCCCACACGGGGGCAGCGAACCATGCCGAACTGGATCAACAGCGCACGTGAGTTCCTCGGGCTCGGCCAAGACCCGTACTACGACGACTACGAACCCGACGAACCTGAACCCGACGACCTCGTGACCGAGGAGCCGCGCCCGCGCCAGCGTCCGATCGCTCCACCGCCGGCGCCGGAACCCGACTGGGACGAGGGCGACGGGGGGGTCAGGGTGATCACCGCCGTCGCCGATCCGATCCCGCCGGCGATGCCGGCCAACGAGCGCAACGTGGTGCGCCCGCTTCCCACCACCAGCAAGCCGGAGGTGGTGTCGCCCCGCCGCTTCGACGACGTGCAGTCCGTCGCCGACGCCTTCAAGATCTCCCAGCCCGTCATCGTCAACCTCCAGGGCGTCGACCGCGACCTCTCCCGCCGCCTCATCGACTTCGCCAGCGGGCTCTGCTACGGCCTCGAGGGCGAGATGGAGCGTGTCGCCGAACAGGTGTTCCTGCTCACCCCCAAGGGTGCGGCGGTGTCCGAGGACGATCGGCGGCGCTTCCAGGAGGGTCGTCTCGACGACTGATGGCCGCGCTGATCTGCACCCTCCTCCAGCTGTTCGTCGTCGTGCTGCTCCTTCGCATCGTGCTGTCGTGGTTCCCGCCCGGCGGCTCGGTGCTCGAGTCCGTCCGGCGCTTCTCCGAGGTCGCCACCGAGTGGTTGCTCGGGCCGTTGCGTCGGGTCCTGCCCCCCGTGCGCCTGGGTGCCGCGGCGCTCGACCTCTCCCCGCTGGTGGCCCTGATCGGGGTCCAGGTCCTGGCCGGCATCCTGTGCCGCTGAGCGCCGGCGAGGGGCGCGGCACCGTGTCCGTTGGTGGAACCACGTTCACCCTGATACCTCGTCGTGCAGGATGCCGCGGCTACGCTTGACGGCCATGGATCTGAGCGAGCTGACACCCGAGCTGTTCGAGAAGACCGAGTTCACCGAGCGTCGGCGTGGCTACGACATCGACCAGGTCGAGCGGTTCCTGGAGGAGACCGGCACGGCGCTGGCCCAGCTGCTGGTGAAGTACCGCCAGCTCGAGGAGCGTGCCGCGCACGCCGAGTCCAGGCTCGCGGCGGCAGAGGCGAGGGCGGCCACGGCCGAGGAGGCGCTCGCCAAGGGAGCCGCTGCTCCGGTGGCCGCTGCTCCGACACCGGTTCCCGCGGCGCCACCCCGCTCGGCCACCGGGCTCTCGGAGCACGAGGAGATCGAGCAGGCCACCTCGACCCTGCTGATGGCGAAGCGGACTGCGGATGCCACCATCGGCGAGGCCCGGGCCGAGGCGTCCGGGATCGTCGGCGAGGCCAGGGCCCAGGCGGAGCGTGTCGTGGCAGAGGCTCGGGCGGAGGCCGACAACGAGCTGGCGGAGGGCACGGTCCGACTCAGGGAGGCGGTCACCTCGCTGGAGCGTCGCCGCGACGCGGTCTCCTCGGTGGTCGCCGCCTTCGAGGCCCGGATCGAGGAGTACCGGAGGCAGGTCGCCGAGGTGGCCGAGAGCCTCTCCGCCATGGCTGCGGATCCCGAGGCCCTGGCGGAGCGGCCCCACATGGTGATCCCCGAGTCGGCCACGGGTCACACGGAGCCGATGGTGGGATCGAACGCCGCGGAGGCGTTCACCCCGCTCGACCAGCCCACCGAGGCCTACGACCTGAGCGACGAGGGGCGTTGGGGCGCCGGATCCTGGTCCACGGTGGTGGAGGCCAGCTCCAGCCCGGCCGAGCCGGCGGAGCCCGTCGCCGAGGCCGAGGAGCTCATCTCGCTGACCGACCTCGAACCGGCCACCGGCCAGACCAACGACCGCTTCCTGCGCGAGCTCGACGAGGCCGTCAACGACCAGCGCGCCGAAGGCGACGACGCCATGACGGCGTTCTTCGAGCCCACCGAGGAACCAGGGCGGCGCTTCGGCTGGCGTCGCTGAGCCTCGCACACCCTCTACCCTCTGCTGTCTGCCCCCACGCAGTCGCGGCCGCGCACGCCGGCCGCGACTAGGGTGCTCGGACCCCGCCGAACCCCCGGTCAAGGAGATGCACATGGCGACTGCCAAGAAGGCGCCGGCGAAGAAGGCCGCTCCGGCCAGGACTGCTGCCACGAAGAAGGCCCCTGCGAAGAAGGCCGCTCCCACGAAGAAGGCCGCTGCTCCGGCCAAGAAGGCCGCTGCTCCGACGAAGAAGGCAGGCGCTCCCGCCAAGAAGGCACCGGTGTCGAAGGCCCCCGCCAAGAAGGCCGCAGCGCCCGCCAAGAAGGCCCCGAAGAAGTCGCACTTCGATGCCAAGTTCCTCGATGCCCAGCGAGAGGCGCTGCTCGAGGAGCGCGCCACCCTCGAGGAGCAGGCGTCGGTGCTCAAGGCCGAGGCCGATTCGCTCACCTTCGATCGGGAGCCGGGGGACGTGCAGTTCGACGACGAGTCCGGCGAGGGCGACACGCTGGCGGTGGAGCGCGACTTCGACCTCGCCCGGGCGGCGCAGGCACGTCACACGATCGACGAGATCGACGATGCGCTGCGCCGGATCGAGCGGGGCACCTACGGGATCTGCGAGTACTCCGGCGAGCCGATCCCCCGTGAGCGGTTGAAGGCCATCCCCTGGGCGCGCGAGCGTGTCGAGTACAAGACCCGCAGCTTCCGATGAGCTGAGCGTGGAACCGCCGGTGCACCACCGATGGCTCAAGGTGGTCCTCGTCGCCGCGGTCGTGCTGCTGGTCGACCAGCTCACCAAGTGGTGGGCGGTCGAGACCCTGGGGCCGCCGCCCACGGGCCAGGGCAGGGTCGTGGACGTGCTCTGGACGCTTCGATTCCGCTACGCCGAGAACACCGGGATGGCCTTCTCCAAGGGCGCCCAGTCGGGTCGGTGGATCGCGCTGGTGGTGATCGCCATCGTCGTCGCCATGGTGGTGGTGGCGGCCCGGGCGACGACCACCACCCAGGTGCTCCTGATCGGCGTGGTGATCGGCGGCGCGCTGGGCAACCTCGCCGACCGGGTGTTCCGCGCCGCGGAGGGGTTCCTCAGCGGTGCGGTGGTCGACTTCGTGGACGTGCAGTGGTGGCCCGTGTTCAACGTGGCCGACGCGGCCGTCGTGTGCGGCGGGATCGCCCTGGTGTGGTTCGGCACGCGTGAGCCCGAGAGGGACCGGACCGCCGACGATGGCTGAACCCTTCCTCGCCGAAGAGGTGCCCGAGGCCCTCGACGGCGAGCGCCTGGACCGGCTGGTGTCGTTGCTCACCGGGTGCTCCAGGGCCGAGGCTGCCGGGCTGGTGCGTGCCGGAGCGGTGCACGTCGACGGTCGGGCATCCACCAAGGCCGCCCATCGAGTGGGCGTCGGCGATCGGGTGGAGGTGCTGGCGGACCCGCACCACGATCCCGCACCGCCGGCCGCGGACCCCTCGCTGGAGGTGCCCGTGGTGCACTTCGATGCGGACCTGATCGTGCTGGACAAGCCGGCCGGGCTGGTGGTGCACCCGGCCACCGGCCACCCCGACGGCACGTTGGTGAACGGCCTGCTCGCCCGCTTCCCGGAGCTGGCGACCGTGGGCGAGCCCATGCGTCCGGGCATCGTGCACCGCCTCGACCGGGGAACCTCCGGTCTGATGGTCGTCGCCCGCACGCCCGAGGCGTTCGGTGATCTGAAGGCGCAGCTGGCCGGCCACGGCGTGCAGCGGGCCTACAGCGCGCTCGTGTGGGGCCACCTCGAGCACCCCCACGGAGTGGTGGACGCACCGATCGGACGATCACGGCGCGACCCTCTGCGCATGACCGTCGCCGAGGACGGCCGCCCGGCGCGCACCCGCTACCGGGTGCAGCGTCGCTTCGAGCACCCGGTTCCCACCGATCTCCTCGACTGCGAGCTGGAGACCGGACGAACGCACCAGATCAGGGTCCACCTGCGCTCCGTCGGCCATCCCGTCGTGGGCGACGCCCTCTACGGCGGCCGGCGTCGGGACCCGGACCCCGGTCGTCCGTTCCTGCACGCCCGCCGGCTCTGCTTCGTGCATCCGGGCACCGGTGAGGAGGTGGCCTTCGAGTCGCCGCTGCCGGCCGACCTCCAGGGGGTGCTCGAGGGCCTGTCCTGAGTCGGCGTGCCCGGGGCGGTCGGACCTCAGGGCGTGGCGTCGCCGGGCCAGGGACGGTCGCCCTGGGTGATCTCGCACAGGTCCGCCAGCGAGTACCCGCCGAGCAGCGACCGCAGACGCTCGCCGACGTCGCCCCAGATCGCCAGCAGGACGCACTGGCCCTCGTGGTCGCAGGCGCCGTCGGTGTGGGGCTCGCCGAAGTCGCCCGCCTGGATGGGTCCGTCCACGGCGCTGACGATCTGGGCGAGGGTGATCTCGCCGGGAGCCCGCGCCAGCACGTAGCCACCCCCGACGCCCCGCTTGGAGCGCACCAGGCCGGCGCCCTTGAGCGCCAGGAGGATCTGCTCGAGGTACGGCTGGGGCAGCCCCGTTCGCTCGGCGATGTCGCGCACGGAGGTCGGTCCGTCGCCGTCGTGCAGCGCCAGGGACAGCAGGGCGCGGCTGGCGTAGTCGCCGCGGGTGGAGACCTTCACGGGCCCATGGTAGGTGCTGGTGCCAGCGGCCACGGGTGTGGGTAGCGTGGGTGTCGATGAGCGGCGCACCGGTTCTCCCCGACTACGACGGTGCGTGCACCGTCAACGTGATGCGCCCGCTCGTGGAGGACCCCGAGGGTGCGCCCGAGTGGTTCCCTGCGGCGATGGATGGCGTCGAGCAGGTGGTGCTGCTGGTCCTCGACGGCCTCGGATGGCATCAGATGCAGGCCCGCACGGAGCTGCTGAGGGGGATCCCCCAGATGGCGGCCACGCGCATCACCACCGTCGCCCCGACGACCACGGCCACCGCCCTCACGTCCATCTCCACCGGGCTCCCCCCCGGCGAGCACGGCCTGATCGGCTACCGCATGCACCTCGACGGCGGCGACGTGCTCAACGTCCTGCGCTGGGCGACCTCCAAGGGCGACGCCAGGGAGTCGATCCCTCCGGAGTCCCTCCAGCACGACGTGGCCTTCGGGGGCCAGCGACCCCCGGTGATCGTGCGGGCCGAGTTCCGCGACTCGGGGTTCAGCAGGGCCCACCTCGGTGGTTGCCGGCACGTCCCCTATCGGATGCCCTCGACGCTCGTGTCGGAGGTGCTGCACCAGCTCTCCCTGGGTGAGCCGTTCGTGTACGCCTACTACGACGGCATCGACAAGGTCGCCCACGAGTACGGGCTCGGCTCCGTGTTCGACGCCGAGCTGGTGTTCGTGGATCGCATGGTGGAGTACCTCGTCGAGTCGCTGCCCCCGGCCGCGGCCCTGGTCATCACCGCCGACCACGGACAGGTCGACGTGGGGGACCGGGTGTTCCCACCGCACCCCGAGGTGCTCAGCCTGGTGCGCGGCCAGTCGGGCGAGGCCCGCTTCCGCTGGCTGCACGCCGTGGCGGGCGCGGCGCGGGAGCTGGAGCAGGTGGCCGCCGCCCACCACGGCGACGTCGCCTGGGTCGTGAGCCGTGAGCAGACCCTGGACGAGGGCTGGTTCGGCCCCAAGGTGCTGCCCGGCGCCCTGGCCCGACTGGGGGAGGTGGCGCTGGTCGCCAGGGAGCCGGTGGCCTTCGAGGACCCCTCCGACACGGGGCCGTTCCACCTGGTGGGACGCCACGGCTCCCTGACCGCCGACGAGATGGACGTGCCCCTCCTGGTGGCGCGCGCAGAATGAGGTCCGATGTCCACTGAACCACCCTTCACCCCTGCGGATGCCCCGGAGGCGCTGCGACCCGAGGTCCTGCCGCCCGGCCCCGCCCCCTCCGTGGCGCCGCCCGACGGACCCGTCGAGGAGAGCCCGGTCAGCGAGATCGAGTCGCCGGGCAAGATCATCCGGATCGGAGCGATGGTCAAGCAGCTGCTCGAGGAGGTGCGCAACTCGGAGCTCGACGAGGCCTCCCGCGACCATCTGCGCGACATCTACGAGAACTCCATCAAGGAGCTCAAGGGTGCGCTGTCGCCCGATCTGGCCGCCGAGCTGGAAGAGCTGAGCTTCGACTTCTCGGGCGAGGAGCTGCCCACCGGCACCGAGCTGCGCCTGGCCAAGGCCCAGCTCGTCGGCTGGTTGGAGGGCCTCTTCCACGGCATCCAGGCGACGCTGATGGCCCAGCAGATGGCGGCTCGCCAGCAGCTCGAGGGGATGAGGGCCCAGCTCCCGGAGCAGGCGGGACCCTCCCACGCCGGCCCCGGGTACCTCTGAACCGGCCGGGTCGACGCCGACGTCACAAGGGCGCGCGATACTCGGTCGGATGCCCGACTCGTTCGTCCACCTGCACCAGCACACCGAGTACTCGATGCTCGACGGGGCGGCCAGGATCGGGGAGGCGGTGGGTGCCGCGGTCGCCGACGGGCAGCCGGCGATGGGCATCACCGACCACGGCAACATGTACGGGGTGCTGCCCTTCTACAAGGAGTGCCAGCGCCAGGGGATCACGCCGATCATCGGCACCGAGGCCTACATGGCCTTCGACTCCCGCACCGAGCGACCGCCCCGGCGGGGCCGCATCGACGACTCGGGCGGGGAGGTGGAAGGCGGACGCAAGCTCTACTACCACCTCACCCTGCTCGCCGAGACCGACCAGGGCTACAAGAACCTCATCCAGCTGGCCAGCCGCGCCTACCTCGAGGGGTACTACTACAAGCCCCGCATCGACTGGGAGACCCTCGAGGCCCACCACGAGGGTGTGATCGCCACCACCGGCTGCCTGGGCGGCCACGTCCTGCAGGCCCTGATGAACCAGGGCTTCGACGCCGCCCTGGACAAGGCCGGCCGCCTCCAGGAGATCTTCGGGCGCGACCACCTGTTCGTGGAGCTGCAGGACCACGGCATCGAGGACCAGCGCCGCACCAACCCCCAGCTCATCGAGATCGCCCGGCGGCTCAAGGCGCCGCTGCTGGCCACCAACGACAGCCACTACGTCCGCCGGGAGGATGCCGTGGCCCACGACGCCCTCCTGTGCGTGCAGACGGGCTCGCTGATGAGCGATCCCGACCGCTTCAAGTTCCACGGCGACCACCACTACCTGAAGAGCGCGGCGGAGATGCGCCAGCTGTTCGCAGAGGTCTCCTCGGCCTGCGACAACTCCCTGTGGATCGCGGAGCGATGCAAGGTGGCGATCGAGTTCGGCAAGCCGCAGCTCCCCGACTTCCCCCTCCCGGAGGGCTTCTCCACCGATGCCGAGTACCTCGAGCACCTGTGCTTCGAGGGCGCCCGCAGCCGTTGGGGCCAGTCGCTCTCCGACGAGGTGGTGGAGCGGTTGGCCTACGAGCTGAAGGTCATCGCCGACATGGGCTTCAGCTCCTACTTCCTGATCGTGTGGGACCTGATCCGCCACGCTCGTGACGCCGGCATCCGGGTCGGCCCGGGCAGGGGCTCCGCCGCCGGGTGCGCGGTCGCCTACTGCCTGCGCATCACCGACCTCGACCCCATCCGCTACGACCTGCTCTTCGAGCGGTTCCTCAACCCCAGCCGCATCTCCATGCCCGACATCGACATGGACTTCGACTCCCGCTACCGCGACGAGATGATCCGCTACGCGGCCGAGCGCTACGGCCGCGACCACGTCGCCCAGATCGTCACCTTCTCCACCATCAAGGCCCGTGCCGCCGTGCGCGACGCGGCGCGCGTGCTGGGTCAGCCCTATGCGGTCGGCGACCGGATCGCCAAGGCCATGCCGCCGCTCATCATGGGTCGGGACACCCCCCTGTGGGCCTGCCTCGAGCGCCACCCGAAGTACGAGGACGGCTACAAGATGGCCGCCGAGCTTCGGGAGATGTACGACGCCGACACCGACACGCGCAAGGTGATCACCGTCGCCAAGGGCTTGGAGGGCCTGCGGCGCCAGGACGGCATCCACGCCGCCGCGGTCGTGATCACCAAGGAGCCCCTCACCGAGTACCTGCCCATCCAGCGCAAGCCGGAGGCGGGCCAGGCTCCCGAGGACGCCCCCGTGGTTACCCAGTACGAGATGGGCGGAGTGGAGGAGCTCGGGCTGCTCAAGATGGACTTCCTGGGCCTGCGCAACCTGGACGTCATCACCGACACGCTGGAGCTGGTGCGCCGCACCAGGGGTGTCGAGGTGGACATCGACGCCGTCCCCCTCGACGACCCGGCCACCTTCGAGCTGCTCCGTCGCGGGGACACGATCGGCGTGTTCCAGCTCGAGGGCGGGAACATGCGGGCGCTCATCAAGTCCCTCGCCCCGGACTGCTTCGAGGACGTCGCCGCGCTCGTCGCCCTCTACCGGCCGGGGCCGATGGGCGAGAACATGCACATCGACTACGCCGACCGCAAGAACGGCCGGGCCGAGGTGGAGTACTTCCACCCCGACGCCGAGGAGCTGCTGGGCGACACCTACGGCCTGATGATCTTCCAGGAGAGCGTCATGCGCGTGGCCCAGCACTTCGCCGGCTACTCGCTGGCGGAGGCCGACAACCTGCGCAAGGCGTGCGGCAAGAAGGTCCGCGAGCTGATGGCCAAGGAGCGGGCGAGCTTCGAGTCCGGGGTGGAGCGCACCGGCTACGGCATCGAGCTCGGTCGACGTCTGTTCGACATCATCGAGAAGTTCGCCGACTACGCCTTCAACAAGTCGCACTCCTACGGCTACGGCTACGTCGCCTACCAGACCGCCTACCTCAAGGCGAACCACCCCGCGGAGTACCTCTCGGCCCTGCTCACCTCCGTGCGCACGAGCCTGGAGAAGGCGGCCGTGTACCTGGCCGAGTGCCGGAACATGGGCATCGAGGTGGTGGTGCCCGACGTCAACCGCTCCGCGTCGGACTTCCTCCCCGACCTCTCCGATCCGGACACCTCGCGCATCGTGTTCGGGCTCGCGGCCGTGCGCAACGTCGGCACCGGCCTGGTGGAGCACATCGTGGCCGAGCGCGAGTCCGGTGGACCGTTCCACGACTTCCACGACTTCTGCCAACGGGTCAACACCACGGTGCTCAACCGCAAGACGGTGGAGTCGCTGGTGAAGGCGGGCGCCTTCGACTCGTTGGGGCATCCCCGCAAGGGCCTGCTGCAGGTGTTCGACCAGATCGTCGAGTCCACCCTCGCCAGGCGCCGGGAGCACGACATGGGGGTGATGTCGCTGTTCGGCGACGCCACCGACGGTCCCGCCTTCGACGAGCGCATCGTCGTGCCGGATGTGGAGTTCGACAAGAAGGAGCGCCTGGCCCACGAGAAGGAGATGCTCGGTCTCTACGTGTCGGATCACCCGCTGCTCGGCGCGGAGCGAGCGCTGCAGCGGCGCACCGACTGCTCCGTCGCCGAGGTGATGGAGGCCGAGGAGGGAGCGCGCCGCACCGTCGGCGGCGTGGTGACCGCCCTGCAGAAGAAGTGGACCAAGCGCGGCGACCTGATGGCCGTGTTCACCCTCGAGGACCTCCAGGGCTCGATCGAGGTGATGGTGTTCCCCAAGACGATGGCGGCGATCGGCCACCTGCTGGCCGACGACGCCGTCGTGCTGCTGAGCGCCCGCGTCGACGCCCGCGACGACACGCCGAAGCTCATCGCCACCGACATCGAGCTGTTCGAGCCCATGGCCGACGGCGCTCCGCCGCTCCGCCTGCAGGTGAGCCCGGCCCGCCTCACCGATGTGGTCATCGAGCGCCTGAAGTCGCTGCTGAGCGAGCACCCGGGTCAGAGCGAGGTGTTCGTGCACCTCGGCCGACAGCAGGTGCTGCGCCTGAGCGACGACTACCTCGTCGACCTCGGCGGAGGACTGGCGGCCGAGCTGCGCGTGCTGCTGGGCATGGACGCGGTGATCCTCTGAGTTGCACCGAGCTTGGTCGCGGAGTGAACTTGTAGGTACGTGTCAACGTCAACGGGGAGCACTATGGCGCTGGACGTCACCACGAAGGACTGCACCGCTCTGAGCGACGCGGAGCTTGCGGAGATGGCGGATCTGTGCGCGGAGGGCCTGGTGGCCCACGAGATCGGCACGCTGTCGAAGCAGGCCGAGGAGTGGGTGCTGGTCACCCAGGCGCGCGAGGGGGCGTTGCTGCGGGGCTTCTCCTTCTCCACCCTGGAGCGCATCGGCGGCACGCCCTGCGTGCTGGTGGGCATGGCCGAGGTGAAGCGCACCTCCCGGCGCGACGCCGTGCTGCGCGCCATCGTGGCCGACAACTTCCGCCGGGCGCTGATGGCCTTCCCCGACGAGGACGTGCTCATGGGGTGCCGCTTCTGCAGCGCCAGCGGCTTCGAGGCCTACCGTCAGCTCACCGACATCGTGCCCCGGCCCGGGTACCGGGCCAGCGGGGAGGAGCGGGCGTGGGGCCGCCGCCTGGCCAAGCGGTTCGGCATCGACATCGGGGCCTACGACGACAAGACCTTCGCCATCGCCGGCGAGGGCAACCTGCCGCTGGTGTTCGACCACGAGTCGACCAAGCCCTCCGACCTCGATCCGGACGTGGTCGGGCTGTTCCGTGGGCTGGAGCCGGGCCGCGGCGACTGCCTGGTGGCCTTCGGCTGGGTCATGGCCGAAGAGCTCGTCAAGTACGGCTGAGCGTGGTCGTCGCCGGGCCCGCCTTCTCCGCGGTGCTGGCATCCCGTCGCATGTGCCGTGACTTCCGGGAGGACCCGCTCCCTGCCGGCGTCCTCGACGGCGTCCTCGACGCGGCGTTCCGAGGACCCGCGGCGGGCAACACCGACGGACTCGAGCTCCTCGTGCTGGAGGGAGGCCGTACCGCCGACTACTGGGAGCTCACCCTTCCTGCCCCGCAGCGGGAGGGGTTCCCGTGGCCGGGGCTCCTGCGCGCCCCGGTGCTGGTCCTCCCCTACGTCGACCCGGAGGCGTACCTCGAGCGCTACTCGCGCAGGGACAAGGCCGGCTCCGGCCTGTCGTCATCGACGGAGGACTGGCCGGTGCCGTACTGGTTCGTCGACGGCGGCGCGGCGGTGATGGCCGTGCTGCTGGCCGCCGAGGCGGAGGGCCTGGGTGCGCTCTTCTTCGGCCAGTTCTCCTACGAGCCGGCCTTGCGGGACCGGTTCGGGGTGCCGTCGCGGCTGCGGGCGCTGGGCACGGTGGCCGTGGGTTGGCCGGCTCCCGGGGGCCGGCGGCCGTCCGCCTCGGCGGTCGCGGGGCGTCCGTCGTCGTACGGGAGGGTCCACCGGGACCGCTTCGGGGGGGTGGACGTGTCGAGACAGGTGTCACGGCGGTAGGGTCTGGCCGCTCGTCGAGGGGACGGGCGTACCACGAGATGATCTGGAGATCCCTGCGGTGATGCAACGATTCTGGTCCTGGCTGGCGGTCAACCTGGCCCGCCATGCCGGCATGGTGACCCTCATCGGTCTGGTGTTCACGGTGGTGCTGGGGCTCGGCATCACCCGGATCGAGTTCGCCACCGGCCAGGACAGCTACCTGAACAAGGGCAGCGAGGTCTACGACGACAACATCGAGTACCAGGAGCTCTTCGGCGGCAACGCCCTGCTCACCGCCATCTCCATGGACGACGGCCACACCGTCGACGAGCTGTTCACCGAGGCGGGTGTGGCCGACATGGAGCGGGTCGCCGCCGAGGTGCGCGACGTCCCCCACGTCATGAACGCCATCAGCCCGGTGACGGCGCTGGAGTTCTCCTCTCGCCTGGTGCAGGCCCCCGAGGGCGGCACCGTGTTCGACGCCATCGGCACCAAGGCCCTCACGGAGGCCCAGGCGCAGGCCGAGGAGCGCGGCGACACGGCCTCGGTGAAGGCCCGCGCCGCCGATCTGGCCGTCACCTCCACCCGACTGCTGTCGATCCCCGCCGACCGCCAGAGCCTCACCGATCCCGACTACGTGCAGTTCCTGCTCTACGACAACTCGATCTGCGACACCACCCGGGCTCCAGAGGCCGACGAGGTGGGCAACTGCCCGAACACGACCGACCCGGCCGGCGGGCCGCAGGTCGGCATCGGCACCAAGCAGATCCGCAAGGCGCTGGTGCCGTTCTTCCCCGACCCCGAGCACGCGGTGGTCGTCACCCGCTACGAGGGCAACCTGGACATCAAGACCGAGGGGGAGTCCGCGGTCGCCGGTGCGAAGGTGCTGGACACGCTCGACGTCCCCGACGCCACGACCGTCACCGCCGGCGCATCGTTGCTGCTCAAGGAGATCAACGACTACCTCACCGGTGGGATGCTCACCCTGGGCGGCATCGCCGTGGCGGTGATGGTCGTGATCCTCATGCTGTTCTTCCACGTGCGGTGGCGCCTGCTCCCCCTGGCCGTCGTGCTCGTGGGGATCGTGTGGGCCTTCGGCCTGGCCGGGTTCCTGGGCATCCCCCTGACCGTGGTCACCATCGCCGGGTTGCCGGTGATGCTGGGCATCGGGATCGACTACGCCATCCAGATGCACAGCCGCATCGAGGAGGAGGTCGTCATCGACCGGGCGGCCCATCCCATCCAGGAGGCGGCCCGCGGCCTGGGGCCGGGTCTGCTGGTGGTGACCTTCGACGCGGTGTTCGCCTTCCTGGCCATCCAGCTCTCGAGGGTGCCGATGATCCGGGAGTTCGGTTGGCTGCTCACGGTGGGCATCGTGATGATCTGCATCAGCTCGATCATCAACCCCCTCGCCATCCTGGGGATCCGGGAGTACAAGAGCCCCACGACGGGACGCGACTTCTCGACGGGGCGGATGGGCCGTCTGGTCGTGTGGTTGGGGAGTGCACCTGCCGCGACGGCGGTGTGGCTGGCCCTCGTGGCGGTGGTCGTGTTCGCGGTGGGGAGCTATCTGGAGCCCCGCCAGGAGCTGGAGACCGACCCGATCAAGTGGCTGAACCCCAACTCGGCGACGGTGCAGAGCATCGACCGGGTCGACTCGGAGATCGGTGGCTCCTCCGAGCTCGGCGTGTACGTGCAGTCCGAGGACAGCTCCGAGCTGCTCGAGAACCAGGTCGCGGTCGACTGGGCCAGCACCCTGGTGTCGGACATGACCGAGGCGCACCCGGATGCCCTGGTCTACGGCTCGAGCATCGTGAGCACGGTGACCGACCTGACCTACGTCGAGGGAGCTGCGGTGGAGACGCCCAGGGCCCCCACGGTGCAGGAGGCGTGGGACGTCGCGCCCGAGGACATCCAGGTCACGACCATGGCCAAGGACGGCGCGGCCATGAACCTGGTGTTCTTCACCGGGCCGGTCTCGCTGGAGGATCGTGCCGTCGTGGTGGACGACATCGAGGGGGTTCCCGTCCCCGACGGCCTCACTGCCACCCCGTCTGGCCTGGCCGTCGTCGGCGTGGGGTTGCTGGAGAACCTCGAGGCCAACCTGGTGCAGCTCACGTGGTTGGCAGCGGGACTGGTGTTCCTCTTCCTCTGGGTGCGGTTGCGCAGCTTCACCCGGGCGATCCTGTCGATGGTGCCGGTGCTCATCTCCTCGGGTGTGGCCACGATCGTCATCTGGGCACTGGGCATCCAGCTCTCCCCGATGACGGCGGTGGGCGGTCCGCTGGTGGTCGCCACCTGCACCGAGTTCACCTCGCTGATCGTGCTGCGCTACATCGAGGAGCGTCGTCGTGGCCTCGAACCGCGCGAGGCGATCGACGTGACGGCGTCGCGGACCGGCAGGGCGTTCATCGTGTCCGCCATGACGGCCATCTCCGGCGTGGCGGTCATCGCCTTCTCGTCGCTGCCGCTGCTGCGCAACTTCGGCATCTTCGTGGCGCTGAAGATCGCCATCGCCCTGCTGGCGGCGCTGGTGGTGCTGCCACCGCTGATCGTGTGGGCCGACAAGCGCAACTGGGTGTCACGGGGGATGGTCGAGCACGAGGACCAGCCCTACATCGAGGTGCCCCGCTCCGAGGCCGAGGCCAGGGCGCTGGCCAAGCTGGAGGCGTCCCGCAGCGGCGCCTCGCAGACGTAGCCCCGGCACACGTAGGCGCGTCCGTCGTCGCCCTCCTCGTCGCGCCCCTCCCAGAGCGGACCGTCGGCCGGTTCACCCCAGGCCAGGACCACCTCGGGCAGGAAGCGCCGCTGGACCGTCGACACGAGGTCGGGCCGGTCGCCGGTGATCACCACCTCGGTGGGGCCCACCGCATCGAGGTGGACGGCGGCCAGGAGCTGGCCGAAGGCCACCGGTGCCCGGCCGGCAACGGGGCCGAGGGCGTCGAGGATGCTGCGGGCTTGGTCGCCCCAGCGGGCGTCCCCGGTGAGCGCCTCCAGCTGCAGCAGCACCAGCGCCGCGCTGCCGCTCGCCGAGGGGGTCGCGCCGTCGGTCGTCTCCCGGGGGCGCACGAGGAGGGCCTCGGCATCGGAGCCGGTGGTGAAGATCCCCCCGCTCGAGTCCCAGAAGAGCCGGAGCAGCTCGTCGGCGGTGGAGACCGCCTCGGCCAGCCATCGCTGCCGACCGGTCGCCTGGTAGAGCGTCAGGAAGGCCATGGCCAGGGCGGTGTGGTCGGCCCCGTAGGCGAGGTGGCGTGCACCGCCGTGGCGCTGCCACGAGCGCAGCCAGCGCGCAGGACGGCCGTCGTCGGGCGCCCCGCGCAGGTGGTCGAGGAGGAACTCGGCGGTTCGCTGCGCCTCCGCGACCCACTCGGGTCGATCGAGCAGCATGCCGGCCTCGGCCGCGGCCGCGACCCACAGCGCGTTCCACTCGGTGAGCACCTTGTCGTCGAGGCCGGGTCGGGGTCGCTGCGCCCGCGCCGCGGCCAGCACACCCCTGGCGGCCTCGATGCCGGGTGGCCGCTCCCAGTGGCCCCTGCAGTGGAGCCGGTTGGGGATGCTGCGGCCCTCCAGGTCCCCGCGGTCGGTGATGCCCCACCATCGCAGCGCCTCCTCCGTCAGCGACCCGAGGCCGGCGGCAGCGAGGGCACCCCCGACCTGCTCGGGGGTGAAGGTGTAGTAGGCGCCCTCCTCGGCGTGCGCGGCAGTCGGGCTCGGCAGGCTGTCGGCGTCCTCGGCGGAGTACCGCCCGCCCTCGGGATCCGAGAGGGTCCGCAGCACGTAGGCCATCGTCTCCTCCACCACCTGTGCCCACCGCCGTTCGCCCGTGGTGGCGTAGGCCCTGGCGTAGAGCCTGGTGAGCAGGGCGTTGTCGTAGAGCATCTTCTCGAAGTGGGGGACGAGCCACCGCTCGTCGACCGAGTACCGGCAGAAGCCGCCGTCGATCAGGTCGACCATCCCCCCGGAGGCCATCGCGTCCAGGGTGGTGCGCACGACGTCGAGCGCCGCCGGTGAGCCGGTGCGGCGGTGCTCGGCCAGGAGGTGCTCCAGCGCCAGGGGGTGGGGGAACTTGGGCGCGGGCCCGAACCCTCCCCAACGCGGGTCGTGGGAGCCCAGCAACGACGCGGTGGCACGCTCCAGCACCTCGGCAGAGGCGGCGTCGCCGGGCTGGCCACGCGGCAGGTCGGCGTCCAGCGCGGCACGGAGCTGCTCCGCCTGGTCCTCCAGCTCGTCGCGACGCTCGTCCCACGCCTCGTGGACGGCGGCCATCACCTCCCGCAGTCCGGGAGCGCCCTCCCGGGAGGTGGGAGGGAAGTAGGTTCCGCAGTAGAAGGGTCGGCGATCCGGCGTGAGGAACACGGTCATCGGCCATCCGCCGCGGCCGGTCATGGCCTGGGTGGCCGCCATGTAGACGGCATCGACGTCGGGGCGCTCCTCGCGGTCGACCTTCACCGGCACGAACCAGTCGTTCATGACCGCGGCGATCTCCGGGTCCTCGAAGGACTCATGGGCCATCACGTGGCACCAGTGGCAGCTGGAGTAGCCGACGCTGAGGAGCACGGGCACGTCGCGCCGCTCGGCCTCCCGGAAGGCGTCGTCGCCCCAGGGCTGCCACTCCACCGGGTTGTCGGCGTGCTGGCGGAGGTAGGGGCTGGTCTCGCCGGCCAAACGGTTGGGCATGGGCGGACCGTACCGGGTTCACTGGGGCCATGGAGCGCGCCAGCGAACCCGCCGGACCACGACCCGCATCCGCGCGCACGACCGTGCGGCGGGGCGCGCACCGTGCGATCTACGACCGCGAGGTGATCCTGGGCATCATCGACGAGTCGTCGGTGTGCCACGTCGGGGTGAGCACGCCGGAGGGCCCGCTGGTGCTGCCGATGTCCCACGGCAGGGACGACGAGCACCTGTACCTCCACGGGGCACCGGCCAGCAGCGTGCTCAACGCCGCGATCGACCACGGGGTGTGCGTCACGTTCACCCTGCTCGACGGCTACGTGCTCGCCCGCTCCGCGTACCACAACTCGGTCAACTACCGCAGCGTGGTGGTCCGTGGGCGGGCCGAACGCCTGGAAGGGGAGCGCAAGGTCCACGGTCTGCGGCGGATCGCCGACCACGTCGTGGCCACCTGGGATGCGGGTCGGGCACCCACCGATCAGGAGATCCGCCGGACGCTGGTGGTGGCCGTCCCGTTGGCGGAGGCGTCGGCCAAGGCGCGTGCCGGCGACCCGAGCGACGAGGACGCCGACCTGGCGGGCCCGTGGTGGGCCGGCACGGTGCCGTTGCGGCTCTGCGCCGCCCCCGCGGTGCCTGCGGCGGACCTCGCCGAGGGGATCGAGCTGCCGGCGACGGTGCGGCAGCTGCAGGAGCACCTGGCAGGGCCCGGGTAGCGTCTCGTCGATGGACCTCCGACTCGACGGCAAGGTGGCGCTGGTGACCGGGGCGTCCCGGGGCATCGGCAAGGCGATCGCCGGAGCGTTCGCTGCGTCGGGAGCCTCGGTGATGCTGTCCAGCCGGAAGCGGGACGCCCTCGAGGCTGCCGCGGACGAGCTGCATCCCGACGGCGACGCTCAGGTGGACGTGTTCGCGGCCAACGCCGGTGATCCGATGGCGGCAGAGGCGTGCGTGGCGGCTGCCATGGAGCGGTTCGGCCGCATCGACGTGCTCGTGAACAACGCCGCCACCAACCCCTACATGGGATCGATGATCGACATCGATCTGCCCCGCCTGGACAAGACGCACGAGGTGAACCTGCGGGGGCCCTTCGTGTGGTCGCAGCTGGTGTGGCGGGCGAGCATGTCCGACCACGGGGGTTCGATCCTCAACGTCTCCTCCATCGGCGCGTTGATGGTCGAGACCTCACTCGGCCACTACAACGTGACCAAGGCGGCGCTGCTCCACCTGACCCGGTCGCTGGCCAAGGAGCTGGCTCCAGGGGTGCGGGTCAACGCCATCGCCCCCGGCCTGGTGAAGACCGACATGGCGCGTGCCCTGTGGGAGCCCAACGAGGCGGCGCTGTCCGAGGCCGTTCCCCTCGGACGCCTGGGCCAGCCGGAGGACGTCGCCGCGGCGGCGGTGTTCCTCAGCTCGGACGCCGCATCCTGGGTCACCGGCACGACCCTCGTGGTCGACGGCGGGATGGTGCTGTGACTCAGCTCGTGTCGGCGCGGGCGGTGGAGGCGATCACGAGGCGCACGCCGAGGTGCTCGTCGGGCTCCACCGCCCACCGACCCTCGGCCACCCG
This sequence comes from uncultured Microthrixaceae bacterium, assembly GCA_964420125.1. Classification (GTDB taxonomy): domain Bacteria; phylum Actinomycetota; class Acidimicrobiia; order Acidimicrobiales; family Microtrichaceae; genus CAYQQQ01. The sequence goes on from CAYQQQ010000005.1 coordinate 114,133, forward strand.
TCGGGCGCCGGGAACCGAGGCGGGGTCGTCGAAGGTGAAGTAGAGGTGGCGCAACCGGCCGGGTCGGTCGCCGACCCACTCGGCGATGCCCGCCCGGGTCGCCTCCAGCAGACGGAGCCGACCGGGGTTCTCCCACGCCAGCTCCACCCAGTGGTTGCCGTCGACGGCCGCGCCGCTGGAGACCACCCGCCCCCCGAGCGCGTCGCGGTAGGTGGCCAAGGCGCCCTCGAGGTCGACCACCGCCAGCACCACGCGGCTGAGGCTGGCGATGGGATGGTCGTAGCCCAGCTCCGGGAACCCTTCAGGAGGGTCCGGGTCCGGCGGGAGCTCACCGTGGCGCTGGACCACCTGCAGGACGATGCCGTGCGCGCCGTCGGCGCCGTAGAGCGCTTCCTGCCATCGGCGGTCGCGGCGATCCGTCTGGCCCAGGCGGAGCCCGGCGGACTCGAGGCGTGCCACCGCCTCGTCGAGGTCGGAGACCTGGAAGGTGAGGTGGTGGGGCCCCGGGCCCCTGCGGGCCAGGAAGCGGTGCACGAAGTCGCCGCGGCGATCCTCCACACCCCCCGGCAGGTCCTCGGGGTGCAGGGTCTCCAGCACGAAGCCGTTGGCGTAGCGCAGCTGCAACCAGCTGAACCGCCCGGCCAGGCCCTTGTCGTGGTAGCGGCCCCCGAGGGCGTCGGCGAACACGGGCCAGGCGTCGGTCATGCGGTGCAGGGCCAGCGCCACGTGCTCGAAGGAGCACCGGAACGGTTCGGACTCGTTCATCGCCAGTCGCACAGGCTACGCCGCGCGAGCTTGCCCAGCGAGGTTCTGGGGAGCGCTCCGACGATGCGCAGCTCGCGAGGGGCGGCCGGCGCCGGGAGCACCCGCCGGACCCACTCGCGCAGCACGTCCAGCTGCGGTGGGTCCGACGGGTCCTCCGCCACGACGAACGCCACCACCCGCTGACCCCACTCCGGGTCGGCCACCCCTGTCACGGCTGCCTCCCGGACCAGCGGGTGGGCTTCCAGGCGACGTTCCACGGGTTCAGGCAGCACCTTCTCGGCGCCGGAGACGATGACGTCGTCGACGCGTCCCTCGACCACCAGTCGCCCCTCCGCGTCGAGGTGCCCGAGGTCGCCGGTCAGGAACCAGCCGTCCTCGTCGGTGAAGCGTCCGCCCTCCAGCGGCCTGCCCAGCGTCGGGCTCCGCAGCGCGATCCGCCCCGAGCGGCCCTCGGGTGCGTCGAGGCGCACCTCGACGCCGGGCAGCGGCCGGCCGTCGTAGACCACGCCGCCGAAGGTCTCGGTCATCCCGTAGGTGGCCACCGTGCTCGGCGGGCGCCGGGCGGGCACCGCGCTGCCCCCCAGGAGGATGCACCGCCACGGTCGCCAGTCGATGCGGGCCAGGGCGGTGGGCACGAGGGAGACGTGGGTGGCGCCCGCCTCGGCGGCTGCGTCGACCGCCCGGGCGTCGAAGCCGTCGTGGACGACGACGGCTGCTCCGCTGTGCCAGGCCCGGGTGAGCACGGAGAAGCCGCCCACGTGCCACAACGGGAGGCACGCGAGCCACACGGCGTGGGAGTCGGCCCCGAGCGCCTCCGCGGTCAGACGCGCTGCAGTTCTCACGGTGTCGTGGGTGTGGACCACCAGCCGCGGCTCCCCCGTGGTGCCGGAGGTGGCCACCACCACGGCGTCACCGGCCCGCAACCGGGCTTCGCTCGCCGCCCGGACGAGGGCGTCGCGGTGCGGGGCGGGGGCGCGGGGGTCGAGCGGGAGCACCGCGTCGCCGTCCTCCCAGGCGCGCCGCAGCGCCTCCACGTAGTCCTGACCACCCGGGAGCGCGAGGGGCACGAGGCGGGTCACCTGACCACTGTGCCCGAGCGGGACCGGCGTCGTAGCATCAGAGGTCCATGTCGCGTCGTCCCGACCCCCCCGCCACCCCGCTCCCGGGCTGGCGGCTGTGGTGGCTCGGTGCCCGCCCCCAGACCCTCCCCGCTGCGGTGGCGCCGGTGGTGGTGGGCACCGCGGTGGCGGCGGAGGGGGCGGCGGGGTCGATCGTGTGGTGGCGGTTCGCCTGCGCGCTGGTGGTGGCGGTGTCGGTGCAGGTGGGGACCAACTACGCCAACGACTACGCCGACGGTCGGCGTGGCACCGACGACCCTGCCACCCGGCAGGGTCCACCACGTCTGGTGGGCAACGGGCTCGCGTCGCCCGGCGAGGTCAAGCGGGCCATGGTGGTGGCCTTCGTGGTGACGCTGCTGGCGGGGGTTCCGCTGGTGGTGTGGGTCGACTGGTGGTTGGCGCTGGTCGGGGTGGCAGCCGTCGCCGCCGGCTGGTTCTACACCGGCGGACCGAGGCCCTACGGGTACGCCGGCTACGGCGAGCTGTTCGTGTTCGTGTTCTTCGGGCTGGTCGCCACGGCGGGGTCGGCCTACGTGCAGACCACCACCTTGAGCGCGGCCGCGCTGCTCTGCGGCGCAGCGATGGGCTGCTGGGCCACGGCGCTGCTGGTGGTGAACAACCTGCGCGACATCCCCGGCGACTCGAGCTCCGGGAAGCGGACCCTGGCGGTGCGCCTCGGAGCCCAGCCCACCCGGGTGCTCTACACCGCGTTGGTGGTGCTGGCCTTCCTGGCGCTGCCGGCGCTGGTGGCGACAGGGACCACCCCTCTGGTGGCCCTGGCGTTCGTGGCGGTGGTGGTCGTGCGCGGGGCGGTGCTCGAGGTGCTCTCGGGCGTCGAGGGTCCTCGGCTCATCCCGGTGCTGGTGCAGACCGGCCGGGCCCAGATGACCTTCGGCGCCCTGCTCGCCGTCGGCCTCGTGCTGGGGTGAGCGCAGCCTGCGCCACCCGCTCTCATCGTCAGCGGAGGAAGTCCTCGACCAGCGCGGCGACCGTCGTCGGGTCCTCGAGGTGTGCGGCATGGTGCGCCCCGGGGACGATCTCCACCACGGCGTTCTCCCCGATGAGCCCGCCGATGCGCATGGCCTGCTCGACATAGGCCTCGTCGAGCGCTCCGGCGATCACCAGCACGGGCATCCGGAGCTGCGCCAGCCGGTCCCACAGCGGTGCCGTCGCTCCGGTGCCGCAGTGGCGGAGCGATCCGGCCAGCCCGGCGGCGGTGTTGGTGGCTCGCTCGTCGGCGAAGCGCGCCCACGGCGGCAGCCCGGCGAACATGGGCATGCGCAGCCACTCGGCCAGGAACCGCTGCACTCCCACCTCTTCGAGGTGCTGCGCCCGGGCGCGGTCCTCGCGGGCTCGCGCGGCGCGCAGGGTCGGTTCCTCGATGCCGGCGGTGGTGCCCAGCAGCACCAGCCGGCGCACGGATCCGGGGTGGCGGAGGGCGACGTGCAGCGCCACTCGACCTCCCAGGCTGTAGCCGAACCAGTCGACCGGCTGGCCGACGCAGGGGCTGGCGGCCACCAGGTGATCGGCGGACCGAGGGCAGTCGAGGCCCGCGAGGTGCGCAGCGGAGCCGTGACCCGGCAGGTCGGGCGTGAGGAGGTCGCGCCCGAGGCCGAGGTGGTGGCCGAAGGGCCCGAAGCACCCCCCGGTCTGGGTGAACCCGTGCAGCATCGCCAGCGGTGGGGGTGCGTCCTGATCCATCTACCGTCCTGATCCACGTGTCGTCCCGATCTCTCCGCGACGCGTTCCACCGTAGGCTGTGGCGCCCCATGACGAACGCGCCCGACGACCTGCCCACCGAGGGTGACCTCGCCGCCACCTACTCAGCCACCCTGGTCGACGAGTGGGTGGCGCAGGGGATGACGGATGTGGTGATCTCGCCGGGTTCGCGCTCCACCCCCTTGGCGGTGGCGTTCGCCCGGGAGCCGCGGCTGCGCCACCACGTGGTCCACGACGAGCGGTCGGCGGCGTACATGGCGCTCGGCCTCGGCCGGGCGACAGGTCGGGCGGCGGCGGTGCTGTGCACGAGCGGCACCGCGGCGGTGCACTTCCACGCGGCGGTGGTGGAGGCGGACCTGGCGGCGGTGCCGCTGCTGGTGCTCACCGCCGACCGGCCGGCAGAGCTGCGGGGACGGCTCGCCCCTCAGACGATCGATCAGCGCGACCTCTACGGCACCGCCACGCGCTGGTACTGCGAGCCCGGACCCCCGGCCGCCGGTGGTGCCCCCTGGTGGCGTGAGCTGGCACGCGACGCGCTGCGCCGCACCGACGGGTTCCCGCCGGGGCCCGTGCACCTCGATCTGGCGTTCCGAGAGCCGCTCGTGGGCACGGCAGCGACGCTCCCAGCACGTGGCTCGGTGGATGCGCCGCGTGCTGCGAACGACGGGGCGGGAGCGTCGTGGGGCGTCACCGACGAGGAGGCGGGACGGCTGGCGGCCTCGTTGGCCGGCCGCAGAGGTGTGCTGGTCTGCGGAGAGCGCACCGCGTGCGACGACCTGGAGTCGGCTGCGGTCTGGCGGCTGGCGGACCACCTGGGTTGGCCGGTGCTCGCCGACCCGCTGAGCGGCGTCCGGCGTCGCCGCACCGGGGTGGTGTCCACGTTCGACTCCGTGCTGCGCGACCCGCGTTTCGCAGCGGAGGTCCGCCCGGAGGTGGTGGTGCGCTGCGGCGGCCTGCTGGCCTCCAGGGTGACCAACGAGTGGCTGACGACGAGCGGGGCCATGCAGGTGGCGATCGATCGCGTCGGGCGCTGCCCGGACCCCGAGGGCGTGGTGTCCGTCGCCGTGACGGCCCGTCCCGCGCTGGTGGCCGAGACGCTGATCGGTGCGCTCGGTGGTCGAACCCGATGTTCCCCCACCTGGCGCGAGGGCTGGGTGGCCGCCGAGGAGCTGGCACGCGACGCGATCGAGTCGTCGCTGGTGGGCCTCGGCGAGGCCAGCGAGCCGGCGGTCGCCATCGACCTGATGCGGGGCGTGCCCTCGGGGACGACCGTGGTGGTGAGCTCGTCGATGCCGGTGCGAGACCTCGAGTGGTTCGCCCTTCCCCGAGGCGACGTCAGGGTGATCGCCAACCGCGGGGCGAACGGGATCGACGGCGTGACCTCCACGGCGGTCGGTGTGGCGCTGGGCACCGGTGGCCTGACCGTGCTGCTCACCGGCGACCTCGCCTTCCTCCACGATGCGTCGGCCCTGGTCGCCCTGGCCCGTCGTCCGGTGCAGCTGGTCGTGGTCGTGCTCGACAACGACGGTGGGGGGATCTTCCACTTCCTGCCCCAGGCCAAGGTGCTGGAGGGCGACCTCTTCGAGGAGCTGTTCGGCACGCCGCACGGCACGGACCTCGTCGGGTTGGCCGGCAGCCACGACCTGCCGGTGGAGCGCGTGGAGTCGCGGGCGGGGTTCCAGGCGGCGTTGGCCGGGGCGACGGCACGCACCTCGGGCAGGGTCGGTGCCCGGGTGATCGTGGTGGCGGGGGAGCGTCGTCGCAACGCGGCGGTGCACAGCCGGGTGCAGTCTGCGGTGGCGAGGGCGCTCGAACAGGCCTCGGGAAGGGGTCGCGGTGTACCGTGACCCCCGACCAAGGAGGTGCGTCGATGGGGGCAGCTGATCTCGACACCCCGACTCCGCCGGTGCCCAGGACCTGCGGCGAGTCCGTGGTGGCACCAGGGCGAGTCCTGGGATGGGCGGAATGGGGTCATCCCGACGGAGATCCCCTCCTGTGGTTCCACGGCACCCCGGGGGCGCGCACCCAGATCCCACCGGCGGTCCACGAGGTGGCGCTGCAGCGAGGTTTCCGGATCATCGGCGTGGAGCGGCCCGGCACCGGGCGATCGACGGACCACTTCTACGATCGCATCCTCGACGTCGCCCCCGACATCGAGGCACTGGTCGAGGACCTCGGGCTGGAGCGGTTCGGCGTGGTGGGGCTCTCCGGGGGCGGCCCGTACACGTTGGCGGTGGGCTACGCCATGCCCCAGCGGGTGGTGGTGGCCTCCACCCTCGGTGGGATCGCGCCGTTGCGGGGTCCCGACGCGGTGTGGTCCTACATGCGGGTGCTGCGGTTCGGAGCGCCCCTGTTCGAGGTCATGCGGAGCCCGCTCGGCTCCCTGCTGGGCACCTTCGTCGGTTGCGCAGGGTCCTTCGGCGAGCAGATGCTCGACATGTTCGCCCGGCTCGTGGGTGGCAGCGACCGCGAGGTCCTGAGCAACCCGCACTTCAAGGCGATGTTCGTCGCGGACCTCCTCGAGGCGGGTGAGCTGCGCGCGGTCACCCACGACCTCGCGCTGTTCAGCCGGCACTGGGGCTTCCTGCTGGAGGACGTCACGGTCCCGGTGATCGTGTGGCAGGGCCTGGCGGACCCGATCGTGCCGCAGTCGCACGGGCACCACCTGGCAGCGCGGCTGCCAAGCGCCCAGCTCCGGGTGCGTCACGGCGAGGGCCACTTCGCCGGGTTCTCCGACGTCGCTGCCGTGCTGGACTCGGTGCGGGAGGTGTGGGCGTTCGAGACGGCGGAGCCGGTCGGGCGCGGCTGAGCCGCACGGCTCAGGGGCGGATCAGGGCACCCAGCAGGGTCTGGGCCTTGGCGCGGGTCTCTGCCAGCTCCGCCGCCGGGTCGGAGTCGGCCACCACACCCACGCCCGTGTGGAGCAGCGCACCGGATGCTCGGAGCTGCACCGAGCGGATGCCCACGGCGAAGGCGCCGTCGCCGTCCGCGTCGACCCACCCGACGGGTCCGGCATAGCGACCGCGGTCGAACGGCTCGAGCTCGCTCTGGAGGGCGAGTGCGGCGGTGGTGGGTGACCCTCCGACTGCCGGCGTGGGATGGAGCGCGGCGACGAGCTCGAGCACCGAGGGCTCCGGGGAGCCGAGGCGTCCCTCCACCAGGGTGGCGAGGTGCTGCACCGGGCCGGCCTCCACCACCGAGGGCGTCGGCTCGGCGTCCAGGTAGGAGCACCACGGCAGCAGGCCGTCGTGCACGGCGTCGATGGTGATCTGGTGCTCCTCCAGGTTCTTGGGCGAGGTCAGCAGCTCCGTCGCCCGGCGCTGATCGGTCTCGGGGTGGCCGCTGCGGGGCGTGGTGCCGGCCATCGGCTGGGCGCGCACGGTGGAGCCGATCCGGGACACGAGCAGCTCGGGGCTCGCCCCCACGAAGTCGTCGACGGCGAACACGAACGCTCGGCCGTGGGCGGCCAGGAGCCGGTTCCACAGCTGCGCGGCGTCGTAGGGCCGGTCGCAGGTGATCTGGATGGCACGGGCAAGGACCACCTTGACCAGCTCGCCGGCACGGATGTGGTCGCGGGCGCTGGCGACGGCGGCGCACCAGTCCTCGGGCGGCTGGAGGGATCGCACGCTCAGCTCCGTGGGATCGAGCGGTGCAGCAGGTTCGGTGGGCTCGTCTCGCTCGACCCGTTCCGACGGCTCCGAGTGCGCCCGCAGCCGGAGCACCCAGCGCTCGCCCTCGACGGTTCGAGCGTGCAGCTCTGCGGGGACGACGAAGGAGGCCGGCTGGGCGCGGTCGTAGGGCAGCGCACCCAGGGCTGTCGGTCGCAGGGGTGCATCGGGATCGTGCCCGACGCCGCTGAGGGCCTCGGTCACGACGTCGAGGTGGTCGGGCCACGGGGCCGGTACCTCGATGCGCGCGGCGACCCCCTCGCCGAGCAGCAGGCGGCGGGGTGAGGCGAAGGCGGTGATCCGGGAGCCCGGCTCCGCCGATGCGGGGCCGCGGTCGTCGGGAAGGACCTCGGCCACGAGCGCGGTGTGCCCCGCCATCAGCGGGTGCCGGTCAGCAGTTGGGCGATCCCGCCGCTCAGCAGGACCCGTCGGGTGTGCGAGAAGCCCACCTCGCGCAGCATCTCCATCAGCTCCGGTGGCGAGGGGAGGTAGGCGACGGAGCGGGGGAGGTAGGCGTAGGCGTCCCCGTCGCTGAGCAGCCCGCCGACGACGGGCACGACCCGGTTGAAGTAGATCGCGTGGCCGATGCGCAGCAGCGGGTTCGGGGGCTCGGCGACCTCGAGCAGTGCGATGCGGCCCCCAGGGCGGATGACCCGAGCCAGCTCGGCCAGCGTGGCGCGGAGGTCGGTGAAGTTCCGCAGCGCGAACCCGCAGGTGGCGCCGTCGAGCGTGGCGTCGGGGAACGGCAGCTGGAGGCCATCGGCCTGTAGGCGGGGGAACTGCTCGGGCGCTGCGGCCAGCATGCCGAAGCTGAGGTCGACTCCGACGGGCACCAGGTGGCGGCCCCTCAGGTCGCGCGCCAGGTCGCCGGTGCCGCAGGCGAGATCGACGACCACCGAGCCCGGGGTGAGGCCGAGCCCGGCCACGGCGCGGCGTCGCCAGCGGACGTCCATGCGGAAGGTCATGATCCGATTGACGAGGTCGTATCGGGGAGCGATGACGTCGAACATCGCCCGAACCGACTGCGTCTTGTCGGCGCCGGTGGGGAGTGGTGCGTTGCGCTCGGGGATCCACGAGCGCGACTCGGCATCGGGGGGTTGCACGCCGCCATGGTAGGGCGGCGACGAACGGGACGGTTCAGCCGGCGGTGAGGAGGTGGTGGAGCAGGACGTCGAGACCGTAGGAGGTGAGGGGCTCCCCTGTTCGAGGAGGAGGTGGGTGATCGTTCGGGGTGAGCGGCGTGGCCGCTGAAGGTGGAGGTGGATCGATCGGTCGACCGTCCGTGTGGAGGAACCGGGGGCGACCGTCGTGGACGGAGATGGCGTAGTGGCCCCGGTGGTAGAGGCGGTGGTGGCGGCTGCAGAGCAGGACCATCTTGTCGACGTCGGTGGCGCCACCGTCGGACCAGGCGTCGATGTGGTGAGCGTGGAGGTGGTCGGTCCGGTCGCAGCCGGGGTAGGCGCAACCCCGATCGCGCACCTGCAGAGCCCGTCGCACCGCGGCGGTGGCGGTGCGACGGGTGCGGCCGAGGTGGATGGGCCGACCTCGGTGGACGACGGTGCCGTCGAGGGTCGCTCCGTCCAACCACCGGCGGACGTCCTCCGCGTCCACCGGGGTGTTGTCGTCGAGCGTGCCGGCACCTTGCAGGCGGTTCGCGAGCACCTCGGCGTCGATGGTGACGTGGACGGCGAAGCGCTCCTGCGTCCGGGTGCGCAGCCCCGCAGCGTTGGCGGTGTCGATCATCACCTCGGCCATGTGTACGAGCGCCTCGGAGTTGGTGACGCCCGCTCCTCCCCGCACTCCGGCGAGGTGGGCTCTGGCGGCGTCGAGCCCGCAGCGGAGGAGGGCCCCGCCGGCGGCGTCGAGGCGGGCGCGCACGTCGAGGTGCTGGTGGTCGTCCCACCAGGTGGAGCACCACGCGGAGGGGCGGTGGCGGCCATCAGGCTCGGTGGGGCCCGTGGCCCCGGGCGAGTCGTCGTGCTCCGGTGGACGAGGATCCTCGGCATCGGCGGCCTCGATCCGGCGCAGGGTGGCGAACACCCGGGCGGCCTGTTGCGCGGTGGCGGTGGTGGCGACCTCGGTGACGGCCTGGTCGTTGGCTGCGGTGGCCACCCGTGCCGCCGCCCGGGCAGCCCCCACCGATAGCGCGCCTCCAGCGAGGGCTCCCATCAGGTGGGGCAGCTCGTGGTGGCGGTCTGCCAGCGCCGCCCGGTGCCGCGCCTCGGCCAGGGTGAACCCCGCGTTGACCGACAGCCAGTGCTCGAGCGAACGGAAGCCGTGGCCGCACCAACCCTCGTGGTCGTGGAGCTCGGCCAGCACCTCGACCAGCTCGGCCTCGGCCGAGTGGATCGCGGCGGAGAGCTCCCGGATGCGGGCGGCCCTCGCCGCGTTGTCGGGCCGCATCGATCGCGCCGACTCACCGGGCGACGTGGCAGATCGCCGACGACGTCGCTCATCGGGCCCTACGCCCTCGCTGCAGCGCGCCGCACGGGCGACGGGGTCCGCCGGCCCGGGCGGCGCGTTCGCCGCTCGGTGCTCTGCCGTGCTGTCCTGTGCATCGGGGTCGTCTGGCACGTCGCCACCTCCAAGTCGAACATGTGTTCGATCACCATAGGACACCTCGACCTCCGACGCAACCACCTTTCGCGGTCGTCAGATCTCTTCGTGGCGCTGCATCCACAGGAAGCTCGCCCACCCCGGCAGCACGGGGAGCCAGTAGGTGGCCAACCGGAACGCCAGCGTGGCCGACACCGCAGCGCCCGAGGGCATGCCGAACCCGGTGAGGGCGGTGATCATCGCTGCCTCGAACGCACCGAGTCCCCCGGGGGTGGGGGCGATGCTGGCCACGGCTGCGGCGACGAGGTACCCGACCGCCACCTGGGTGAAGCGCGGTCCACCTCCGAAGGCCTCCACCGCAGCGGCCATCGCCAGCAGGTAGGCGAGGGTGATGCCGAGCGAGCCGGCGAAGAGCTCGACCACGCGGACGGGGTTGGCGAGGGTCTCTCCCACGGAGGTGAGTGCTGAGCGCACGGCTCGCATCAGCGGTGTGAGCACCCGTCGCCGCAACCGGCGGTTGAGCAGCGCCAGGCCGGCGACGAGCAGGACGGCGGCGAGCACGCCGAGCACCAGGCTGGCGTCGGGGAAGGAGAAGGAGCCAAGACCGCTGCGGCCGTTCCAGAGGAGGAAGACGAGCATCAGCGCCAGGTGCACGACCAGCCCGGCCAGCGTGTTGAGGCCGACGGCGGCTGCTGCGGGTGCCGAGTCAACTCCGCTGCGCTGGAGGAAGCGGATGCCGAGAGCCACCGACCCGGAGCTCGCCGGGGCCACCAGGGCGACGAACGAGGAGGCGACCTGCGCCCGCAGCGCCGGCAGGTAGGGCACCGGGCTCGGTACGGCCCCGATGAAGGCGACGGCGGCGAACACGTAGGTCAGCACGGAGCCCGCCACGATCCATGGAGCCCAACGCCAGTCGGCTCGCACGAAGGCGTCCGCCGTGCTGCGGATGTCGGCCAGCTGCGGCAGGACCAGGTAGAACGCCAGGGTGATCGCCACGATGGTCACCAACGTGCGCGGTCGCACCCGCTCGATGCGCTCCAGCGGGACCTCGTCCGCACCGGTGCGCCGTTGGACCTCCGTGCGCAGCCGGTCGAGCAGTCCCGCCTGCCCCTTCAGCGCTCGCCGGGTTGCAGCAGGGAGGGCCAGCGGCTGCAGGAAGGGGATGGCCCGAGCCGCCCGATCCTCGCCGAGCGCATCGACTGCGGAGCTCACGGCCAGGTCCTCGTCGACGTGCACCGCGGTGTCGGTGAGCAGCTGGGCGACGTCCAGGCACTGCTCGCGCTCGTCGGCCACCAGACGGGCCCGCCGGAACCCCGTCAGCCAGCTGCGTCGATCGTCGTCCAGGCGGAACCTGCGCAGCCCGAGGTCGCGGTGGGCGATGCGTCCCCCGTGGAGGAGTCGGACCTGCTCCCACATGTCGGCCAGCGCCGTGTGGTCGAGCTGTTCGGGGTGGAGGTCGCCCTGTCGGCCGACGACCTCGGACTCGGCGATGCCGATGCAGCCGTCCGGCGTGCCGACCATGGCGATCATCTCGGGGACGCGGGCGCCGGTGCGCGCCGCCATCGTGAGCGCCAGCGCCTCGTGCTCGACCTGGTGCGCGAGGCTGTTGAACGGCTCGTCCACGTCCCGGGACCGCAGTCGGATCGACTGCCACAGGTGGGAGAGGGCATCCGCGGAGCGCTGGTGCGGGGTGCGGAGCTCCAAGCGGAGCGCCCGGCGTCCGGTGCCGTCGGCGCTGTCGGCGGCATCGACGAGGTAGGTCAGCGAGGTGTCCCCGGCGCTCACCTGCCGGATGCGGATCGGCTCGATGCCGACGCTGCGCAGGGCGCCCACGAGCGAGCGGGCGCCGGGCTCGATGCTGGGCGCTCCGCGCCAGAGCAGCACCGCAGAGCCGACCGCCACCCCCACGCCGATCGCCGCGATCACGTCGACGGAGGGGTCGGCGGAGAACCCCATGCGCAGCACGACGAGCACCCCGATGCCGGCCCACGCGGAGCGCCGGGTGCGTCGGGTGAGCCACGGCGACCCGAACACGACCGCAGCCGTCGCCGCGGCGATGAGGCCCGAGCTGGGGAAGCCGGGGTCGGCCAGGAGCCACTCCCGTCCGGAGTCGACCCCGGGGAGCACCTCCACGCGGTAGCGGCTGAGGGTCCAGTCGAGGGCGAACATGATGACCGACGCGGCGGTGGTGGTGAGGAGCAGCCAGCCCAGGAAGCGGACCCGACGACTCACCAGGAGCCACACCACGATGGCGGTGGCCGCCGTGGCCACGGTCACCTCGGAGAGGCTCAGGATCACCTGCTCCCAGCGCGACGGGATGCGGCTGAGGGTCTCCGCCAGGTCCTGCTCGGCGCCGCCGAGGGTGTTGCGGGCGAACACGGCGGCGGCCAGCCCGACGGCGGTGACCGCCAGCCCGGTCAGGAGCTGCATCAGGTCGTTCGGGGAGCGGATGCGGTCGAGGGGTGACAGGTCGACCTGCACGTCGTCGACCTCGGTGACGGCCACGCTGTCAGGCTAGAGGGGACCTCAGGCGAGCGGTGGCTCCTCGGGTCCGCCGAGCAGGCGCCGCCGCTGGAGCTCCCGATGCAGCCGCTGAGGTTCGAAGTGGATCGTGTCCCAGCCGAGCTCTGCGGCCGCGGCCACGTTGGCCTGCGAGTCGTCGATGAACAGGGCCTGTTCCGCCACGAAGTCGAAGCGCTCCTCGCAGTGGCGGAAGACGCGGGGGTCGGGCTTGCAGATCCCGAGCTCTCCCGAGATCACGATCCCCTCCAGCAGGTCCAGCACCGGGTAGCGCTCGGGGATCCCCTGGAAGGTCACCGCCCCCCAGTTCGACAGGCCGACGGAGCGGACCCCCCGGGAGGCGAGGTCCTCCAGGGCCTCCACCGACTCGCCGATCGGCTCCCCGAGCGAGTGGGCGAAGTGCTCGACGTAGGCGTCGAGCACCCAGCCGTGCCCGGGGTGGTCGCGCTCCACCATCCGGCGGATCTCGCCGAGGGGGAGCCCGGCGTCGAGGTGGCCGTTGACCTCCATCGTGAACACCTCGTCCGCGAGGCGCTCGAGCTCCTCGGGGTCGTCGATGGCTCGGCCCAGCGCGCCGCGCCGGTCCCAGGGGATGAGCACGTTGCCGAGGTCCCAGACCACCACCGTCGGTGGGGTCGTGATCGAGGGCTGGGGTGGGTGGGGTGCCACGAGCTCCGTGGTACCCCCCGCTCCGGCTGCGGCGCAAGCGGGCCGGGGACTTCGCCGGGCAGCTGGGTGGGTCGTGCCAGGGGCTGTCAGCTCGGGCGCATGCGGCGCAGCAGCGCCCGGGCGGCCGCCGGCCAGATCCGGCTGGACGGTCCACGCGCCGAGAGGAGGAGGAGCGCGACCTGGTCGAGCATGGCCGCCACGTCGGGGTCGCTCAGCCGTGACTGGGCGGCGATGCCGTCGCCGAGGGCGATCAGCACGGCGGCCATCGGCTCCGGCTCGACCCAGGGCTGGATGTAGCCCTCGTCGCGCATCTGCGCGATGAGTCGGGCGAGGTAGGCCACCAGCTCGTCGTGGAGGCCTCCGAGGGACGCGGCGAGCTCGGCGTTGGTGGAGGCGGCGGCCACGGCGTCGGCGTAGGCCCGGAGGTCGGCGCGGCTGACGTCGAAGGCGGTGGAGATCGTGGTGAGGGCGTGGAACAGCCGCTCGGAGGGCTCGCCGGGGGCCTCCAGGGCGTCGCGCACGGGATCGAGGCGCTGTCGGACCAGCTCGGTGAGCGCCTCGGCCACCAGGGCGTCCTTGGAGCCGAAGTGGTAGGTGATCGCCTGCAGGTTGACGCCGGCCGCCCCGGCGATCTCCCGGGAGGTGAGCCCGTCGACGCCTCTGGCGCGCAGCGACTCCACGGTGGCGTCGAGGAGCCGCCGACGGGTGCGTTGGGCACGGGTGCTGGGCACCTCCTCAGGCTAGCCCATTGCAAATCATACGTATGTATGAGATGTTGTGGGCATCGAGAAAGGCAGGCCGACATGAACGTGAACACGGACTCCCACCGCAGGTCCTCCCTCGACCTGGTCACCGGCGCCACCGGCTACTCGGGGGCCTACGTCGCCCGTCGCCTCCTCACCCGAGGTCGCCGGGTGCGCACCCTCACCCGCGATCCCTCGCAGGTGACCGCGCCGCTGGAGGGCTTCGCCTACCGCTTCGAGCACCCCGGGGCGATGGCGGAGGCCTTCGAGGGTGTGGACACCTTCTACAACACCTACTGGGTGCGCTTCGGCCGGGGGGAGGTCGACCACGACGTCGCCGTCCGCAACAGCTGCGCCCTGGTGAAGGCCGCTGCCGACGCCGGCGTGCGCCGGATGGTGCACGTGAGCATCATGCAGCCCAGCGCGGACTCCCCGTACACCTACCACCGGGGCAAGGCGCAGGTGGAGGCCGCGGTCCGGGCCTCCGGGATGCAGTACGCCGTCGTGCGGCCCTCGGTGCTCTTCGGAGGCGACGAGATCCTGCTCAACAACGTGGCCTGGCTGCTGCGCCACCTGCACGCCTTCGCCGTGCCCGGCGACGGCCGCTACCCGATCCGGCCCACCCACGTCGAGGACCTGGCCGACCTGATGGTCCGCCTCGGTGCGTCCGAGGAGTGCGTGGTGCGCGACGCCGGTGGTCCCGAGACCTTCGCCTTCGGTGACCTCGTCCGCCGGATCGCCCGAGCCACGCGGGCACGGGCGGTGGTGGTCGATCTGCCCCGGACGGTCGTGCTGCCGCTGATCGGCCTGGTGAACCGGCTGACCGGCGACGTCACCCTCCACCGGGAGGAGCTGGACGCCCTCATGGACGGCCTCGCCTCGTGCGGCGGGGAGCCGGCGGGCGGGCGGCGGTTCACCGACTTCCTCGCCGCCAACGCCCCCACCTACGGCACCAGGTACGCGTCGGAGGTGGGCCGCAACTACGACCCCGTCGCCTCCCGCTCCACCCGTGGCGTGCCGCTGGGCGTCGCCGCGGGCTAGCAGCGGGCGCCGGGCTCGGGCAGCTCCAGGTCGATCATGTAGGCGTCGATCACCTCGGTGGCGCACCGGTTCGAGCCGTAGGCGGTGTGCCCGTCCATCTCGACCACCAGCAGGTGGCCGTCGTCCAGGGTGGCGGCCACCTCCTCGGCGTTGGCCAGCGGGGTCGCCGGATCGCCGGTGTTGCCCACCACCAGGATGGGCGGCGCGCCCGCGGCCACGATCGGGTCGGTGTCGCCGCTGACGGGTGCGGGCCAGGTGGCGCAGGGGAGCATCTCGTTGGCGGTGGAGCCGCCGAAGTGGGAGGCCTGCTCGCGCAACCGGTCGGCGAAGGCCTCGTAGGCGGCGGCATCCTCCGGGCGGGGCGTGTCGGTGCACACGACCCCGGCGTAGGCACCGTAGCTCCCGATGTCGAGGTACTCCGCGGCGAGCCCCCACAGCCCTGCGCCGTCGCCCTCCTGTGCGTCGGCGAGCATCTGGCCGAGCACCCTCCACCCGTCGGGGATGTAGGAGGAGAAGGTGGCGGCGATGGCCAGCTCGGCGGGGCCCACCCCGTTCGGTCCGCCGGGGAGGGGCTCGTCCTCGACCCGGGCCTCGACCTCCTCGTAGGTGCCGATCAGGTCGGACACGCCGCACTCCTGCTCGCCGGCCGCGGCGCACGCCTCCGCACCGGTGCGGAGGCTCTCCTCGAAGGCCAGGGCCTGCTCGGTGAGGAACTCCTCGAGGTCCTGCGTGGGGTCGACGACGCCGTCGAGGGTCATGGCGCGGATGTGCTCCCCGAAGAACTCGGCGTACTGGAGGCCGATGTGGGTGCCGTAGCTGAACCCCAGGTAGTTGAGCGGCTCGTCACCCAGCGCCAGGCGGATCGCCTCGAGGTCTCGGGCCACGTCCTCGGTGGCGAGGTGGGCGAGCAGCTCGCCGTCCTCGGCGCCGCACTCCTCGGAGACCGCCTGTGCCGCCGCGTCGAGGGCCTGTTGCTCGGCGTCGTCGTCGGGGCTCGAGTCGATGGCCACGAACTCGGCGACCTCGTCGCCGCAGGTCACCGCCGTGGAGGCCCCGACACCCCGAGGGTCCCAGGCGACCTGGTCGAAGCGCTCGGCCAGATCGTCGCTGAGGGGGCCGCCGTCGAGGAGCTCGAGTCCGCTGGCCCCCGGCCCGCCCGGGTTCATCAGCAGCGACCCGATGCGCTCGCCGCTGGCGGGGATCCGGGCCAGCGCCAGCTCGATCGTGGCGCCCTCGGGGTCGGACCAGTCGAGGGGGACCTCCAGGGAGGCGCACTCGGCGTCCAGGTCGGCACAGGGTTGCCACTCGAGCTCGGGGGGCGACCAGTCTTCGGGGAAGCCGTTGGCGGTGGCCTCCCCGGTGCCGGCGGTGTCCTCGGGGGCGCTGGACGACGTGGACGCCCGATCCCGGGAGGTCGCGGACCGCTCGACGGGCTCGGCGTCGCTGCAGGCCACGGCGAGCAGCGCCAGCACCGCCAGCAGACCCGACCAGGCGACGCGTGCACGGGAGAGAGGGCCGCGACCGGCCACCGGGGGGGAGGAGCGCATCATCACAGGCTACGGCACCGTCCGGCGGCTCCCGCGGCCGGTCAGGAGTAGTAGCGGTAGATGTTCTGGGCCACGCAGCTCGGCTTGTCGGCGCCCTCCACCTCGAAGGAGAACAGCATGGTCACCTGCACGCCGCCGGGGATGTCCTCGACAGACTCCAGGGTGGCGCCGAGGCGGAGCTTCGATCCCACCGGTACGGGGGAGGGGAACCGCACCTTCCCGCAGCCGTAGTTCACCCCCATCTTGAAGCCGCGGACGGTCATGATGGAGGGCATGAGGGCAGGCCCGAGGGACAGGGTGAGGTAGCCGTGGGCGATCGGGCCGCCGAAGGGCGACTCCGCCTCGGCCCGCTCGGGGTCGACGTGGATCCACTGGTGGTCGCCGGTGGCGTCCGCGAACTGGTTCACCCGCTCCTGGGTGATCTCCATCCAGTCGGAGTAGCCGAGGTGCTGGCCCACCAGCGCCTTGAGTCCGTCGATGCCTTCAGCCTTGGTTGCCATGGCCGCATTGTTGTCGAGCGCCGGCGCGCCGTCGAGGCGACCGCCAGCGGTTGCCGGACAGCGACCGCCTCAGTCGAACCAGATCTTCTGGTGCTCCCGGGACTGCGGGTGCAGCAGCAGGGCGATGAGGGCGTACTCGAAGATGGCGTTGATGATGTTGCCGCCGAGGAAGACGAAGCCGAGGTTGCCGAGCAGCCCCCCGGTGCTCCCCAAGGAGATGAGGGCCCGCAGGGCCAGCGGGAGGAACGACACCGCCACCGCCACGCGCCAGCCCCACTTGAGCTGGCTGGCGATGCCGGCGGCCCCGTAGACGTAGCCGGCGAGCACGATGAGGCCCAAGAGGCCGAGGTTCTGACCGCTCAGCACGCCCAGCAGCGCCCAGAAGGCGTCGAAGTAGAGCAGGAACTGGCTGATCACCAGCGTCTGGGGCAGGTTCGGGTTGTACCAGCGGGTGGGCATGGCCATGGCTGACAGTCTGGCAGGTGTGGTGCTGGCCGCCGGCGCCGGAACCCGGCTGCGGCCGCTCACGCTGCTGCGCCCCAAGCCGCTGTGCCCGGTGGGCGACCGACCGCTGCTCGACCACGCGCTCGGGGTGGTGGCGCCGGTGGTCGGGGAGCTGGCGGTGAACGTGCACCACGGTCGCACCCTGGTGGAGGAGCACCTGGAGCGATGGGTCGACGAGCACGATCGAGCGCTGCACGTGTCGGTGGAGCGCGAGGTCGCCCTCGGCACCGCCGGGGCGCTGGGGCACCTGGCCCGTTGGATCGAGGGCCGTGACGTGCTGGTGGCCAACGCCGACACCTGGCACCTCGCCGACCTCGGCCGCTTCGTGGCCGAGTGGGACGGGGAGCGGGTGGCGGTGCTCACCCCCACGCCCGGTGAGCTGGGCCCCGGCTCTGCGGTGGTGGCCTCGTTGGTGCCGGGCGCGGCCGCCGCCGGCCTCCCCGACGAGCCCTGCGGGCTGTGGGAAGAGATGTGGGGGCCGGAACTCGCCCTCGGGCGGCTGGCGACGGTCCACACGGAGGCGTTGGTGATGGACTGCGGCACCCCGGCGCGCTACCTGGCGGCCAACCTGGCGTGGTCGAGCCGGTTCTCCGACGGCGGCTCCGTGGTGGGCGAGGGCGCCGAGGTGGAGGGGACCCTGGAGCGGTGCGTGGTGTGGCCCCGTTCGCAGGTGGCGCGAGGGGAGCACCTGGTGGACGCCATCCGCGCCGAGCACCTCACGGTGCTGGTGCGCTGAGCCCTCCGTCGTGCCGGGCGCGCAGCTGGCCGCAGGCGGCGTCGATGTCGGAGCCGCGGGTGTCGCGGATGGTCACGTTCACCCGCGCCTCCCGCAGCCTCTCGGCGAAGGCGTGCACCCGGTTGCGAGACGAGCCGAGCACGGCGTACCCCGGGGTCGGGTTGAGCGGGATCAGGTTCACGTGAGCTCCCAGCGGTCCCGCCAGCGCGGCCAGCCGGTCGGCGTCGGTGTAGCGGTCGTTCACCCCGGAGATGAGGGCCCACTCGAAGGTGATCCGTCGTCGGGTGGCGGCCACGTAGTCGGCACAGGCCGCCATCAGCTCGGTGAGGGGGTAGCGGCGGTTGACGGGCACCAGCTCGTCGCGCAGCTCGTCGTGGGCGGCGTGCAGCGAGACCGCCAGGTTGACCGGCAGATCTGCTGCGGCCAAGCGGCGGATGCCGGGGATCAGACCGACGGTGGAGATGGTGAGGTGACGGGCGCCGATGCCCATGTCGTCGTGCAGACGGCGCACGGCGGCCCAGGTGGCGTCGTAGTTGGCCAGCGGTTCCCCCATGCCCATGAACACCACGTTGGACACCCGGCGCGGGCCGCCGGGATGGTCCGCCGCCTCATGGCGTGCCCGGGCCACCTGCTCCACGATCTCGCCCACGCCCAGCTGGCGCTGGAACCCCGCCTGGCCGGTGGCGCAGAAGCTGCACGCCATGGCGCACCCGGCCTGGGTCGACACGCACACCGTGGTGCGGGGTCCGCCGACGTCGGTGCCGGGGTAGTGCATGAGCACGGTCTCCACCGCGGCCCCGTCGCGCAGCCCCCACAGCCACTTCACCGTCGAGCCGTCGTCGGCCGATCGCCGCGCCAGGGGAGCCAGCGCTGCGGGGAGCTCGACGGCGAGGCGTCGCCTGAGCCGATCCGGCAGGTTCGAGATCCGCTCCAGGGGAGCCGACTGCTCGTACAAGCCATGCCAGAGCTGCTCGACGCGGTAGGAGGGCTCGTCGGCCATCAGCGTCGCCACCGCGTCCCTGTCGAGGTCGTAGAGGGTGCGAGCGGGCTCGGCGCGGTCGAGCCCGCTCACCGGTAGCCGCCGCGCCGCTCGTGCAGGTGGAACCCCAGCCGGTCGTACATGGCGCGGGCTGCACCGTTGGCCTCCTCGGTGTAGAGGATGGCGACGCGGAGCCCCCGTTGGGTGAGGTGCTCGAGGCCGGCCAGCACCAGCGCCGAACCGAGGCCGGCCCCGTGGCGGTGCGGGTGGGCGGCGATGGCGTAGATCTCCCCGAGGTCGGCATCCTCCTCCGACGCAGCCGTCAGCTCGTCAGCGGGATGGATGCGGGTCCAGCAGAAGCCGTCGAGGCGACCTTCGGCGCCTTCGTGCACGAGCACGCCCTCGGGGTCCACCCAGTCCTGGTGGAGCTCGCCGTCGAGGCGAACGCGGTCCCAGCCGCCCTGTTCGGGGTGCCACCAGAAGGCGGCGTTGTTGACCTCGAGGAAGTCCGTCTCGTCGGCGCCGGGCCGGAAGGTGCGGGTCACGATCCTCGGGGCGGAGGCGGCGATCTCCGGATCCACGGGGAGCGTCCGTCGCAGCTCCACCAGGGTGCGCACCCGATGGAGGCCGATGGCAGACATCTGTGCGTCGGTGTCCGGCGCGAGGACCGCCCAGCGCAGCGTGTCGGCGGGAGGGATCTGGGACAGCGGAGCTGCGGGGTCGTCCACGACCCCCGGAGGCTACCCTCCCTGCCCGTGGCTTCCCCTCGCGACGGAGCAGCTCGGCCCGATCCACCCGCTGGGGTCCGACGGCCGCGCAGCGCATCGGGGCGGGCCCGCTGGACGAACGAGCTCCTCGCCGAGGAGTACCCGGATGCCGTGTGCGAGCTCGACTTCACGAGCCCCTTCGAGCTGCTGTGCGCCACGATCCTGTCGGCACAGTGCACCGATCAGCGGGTCAACATGGTGACCCCGCACCTCTTCGCCCGCTACCCGTCGGCGGCCGACCTGGCGGTCGCCGACCCCGAGGAGCTGGAGACCATCATCCGCTCCACCGGGTTCTTCCGCTCGAAGGCCCGCAACCTCACCGGGATGGCCGCCGCGCTCGAAGAGCGCTTCGGCGGCGAGGTCCCGTCCCGGATGTCGGAGCTGGTGACGGTGCCCGGGGTGGGTCGCAAGACCGCCAACGTGGTGCGCAGCGTGGCCTTCGACCTGCCGGGGCTGCCGGTGGACACCCACGTGCTGCGGTTGTCGCGCCGCCTCGAGCTGACCGAGGAGGTCGACCCGGTGAAGGTGGAGCACGAGCTCGACGCGCTCGTGCCCGCCGGGGAGCGCGGGACGTTCAGCTTGCGGTTGATCCTGCACGGCCGCCGTGTCTGCGGGGCGCGCCGACCACGTTGCGGTGACTGCACGCTCGCCTGGTTCTGCCCCTCCTTCGACGCGGCATCGGGCTCCTGAGCGGGGCGTGACTCCGGCACGGAACGTGCACACCGCCAGTTCGCGCCAGCGCGGAACGTGGCGAAATGACACCTTGGTGCGTCACCGGCAACACTGGCCGTGCAGTTCTCCAGGAAAAGTCACCAAAAGCGAAGCGAAAACCCTCGACAGTGGTGGCTGAGTGTGCTGGAGTACCGCTTACCAGGTTCCCGCCACCTGGAAGCAGCGATTCAGGGCTCCCGCCGCCCGAGTCGCGACGACCGGCCGCCTTCGGGCGGCCGGTCCACTTTCCGGCCCGGACGCGCCGGGCACCGCGGTTTGCCCGGGCCGCCGCCGCGTCCCCCGGCCGGTTCTGCGTGCCTTCAGGTCACCGCTGCAGGCACGACGAGGCCCATGTGCTGTGCTCCGCCTTCAGAGGCCATCCGAAGGCAGCCAGCACCGCAGCCAGCCAGCACCGCAGCCAGCCAGCACCGCACCAGGTCCTGTGTGAGCGCGGGCTCCATCACTGCTCCAGCGTCGACACGGCGGCCAGCGTGCGGTGCAGGCGCCGGTTGGCCGAGCGCAGGTGCCGCTCGATCTCGTAGAGGTCGCCGAGCAGGTCGTCGTGCTCGCCGCCCTTCACCGACGCGGCCGCCGAGTCGATCCGTTCGATCATCTGGTCGAGGGTGGACGACAACGAGGCGAGATCGGCGTGCAGGCCCATGGGTTCGGGTTCTACCACCGCAACGGAGCGCGAGCGGACAGGGAACGTCTCCTACGACCGATCTCTCGTTTCGCAGCCTGCGCCTGCGAAACACCCCGGCTCTCACATGAGGAGGCTTCGCCTCTCGGCGCA
The DNA here is from genome assembly GCA_964420125.1 of uncultured Microthrixaceae bacterium. Lineage (GTDB taxonomy): Bacteria > Actinomycetota > Acidimicrobiia > Acidimicrobiales > Microtrichaceae > CAYQQQ01. The sequence goes on from CAYQQQ010000005.1 coordinate 135,469, forward strand.
GCCTCCTCAGCCAACCCGTTCGCCGCGTCGCCGCGGCGCTCGGTACCGTGGCCCGGTGCTGCACCGCCTCGACCTGCGTGGCCTCGACGACCCCACCGCCGCGCTGCCCCGCCCCGACGTCGACGGGGAGCGTCCCGTGGAGGCAGTGCGGGAGATCCTCGCGGAGGTCCGCCAGCGGGGCGACGAGGCGCTGAGGGAGCTCACCGAACGCCACGACGGCGTGCGCCTCGACCAGCTGCGTGTGTCGGCCGAGGAGATCCAGACGGCCTACGACGACTGCGACCCCGACGTGGTGCGAGCTCTCGAGAACGCCCGGGACCGCATCGCCGAGCACCATCGCCGCCAGCTCCGGGCTCCCGTCGAGCACGACGTCGACGGCGTGCGGGTGCGGTCGTCCTCGGTGCCCGTCGGAGCGGCGGGGTGCTACGTGCCGGGCGGCCGCGCCGCCTACCCCTCGACGCTGCTGATGACCGCGGTGCCCGCCGCGGTGGCAGGGGTGGGCCGCGTGGTGGTGTGCGTGCCCCCTGATCGCTCCACCGGCCGCCCACCCGAGGTCACCCTGGCTGCTGCTGCAGTGGCCGGGGTCGACGAGGTGTACGCCGTGGGTGGCGCCCAGGCCATCGGTGCCATGGCCTACGGCACCCAGAGCATCGCCCCGGTGGACGTGATCTGCGGTCCCGGCAACCTCTACGTGGCGGTGGCCAAGCAGGAGGTGGCCGGAACCGTGGGGATCGCCGCGGCCTTCGCCGGGCCGTCGGAGGTGGTGGTCATCGCGGATGGGAGCGTGCCACCGGAGCTGGCCGCCCTGGACGTGATGCTGCAGGCCGAGCACGGCCCCGACGGCCTCGCCTGGCTGGTGACCTGGGAGGAGGCCACCGCCGACGCAGTCACCGAGGCGGTGCGGCGGCTCACCGAGGCGTCCCCCCGGCGGTCGGAGATCGCCGGCACCCTGGAGCGCTCCGGGTACTGCGTGCTCGTCGACTCTCCCGAGGCAGCACTCGCCGTGTCCGATGCGGTGGCACCCGAACACCTCGAGCTGCTCTGCGAGGGGGCGGAGGGCCTGGCAGCGCGCGTGCGCAACGCCGGTGCCACCTTCTGCGGCGCCTGGTCCCCGGCGTCGATCGGCGACTACCTCGCCGGACCCAGCCACGTGCTGCCCACCCACGGCAGTGCACGCTTCGCCTCCGCACTCACCGTGGACGACTTCTGCCGGCACCACCACGTGATCACCGTCGCCCCGGAGGGACTGGCGGCGCTGGGCCCGGACGCAGCCGCCCTGGCGGAAGCGGAGGGACTGCCCACCCACGCAGCGTCGGTCAGAGCTCGACTGGCCATGCTGACCGGGGGCACGGAGCGGGCGACGTGATGGGGGTGCGATCGTGAGCCGCCCGTCGGTGCGCGACGGGGTCGCGCTGATCCCCGGGTACCACTCGCCCCAGCTCGACGTGGCGGTGCGGCTCAACACCAACGAGGCGCCCGAGCCCCCTCCGGCGGCGTTCGTGGAGGAGCTGGGGGAGGCGCTCGGCGAGCTCCGCTGGAACCGCTACCCCGATCGCTCCGCGTCCGGGCTGCGCACGGCGATCGCCTCGCTGGAGTCGGTCGAGGTGCCGGGTGGGCTGGGCGCAGGACAGGTGTTCGCCGCCAACGGCTCCAACGAGGTGCTGCAGACCGTGTGCCTCACCTACGGTGGCGCCGGACGCCGGGTCGCCACCTTCGAGCCCACGTATGCGCTGCACTCCCACATCGCGGCGATCTGCGGCAGCGAGGTGGTCGTGGGCGAGAGGGATGCCGACTTCGAGCTGGACCTCTCCGAGGTGGAGCGGGTCGTGCTCGGGCAGCGACCCGCGATCACCTTCCTGTGCTCGCCCAACAACCCGACGGGTGGGGTGCTCGAGCCCGCCACGGTGTCGGCGGCGCTGGAGATGGTCGAGTCGGTGGACGGCCTTCTGGTCCTCGACGAGGCCTACGGGCAGTTCGCCCCGCACAGCGCGCTGTCGCTCGTGGGCGAGGAGCGCAACCTGGTGGTGACCCGCACCTTCTCCAAGACCTGGTCGGCCGCGGCCCTGCGGCTGGGGTACCTGATCGGTCCCACCTGGGCGGTGGCCGAGCTGGAGAAGGTGGTGCTGCCGTACCACCTCGATGCGGTGACGCAGGTGGCGGGTACCCTGGCGCTGCGCTACCGCGATGAGATGGTGGCCAGGGTGGCGCACCTCGTGGAGGAGCGGGGCAGGGTCGCCGCAGCGCTGGGCGAGATGGGTGTCACGCAGTGGCCCAGCGGCGCCAACTTCATCCTGTTCCGGGCGGACGGCTCCGCCGGCTCGGAGGTGTGGCAGTCGCTGGTCGAGCGAGGCGTGCTCGTGCGGGACTGCTCCGGCTGGCCCCGGCTCACCGACTGCCTGCGGGTCACCCTGGGAACCCCGGCGGAGAACGATGCCTTCCTGGCCGCGCTGGTCGACGTGCTGGCCATGAGGCGGTGAGCAGGGTGGTGGGGACCCCGAAGGTGGGGAACCTGGAGGTGGGCGTGCGATGCTGGTGGACGTGAGCACCCCAGCCCCTCGTAGCGCGTCGGGATCGAGGACCACGGCGGAGACCGAGATCACCGTCGCGCTGGTCGTCGACGGCGACGGCTCCACCGACTGCACCACCGGCCTTCCCTTCTTCGACCACATGCTCGACCAGCTCGGTCGCCACGCCGGGATGTACCTCACCGTGTTCGCCAAGGGCGACGTGGAGATCGACGCCCACCACACGGTGGAGGACACGGGCATCCTGCTGGGGGAGGTCCTGGCCGACGCCCTCGGCGACAAGCGGGGCGTCCGTCGGTTCGCGTCCGTGCGGGTGCCGCTCGACGAGGCGGTGGTGGAGTGCGTGCTCGACCTGTCCGGTCGCCCCTTCCTGCACTACGGCATCGACCCACCCGGGGTGAAGATCCTCGGCGATCCGCCCTTCGACCCCCAGCTGATGGAGGAGTTCTGGCGGGCGTTCTCCGGGGCGGCCGGCCTCACGCTGCACCTCAGCCTGGTGCGAGGGCGGAACACCCACCACATCGTGGAGGCCTCGGTGAAGGCGGTTGCCCGGGCCCTGCGAGACGCCGTGAAGGTCGAGGGAGTGGCCATCCCCTCCACCAAGGGCGTGCTGTGAGGACGCCGAGGTGAGCGAGGCGGATCCTGCGCGCCCGCGACTGGCGGTGCTCGACTACGGCATCGGCAACCTGCGTTCGGCGGAGAAGGCCTTCCAACACGTCGGCGCTGATGCCGTGCTGACCGCTGATCCGGCCGAGGTGGCCGCCGCCGACGCGGTGGTGCTGCCCGGGGTGGGCGCGTTCGGGCGGTGTCGGGAGGCGCTGCACGACACGGGCCTCGACGAGGTGGCCCTCGAAGCCGTGGCCTCGGGGCGGCCGTTCCTGGGCATCTGCGTCGGCATGCAGCTGCTCTACGACGCATCCGAGGAGACACCCGGGGTGACCGGGCTCGGTGTGCTGCCCGGGACGGTCGAGCGTCTCCCCGGCGGGGTGAAGCACCCGCAGATGCAGTGGAACCGCGTCGACCTGCGTGCCGACACGCCGCTGTTCGACGGGTTGGGTGAGCACCCGTGGATGTACTTCGTGCACTCCTTCGCGCCGGAGCTCACCGCGGACGCCATCGCCACCTGCGAGTACGGGGGGACGGTCACCGCGGCGGCCCAACGGGAGAACGTGTTCGCCACCCAGTTCCACCCCGAGAAGTCCGGGACCTCCGGACTGCGGCTGCTCGGCAACTTCGTGGCGCTGGCCGCCGCGGCCCCGGTGGAGCGATGACCGGTCCCGCCGGCACCGGTGACGCCGTGCAGCTCTTCCCGGCCATCGACCTCCTGGGCGGGCGCTGCGTGCGCCTCTACCAGGGGGACTACGCACGCACCACCGTCTACGGGGACGACCCGGTGGCCCAGGCCCGGGCGTTCGAGGCGGAGGGGGCTCCGTGGATCCACGTGGTGGACCTCGATGCCGCCCGCAGCGGCGAGCCGGTGAACCGGCCGGTGATCGCCCGGATCACCGCCGCGGTGTCGGTTCCGGTGCAGACCGGTGGCGGTGTGCGCGACGAGGGCGCGGCCGGGGCGCTCTTCGACGCCGGTGTGGCCAGGGTGGTGGTGGGGACGGCGGCGCTGGAGGACCCGGGGTTCGTCCGTCGTCTGGCCGCCCGTCGACCGGTGGCGGTGGGCCTGGACGCCCGCGGACGGGAGGTGGCGGTGCGCGGCTGGCTGGAGGGGTCTGGTCGAGACCTGCTGGACCTCGTGAGCGCCTTCGAGGACGCCGGGGTGGCGGCGCTGGTGGTCACCGAGATCGGCCGCGACGGCACGTTGGAGGGTCCCGATGTGGCCGGCCTCGCCGAGGTGCTGACCGCCACCGAGGTCCCGGTGGTGGCCTCGGGAGGGGTGGGGTCGTTGGACGACCTGAGGACGTTGGCTGCGCTGCACGTCGGTGGCCGTCGTCTGGATGGGGTGATCGTGGGGCGCGCCATCTACGACGGCGCCTTCACGGTCGCCGATGGCGTCACCGCCCTGGCGGAGGTGCCGGGGTGAACGTGGCCCGGGTGATCCCCTGCCTCGACGTCGACGCCGGACGGGTGGTCAAAGGCGTGAACTTCGTGGGCCTGCGCGACGCCGGCGACCCGGTGGAGCTGGCCGCCCGCTACGACGCCGAGGGGGCCGACGAGCTGGTCTTCCTCGACATCACCGCCTCCTCGGACGCCCGCGGCACGACGCTGGAGATGGTGCGTCACGTGGCCGAGCAGGTCTTCATCCCCTTCACGGTGGGTGGCGGCATCCGCTCGGTGGAGGACGCACGGCGCATGCTGCGGGCGGGTGCCGACAAGGTGGGGGTGAACACCGCGGCGGTGGATCGTCCCGAGGTGATCTCCGAGATCGCCGAGGAGTTCGGGGCCCAGTGCGTGGTGGTGGCCATCGACGCCCGCGCCCGACGCGAGGCCGACGGGCCCGAGTTCGAGGTGTACACCCACGGAGGCCGCACCCCCACGGGCATCGACGCCGTGGAGTGGGCCGCTCGGGCGGTGGATCTCGGCGCGGGGGAGATCCTGCTCACCTCCATGGATCGCGACGGCACCCGCGACGGCTTCGACCTGCCGCTGACCTCGGCGGTGGTGGCGGCCACCACCGTGCCGGTGATCGCCTCGGGTGGGGTGGGCGGCCTGCAGCACCTGGTGGAGGGGGTCACCGAGGCCCACGCAGATGCGGTGCTGGCGGCGTCGATCTTCCACTTCGGGGAGCACACCGTGGGCGAGGCCAAGGCGGCCATGGCGTCCGCCGGCATCTGCGTCCGGCCTGCTTGACCTGGCTCAAGTGCGGACTCCCGGGCTGCCGACACATCTGTGGGAAACCTCGGACAGGAGCAGGGCGTTGGGGCCAGGTCGGATCCTCGCGAGACGGTTGCTCCCCGCGTGCGTCGTAGCGGGGTTGGTCGCGGCGTCGTGCGCCCTGCCACCCACTGGATCCCCGCCGGGGTCCGTGCCGACCACGGCCACGACGACGCTCGCGACGCCCCCGCCGACCGGCTCGGGTCCGGCCACGCCAGCGGCACCCGGGAGCGGTTCTCCGGCATGGGTGACCCCGGGATGCCAGCCGCTCCCCGCGCCGACCGGCCCCATCATCGACGTGACACCGGCGGATGCGGCGCGGCTGGGCGAGATCATCCGTGGCGCCCCACCGGGGGCGACGATCCGGTTCGCGGACGGCACCTACTCCGTCACCGGCGACTACTCCCGCAGCCTGGCCGTCTCCCGGCCGGGGATCACGCTGCGCGGCGCGTCGGGAGACCCGACGCGTGTCGTCCTCGACGGCCGGTACTCGATCGGTGCGATCGTCTACGTCCTGGCCAGCGAGGTCACGGTCACCGACATGACGATCACCCGGGCGAGCGACCACCTCGTGCACAGCTATCCCGGTGACGCCGGTGCGGACCTCACCGGCATGCGCCTCCACCGGCTCCGCCTCGTCGACTCGGGCGAGCAGTTCGTGAAGGTCAACCCCAACGCGGCGCGCTCCGCCTTCGTCGACGGGGGCACCGTGTCGTGCTCCGAGCTCACGATGACACCGACGGGCAGAGCCAACATCGAGCGCGCCTACGGCTGCTACACCGGCGGCATCGACGTGCACTCCGGTCGCAGGTGGGTCGTGCGCAGCAACACGGTCACCGGGATCTACTGCGAGGACGGCGAGGTCGCCGAGCACGCGGTGCACTTCTGGAACGGTGCCAGGGACACCCTCGTCGAGAACAACTACATCCGGAGCTGCTCCAGGGGGATCGGCTTCGGCCTCGTGGAGAGCGGCGAGACCCGGCAGTATCCGGACGACCCCTATCCCGATCTCTACGTCGGGCACTACGGGGGGACCATCCGCAACAACGTGATCCTGGCGGAGATCCCCCAGTACGACACGGGCATCGAGCTGGACCAGGCGCGGGGATCCACCGTCGTGCACAACTCCGTCGTGGAGACCGCCGCGGCCACCGGATCGTTCAGCTCCATCGACTACAGGTTCGCCAACACCTCCGTCGCCATCCACAACAACCTGGTGCGGCGCATCACGGTTCGCAACGGTGCCGCGGGCGTGGTGGGCGACAACGTGGAGGACGTGCCGCCGGGGTGGTTCGTGCACATCGCCTCCGGCGACGTGCATCTGCGGCCCACCGCCAGCGGCGCCATCGACACCGGTCGCACTCTCGGGGAGGGGGTCGCCGGCCGCGATCTCGACGGCACGGCCCACGACGTCGGCGCTCCCGACGTAGGTGCCGACGAGCGCGGGAGCTGAGCGACTCAGCTCAGAATCAGAGCCCGATGACCTTGGCGGCGAAGTGGTTGCCGTTGAACGTACCGGCGTTGGCCGCCTTGCCCAGCTGACCGAAGAAGTTGAGGCCCCAGCACCAGACGCCGCCGACCTGGTCCAGGGCGCAGGTGTGGTCGCCACCGGCATCCACCGCGACGACGTCGTTGAGCCCCGCGGCGAGCGTAGGCGTCGGGTTGGGATTGCCGTTGAGGGTGATCGTGCCCATCTGGCCGTACATGTTGTCGCCCCAGCACTTCACCCGGGATGTGGTGGTGCGTGCACAGGTGTGGTTCTCGCCACCGCTGATCTGCTGCGCATCCCAGAAGCTCGCGATCTCCACCGGGTTCTCCGTCGCGATGTTGTTGTCGTTGCCCGCGGCGTTGCCGAGCTGGCCGTCGTGGTTCCATCCCCAGCACTGCACCCGGGAGTTCCAGGTGACCGCGCAGGTGTGCTTGTACCCGGCACCGACGCCGGTGGAGCTCGGGAGGCCTCCCACTGCGACCGGGGAGAAGCTCTCGTCGGTGCTGCCGTCGCCGAGTTGGCCGAAGACGTTCTCACCCCAGCAGCTGATCGAGCCGTTGCTGCGCCGAGCGCATGCGTGGGTGGAGTTGAGCGACACCTGTGTTGCATCGATCAGCCCGAGCACCTGGTTGGGCGTGCCGGTGCCGTTGGGGATCCCGTAGGCCGCGTTGGAGCCGAGCTGACCGTTGGAGTTGGATCCGAAGCACCACACGCGGTTGGTCTGGGTCGTCGCGCACGTCGCGTCGGATCCGGCGGAGACCTGCACCACCCCGTTCAGCGGCACCTGTTGAGGGTTGGGGTAGGAGTTGTTCGTGCCGTAGCCGACCAGCGTGCCGAGCTGCCCGACGGAGTTGCTCCCCCAGCACCACAGCGTGTTGTCGGTGCGCACCGCACAGGTGTGCGATCCGCCGGCGCTGATCTGGGCGATGCCGGCGAGCCCGACGCTGCGAGGCGTGGACGTGTCGCCGCCGGCGCTGCCGAGTCGGCCGTACTGGCTGTTGCCCCAGCACCTGGCGGTGCCGTCGTCGTAGCGGGCGCAGGTGTGCGAGGTCCCGGCGCTGATCTCCACGACCTTCGGCGGTGGAGCCGGTGGTGGCGGGGGCTCGGCGGGCGGCGGGTTCTCCACAGGTGGCTGGGGGAGCGGGCCGATGATCACCCACTCGCCCCGGCGGATGCGGAGGTGCTCCTCGATGGTCATGATCGGTTCCCAGCGGCCGTTGCGGCAGATGAGCACGTAGGTGGCGTCCGCGCCGAAGGGGTTGCCGTCGGCCGCAGGGGCGCATGGCGCCCACATGACCTGGTTGACCTGGCATGCCGTGGCGGCCGCCACAGCGGCGACGGCGACGAACATGATGAGTGCGCCCCTCAGAGTCGGCCGGTGTCCCACGGCGCCTCCCTTCGGGTTGGGCTTCCCACGGTACGGACCACACGGCGCGAATCCATGGGCACATGTGACGCCCGTCATGGGCCGAGCGGCCCAGCCTGGCCTCCGAAGGCCGGATCCCCTCAGGCCAGCACGCCGAGCACCTGCTCGGTCACCCACGAGAGGCGGCCGGCCAGGAAGTGGTCGGTTCCGGGGATGGTCGCCACCTCGGTGGCCGTCCAACCGAGGGTGCGGTCGCGAACCGTTGCCGGATCGCAGAACTGGTCGTGCTCGGCTACCAGCAGCAGCTTGGGGCGCGGGTCATCGGCTGCAGCCATGGCGTCCAGGTCCACGGAGGCGAGCGGGGGCGTCACGGCGACCCATCCGGCGACCGCGTCGTGGGCCACCTGGAGGGACACGTCCGCGCCGAAGGACCACCCCACCAGCCACACCGGCCGGCCGAGCTCTGCGTGCAGCCACTCCAACGCGGCGAGCACGTCGAGGGCCTCGGGGCCCCCGCCCCCGTGGACCCCTCCCGATCCGCCGGCTCCACGGAAGTCGACGCGCAGGACCGCCACGCCGGCGTCCGGCAGCGTCCTGGCGAGGGCGGAGGGGACCGTGGCGTGGAGGTCGCCGCCCATGAGCGGGTGGGGGTGCAGCAGCACGGCCGCAGCGAGAGGCGTGGTGGTCCCGGGCGCCGCGTAGTCTGCGTGCAGGTCGACCCCGTCCTCGGTGTGCAGCGTCACAGCGGTCACGTGCGCACCGTAGGCGAGGCGCGGAGGACGCGTGACCCGGAGCTGGTGACAGGAGCGCCGTGACCGACGTGCTGCCCGTGGCGACGATCCAGCACGACATCGTGTGGGAGGACGCGTCCGCCACGCTCGCCCATCTGGCGCCGCTGGTGGCGCGGGCCGCGGGGGAAGGGGCTCGGCTGGTGGTGCTCACCGAGATGTTCGCCACCGGGTTCTCCCCTCGAACCGAGGTGATCGCCGAGGACCCCGGAGGACCTGCGGGGAGCTTCCTGGTGGAGCAGGCGATCCAGCACGGGGCGTGGGTGCTGGGATCGATCTGCGAGCGCGATCCCGCCGACGGCCGGCCTCGCAACGTGGCGGTGCTCGCGGGACCGAACGGCAGGACCTACCGCTACGCCAAGCGCCATCTGTTCTCCTACGCCGGCGAGCACCAGCGGCTGGGTGCGGGGGAGCAGCCGCTGCTCGTGGACCTCGACGGTGTCCGGGTCAGCCTGCACGTGTGCTACGACCTGCGCTTCGCCCCGGACTTCTGGCCGCAGGCTCCGGCGGTGGACCTCTACCTGGTGGTCGCCAACTGGCCGGCGGCCCGGATCGCCCACTGGCGGGCGCTGCTGGTCGCTCGGGCGATCGAGAACCAGGCCTACGTGGTGGGCGCCAACCGGGTCGGCGTCGGAGGCACCCTCGACTACACCGGCGACTCGCTGATCGTGGACCCTCTCGGGGAGGTGCTGGCCGACGGCACCGGCGGGTCGGAGCAGGTGCTGCACGCCGTGGTCGACCCGGCACGCGTGCGCGAGGTGCGGCGGCGCTACCCGTTCCTGGCGGATCGGACGCCCCCGGAGGATCCAGGTGAGGAGATGGTCGAGGTGCTCGGTGCCGACGGGCGGATCGATGCAGTGGTGACCCGCCGCCGGATGCGGGCGGGCCGGTTGCGTCACAGGTGCACGTTCGTGGTGGTGCGCTCGACGACAGGTGAGGTGCTGGTGCACCGACGGTCGCCCCTGAAGGACCTCTGGCCCGACCGCTGGGACCTCAGCTGCGGCGGGGTGGTGACCGCCGGGGAGGACTGGGAGACCGCAGCGGTGCGGGAGCTCGCCGAAGAGCTCGGCATCGAGGTGACCCCTGCGGAGCTGGAGGTCCTCGGGGGGGCGACCTACGACGATGACGACGTGGACGAGGTCGCCCGTATCTGGAGCGTCACCCACGACGGACCCTTCGCATTCGCCGACGGCGAGGTCGTGGAGGCCCGCTTCGTCAGCGTCGTCGAACTGGCGCGGATGATCGAGGTGGAGCCCTTCGTGGCCGACGCGCTCGCCGTGGTGGCGCCGCTGGTGATCGCACCCTCATCCGGATGAGCTGGTGCCGACGAGCCGACGCTCGGAGGTGGCGCCCCGGGGGTTGGCAGGGCGAGGAGCGCTGCGGCAGAATGGCCGGGTGCGTGAGATGAACGTCGTCGTAGTACTTGCCTGAGGCGCACCTCGGCCTTCATCCCCCGCGTGCGCCACGACCTCCCGGATCGGGAGGTCGTTCCGGTTTTCCGGGACGTGGCGCCGTGGTGCCGACGGACCGGATCCCGTCGCCCCGCAACCATCGAGCACACCAGGAACCCACATGACCACCAACGGCGGTGCCGCCCTCATCAAGTCCCTCGAGCTCGAGGGCGTCGACACGGTCTTCGGGCTGCCCGGGGGAGCGATCCTCCCGGTGTACGACCCGATCATCGACAGCCCGATCCGCCACATCCTCGTGCGCCACGAGCAGGGTGCCGGCCACATGGCCGAAGGGTACGCGCATGCCACGGGTCGGCCCGGGGTGGCCATGGTCACCTCCGGACCGGCTGCCACGAACATCGTCACCCCCCTGTGCGACGCCTACATGGACTCGGTGCCGATGGTGGTGATCACCGGTCAGGTCGCCAGCCCGGCGATCGGCACCGACGCCTTCCAGGAGTGCGACACGGTGGGCATCACGAGGGGCGTGACGAAGCACAACGAGCTGGTCACCCGGGCCGAGGACATCCCACTGGTGATCCGGCAGGCCTTCCACATCGCCACCACCGGTCGGCCCGGCCCGGTTCTGGTGGACGTGCCCAAGGACATCGTCGACCCCAAGAACCCTGCCTCGCGCCTGGAGTGGTACTGGCCGACCGACGCCGAGGTGGCGGCCAGCCTGCCTGGCTACAAGCCGACCACCAAGGGCCATCCCAAGAAGATCCGCGAGGCCGCCCAGCTCATCCTCGATGCCCGCCAGCCGGTGATCTACGCCGGGGGTGGGATCCTCAAGGCGCGTGCAGCAGAGGCGCTGCGGGAGCTCGCCGAGCTGTGCGAGATCCCGGTGGTCACCACCCTGATGGCGAGAGGCACCCTGCCCGACGACCACCCGCTGTGCCTCGGCATGCCGGGGATGCACGGCAACTACACCGCTGTCACCGCCATGCAGCGTGCGGACCTCCTGATCACCCTGGGCGCCCGGTTCGACGACCGCATCACCGGTCGGCTCGACGGCTTCGCCCCCGACGCCAAGATCGTCCACGTGGACATCGATCCGGCAGAGCTGGGCAAGGTGCGCCGGCCGGACGTCCCGATCGTGGGCGACTGCCGGCTGGTGATCGAGGAGCTGGTCCGGGTGCTGCGCGACCGCCTCGCCGCCGGGGACGCCTTCCCCGAACGCACGTCGTGGCGTTCCACCATCTCGGGCTGGCAGGAGAAGTACCCGCTGGTCTACGAGCAGTCGGAGCCGGGTGAGCTGCTCAAGCCGCAGTTCGTCTTGGAGCAGCTCCGTGACCGCGCACCCGAGGACTGCATCGTCGCCTCGGGTGTCGGCCAGCACCAGATGTGGACCAGCCAGTACTGGCGGTTCCGCCACCCCTACACCTGGATCAACTCCGGCGGCCTCGGCACGATGGGCTTCTCGGTGCCCGCCGCCATCGGCGCCAAGGTCGGCCGGCCCGACCGGATGGTGTGGGCCGTCGACGGCGACGGCTGCTTCCAGATGACCGCACAGGAGCTGGTCACCGCCTCCACCGAGCGGATCCCCGTCAAGGTCGCCATCCTCAACAACGCCTACCTCGGGATGGTGCGGCAGTGGCAGGAGATGTTCTACGAGGAGCGCTACTCCGAGGTCTACCTGTCGCCCGACCTGCCCGACTACGTGAAGTGGGCCGAGGCCATGGGGTGCGTGGCCATGCGGGTGGAGGATCCCGACGAGGTCGGTCCCGCCATCGACAAGGCCAACGAGATCAACGACCGGCCCGTGGTGCTGGAGTTCCGCACCGACTCCTCCGAGAAGGTCTACCCCATGGTCCCCGCCGGCCACACCAACGACGAGATCGTGGTGGACCCGATCCACGGGGAGGGCGGACGATGAGCAGCGACCTCCCTCGCCACCACGTGCTGTCGGTGCTGGTGGAGAACCGCGCCGGCGTGCTGGCCCGCGTGGCCAGCCTGTTCGCCCGGCGGGGCTACAACATCTACTCGCTGGCCGTTGCCCCCACCGACGACGAGCGCTTCAGCCGCATCACGGTGGTGGTGGACGTGGAGACCGCGCCCCTCGAGCAGGTCGTGAAGCAGCTCAACAAGCTGATCCACGTGATCAAGATCTCCGAGCTCGATCCTCGTGACTCGGTCGAGCGGGAGCTCATGCTGCTCACCGTGAAGGCGCCGGCGGGCACCCGCAGCGAGATCCTCGAGCTGGTGAACCTCTTCGAGGGCAAGGTGCTCGACGTCGGCCACGACGAGCTGACCGTCAGCATGGACGACGAACCCGGCCGCCTGGACGACCTGGAGGCGCTGCTGCGGCCCTTCGGGATCGTGGACCTCCAGCGCACGGGCCGCGTCGCGCTGCCCAAGCTGGAGCACGACGCGCTGAGTTGAACGACTGCAGTGGTGGTGCAGCCAGCCGCTCTTTGTCAGCGGGTGCGGTGGCGGAGCAGACTTGTCCGATGGCCAACGTGTACTACGAGAAGGACGCCGACCCCTCCCTGATCGCCGGACGCAAGGTGGCGATCCTGGGCTACGGCTCGCAAGGGCATGCCCACGCCCTCAACCTGAAGGACTCCGGCGTGGACGTGCGGGTGGGCCTGCGGCCCGGCTCGTCGTCGGAGGCCAAGGCGAAGGAGGCCGGCCTCCGGGTGCTCGACATCGCCACCGCCGCGGCCGAGGCCGACCTGATCATGATGCTGCTGCCCGACACCGAGATCGCCCCGGTGTACGACGCGGACGTCGCCCCCAACCTGTCCGATGGCGATGCGCTGCTCTTCGCCCACGGGTTCAACGTGCGCTTCGGCTACGTGACGGCGCCTGCGGGCGTGGACGTGGCCATGGTCGCCCCGAAGGGACCGGGGCACCTGGTGCGGCGCACCTACACCGAAGGCGGGGGCGTGCCCTGCCTCATCGCCGTGGCCCAGGACGCCACGGGCACGGCCAAGGCGCTGGCCCTCAGCTACGCGGACGCCATCGGCGGCACCCGGGCAGGGGTGTTGGAGACCACCTTCGAGGAGGAGACCGAGACCGATCTCTTCGGCGAGCAGGTCGTGCTCTGCGGCGGCCTCTCGGCGCTGGTGCAGGCCGGCTTCGAGACGCTGGTGGAGGCCGGCTACCAGCCGGAGTCCGCCTACTTCGAGTGCCTCCACGAGCTGAAGCTGATCGTGGACCTCATGTACGAGCAGGGGATCTCGGGCATGCGCTACTCGATCTCCACCACCGCGGAGTACGGGGACCTCACCCGTGGGCCGCGCATCATCGACGAGCGGGTCAAGGCGGAGATGGGTCGCATCCTGGAGGAGATCCGCTCCGGGGCGTTCGCCGAGGAGTTCATCGGCGAGGTCCGCAGCGGTGGAGCGCGCTTCGAGGAGCTGCGCGAGCGCGGCAAGCAGCACCAGGTGGAGCAGGTCGGCGCCGGATTGCGCGCGATGATGCCCTGGATCTCCGCGGGCAAGGCCAAGGTGGAGGACATCTCCGGCGGGGACTGAACCTGCGGGAGCCCCCGCTGGACGGGTTTCGTGCCGTGGTGTCGGACCAGCTGGGGCCGGCGCCACGGCACTTCCGCGTCGACGCACGATCACCGCCACCAATCCTGAGTGAACGGGTCGGGATTGGTGGGGGTATGCTCAGCGCTCGCTCGTGCTCAGCACGGGCGACGCCGGACGGCACGTGACCACGACACCGAGGGAGCACCTCATGAGCGACAACTGGGGCTTCGAGACCCGCCAGATCCACGCCGGAGCGGAGCCGGATCCGACGACGGGTTCCCGCGCCGTGCCGATCTACCAGACCACCGCCTACCAGTTCCGCAGCACCGAGCACGCCGCCAACCTCTTCGCGCTGTCGGAGATCGGCAACATCTACACCCGCATCATGAACCCCACCCAGGGTGTGGTGGAGGCACGCGTCGCCGCGCTCGAGGGCGCCACCGCCACCGCGGTCGGCATCCCCGGTGCCCTGCTGGTCAGCTCGGGCCAGGCGGCGGAGACCCTCGCCATCCTCAACCTGGCCGAGGTGGGCAGCCACATCGTGAGCTCTGCGGCCCTCTACGGGGGCACCTACAACCTCTTCCACTACACCTTGCCGAAGATGGGCATCGAGGTGAGCTTCGTGGAGGACCCCGACGACCTCGACGCCTGGGCGGCGGCGGTGCGGCCCAACACCAAGGCCTTCTACGGTGAGCTCATCGGCAACCCGAAGAACGACATCCTGGACATCACCGCCGTGGCCGATCTGGCCCATTCCCACGGGGTGCCCCTCATCGTCGACAACACCGTGGGAACCCCGTATCTCTGCAACCCCCTGGCCCACGGCGCGGACGTGGTGGTGCACTCCGCCACCAAGTTCATCGGGGGCCATGGCACGGCCATCGCCGGGCTCATCGTGGATGGCGGCAGCTTCGACTTCTCCGCCGGAGACAAGTTCCCGCAGTTCACCGAGCCCGACCCCAGCTACCACGGCCTGTCGTTCTGGCCGGCACTCGGACCGGGCAGCTACATCATCAAGGCCCGGGTGCAGCTGCTGCGCGACATGGGCCCTGCCATCTCCCCGTTCAACGCCTTCCTCCTGCTGCAGGGCCTCGAGACCCTGTCGCTGCGCATGGAGCGCCACGTGGCCAACGCCCAGGCGGTGGCGGAGTTCCTGGAGGGCCACCCCCAGGTGGAGCGGGTGCAGTACGCGGGGCTGGCCTCCAGCCAGTGGAACGAGCGGGCTGCCCGCTACTGCCCGAAGGGGGCCGGTTCCGTGCCGGCGTTCGTGATCAAGGGCGGCCTGGAGGCCGGCAAGAAGTTCGTGGAGGCGCTCGAGCTGCACAGCCACCTCGCCAACATCGGCGACGTGCGCAGCCTGGTGATCCACCCCGCCTCCACCACCCACAGCCAGCTCACGCTCGACGAGCAGCTGTCCACCGGTGTCGACCCCGGCCTGATCCGCCTGTCGGTGGGGCTGGAGTCCATCGAGGACATCATCGGCGACCTCGAGCGGGGCTTCGCCGCCGTCGGCTGACCCGCTCCGGCGATCGCCGCTCCCCCCGATCCCGAACTGGCAGGTCTCCGCTACGCCCTGTATTCCCACGACTGCCAGTCCGGTCGTGGGCCACCATGGGGCCATGGACACCTCGTTCTTCCCGGTGTGGGCGTTGCGGTTGCGCACGCCCCGATTGGAGCTGCGACCGGCTCGTGAGGCGGAGGTGCTCGATCTGATCGAGCTGTCCGAGGGCGGCATCCACGATCCCGACTCGATGCCCTTCGTCGTGCCCTGGACCGACCTGCCCTCGCCCGAACGGGAGCAGGGAACGCTGCGGCACTACCTGGAGTGCTGGGCGGGGATGAGCGCGCAGGCGTGGCGCCTGCCCTTCGCCGTGTACGCCGGGGACGCCTGCGTGGGCACGCAGACCCTGCTGGCGGAGGACTTCGCCGGCCGCCGCACCATCGAGACGGGCTCCTGGCTCGGCAGGCCCCACCAGGGCATCGGGTACGGCAAGGAGATGCGCAGCGCAGCGTTGCGGTTCGCCTTCGACGGACTCGGCGCCGACCGGGCGGTGACCGGCGCCTTCGAGGACAACCATGCGTCGCTCGGGGTCACGCGGGCGCTGGGCTACCGGCCCAACGGCGACACGCTGCGTGCCCGGCGGGGCCGGTCCGCACGGGTGCTGAACTTCGTGATGGAGCGCGCCCACTGGCCGGGCTCCGCCGCGGCCTCCGTGCCGGTGGAGGTGGAGGGCCTCGACGGGCAGGTGAGGGCTCAGCTCGGGGTGCCCACGGGCTGAGCGCAGCGATGGAGCTCAGCCCACGTGGTCGGGGTTGTCGCAGGCCCTGGCGGGCTCCGCGGTGAACTCGGGCAGCTCCAGCGGTCCCCGCTTGGTGGTGAAGTCGAGGGTCTCCGCCAGGTTCCTGGCGTTGCGGTCGCGCACGGTCATGGGCTCCAGACCCCAGCGCCACTCCACCATCTTGAGGATGGAGCAGTGCTCGAAGGGACCGTCGGTGACGATCTGCTTCGGGGCGAAGGGGCCCATGGCGATGGCCGGGACGCGGAACCCGAGCATCTTCAGGTTGGGGAAGGGTCCTTCACCGGGCAGGACGGTGTCGTCCTCCACCGCGGGCGGTGGCACGTGCTCGAAGAACCCGCCCGACTCGTCGAAGTTCATGACGAACACGGTCCGCTCCCACTGGGGGCTGCGGGCCACGGCGTCGTGCACCTTGGCCATGAACTCCTGGGCCACCTGCACGCTGCCGTAGGGGTGCATGTCGTTGGAGGTGCCGTCGAGCTCTGCCTGGGTGGTGTAGTCGGGGCTGACGAGGGAGAAGTTCGGCAGCGTCCCCGCCTCGGCGTCGGAGAAGAACCTGTCGATGTTGTGGGAGATGGAGTCGTAGCGCTGCGACGCGAACAGCCCGGTGATCGGCTCGCCGAAGTAGTAGTAGGCGGAGCTCAACCCGGCCTCGGACAGCCGATCGAAGATGGCCAGCTCCAGCTCCACCGGACGGGGTTCGCCGGGGGCCGGATAGCTGCCGGTGTAGTCGATGTCCGTGGTCGCGCACAGCTGGTAGATGTAGTTCGGCCAGGTCGGACCGAGCATCGAGCTGAAGTAGTGGTCGTAGAGGGTGTAGTTCTCGGCCAGGGCGGCCAGGATCGGCATGTCCTCCCTGGTGTAGTACCCGATCGGGAACAGGTCGCCCTCCGGCTGCAAGGTGAGGAACCCGTCGCAGGCGCCGTCGTTGTACTGGTCCGCCATCGCCTGCCAGAAGTGGAACGGGTCCTGCATCTCGCAGCCCTGCCAGTCCGGAGCGAGCGGCCACGTGGCCTGCTCGACTCCGTTCTTGTCCTTGTAGGTGAGGCCCTCCTGTTGCCCCTCCACGCCGGGCATCCAACCCAGGAGGTGATCGAAGGAGCGGTTCTCCATCATCAGCACCACGACCGTGTCGAAGGGGGCGTCCTTCGGCTCCGGTAGACCGGCGGTCGTGCGGGTGGAGGCGTCGCTCTCGCCATCGGAGGCCGTGTCGCCGTCGTCGCTGCAACCGGCCATGGCGACGGCGGCGGTCGCACCGGCTGCTCCGAGGAAGCTCCTGCGTGTGGGACTCATGTCACACGACCGTACCTGCCGCACCAGCACGGCGAGCGGACCGCCGCTGGACCCGCCCGACGCGACCGCAGCGGCCACCGAGGCGGCCGCTGCGGTCGGGGCTGCGCCCGGCGACGGTGCCGGGCGCCCGGTGCTCAGCCGCCGCTGCCCACCGTCACCTCCTCGCGCTGCGCGGGGGGCAGCTGCTCGACGACGACGTCCCGGAGGGAGTAGGAGACGTCGCCGGGATAGGCGGTGACCCCCATCTCCGGGTAGTCGAGCCCGTTGAGCTCGTCCTCCACGCTGGAGCGGATGCCACCCTTGCTGAGCGCGTTCTGGATCTTGAAGAACCCGAACGCCAGCCCGAACATGACGGTCCAGATCACCAGCACGCCGATCCCCTGGGAGAGCAGCTGGCGAAGTCCGAGAGCGGGGTCGTAGAGGATGCCGGTGACACCCGTGTCGGCTGTGACGGCGGAGTCGGTGAGGTTCCAGCCAGCGCCGTACTCCCCGGTGGCGAAGATCCCCACCGACAGCACGCCGAGGGTGCCGCAGATGCCGTGCACCGCCACCGCCCCCACGGGGTCGTCGAGGCCCCGGCGCTCGAGGAAGAGCACCGCCTCGATCACCACCACTCCGGCGACCAGGCCGATCAGCGCCGCTGCCCACGGGTCGATGAAGGCGCACGGGGCGGTGATGGCCACCAGGCCGGCGAGCATGCCGTTGGTGATCATGGCGGGATCCGGCTTGCCGGTCCGCCGCATGATCCACACCATCGAGGCCACCAGACCGAAGGCGGCGGCGATGCCCGTGTTGACCGCGGCGACGGTGAACCGCACGTCGGTGCCGGCGAAGGTGGAGGCGGCGTTGAACCCGAACCACCCGAACAGGAGGATGAACCCGCCGAGCAGGGCCATGGGGATGTTGTGGCCCGGAAGGGCACGGGCCTTGCCGTCCTTGCCGAACTTGCCGATGCGGGGGCCGAGGACGATCGCCCCGGCCAGCGCCGCTGCGCCGCCGGTGGCGTGCACGATGCCGGAGCCGGCGAAGTCCACGTAGCCGAAGCCGAGGTCCAGGCTGTTGCCCAGCTGAGAGAGCCAGCCACCGCCCCAGGTCCAGGCGCCGAAGAGCGGGTAGTAGACCGCACCGCAGAACAGGCCCCACAGGATGAAGCTCTTGAACTTCCAGCGCTCCGCCATGGATCCCGTCGGGATGGTGGCGGTGGTGTCCATGAAGGCCACCATGTAGAGGAAGAACGCGGCCACCGCCGGCAGGAGGGCGTCGGGGATGTTGTTCAGCCCTACCGCCTCCCAGCTCCAGAAGCCGAAGATCCAGCTCCCTGATCCGATCAGCGGTCCACCCAGCGCCTCCTCGAAGCCGAAGTAGCCCGGGTAGCTCCATCCGCCGAACATGAGCGGGAAGCCGATCAGGAAGAACCCGACGAAGCCGAGGCCGAAGATCGCCAGGTTCGTGGTGACCACGTGGGCGGCGTGCTTGGCTCGGCAGAAGCCCGTCTCCACCATGGCGAAGCCTGCCTGCATGAAGATCACCAACGCAGCGCCCACCACGATCCACAGCAGGTTGAGACCGAAGCCGTCGGAGGTGGTGGGTGTGGCCGCCGCGGGGTCGAAGGTGGGCGCGTCCTGCGCCCACGCCACCGTGGGTGCGAGCACCATCGTCGAGGCGAGGGTGAGGCCGAGGGCGATCTTGGCCCTTCGTCGTTGCAGCATCCTGTTGTCCTCCTGCGGCCGGCCGGGAGTCGGCGGGTCTGTGCGGTGGCTCCACCAGGGAGCCTTCCCAGGGAGAGGCCTGCTCGCCCTGCGAATGAGGGCACGCTAGGAAGGACCTGTTTCGTCGATGTTTCGTGCGACGAACGTGATCGTGAACGGCGGCGCAGCCGTCGCGCTCAGCCGGGGCCGGCCGTCGGCTCGTAGCGCTCGACCGGCGAGTGCTGCTGGTCGTCGCGGCGCAGCCCCAGCGATTCGGCGGTGACCGGGCCGTGGCCGTTCTCGCCCAACAGGAAGGGCACGTTCACCACCACGGTGTCGGGCCGGTACTTGAGCGCGAGCTTGAGCGCCAGCGCCGACTGGTTGTGGAACACGCCCTGCCACCAGTGGGGGAGCACGAACTCGGCGATCACCACGGTGACGTAGTCGTGGTTCCAACGGGCATCGAGCTCGTCGAGGTAGTCCTCGACGCTGCCCGTCAGGTCGCGGTACGGCGACTCGATGATCTCGAGCGCCATCGGGATGCGGTGGCGCTCCCACGCCTGGCGGATCCGCTGGGCGTTCTCCTCGTCGATGGCCACGGTGACGGCCACGGTGTCCTCGGCGGCCAGCGATCGGGCGTAGCGGATGGCGGCCAACGACGACTGGTTGACCCCGCCGACGAGCACCACGACCCCGTGTCGCAGCGGTCGCTCCTCCGCACGGTAGGCGGGATCGACCCGGAGGCGCTGGGCGACGTGGCCGTAGTGGGACTTCACGGACTTGAACCCCACGACGATGAGCGGGATCAGCGCCACCGGTATCCACGCGCCGATGGTGAACTTGGACACGATCACCACCATCATCACGATGAACGTGGCGACCGCACCCACCGCCGAGAAGGCGATCGACGTGCGCCATCCCCGCTGGCGTTCCTTCAGGTGGTGGCGGACCATGCCCGACTGCGAGAGCGTGAACGAGGTGAACACCCCGACGGCGTAGAGGGGGATCAGGGCGTTGACGTTGCCCCCGAAGGCGACGAGCAGCACCGACGCGGCCGCCGCCAGCACGAGGACCCCGTTGGAGAACACCAGTCGGTCGCCGCGGTTGGCGAACTGGCGGGGCAGGTAGCCGTCCTTGCCGACGAGCGCAGCCAGGCGGGGGAAGTCCGCGTACGCCGTGTTGGCCGCGAGGATCAGGATGCCGGCGGTGGTGACCTGCAGCGCCCAGTACATCACCCCTGTGCCGCCGAAGACCGTGCGGCCGATGATCGAGTTGACCGACTCGCCCGACTCGCTGGGGGTGGGCCGGATGTGCTCGGCGAGCACGGTGATCCCCACGAAGGACGTCCCGAGGATCATCGCCATCCACACCAGGGTGGTCGCCGCGTTCTTGGAGGTGGGCTTGCGGAAGGCGGGGATGCCGTTGGAGATGGCTTCCACGCCCGACAGCGCCACGGCGCCCGAGCTGAACGCACGGGCGAAGAGGAACAGCGTGATGCCCCCCAGTCCCAGGGGCACGCCGAAGCTGTGGCGCAGCTCGGCGAGGGCCTCCTCGTCGGGTGGGAGCTCCGGCAGCGTCCCCCGGGCCAACTGGAACAGGCCCCACCCGATGAGCGCGCCCAGCACGAGGATGTAGAGGTAGGTGGGGAGAGCGAACAGGCGTCCCGACTCCTTGACGCCGCGGAGGTTGGCCAGGGTGAGCATGGCGACGAACCCCAGGCAGATGAGCACCTTGTACGGTGCCAGCCCCGGTACAGCCGAGTAGATCGCCTGGGTGCCGGCGGCCACCGACACCGACACCGTCAACACGTAGTCCACCAGCAGCGAGCCGCCCGCGACCAGGGAGGGCACCTCACCGAGGTTCTCGCGGGAGACCACGTAGGCACCGCCCCCGTCGGGGTAGGCGTGGATGGTCTGGCGGTAGGAGTTGGCCACGATGGCCAGCAGGGCGGCGACCAGCACGGCGATGGGGGTGAGGTAGCCGAAGGTGTAGTCGGACTGCGCCAGCGTGGCCATCCCGCCGATCGGCACCAGCACCAGGAGGATCTCCTGGGTGGCGTACGCCGTGGAGGAGATGGCGTCGGAGGAGAAGACGGCCAGCCCGATCGTCTTGGAGATGCGCTGATGGTCGGCCTCGTCGGTGGCCAACGGCCTGCCGATGAGGACGCGCTTGAGTGTGCTCGCCACGTTCCCACTCTGTCGGGACCGTCGGCGGGTCGAGAACCTCCTTGACGCGATCTTGACAGCGGCGGGCTGGGTGGAGGCGGCTCGAGGATGCATCCTGGTGGCATGCCTCGAGGCCGGCTGAGGATCTACCTGGGCACCGCTGCTGGTGCCGGCGCCACCACGGCCATGCTGCACGAAGGCCAACGACGCGCCGGTCGGGGCGACGACGTGGTCGTCGCCGCCGTCGACGCCCGTCAGCGTCCGGAGCTGCGCGAGCTTCTGGTGGGCCTCGACGTGCTCGCCGGGGACGGAGCCGAGCTCGACCTGTCGGCACTGCTGCGTCGGCGGCCCGGAGTGGCACTGATCGACGAGCCCGCCCGCCTGGTGCGCGACCTCGATCCGACCCGTGGTCCGTGGGCGGCGGTGGATGCTGCCCTCGACGCCGGCATCGACGTGGTGGCCACGGTCGCGATCGGTCAGCTGGCCTCGGTCCGAGATGTGGTGGCAGCCATCACCGGGGTCGAACCCGTGGGCTCCCTGCCCGACCCGTGGGTGCGCGGAGCCGACGAGATCGAGCTGGTGGACGTCGCCCCCGAGGAGCTCCGCAGGCGCCTGGTCGACGGAGAGCTCTACGGGCGCAACGCACTCGGTGCACAACAGGCCCGGTCGCTGCAGCTCGACCAGCTCGCCGCCCAACGGGAGCTGGCACTCCGCTGGATGGCCGACACCGCCGACGCGGCACAGCGCCAGCGGTGGCGCGACCGGGCGGAGCGGACCGGCTGGGACACCAACGAGCGGGTGATGGTCGCAGTCACCGCGGCTCCCGGGTCCGATGCCGTCATACGTCGCGCCAGCCGGCTGGCGCTGCGCAGCAACGGCCGGCTCATCGGAGTCCACGTGGTGCCCTCGGGCGACTCCCTCCTCTCCGCCGAGGTGCTGGCGGCGCGACGCCGGCTGGTGGAGGACCTCGGTGGCCTGTACATCGAAGCTCACGGTGCCGAGGTGGCAGAGACCCTCGTGCGCGTGGCCCGTTCCGAGCGGGCCACGCAGATCGTGCTCGGCGCCACGCGCCGGAGTCGATGGGCAGGGCTGTTCGGCGGGTCGGTGGTGCAACGGGTGCTGCGGCTCGCGCCGGAGTGCGACGTCCACGTGATCGCCACCGACAGCGGCATCGAAGAGCTGCAGGGCGTGCTGTCGGTCGGCGCACCCAGCCGGCGGAGCCCCCTGTCGGCTCGCCGAGTGGGGTGGTCGTGGGTGGTGCTGGCAGTCGGGCTGCTGGTGCTGAACGCGTCGCTGCTGGCGATCGGCGACGCCGTGACCCTTCCCGTGGCCCTGATGGCCAACCTGCTGCTCACCGTCGGGGTGGCCGCGCTCGGCGGGCTCACGCCGGGAGTGGCCGGAGCGGTCGCCGCCTTCCTGGCGGTCAACTACTACTTCGTGCGGCCCACCCGCACCTTCAAGGTCGCCGACACCATGGACATCGTCGCCCTCGTCACCTTCCTGGTGGTGGCCCTCGTGGTGGCCACACTGGTCGATCGAGTCGCCCGACGTACCGCCGAGGTCGACAAGGCGGTCGCGGCCTCCACCTCGCTCGCTCGCAGCACCGCGGAGCTGCTGGGCGATGCCGACCCGTTGCCCGGCCTGGTGCAGCGGATCCGCGCCACCTTCGACTTCGAGTCGGTCTCGCTGCTGCGCCGCTCCCCGGAGGGTTGGGTGCTGCAGGCGTCCTCGGGCGATCGGCCTGCCACACGCCCGGGCGGAGGGTGGGTCCTGCCGCTGTGGGAGGACGGTTCGGCGCTGGTGGTGGCCCGCGGTGGGGAGCCGAGCCAGGCGGACCGCACCGTCCTGCGGGCCTTCACCGACCAGCTCGCGCTCGCCGTCGGGCGCGTCGAGCTGATGGAACTGGCCGCCCGAGCGGAGGTGCTGGCCGAAGCCGACGCCCTGCGCCAGGGACTGCTGTTGGCCGTGTCGCACGACCTGCGGACGCCGCTGGCGGGGATCAAGGCGTCGGTGACCAGCCTCCTTGCTGACGACGTGACCTTCGACCGTCAGGACACCGATGCGTTCCTGCGGGCCATCGACCACGAGGTCGACCGCCTGGACCGGGTGATCGGCAACCTGTTGGACGCGGGCCGCCTCCAGGGCGGCGACCTTCCGGTGAGCCTCCAGGCATGCGGGTTGGACGAGGTCGTGTGGAGCGCGGTGCAGGGCCTGCACCACTCGAACGACCGGGTGGCGACGACCGTGGACACGCGCCTGCCGGCCGTGCTCGTCGACGGCCCGCTGCTGGAGCGAGCGGTGGCCAACGTGGTGGCCAACGCAGTGGTCGTGCAACCGGAGGACATCCCCGTCTGGGTGGACGCCGAGCTGGTGGACGACGTCGTGGTGCTCAGCGTGGTGGATCGCGGACCGGGCATCCCCGTCGCCCAACGCCGACAGGTCTTCGAGCCGTTCCAGCGTCTGGGGGATCGCTCCAGCCAGGCCGGCGTGGGGCTGGGGCTGGCCATCGCTCGAGGCTTCACCGACGCCATGGGTGGGGAGCTCGAGCTCGACGACACTCCGGGTGGTGGTCTCACCGTGCGCTTCCGGCTCCCGGTCGCCGGTGAGGACATCCCCGTCGACCGCCAACCCGCCGGCGAGCGATGACCACGGTCCTCGTCGTCGACGACGAGCCGCACATCCGACGGGCCCTGGAGGTGAACCTCCTGAGCCGCGGCTACCTCGTCGTGAGCGCGGAGACGGGTCCCGAAGCCCTCGAGAAGGCGGCCTCGGCCGTGCCTGATCTCGTGGTGCTCGACCTCGGGCTTCCCGGTCTCGACGGCACGGCGGTCATCCGTGAGCTGCGGACGTGGAGCGACGCCCCGATCGTCGTGCTGTCGGTGCGTGGCGAGGAGCGTGACAAGGTGGCCGCCCTGGATGCCGGTGCGGACGACTACGTCACCAAGCCATTCGGCGTGGAGGAGCTGTTGGCACGACTCAGGGCGGCTGAGCGCCGGGCACCCGAGAACCGGGCTGACCCTGTCGTGGACACCCCGGACTTCCGCTTGGACCTCGCCGGGCGGGTGGCCACCGTCGGTCCGTCGCACTCGGTGGTCCACCTCACGCCGATCGAGTGGCGCCTGGCGGAGCAGCTGGTGCGGCAGCCCGGCCTCC
Source organism: uncultured Microthrixaceae bacterium (assembly GCA_964420125.1). Classification (GTDB taxonomy): domain Bacteria; phylum Actinomycetota; class Acidimicrobiia; order Acidimicrobiales; family Microtrichaceae; genus CAYQQQ01. The sequence goes on from CAYQQQ010000005.1 coordinate 159,986, forward strand.
TCGTCGGGCGCAACGAGCTGCTGGCCCGCGTGTGGGGACCCGAGTACACCACCGAGACGAACTACCTCCGGGTTCACATGGCCAACCTGCGACGGAAGCTCGAGCCGGAGCCGTCCCGGCCCCGCTACTTCGTGACCGAGGCAGGGATGGGCTATCGCTTCGAGCCGTGAGGGTGGGGCTTACATCATCTCCGCGAAGCCGACGTGGCCCTCACCACGGAGCACGTTCTTGAGGAGCTTGCCCGACGCGTTGCGGGGGAGCTTCTCGGGCCAGCGCTCGACGTAGGTGGGCACCTTGAACTCTGCGAGCACCCCACGGACCCACTGGCGCACGTCGTCGTCGCTGAGCTCCGCGCCGGGAGCCAGCTCGACGACGGCCTTCACCTCCTCGCCCAGCTCCGGGTGGGGTACGCCGATCACTGCCGCGTCGGCGATGTCGGGATGCTCCACCAGCCGGTTCTCGATCTCCACGCAGTACACGTTCTCGCCGCCGCGGATGAGCATGTCCTTGGCCCGGTCGGTGATGTAGAGGTAGCCCTCCTCGTCGAGGTGCCCGACGTCGCCGGTGTGGAGCCAGCCGTCGCGGATGGTCTCGGCGGTGGCGTCGGGGTCGTTCCAGTAGCCGGCCATCACGATCGGTCCCCGGATGAGCACCTCCCCGGTGCTCCCGGGTGGGAGGTGCTCGCCGTGCGGACCGGCGATGGCGAGCTCGACAACCGGCATCGGAAGCCCCACCGAGTCGGCCCGGTCCAGCGCCGCCCCGATCGACAGGACGGTGGCAGCGGAGGACGACTCCGTCAGTCCGTAGGCGTTGGAGGTGGCCTTCACGTTGGGGAAGGTCTCCCGTACCCGACGTTGCAGCTCGTCGGCGGACGGAGAGCCGCCGAAGGCCACCGACACCACGGAGGTGAGGTCGTGGTCGAACCGGGCGGGGTGCTCGGTGGCCCGCCAGATCATCGTGGGAACCGCGGTCCAGATCTTCACGCCTTCGGCCTCGATCAGGCGGAAGGCCACCTCGGGGTCGAAGCGCCCCTCGGGGATCACCAGCTTCATGCCTCCCATGAAGCCCACCACCAGGGTGGAGTGGCAGCCCGACACGTGGAACAGCGGCGAGGTGAGCAGGGACACCGGTTGGCCTCCGGCCACCACGCTGCCGGCGTCCGGGTTGGCGAGGGTGCCGAGCGTGAGGGTGAAGATGGTGTTCTGGAGGTTGGCGATCATGTTGGCGTGCGTGCTCACCGCGCCCTTGGGTCGCCCGGTGGTGCCCGAGGTGTAGAAGATCACCGCGGGGTCGTCCTCGGCGATGTCCACGGTGGGGAATCCCTCCGCCGGCGTCGCCGCCAGCTCGGCGAAGGCGTGCAGTTTAGGCCCGTCGGAGGGTGCTTCGTAGGCGGCCGGGTCGGCGTCGGTCAGGTAGACGTGCTCGAGTGCATCGAGCCCGGCGAGGTCTTCGGCGAGCCGTTCGAAGCGCTTGGCGTCGGCCACCAGCACCCTCGCGCCGCTGTGCTCCAGGCCGTAGCGGATCTCGTCGGTGTTCCACCAGCCGTTGAGCCCCACCAGGATCGCCCCCAGGTCGACGGTCGCCCAGAACGTGCTGCACCACTCGGGGCTGTTGGCGCTCAGCACCGCCACGCGATCGCCCTTGCCCACCCCGACCGCTCCCAGGCCGGCCGACACCGCGTTGGCCTCCACCAGGAACTCCGCGAAGGTCACCCGGCGGTCGCCGTACACGACGAACTCCTTCTCGCCGTGGGCCGCCCCGAAGATCTCGGCGATGGAGCGGAGGTGGGGGAGCCGGTCCTTGTAGCGCTTCATGGGTCCGTCGGAGGTGTCGACGGTGACGACCTCGAAGGAGCCCCCGGGGCCTGTCAGCTCGGCGCGCAGCTCGTCGGTGGTCGGCATGTGGTCCTCGCAGGGTGTGGGAGCCGGTGGTGTCACCGGGACGTCGGACAGGGTGCAGCCAGGAAGGCGCATTCTCGCGCCGCGATGAGCTGAGGGGCAGACAGGGACGGGCCTGGCCATGTAGTGGCCTAGCGTGGCCGGGTGAGCAACCGACAGGCGACGACCGCGACGTGGTCCACCGCACGGATCATCCTGCTGGTCGGCATCGTGGCGGCGGGAGCGATCCTCGGCGCGTGCAGCGACGACGAGGAGAGCACCACCACCACGTCAACTGCCCCGAGCACCGTCTCGACCAGCACCACCTCGGTGGTGACCTCCACCTCCACGACCGCCACGACCATCCCCGCCACGACCGAGCCCGGAGGTGACGTGCTGGCCGATGGCCAACACGTGGTGTACCTGACCTCCATCGACGCCGCAGCCGGCACCGTGACCGTCAACCTGGTGGAGCTCCTGACCGGCCAGGACGCGGTGGATGCCTACCTCGAGGACACCGGCCAACCTCTCGACGGCGAGCAGTTCTACGTCCGCGACCGCAACGACCTCCAGCGCACCCTGCCCGTCGACGCCCACGCCGGCCCGTACTCCGTCATCGACGCCGAGAGCTGCTGCGATCCGATCGAGGTGGGCTTCGACGGCCTGGTCGCGGTGCGAGAGCAGGCGGAGGCCACGGGTGGCATCGACGCTCTCTTCACGGTGACCGTGCAGGGAGGCGTGGTCACCTCGGCGGTGCAGCTGTACCTCCCTTGAGCGCTCGCGAGGCGTCGCCAGGCCGGCTCTTCAGAGTCGGGCCAGCACGTGGTCCACGCACTGGGTGAGCGCCGCGACCTCCGAGGGGTCGATGGCGGGGAACAGCGCCACGCGCAGCTGGTTGCGGCCCAGCTTGCGGTACGGCTCGACGTCGACGATGCCGTTGCTGCGCAGCACGGCGGCCAGCAACGCCGCGTCGACGGTGTCGTCGAAGTCGATGGTGGCCACGACGTGCGAGCGCTTGGATGGATCGGTGACGAACGGCGTGGCCACCTCGTGGTGATCGGCCCAGCCGTAGATGCTCTCCGCCGAGTGATCGCAGCGTCCAGCGGCGAACTCCAACCCGCCGTTCTCCAGGACCCAGCGGATCTGCTCGGCGGCGAGGAACAGGGTGGTCAGCGCCGGCGTGTTGTAGGTCTGGTCCTTGCGGGAGTTGGCCAGGGCGACGGACAGGTCGAAGAAGGCGGGCACCCAGCGGTCGCCGGCCGCGATGCGCTCGATGCGCTCGACGGCCCTGGGGGAGCAGGCGGCCAGCCACAGACCGCCGTCGCTGGCCAGGCACTTCTGGGGGGCGAAGTAGTACACGTCGACCTCGGTGGGGTCGAAGCGGAGCCCACCGGCGGCCGAGGTGGCGTCGACCAGCACGAGGGCGTCGGGATCGGCACCGGCGGGGCGGTGCAGCTCCATGGCGACTCCGGTGGAGGTCTCGTTGTGGGTGAGGCAGTAGGCGTCGATCCCGTCGCGGGCCACGGGGTCAGGGTGGTCGCCGGGTTCGCTGCGGATCACCTCGGGCTCCTCCAGATGGGGGGCGGCGGCGGCTGCGGCGGCGAACTTGGAGGAGAACTCGCCGAAGCTGAGGTGCTGGGACCGGGCGTCGATGAGGGCGAAGGTGGCGATGTCCCAGAAGCAGGTGGTGCCGCCGTTGCCCAGCAGCACCTCGTAGCCGTCGGGGAGGGAGAACAGCTCGGCGATGCCGTTGCGGATCTCCGACACCTTGAACTGCACCGGCGCCTGCCGGTGGCTCGTGCCCAGGAAGTGACCGGCGGAGCCGCTGAGCATCTCGATGGCCTCGGGGCGGATCCGTGACGGCCCGGAGCCGAAGCGGCCGTCGTGGGGGAGGAGGTCGTCGGGGATGGAGATGTCGGGAACGTTCACCGACCCATTCTCGCGGCTGGCGATCCCCGGGGGCGATCCTCTTGGCGCGCACTCGGCGGAATCCGGCGCCGGCGGGTCGCATCCCAACCGGTAGCGTTGGGCCCATGAGCAGCCCCCGAGCACGGATCTCGCAGCGGATCGCGGCCATCACCCCCTCCGCGACGCTCGCGGTCGACGCCAAGGCGAAGGCGCTGAAGGCACAGGGCCGGCCGGTCATCGGCTTCGGTGCGGGCGAACCGGACTTCGCCACCCCGTCGCACATCGTGGCGGCCGCGGTGGAGGCCTGCGGTGACCCGCGCAACCACAAGTACTCCCCGGCGGCGGGGCTTCCCGAGCTGCGTGAGGCCGTCGCCGCCAAGACGCTGCGCGACTCGGGTGTGGCGGTCGATCCGTCGCAGGTGATCATCACCAACGGCGGCAAGCAGGCGGTCTTCTCCACCATCCTCACGCTCATCGACGAGGGCGACGAGCTCCTCCTGCCGGCCCCGTACTGGACCACCTACCCGGAGCCCGTGCGCCTCGCCGGCGGGACGCCGGTGGTGGTGGAGGCCGGCGACGACGCCGGGTTCCGGGTGAGCGTCGAGCAGCTCGAGGCCGCACGCACGCCTCGGACCAAGGCCCTCATGTTCGTGTCCCCCTCCAACCCGTCCGGCGCGGTCTACCCCAGGGAGGAGATCGAGGCCATCGGCCGGTGGGCGCTCGAGCACGGGATCTTCGTGATCACCGACGAGATCTACGAGCACCTGGTCTACGGCGACGCGGAGCACCACTCGATCCTTGCGGTGGTGCCGGAGCTGGCCGAGCAGTGCGTGATCCTCAACGGGGTGGCGAAGACCTACGCCATGACCGGCTGGCGGGTCGGTTGGCTGATCGGGCCGCCCGATGTGGTCGAGGGCGCTGCGGACCTCCAGAGCCACATGACCTCGAACGTGGCCAACGTGTCCCAGCGCGCTGCGCTGGCGGCTGTCAGCGGTGACCTGAGCGCCGTCGAGGCGATGCGCGAGGTGTTCGACCGACGCCGTCGCACCATCCACCGCATGCTCGACGAGATCGACGGAGTGCGCTGCATGGAGCCCGAAGGGGCGTTCTACGCCTATCCCAACCTGACCGGCCTGCTGGACCGCGACCTCGGCGGCCGGTCGGCGGCGACCACGCTCGAGCTGGCCGATCTGATCCTGGAGGAGGTCGACGTCGCCTTCGTGCCCGGCGAGGCCTTCGGCACGCCGGGCTTCGGTAGGTTCTCCTTCGCCATGGACACCGACGACATGGTCGAGGGCGTGCGCCGGATCCGCGAGCTCGTGGAACGCTGATCGGCGATGGCCGCGGTGGGAGGAGGGGGAGCGCCGTTGCACGACCGCACCGTGCGGAGCGTTCCCTACGGTGCCTGGCCCTCGCCGCTGAGCCCGGCTGCGGCGGCGTCCGGCGCCCCCCGGTTCACCGGTCTGGCGCTGGGTCGCAGCCCGAACGACGAGGTCGCGGTGTGGTTCGCCGAGCTGTGCGGTGGCCGCAACGTCGTGTCGCGCCAGGATCGTGCGGGCGTGCGCAGGGTGTCGCAGGTGATCTCGGCACGGTCGCGCGTCAACGAGTACGGCGGTGGTGCGTTCTGGGTGGGCGGCGACGTGCTGTTCTGGGTGGAAGACGAGGACCAGCGGATCCGTTCGCTCGACCCGGAGACCTCAGAGGTGCGGGTGCTCACGCCGTCGCCGCCCTCGCCGCGGGGATGGTGCTACGCCGGAGGGGTGGTGGTGCCCTCCTACAGCTTCACCGGCGACCGGTGGATGGTGTGCGAGCGTCAGGTCCTCTGCGACGACGCCGGAGACCTCCTGGCGGAGCCCCGCAACGATCTGGTCGCGATCAGCGCCGCGGGCGGGTCCGGTGGGGAGCCTCCCGACCCGGTGGTGCTCGTCGAAGGTGCCGACTTCCTGGCGGCGCCGGCCGTCTCCGCAGACGGCTCGCTGCTCGCCTGGTTGCGCTGGGACCACCCCGACATGCCGTGGGATGCAGCCGAGCTGTGGGTGGCCGAGCTGGCCGTCGGTGACGTGCCCGAGGTGCGTGGCGCGCGCCGTGTGGCCGGAGGGCGCGCCGATGGCGATGCCGCAGCGCTCCGCCGGCCGGTGGCGGTGTGCCTCCCGACCTGGTCCCCCGACGGCCGGCTGCACTTCTGCGACGACCGGGCCGATCGATGGCTGCTCCGTGGAGCCACCTCTGCCGGCCTCCCCGGTGACGCCGGGGCAGAGTCGGCTCCTGCCGTGTGGGACGGCGGTGGCGAGGTGGGTGAGCCCCGTTGGATCGCCGGGTCCAGCCGCTACGGGTTCCTGCCCGATGGCCGGATCGTGCTGGCCGAGACCGTCGACGGGCTCGATCGGATCGTGGTGCGCGAGGTGGACGGCGCTGCCGAACCGCCGCCGGTGGCCAGCTCCTACGTCGCCGACCTGCGGGCCGATGGCTCGGTGGTCGCCGCCGTCCTGGGTCGACCCGACCGACTCACCAGCGTGGTGCGCTTCGATGCCTCGCTCGAAGGGCCGTGGCAGGTGCGGGAGCTCACCGACGTCGCCACCCCGCTGGCCGATGCCTCGATCTCGTCACCGGAGCCGAGGAGCATCCCCACGCCGGACGGTGAGGTCGTGCATGCGCTCTTCTTCCCGCCGCGCCTCGACGGGGTGGTCGGCCCCGCCGGGGAGCGACCGCCGCTCGTCGTTCGGATCCACGGTGGGCCGACGGCGCACGCGATCGCGGAGCTCACCACCTCGGTGCAGTTCTGGACCACTCGGGGGTTCGCGGTGGTCGAGGTGAACTACCGAGGCTCGTCCGGCTTCGGGCGACGCTACCGGGATCGGCTCGTTGGAGGTTGGGGCGTTCAGGAGGTGCAGGACTGCATCACCGTGGCCGCCCACCTCGCCGTCGAAGGTCTGGTGGACGGTCGGAGGTGCGTGATCCGGGGCGGCTCGGCGGGGGGCTTCACGGCCCTGGAGGCGGTGTGCGCTGCCGAACGAGACGGGTTCCGGTTCGCGGCAGCCACCTCTCTCTACGGGGTGACGGACCTGGAAGCGCTGGCCGCGGACACCCACAAGTTCGAGTCGCGCTACCTCGACGCGCTGGTGGGTCCACTTCCCGAGGCCTCGGCGCGCTACCGCGACCGCTCGCCGTTGCACCACGCCGACCGCATCGCCGCGCCGGTGCTGCTGCTCCAGGGACTGGAGGACCGGGTGGTGCCGCCGGCGCAGGCCGAGGTGCTGGTGGCCGCCATGCGGCGCAGGGGTGTCGACCACGAGTACCGCACCTACGCCGGCGAGGGTCACGGCTTCCGGCGTCCGGAGACGGTCGTGGATGCCCTCAGCGCCGAGCTCGCCTTCTACGGTCGGGTGCTCGGCTTCGCTCCAGCGGAGTGAGGTGTCCGTCGCCGGGCGGCCGGTTCGCCCGGCAGCGACGGGACGCGCCACGATGGTGGACATGCGCGTACTGGTCACCGAGGAGATCGCCGAAGGCGGACTGCAACGGCTGCGGGATGCCGGTCACGAGGTCGAGGTCCGCACCGGTCTGTCCGCGGAAGACCTCCTCACCGTCGTCCCCGGTGCCCATGCACTGATCATCCGTTCCGCCACCAAGGTCACCAAGGAGGTGCTGGAGGCGGGAGCCGAGCTCGTCGTCGTGGGCCGTGCGGGGATCGGGCTGGACAACGTCGACGTCGTCGCCGCCACCGACCGTGGGGTGATGGTGGTCAACGCTCCGCAGTCCAACACCCTCTCGGCGGCCGAGCACACGATGGCCCTGCTGCTGGCTCAGGCGCGCAACGTGCCCCAGGCCCACGCCGCGCTCACCTCGGGTCGATGGGAGCGCTCGAAGTGGACCGGCGTGGAGTTGAGCGACAAGACCCTCGGCATCATCGGTCTGGGCCGCATCGGCAAGCTGGTGGCGCAGCGCGCCATGGCCTTCGGCATGAAGCTGGTGGCCTACGACCCGTTCGTGAGCGACGAGCGGGCCCGTCAGCTCAACGTCGAGCTCCTGGAGCTCGACGAGCTGGTCCGTCGATCGGACTTCATCACCCTCCACCTGGCGAGGACCCCCGACACCGTCGGGTTGGTGGGGGCGGAGCTGCTGTCCAAGGCCAGGCCCAACCTGCGGATCGTCAACGTGGCGCGGGGCGGCATCGTCGACGAGTCAGCGCTGGCCGACGCCATCGCCGAGGGGAGGATCGCCGGAGCGGCGCTCGACGTGTTCGATTCCGAGCCGTGCACGGAGTCCCCGTTGTTCGAGCTGGAGCAGGTGGTGGTCACCCCGCATCTCGGTGCCAGCACGGAGGAGGCCCAGGACAAGGCCGGTGACACCATCGCCGACATGGTGGAGCTGGCGCTGGCCGGCGACTTCGTCCCCTACGCCGTGAACGTGGCCGCAGCCGAGGCATCCGAGACGGTCCGCCCGTACCTGTCCCTCGGTGAGCAGCTGGGGCGGATCTTCGCCGGGCTCTGCGGCGAGTGCTCCGAGAGCCTCGACATCGAGTACCAGGGCCACATCGCCGAGTACGACACCCGCATCCTCACCCTGGCCGTGCTCAAGGGGTTCTTCGGGGCGATCTCCGGAGAGCCGGTCAGCTACGTCAACGCCCCGGCGGTGGCCGAGGAGCAGGGCATCGAGGTGCGGCCGACCTCGACGACCACCGCCCGCGACTACGTCAACCTCATCTCCCTGCGCGGCGGAGGCCACGCCATCGCCGGTACCCTCACCGGTCTCAGCGCCAAGCCGACGCTGGTGATGATCGACGACCACGCCATCGACGTGCCCCCCGCCGAGCACCTGCTGATCGTGCGCAACGACGACCGACCCGGTGTGATCGGGACCGTCGGGACCATCCTGGGCGATGCCGAAGTGAACATCGACGACATGGCGGTCGGCTCCTCGCCCGACGGTGCTCGGGCGCTCATGGTGATCGCCACCCACACCGCGGTGCCCGAGGACGTGGCGACCCGGCTGCGGGAGGCCGCGGGGATCACCTCGGTCGCCGTGGTCGACCTCTGAGCCTCCGCCGACGGGGTCGACGACGAGTGGTGCGTGTAGCATCTGGGGACCCACTGGGCAGGCTGGCCTGTGGGTGAGCTGGGGGAGGCGACGAGGTCGGCGCGTGGGCGCCGGGGGCAGTGAGGGAGCACTCGTGAAGCGTGGGCGGAGCACGAGCAGAGCACGTCGTTCGGCGTGGCGACTCGCCGTCGCCGCGCTCGCGGTCGCCATGGTGGCGAGCGCCTGTCGTCCCGGAATCCCTCCGGCGCAGGCTGCCGGACGGTGCAGCGTGGGGATCGTGGGCGACTCGCTCACCGTCGGCTCCCTTCCGTATTGGCAGGAGGCGTTCGCCAGTCGGGGGTGCACCCTCACCCTGGTCAACGCCCGCAGCGGCCGCCCGACGGGTGAGGGCGTGCGGGTGATCGAGCTGATGGCCCTCACCGGACAGCTGCCCGACGTGCTGGTGGTGGCGCTGGGGACCAACGACCCCTTCGACCCCCGGGACTTCGCACCGAAGGTCGAGCGGGTGATGGCGGTGGTCGGCGACCGCCCGGTGCTGTGGGTGAACATCGACAAGCCGATCGTGGAGTACACGCTCAACCTCACCCTGAACCTGGCACTGATCCGCTACGACAACCTCTGGGTCTACGACTGGAACAGCTTCGCGGACGCCTTCCCGCAGCTTCGCCTGGCCGACCAGGTCCACCTGACCGAAGGCGGCTACGCCCTGCGGGCCGCCTTGATCGCACGTGAGGTGAGCGGTCGCTGAGCGCGTCGACCCGGCACCGCACCGCTCGGATCAGAACTCGATCAGCTCGACCGTCGTCGGTGCGTCGGCGTCGCTGAGCCCGAGACCGACTCCCGAGAGCGTCCAGAGGTCGCGGTCCACCACCAGCGAGCGCAGGATCTCGGGCTGGCCTGCGCTGGAGTCGTCGGCGTGGCGCAGCTCCGCCACCTCCTCGAGCCCGCCGTCCTCGACGGCCACCACCAACGCCCCCTGGGTCGGGCTGTAGTCGACGTCGGGGTAGGTGCACACCGCTCCCGGGTCGCACTCGAAGCTCATCGTCCGCATCAACGGGAAGATGGCGTGGCCGGCGATCGGATCCCAGGTGAAGGCGTGGGGATCGTCGGCGACCATCGACCAGCCCTCGGGGATGACGATCTTGTCGAGCTCGACGGGGGCGGTGGGGTCGGTCACGTCGAACAGCGACACCTTGAACCCCTCGTCGACGCCGTCCTCGTCGGCCTCGCGGCCGAGGCCCAGGAGAAGGCCGTCCCCCACGGGGTGCAGGTACTCGGAGAACCCGGTGACCTTGAGCTCGCCCAGCACCTTCGGAGCGGTGTGGTCCGACAGGTCGATGGCGTACAGCGGATCGGTCTGGCGGAAGGTGACCACGTAGGCGAGGTCGCCCACGTAGCGCACCGACTGGACCCGCTCTCCCTCGCCGAGGTCCTCGACGTGGGAGAGCTCCTCGAGCACACCGGAGTCGTCCGGGCGCAGCACGGTCAGCCGGCCCTCGGTGGAGGGGAGGACGATGTCGAGGTCGTCGGGGGCGACGATGTCCTCCGGGCCGGAGGGCGTGACGACGGTCACGTCGCTCTCCGGATCCTCCGGGGTCTCCTCCTCCATCGGCTCGAAGGTGTCCACCGTGGTGACCACCCTGAGGTCCCCGTCGTCTTCGGAGAGGGAGTAGTCGTCCAGCACGGTTCCGGGCACGGTGCCGGAGCCGGTGTAGGCGGCGGGGCCGTCGGTCGCGGTGTCGAAGCGGTGCACCGCGGTGGCGGCCGTCGAACCGGTCCAGTCGTTGGAGGTGACGTAGAGGGCGGTGGGTGAGGCGTAGACGATGTCCGCCATGCCCTCGACGGTCGTCGGCGCCAGATCGGTCAGCGTGTCGCCGACGGTCAACACCGACACGGTGGTGGGATCGCCGACGTAGCGGTGCTCGCCGGGGGCGTCGAGCTCGGTCGTGCTCACCGGCAGCACGGCCACGTCGGCGCACCCGCCGAGGCTCGACACCTCCTCGCCGGAGGCCACTCGGGGAAGGAGGTCCTCTGCGTCGACCTCCCGGATGATCTGCTGCACCTCCGCTGTGCCGTCGGCTGCCCAGATGTCGTTCATGACGCCCGGGGTGGAGCGCACGACGATGCGGGCGGTGCCGTCCACCATGCGGGCGGCCACCAGCGATCCCTCGACCGTGGTGCGCTCGATCTCCGTGGGACGGCTCGGGTCGGTCAGGTCGACCCGCACCAGGGTGACGCCGGCGAAGGGCGGGGGCTCCGGGGGTGCGAGGGTCGTCGTGGTCTCGGGCACCGTGGTCTCGGGCACCGTCGTGGTGGTCTCCGGGACGGTGGTCTCGGGCACCGTCGTGGTGGTCTGCGGCGCTGTCGTGTCGGGTGCGGCCGTGGTGGTCGTATCCGGCACCGTGGTGTCGGTCGGCTCCGGCTCGACGACGGCGTCGCCCTCGTCGCTGGATCCCTCGGCAGCCCCATCGAGGTCGGTCGGAGCGACGTCCTCCACGATGATGTCGCCTCTGTAGGAGTCGACGATGACGAGCGCCTCGTCGCCACGGAGGAACAGCTCGACTCCGGCGTACCCGTCGGCGCCGCCGATGGGCAGCGTCCCGTCGAGGGCCGGCGTGCCGTCGAGGCCCACCACGTGCAGCACGCCGTCCTGCACGCTCACGATCCGCTCTCCGTCGGTCTTGACGATGTCGCTCTCGTCGACGCCGACCTCCCGCACGTTGGTGCCGGCCACGACCTCACCTGCGGATGCCTGGTCGCCGGCCGCAGTGGTCGGGGGCGCTGCCCCGGCCAGAGGCGAGCTCCCTTCGTCGCCGGGTGCCGCCGCGTCGGACTCCGCGAACTCCGGCGTCTCCGAACGGAGCATGGGGTCGGTGTCCATGGCCATGGTCTCCACGGCCCAGGCGAGCTGGGCCTGGGCGAGCTCGGTCAACTGGTCGCAGCTCAGATCCGTGCGCACCTCGCCGAAGGCCTGCTCACCCAGGCCGAGGCTGCCCTCTTGCTGGTCGAAGCAGCCGGCCAGCAAGAGCATCGCGGCTGCCGTCGCGGTGACCGAAGCCCGCCGGGTGCGCGCTCGGGTGCGGGCGAGCGGGTGTGATCGCGTCGCTCGACGCACCCCCGGGGATGCGGTGGTCGTGTGGTCCGCTTCGCTGCTCGACATCGGGATGCCTCCTGGTGCCAGGTCCAGTGCCATCTGCCTGGTGACCAGTCTGACGACCCGGGCGCGGATCCGGTTCCCGACGCCGTGGATGTTCTTGCGCCGGCTCAGGTGGCGGTGGGCATCCAGGCGGGGCGCTGCGCCTCGAAGCTGGTGATCGCCCCCTCATGGCGCAGGGTGAGGCCGATGTCGTCGAGGCCGTGGAGGAAGCGGTGCACGATGGCGTCCTCGAGGGGGAACGACTCGAGGAAGTCGATCGCTGTGGCTTCGAGCGTGCGCAGCTCGATGTCGATGGTGAGCTCCATCGTCGGGTCGGCCGACACGGCGTCCATCAGCGTGCGCACACCGGCGGCGGAGAGCTGCACCGGGACCAGGCCGTTCTTGGTGGCGTTGTTGCGGAAGATGTCGCCGAAGCGGGGCGAGACCACCGCCCGGAACCCGTACTGCTGGATGGCCCACACCGCGTGCTCGCGGCTCGAGCCGGTGCCGAAGTTCTCCCCGGCGATCAGGATGCTGGCACCGGCGTGCTCCTCCTTGTTGAGCACGAAGTCGCGGTCGTCACGCCACTCCGAGAACAGCCCTCGCTCGAAGCCGGTGCGCTCCACCCGCTTCAGCCAGTCGGAGGGGATGATCTGGTCGGTGTCGACGTCGGAGCGGTCGAGCGGCACGGCGGTGCCGGAGATGATCTGCACGGCTTCCATCAGAGGTCCTCCGGGGTTGCGAAGTGGCCGGCGAGGGCGGTGGCTGCCGCCACTGCCGGCGAGACGAGGTGGGTGCGGCCGCCGCGGCCCTGGCGACCTTCGAAGTTGCGGTTGGAGGTGGAGGCGCAGCGCTCCCCGGGCGAGAGCTTGTCGGGGTTCATGGCCAGGCACATGGAGCAACCCGGCTCCCGCCAGTCGAAGCCCGCCGCGGTGAACACCTCGTCGAGGCCCTCGGCTTCGGCGGCGTGCTTCACGGCGAAGGACCCGGGCACCACGAGGGTGCGGACGCCCTCGGCCACCTTGCGTCCACCGGCTCCGCGGATGACCTCGGCGGCGGCCCGGAGGTCTTCGATGCGGGAGTTGGTGCAGGAGCCGATGAAGATCGTGTCGACGGGGACCTCGGTCATGGCCACGCCCGGCTCCAGGCCCATGTACTCGAGTGCCCGCTCGGCCGCCGCCCTGGCGACGGGGTCGTCGAAGTCCTCCGGGGAGGGCACGGCGACGGACATGGGGATCACCTGGCCGGGGTTGGTGCCCCAGCTGACGTAGGGCTCGATGGCGGCGGCGTCGAGGACGACCTCCTTGTCGAAGGTGGCGCCGTCGTCGGAGTGCAGCTCCGACCAGTGCGCCAGCGCCTCATCCCAGCGCGCACCGGTGGGAGCGTGGGCCAAGCCCTCGAGGTAGGCGAAGGTGGTGTCGTCGGGTGCGATGAGGCCGGCCTTGGCGCCCGCCTCGATGGACATGTTGCACACGGTCATGCGGCCTTCCATGCTCAGCGAGCGGATGGCCGAGCCCCGGTACTCGGCGATGTGGCCCATCCCGCCGGAGGTGCCGATCTCCCCCAGGATGGCCAGGATCAGGTCCTTGGCGCTGACGCCCGGGCGCAGCTCCCCCTCGACGGTGATGGCGAGCATCTCGGGGCGGCTCTGGGGGAGGGTCTGGGTGGCCAGGACGTGCTCCACCTCGCTGGTGCCGATGCCGAAGGCGAGGGCGCCGAAGGCCCCGTGGGTGGCGGTGTGGGAGTCGCCGCAGACGATGGTCATGCCCGGCAGCGTGCGGCCCTGCTCGGGGCCGATGACGTGCACGATGCCCTGGCCCGGGTCGCCCATGGGGAGCTCGAGGATGTCGAACTCGGCGGCGTTGGTGCGAAGGGTCTCGACCTGCTGGCGGGAGATCGGATCGGCGATCGGCCGGTCGATGGCCTCGGTGGGCACGTTGTGGTCCTCGGTGGCCACGGTGAGCTCGGGGCGACGTACGCCGCGTCCGGTCATGCGCAGGCCGTCGAAGGCCTGGGGTGAGGTCACCTCGTGGACGAGGTGCAGGTCGATGTAGAGCAGGTCGGGCTCCCCGGGTGCCGAGTGCACCACATGGGCGTCCCAGACCTTCTCGGCCAGGGTGCGGGGTCGGTCGGTCACGCTGCGCTCCGGTGTCGGTGGACGAATCCCATATGTTGAGATATTGTTCTCATTAGATGGAACACATCGTAAGCGGTGTCGGGGTGATGGACAAGTCGATGGCGGTGCTCAACGCCGTGGCCGGTGGCAAGCACACCCTGGCCGAGCTGGTGGAGCTCACCGGGTTGTCCCGGGCGACCTGCCACCGCCTCGCCGTCGCGCTCGAGGCCCACGGTCTGCTGCGCAGGACGACCGACGGCCGGTTCGCCCTCGGGCTCCACCTCCTGGCGCTGGGTCGCTCCGCCGCCGAGCAGTTCCCCCTGGCCGAGCGGGCCGTGCCGGCCATGGAGGGACTTCGGGCCGAGACCGGCGAGTCGGTGCAGCTCTACGTGGTGGACGGCGACGAGCGGGTCTGCGTGGCCGCGCTGGAGTCGCCCCACGGACTCCGGACCATCGTGGCGGTGGGTGCGGCCCTGCCCTTGGGCGTCGGCTCCGCGGGACGGGTGCTGCGCGGCGAGCTCGGGCCCGGCGGCTGGGTCGAGTCGGTGGAGGAGCGCGAGCGCGGCGTGGCGAGCGTGTCGGCGCCCGTGCTCGGCGACGACGGCCAGGTGTTGGCCGCGATCTCGGTGTCGGGGCCGATCGATCGGATGGAGCCCTCGCCGGGCCGGCGCCACGGGGCCGCAGTGGTGCGTGCGGCCCGGGAGGCCGGGATCAGAACTTGAGCGTGGGTTCGGTGCCCGCCGGGAGGTTGATGGTCTTGAGCTCCAGGTAGGCGCCGAGGCCCTCGGGGCCCAGTTCGCGGCCGAGGCCGCTGTTCTTGAACCCCCCGAAGGGCGCGCTCCACTCCATGGCGAAGCCGTTGACCGTGTAGGTGCCCGTGCGAACCCGTCGGGCGAGGTCGATGCCCGCCTCGACGTCGGAGGTCCACACCGAGCCGGACAGCCCGTAGTCGCTGTCGTTGGCGATGCGCACGGCATCCTCGGCATCGTCGTAGGCGATGACGGCCACGACCGGACCGAAGATCTCCTCCTGGGCGACGCGCATCGAGTTGTCGACATCGGCGAACACCGTGGGCTCCACGAACCACCCTCGGTCGATCCCGGCCGGCCGGCCACCGCCGACGGTCACCCGGGCCCCCTCGTCGCGGCCGATCTGCAGGTAGCCCTCGACCCGCTCGCGCTGGCGTTCGGCCACGAGCGGACCCACGTCGACGGAGAAGTCGGCGGGGTCGCCGACGGTCAGGGCGCCGACGGCCTCGGTGAGCGCATCGACGGCCTCGTCGTAGCGGGAGCGGGGAGCCAGGATGCGGGTCTGGGCGACGCACGCCTGGCCGTTGTTCATCATCGAGTACGGCAGGAGGCCCTCGACCGCACCGGCCAGATCGACGTCCTCCATGAGGATCGCTGCGGACTTGCCGCCCAGCTCGAGCGTGCAGCGACGCACCCTCTCGCCGCACAGGGCGCCGATCCGTCGACCGGCAGCGGTGGAGCCGGTGAAGGCCACCTTGTCGACCCCGGGGTGGGTCACGAGGTACTCGCCGACCTCCCGCCCTGCGGGCACGACGTTCAGCACACCCGCGGGCACGCCGGCCTCCACGGCCAGCTCGGCCAGCACGAAGGCGTCGAGGGGGGTCTCCGGTGCCGGCTTGAGCACCATCGTGGAGCCCGACGCCAGAACGGGCGCGAGCTTCAACATGGTGGTGAACAGGGGGACGTTCCACGGCACGATCCCCGCGACCACGCCCACCGGCTCCTTGCGCACCAGGGCCGGACCCAGCATCCCCGGGCGCACGTCCTCGAAGGGGAAGGTCCGGGTGAGGCCGGCGAAGTAGTCGAGGACCATGGCCGAGGCCCCGACCTGGCCGAAGTGCGAGAACAGGATGGGGGAGCCGTTCTCCTCGGTGATGAGGTTGGCCAGCTCCTCGGCCCGCTCGTTGATCAGGTCGTGGAGCCGTGACATCACGCCGGCCCGCTCGCCGGCGCGCATCGTCGCCCACGGCCCCTCGACCAGCGCGGCGCGGGCAGCCTCGACCGCGCGATCCATGTCGGCCTCGGTGCCCTCGGGAGCGGAGCCCATGACCTCCTCGGTAGCCGGGTTGACCACCTCGATCACACCGGTGCCGGCCGGTTGCACCCACTCGCCACCGATGTGGAGCCGATCGAAGCTGCGCATGGGTCCCCCTTGGGTTGCCGGGCCCGCAGTGTGCGGGCCGGAACGGCGCCCAACTCTACCTGACGACCCGTCAGGTAGGCCATGGGACGTGGCAGGGGTCACCTCTCGTCGACGCAGCACGGTTCTGCCGCCGCGGCAGGGGGTTCAACGGCCATGATGCGCACATGCGCATCGGGATCAACGGCTCCAACCTCATCGCCCTCGGCAGCCCTGCCGAGCAGATCGTGGCCCACGCGGCTGCGGCGGAGGCCGACGGCTTCGCCACCTGGTGGGCGGCGCAGCTGGCCGTACCCGATGCGCTCACGCTGTTCGGCGCCATCGGGGCTGCGACCTCGAGCATCGAGCTGGGCACTGCGGTGGTGGCGATCTGGACCCGTCACCCGCTCATGCTGGCCTCCCAGGCCCTCACCACTTCGGAGCTCTGCGGCGGCCGCGTGGTGCTGGGCATCGGCCTGGCCCACAAGGCCACGGTGGAGCGCGGCCTGCGGATCCCCTTCGAGCATCCGGCTGCCCAGATGGACGAGTACCTGTCGGTGCTGCTGCCGGCGCTGCAGGAGCGGTCGGTGCGCTCCGAGGGCCGCTGGTGGTCCGCGGCGGTCGACAACCTCGGGGGCCCCGCTGGGGTTCCGACTCCCTCGGTCATGCTGGCTGCCATGGGACCCCGGATGCTCGAGCTGTGCGGTTCGCGCACCGACGGCACCATCTTGTGGCTGGCCGGCCCCCGCACCATCGCCGAGCACCAGCGCCCCACCCTGGTCGCTGCCGCCGAGCGGGCGGGACGGGGCGAGCCCCGCATCGTGGCCAGCGTGCCGGTGTGCGTCACCGAACGCCCCGAGCAGGTCAGGGAGGCTGTCACCGGCATCCTCGGCGGCTACGGCGAGCTGCCGTCCTACCGGCAGGTGATGGACATGGAGGGGGCGGCTGGACCGGCTGACGTGTCGCTGATCGGCGACGAGGCGACCGTGCGAAGGGGGATCGAGCGCTTCGCCGAGGCGGGCACCACCGACTTCTCCGCCCTGGAGTTCACCCTCGGCGACGACGAGGTCGTGGCCACCCGGTCGCTGCTGCGCTCGATGTGCTGACGCCCCCTGTGAGCACGGCCGAGCTCACCCCTGTCGGGGCTGCCGGCTGGCGGCTCGGTGGCGGGCGCGCTGGTTCGCGAGGCGCTGCTGGTCGCGCCGGCGCTGCTCGCTTCCCTGCTCCACCGCCTCGATCTCCGCCACGAGCTCGTGCCACATCTCCAACCGATCACCTCCGAGCGCGCCTGCGCCGACCGCTTCGGTGACCCCGCACCCCGGCTCGTGGCGGTGGGTGCAGTCCTCGAACCGGCACTCCTGGGCGAAGGGCGACAGGTCGGCGAAGGCGGCCTCCAGGCCGTCGTCCGCGTGCCACAGGCCCACCCCCCGGATACCCGGCGTGTCGATCAGCCAGCGGTCCTCGGCGAGCGCCAGCATCTGCCCGGCGGTGGTGGTGTGACGCCCCCGCTGGTCGGCCTCCCGGACCTCGGCGGTCAACTGCACCGGATGACCGGCGAGCGCGTTGGCCAGCGTCGACTTGCCGGCACCCGACGCTCCCAACAGCACGGCGACGCTCCCCGTCGGCAGGTGGGGGAGCAGCTCGGAGAGCTCGACGTGGTCCTGGGTGCCCACCGAGCTGACGCATGCCACCGGTGCACCCGGCGCCCATCTCTCGGCCTCCGCTCGTTGCCGCTCGCGATCCTGGGCATCGACCCGGTCGACCTTGGTGAGCACCACGACCGGCTGGGCCCGGCTCTCCCAGGCCAGCACCATCTCCCGGGCGAGCCGCGCCAGGTTCACGCCGGCATCGAGGGCCTGCAGCACCAGCACGAGATCCATGTTGGCGGCGACCGCCTTGGTGGTGGCCGCCACCTCGTCCCGCCCGGCTCCCGGCGCCCGCCGTTCGAACACGGTGCGGCGGGGGAGGATCTCCTCGATCCGACCGGCACGGGCGTCCAGTGCGCACACGTCGCCCACCACCACCCGGCGCACCGCCTTGGCGGCCACCACGAGGTGCTCGTCACCGGGTCGAGCCGAGACCGTGATGCCCCCCTTGTCGATGCGCACCACCCGAACCGGCGACCGAGTTGGCAGCGTCGTGTCGCGGGCATCCCAGACCGCCTGCCACCGGTCGTCCCAGGCGGGTGGTGCATCGGCGCCGGTGACGGCTGACGACGTGACGGGCGACGGGTCGTGTGGGCGTTCCATGTGCCGCACCAGTGTGCACCCGCCACGCGTGTCCCCGCTCGCCCCGAACGGCAACTGGCAGGTGTGGACCACACCGGCGCAGCTGACGCCTGCCAGTTGACGGGTGGGGGACGACCCGACCGTAGAGTTGGTCCGTGCACCCCAGCCTCCCGACGACCCTGGTGCCCGGCGAGGTGCCCGAGGCGCTGGCCGCCATCGACATCGGCACGAACTCGGTGCACATGGTCGTCGCCAGGGTGGTGGGCAACGACCGATTCGAGGTGCTGACCCGCCACAAGGAGATGGTCCGCCTCGGCTCCGGTGAGGGCGAGATGAAGGAGCTCGCGCCCGACGCCATCGACCGGGGGGTCGAGGCGCTGCGACGGTGCCGAGCGATCGCCGATGGCCTGGGGGCGCAGCTGTACGCCGTTGCCACCTCCGCGGTGCGCGAGGCCCGCAACGCCGCAGGGTTCCTCCACCGGGCCCGAAGCGAGGCCGGGGTGGAGGTCAACGTCATCTCCGGGGTGGAAGAGGCCCGGCTCATCCAGCTCGGGGTGCTGCAGGCCCTCGCCGTGTTCGACCAGCGCCTGCTCCTGGTGGACGTGGGCGGTGGCAGCACGGAGATCCTCTACGGCAAGGGCAGCGACGTGCACTACGCCCGCTCGGTGAAGCTCGGCTCGCTGCGCATGACCCGGAGGTTCTTCCCCGACGGCGAGGTCCGCGGCGACGCCGTGGCGCGGTGCCGCCGGTTCGTGAGGGCTCGGATGGCGCCGGTGGCCCACGACGCCGCGGCCCTCGGCTTCGACGTGGCCGTCGCCTCGTCCGGCACCGCCGAGACCCTGGCCTCCATGGCGCTGGCCCGCGAAGGGGTGGAGGCGCCCTCGTCGCTCAACGGCGTGGTGCTCACCCGCAAGGCGCTGGGCAGGGTGGTCGGCGACCTGGCCGCCGCCACCACCACCGACGAGCGCCGGCGGCTTCCTGGCATGGATCCGGCACGCGCCGACATCCTCCTCGGTGGCGCGTTGGTGCTGGAGCAGACCTGTGAGGCGCTGGGAGTCGACGAGCTCGTGATCTCCACCGCGGCCCTTCGTGAAGGGGTGCTGCTCGATGCCCTCACCAGAGTGAGAGGTGGGGCGCTCCACCACCTCTCGGACCTCCGGCGGGCATCGGTGCTCCACCTCCTCGAGGCATGTGACGACGACCCCGACCACGCCGTCCAGAGCGCCCGTCTGGCGCTCCAGCTGTTCGATCTGCTGGGACCGGCGCTCGACCTGGACGACGTCGACCGCGAGCTGCTGGAGGCCGCTGCACTCCTGTCCAACGTGGGGCTGTTCGTCTCGCACAGCGCGCACCACAAGCACAGCTACTACGTGATCAGGAACTCCGAGCACCTCAGCGGGTTCACCGACGCGGAGACGGAGTTGATCGCCCAGGTGGCCCGCTACCACCGCAAGAGCGCCCCGTCGGAGGCCAAGCACCCTGAGTTCGCAGCTCTCGACGACGAGGATCGTCGCCGGGTGCGGGCCATGGCCGGCCTGCTGCGCGTCGCCATCGCCATGGACCGCAACCACGACGCCTCGGTGGCGGAGGTGTCGGCCCGCGTCGATCCGTCGCAACTGGTCCTGCAGATGCAGCCAGTGGAGGGGCGCGACCTGGAGCTGGAGCAGTACAGCGCTGGCGAACGCACGGCGCTGCTGGCCCAGATGCTCGGCCGCGACGTGGTCGTCGAGGCGAGCGACGACGGGGTCCGCTCGGCGTGAGGTGGAGCGGTCGGCCTCGCTCTCAGGCAGCGTCGCGATCGGCGATGCGCTGGAGCAGCTCGACCATCTTCTCCTCGTTCGACATCTCCTCTGCGGGCTTGTCGCGCCGCTCGGAGAGCTTGTTCATGGGCACCACGATGAGGAAGTAGATGGCCGCAGCGGTGAGCACGAAGGTGATGAGCGTCGACACCACCGTGCCCCAGACGATCACCGCCCCACCGATCGTGACGGCCTTGCCGGCCAGGTCGTCGACCTGCCCGGGCAGGATCGCTCCCACGATCGGATTGATCACTCCCTCGACGACCGATGTGATCACCGCGCCGAAGGCGGCGCCGAGCACGACGCCGACGGCCAGGTCGACGGCGTTGCCCCGAGCGACGAACTCCTTGAACCCCTTCAGCATGGCGGTGCCTCCTCGATCGCAGACGGCACAACCTACTCCGGGTGATGCGACCGCTACTCGACGTGCACGACCTCGACGGTCAACTCCCCGTTGGGTGCGGCGTAGGTGACGACGTCACCGGCGACCTTGCCCAGCAGCTGCTCGCCGAGGGGTGAGCTGGGGGAGACCACGTGCAGGTCGTCGTGGCGCTCCTCGATGGAGCCCACCAGGAACTTCTCCACCTCGTCGGGGTCGTCGCCCTCGTAGCGCAGGTGCACGACGCTGCCGACCACCACCTCGTGGGAGTCGCCGCCTTCCAGGATGACCGCGTTCTCGAGGATGCCGGCGATCTTGGCGATGCGGGCCTCCATCTTGGCCTTCTCCTCCTTGGCGGCGTGGTACTCGGCGTTCTCCTTCAGGTCGCCGTGCTCACGGGCCCGTTCGATGCGGTCGGCCAGATCGATGCGGCCGTGGGTGCGCAGCTCCTCGATCTCGGCGACGAGGCGGTCGTGGGCGGCCTGGGAGAGCTCGTGTGGGTTCGCCATGGCGACCCAATGTAGGTCGTGGACCGCCACGAGCTGATGTGGCGGCAGCTGGTGGTGCCGTGGTCGATTCGGCGTGCACCTCGTGGGTGGGGACGGGGTAGACTGATCGCCATGGTTCGCCACTCCAGCGCACCCGTTCGACCGGTAGTGATCATTTCGTAGCGCGCGTCTGTCCGACGTGCGCGCTCCACCGTCCCACCGGGGCGGTTTTCTTTTGTCCCGACAGCCCGACGACCACCGAGGTACCCACCCCATGACCCACAGGATCGGCGTGATCGGCGGCGACGGCATCGGCCCCGAGGTCCTGGCCGAGGCCCTCAAGGTCATCGACGCCACCGGTGTGGCCTACGAGCGCACCGACTACGACCTCGGGGCTCACCGCTACCTCGCCGACGGCACGGTGCTGCCCGACGAGGTCCTGGAGGAGTGGCGTGGCCTGGATGCGCTCCTGTTGGGAGCGGTGGGCGATCCGGCCCCCGGGGTGGCGGCGCCGGCGGGGCTGGTGGAGCGCGGCATCCTGCTGCGGATGCGCTTCGAGCTCGACCAGTACATCAACCTCCGCCCGTTCCGCCTTCCCCCGAAGGCCGACATGGAGGTGATCCGGGAGAACACCGAGGGCGCGTATGCCGGCGAGGGCGGGTTCCTGCGCAAGGGGACCCCCCACGAGATCGCCACCCAGGGCTCGGTCAACACGCGCATGGGCGTGGAGCGCTGCGTGCGCTTCGCCTTCGAGCGGGCGACGCGCACCGAGCGCCGTCAGCTCCACCTCGTCCACAAGAAGAACGTGCTGACCTTCGCCGGCGACCTGTGGCAGCGCACCTTCGACGAGGTGGCTCTGGAGTACCCGGAGGTGACCACCGGCTACGACCACATCGACGCAGCGTGCATCCACTTCGTGGAGCGCCCGGAGCGCTACGACGTGATCGTGACCGACAACCTCTTCGGCGACATCCTCACCGACCTCGGCGGCGCTGTGGCGGGTGGGGTGGGCTTCGCTGCCTCGGCAAACCTCAACCCCGACCGCACGGGGCCGTCGATGTTCGAACCGGTGCACGGCACGGCCCCGGACATCGCCGGCACCGGCACCGCCAACCCCCTCGCCGCGATCATCTCGGCGGGGCTGATGCTGGAGTTCCTCGGCGAGCTCGACGCGGCCGCAGCCGTGGCCAAGGCGTGCACCGAGCCGGAGCGCTACCGGGGCACGACCACAGAGATCGGTGACGCCGTGGCGGCGGCGGTCACCGGCTGACACCACGACGATCAGATCACGACCACGAACGCCGGGAAGGACGACCATGCCCATCACCCCGACCACCAACATCTGGATGAACGGCGAGCTGGTCCCCTGGGAGCAGGCGACCACCCACGTGCTCACCCACACGCTGCACTACGGCACCGGAGTCTTCGAGGGCGTGCGGGCCTACGAGACACCCGACGGGCCCGGGGTGTTCCGTCTGACGGAGCACATGCAGCGGCTCCACGAGTCGGCGCAGATCATGATGATGGACCTCCCCTACAGCGTCGACGACCTGGTGGAGGCCACGAAGCTGGTCGTGCGCGACTCGGGCCTGCCCAGCTGCTACATCCGCCCGATCGCCTACTTCGGCTACGGGGAGATGGGGCTCAACACGTTGCCGTGCTCGGTGGACCTCGCCATCGCCTGCTGGCCCTGGGGGGCCTATCTGGGCGACGACGCCGTGACCAAGGGCGTCCGGATGAAGATCAGCTCGTGGGCCCGCCACGACCACAACACCATGCCGCCTGCTTCCAAGACCACGGGCAACTACGTGAACTCGTCCCTGGCCAAGGTCGAGGCGCTCAAGGCCGGCTACGACGAGGCCATCATGTTGAACCCTGCGGGGCTGGTCTCTGAGTGCACGGGGGAGAACATCTTCGTGGCGCGCGGCGGCCGTCTGGTCACGCCACCCATGTCGGCGGGCGCCCTGGAGGGCATCACGCAGGACACGGTGATGGTGCTGGCCGAGGAGCTGGGGTTCGAGGTGATCGTGGCCGACCTGGCCCGATCCGACCTCTACATCTGCGACGAGATGTTCGTGTGCGGCACCGCGGCGGAGGTCTCCGCGGTCAACTCGGTGGACGACCGGGCGATCCCCTGCCCCGGGGAGATGACCCGCGCCATCGCCGTCGACTACGCCAGGTGCGTGCGAGGCGAGCTGCCCCAGCACAAGGACTGGGTGGAGCTGGTCGGGTGAGCCGGCAGACCGCCCCGGGCTCACGGCACGGCGTGGAGCGGCCGTTGCCGGACGCGGTCGACGTGTTCGACACGACGCTGCGCGACGGTGCGCAGTTCGAGGGGATCTCCCTCACCGTGGAGGACAAGCTGCGGGTCGCCGAGCAGCTCGACTGGCTCGGGGTGCACTGGATCGAGGGCGGCTACCCCCAGGCGAACCCCAAGGACGCGGAGTTCTTCCGCCGGGCGGCGGCCGGCGAGCTGTCGCTGGGCACCTCCACGCTGGTCGCCTTCGGCTCCACCCGGCGACCGGCGGGCAGGGTCGACGACGATCCGACCCTCAGGGCACTCACCGACGCGGGGACCTCCACCGTGTGCATCGTCGGCAAGACCTGGGACTTCCACGTCACCGACGCGCTGCAGACCACCTTGGAGGAGGGCGTGGCGATGGTGTCGGAGTCGGTGCGCCACCTCAGGGACGCCGGCCTGCGCGTGTTCTTCGACGCCGAGCACTTCTTCGACGGCTACCGGGCGAACGCGGCCTACGCCCTCCACGTGCTCGAGTCGGCCGCAATGGCCGGCGCCGACTGCGTGGTGCTGTGCGACACCAACGGCGGGAGCCTCCCTCACGAGGTGCAGGCCATCACCGCCGAGGTGGTGCGCTACCTGGAGGGCGTGCAGGTCGGGATCCACACCCAGAACGACTCGGGGTGCGCGGTGGCCAACACGGTGGCGGCCGTCGTCGGCGGTGCCACCCACGTGCAGGGGACGGTCAACGGCTACGGCGAGCGCACCGGCAACGCCAACCTCATGACCGTGATCCCCGATCTCACGCTCAAGCTCGGGGTGGCCACCCTCCCCGAAGGCAACCTCGAGCTGCTCACGGCGGTCAGCCGTCATGTGGCGGAGCTGGTCAACCTGCCGCCGCACCCCGCGGACCCCTACGTGGGCACCTCCGCCTTCGCCCACAAGGGCGGCCTGCACACCTCCGCGCTGGCTCGCAGCGGCGGTGCCTCCTACGAGCACATCGATCCCACCGAGGTGGGCAACCACACGAGGGTCCTGGTCAGCGATCTCGGTGGCCGCGCCGGGATGGGGATGAAGGCCCGGGAGCTCGGCGTCGAGCTCGACGGCCGGGCCGCCGGCCAGCTCTCGGATCGCCTCAAGGAGCTGGAGGCGGAGGGCTACGTGTTCGAGGCCGCCGACGCCTCGCTGGAGCTGCTCATGCGCCAGGCCACCGGCTGGCGCCAGGAGTACTTCCGCACGGAGGCCTACCGGGTGTCGAGCTACCACCGAGAGGGCGACGCCTCGGTGAGCGGCTCCATCGACCTCGCCACCGAGGCGACGGTGAAGATCTGGGTCGGTGACCAGCGGGTGGCTGCGGTGGGGGAGGGCAACGGCCCGGTCAACGCGCTCGACGCGGCGCTGCGAGCCGCCCTCGACGGCCGCTACGAGGCGCTGACCAGGATCCATCTCACCGACTTCAAGGTGCGGGTGCTCGACGGCCCGAGCGGCCCTGGGGCCACCGACACCGCGGCGGTGGTGCGCGTGCTCGTGGAGCACACCGACGGTGACGAGGCCTGGACCACCATCGGGGTCTCTCCCAACGTCATCGAAGCGTCCTGGCAGGCGCTGGTCGACGGCATCGTCTTCGGCTTGCTGCGTCACGACGACACCGAAGTAGCGTGAGCCCATGGGCGCCCCCGAGCACGTTCCTGAAGCCCCCGCCCCCGAGGTGCGCGGCTACCGATCACCGCCGCGCCGACCGGCCGCGTGGACGGCGACCCGACCGGGGGAGCTCCGTCTGAGCCAGCCCGAAGGCGATCGTCTCGGCACCCAGGGCCCCGACCAGGGCTACGCCTTGCGTCTCGCCGGCCAGATCGCCGACAAGGCCCAGCTGCGCGACGGGGAGCACCGCGCCGACGTGCTCGCCGGGGCCGCAAGCATCGCCATGAAGCGTGCAGGGCTGCACGGGCGGGCTCCGCTGGTCGAGGACGTCGAGGCCGGCCTCCTGGTGTGGGGCTACCTCGACCGTGATCCCGATCCGGAGCTGGTGTCGTTGCGGCGCGACTGGTTCGCCGAGATCCACAGCCCCCACCAGTACGAGCAGCGTCGCCGCGTCGTCGACGCGGTGCCCGCCGAGGTGCTGCAGCAGCCCTTCGACGACATCGGGGTCGCCCACGCCGAGGACTGGCGAGAGCTCCTCGAGCTGTGAGCCGTGCGCGAGATCAGGCGTAGATCTCGACCGGCGTGCCGAGCGGCAGCTCGTCGTGGAGCTGGGTGATCACCTCGTTGGGGATCCGCACACATCCGTTGGAGGCGCTGGTGCCGAGCAGGTCTGGCCGGCTCGTGCCGTGGATGGCGATGACCGGGACGCCGTCGTCGAAGATGTCGAGCTGCTCGCTGTAGCCGTTGAGCGCCAGCACGAAGGGCCCGTAGAAGCCGTCGGGGTTGTCCTGCTCGACCTTGTCGGTCACGAAGAAGCGCCCGGTCGGGGTGCGTGTGGCGTCCTTGCCGGTCACCACCGGAGTGTCGGCGATGAGCTCGCTGCCCCGGAAGACGCTCAGACGGTGCTCGGAGAGGCGCAGTTCGATGCGGTAGTCGTGCTGGCTGAGGTCCACCTGGTCCCTCGAGACGTAGGCCTCGGTGTGGTTCGGGCGCACCGGGAGCAGCACCTTCACCCAGTTCCCGCGGGCCTCGGTGACGACGAAGGTGAGCGGCTCCCCGAAGGAGGTCGGGTTCGAGAAGGTCCAGCCGGTGTCGGTGGCGTAGCGGCCCTCGATGTCGTAGCCGGCGCGGGGCAGCGCGGGCCGGGGTTCCATGACGGCCTGGCTGGCCGGCAGGGTGGGCGCCTCCCACCGCAGCATCTGGGTCTCGTCCTCCCACTCCGGCGGCGGCGCGGCGAGCGCCGTGACCTCGGGTAGCCCTGCCTTGGCGGTGGCGACCTGAGTGGTCTGGGCCGGCCAGCCGAGATCTGCTTCGGTGGTGGTGGTCGTGCTGGCGGTCGTGCTGGGAGGTGGGGCGGCGACCTCCTCCTCGCGGAAGAAGGCGATCCAGGTCAGCAGGCCCAGAAGGACGATGGCGACGCCGGCCATGACGAGCTTCGAGCGGGTGGAGCCTGGCGCGGCAGGTGCCACCGGGTCGAACGAGTCGGGCTGGTCGGCAGGCGGCATGACAGAAGCCCGGAGATCCTCGACGTCCTGCCCTGCGTCCTGCCCTGCGTCCTGCCCTGCGTCGTCGGTCTCCGTGTCGTCGGATCCGGCGTCCTCGATCCCGGTGTCGTCGGTCTCCGTGTCGTCGGCCGCCGCGTCGTCGGATCCAGCGTCGTCGGTGGCGTGGTCCTCGTCCGGCGCGGCGTCCTCGTCCGGCGCGGCGTCCTCGGACTCGCCCGCTGGACCGTCATCGCTCTCGGAGCCGTGCTCGGTCTCAGGTGAGGTGGTCTCGGGATCCTCGAGGTCCGCGTCCACCTCGGTGCGATCGGCGTCGGCATCGGGGTGATCAGGCTCCTCGGGAGGTCCGACGATGGCCCCGGAGCGTCTCGAACCAGATCGGCGTGTCGGACGGGGGCGCCGCACCACCCGGATCTCCGGTTCCGGTTCTTCGTCGTGCGAGCCGTTGATGATGTCGTCGTCCATGCGCTGAGTCCTCGAATGGTGCCTTCCGAGGATAGGCCCGTCGAGTCGAGGGGCCATGGTCACCGACGAGGGCGGCCTGAGAGGTTCGATAGCCTTGCGGGGTGACCCGACCCGTCCGTGTGCGCTTCGCCCCTGCCCCCACCGGCTACCTGCACCTCGGCAGCGCCCGTACCGCCCTGTTCAACTGGATGGCGGCCCGCCACATGGGCGGTGACTTCCTGTTGAGGATCGAAGACACCGATCTGGAGCGTTCCCGGCAGGAGATGATCGACATCATCCTCGAGGCTCTGGAGTGGATGGGGCTCGACTGGGACGGGGAGGTGGTGCGCCAGAGCGAGTTCGCCGACGCGCATCGAGCCGCGGTGGCGCAGCTGCTCGCCGACGGCCACGCCTACTGGTCCTCGCCCGTGCCGGATGCCGAGCGCGAGCGCACCGGCGGCCGAGCCTACGATCCTGCAGAGCGCGACCGCGATCTGGGCCCGGGTGAGGGACGGGCGGTGCGCTTCAAGGTGCCGCACCTGGGGACCACCTCGTGGGTCGACCTCATCCGAGGGGAGGTGAGCTTCGAGCACGCCAACCTGGAGGACTTCGTGATCGCCCGGGCCGACGGCTCCCCGACCTTCTTCCTGGCCAACTGCGTCGACGACCACGAGATGGGCGTCACTCACGTGATCCGGGGTGAGGACCTGCTCAATGTGACCCCCAAGCAGATGCTGCTGCGGGAGGCGTTGGGCTACGCCGGCCAGCCCCTCCAGGCGCACCTGCCGTTGATCGTGAACGAGCAGCGCAAGAAGCTGTCCAAGCGGCGTGATGACGTGTCGCTGCTGGACTACCGAGACCGTGGCTTCCTGCCCGATGCGATGTTCAACTACCTGGCGTTGCTCGGCTGGGGACCGCCCGACGGCGTGGAGGTGCGCATCGACGCCCGAGACGTCTTCCCGCCGATGTTCAGGGTGGAGGACATCAACGCCGCCCCGGCGGGGTTCGACCCCAAGAAGCTGCGGCACGTCAACGCCGAGCACCTTCGCGCCCGAACCGCTGCGGAGTTCACCGAGGAGGTGGTCCCGTTCGTGGAACGCGAGCCCTGGGCGTCCCGCTTCGATCCGGGGGTCTTCGAGCAGCTCGCTCCGGAGATCCAGACCAGGGTGGAGACGCTGTCCGAGGCGCCCGGGTACGTCGACTTCCTCTTCCTGGCAGATCCGGTCATCGACAGCGGCGACTGGGACAAGGCGATGGTGCCGGAGGCCGGCCCCTGGCTGGACTCCCTTCTCCAGCACCTGCCGAGCTGGGGCTTCGACGCCGAGGAGCTCCACGAGCGGACCTTCGCCTTGGCCGAGGAGCTCGGAGCGAACCGGCGGAAGTTCCAGGCCCCGATCCGCGTGGCGCTCACGGGACGGCGGGTGGGCCCACCGTTGTTCGAGTCGATGGTGCTGCTGGGACGCGACGAGGTGACGCGACGCCTCTGCGCTGCTCGGGATCGCCTGCGTGGCGGTGACGGCTGAGCGGGCACCGGCGATGAGCCGTTCGCCACGTCGTCGTTGGGTGCGCCGCCTCGCCCTGTCGGTGCTGGCCGCGGCCGTGCTCTACGTGCTGTACGTGGTGGTCTCGGTGGTGGTCGCCGGCCGTAGCGACGATCGCGACCCCACCGAGGCCATCGTCGTGCTGGGCGCCGCTCAGTACGACGGGCGACCTTCGCCGGTGCTGCAGCACCGGCTCGACCATGCGCTCGCCCTCTACGAGGAGGGGGTGGCACCCAGGATCGTGCTGACCGGCTCGAAGCAGGCCGCCGACCGCTTCACAGAGGCGTACGCCGGGTTCAGGTACCTCCTCGGCGAAGGCGTACCAGAGGAGGACATGTCGGTGGTGACCGACGGGAGCTCCACCTACGAGTCGATGGTGGCCACCGCCCGGGTGCTGCGGGCGGAGGGCATCGATCGGGTCACCCTGGTGTCCGACGGCTACCACAACCGGCGATTGCAGGGCATCGCCTCCGAGGTGGGACTCGATGCCACCGTGTCGCCCAGCACCTCGGGCGGCTCGGCCACCGAGCTCGCTCGGGAGATGGGCCTGGTGGCGGTCGGTGAGTTGATCGGATTCCGGCGGTTGGAGCGGTTCTCCTGATGGGCAAAGGACTTTTTCGGACCGGCGAGGAGTTCGGCTAACGTGAATCGGCGCCCGTGCGGCGCCATCACCTTTCGGGGGTGGTGTAATTGGCAACACAGCTGGTTCTGGTCCAGTCGTTGGGGGTTCGAGTCCTCCCCCCCGAGCACCACAACTGATCTCGCCCCCATCGTCTAGCGGCCTAGGACACCACCCTCTCAAGGTGGCGGCACGGGTTCGAATCCCGTTGGGGGTGCTCCAAAGAATCCCCTGCAACTGCAGGGGATTCTTCGGTTCCGGGGCCAGGTTGATGCTGACGTGACAACCCTGCGCCCCGCGAAAAACCCGCGGCGCCCGCGGGGCGGTCGGCCGGATCGGGCCCGCTGTCGTCGGCGTTCGCCGAGGTCCGCAGCCCGTCGACGAGCTCGTCGAGCCGCTCGGCCAGGGCTCGGTCGCGGTCGGCCGCGGCCTTCTGGTAGCGGATCGCCGCCGACGTGGTGGAGTGGCCGAGACGGGCCATCACCTCTCGCATCGTCGCCCCCTGCTGGGTCGCGATCGTGCCGGCGGCGTGGCGCAGATCGTGGAAATGCACCTCGTCGAGGCCGAGTGCCGACCT
This sequence comes from uncultured Microthrixaceae bacterium, assembly GCA_964420125.1. Taxonomy (GTDB): domain Bacteria; phylum Actinomycetota; class Acidimicrobiia; order Acidimicrobiales; family Microtrichaceae; genus CAYQQQ01. The sequence continues at coordinate 189,662 of CAYQQQ010000005.1, forward strand.
CGCGGCACGCCACTCGCGCTGGAACCAGCCGTCGCTGATGATGCCGCCGGCCTCCCCGGGGAACAGCGGATCGTCGGGGTCGCCGCTGACGAAGGTGGTCAGGTGGGCGTCGATGGCGTCGAGCACGAAGCGGGGGAGCGTGACCGTGCGCTGACTCGAATCGGTCTTGGTGGTCTTGCGGCGCGAGCGCTTGTCGATCGACTCCCGCACGGTCAGGGTGCCGTGCAGACGGTCGTAGCTGCGGAGCCGCAGCGCTCGCAGCTCGCCGTAACGCAGGCCGGCGAAGCCGGCGACGAGGATCATCGGGCGGATCCGGGCGTGGGCGATGTCGGCGAGCGCCAGGACGACCTCAGCGGGCACGAAGGGCCGCTCGGTGTGCGGGTCGGATCCGGCGCCCTTGATGCGGCACGGGTTGCGGGGGATCAGGTCGTCCTCGACGGCAGTGGCGAGGATGGCGTGCATGATCCGGTACGCCCGTGAGGCGGTCGAGGGGATGCGTTCGCGCAGTGGACGGTGCCAACGTCGGACCTCGTCGGGGGTGAGCCGGCCGATCGGGGTGGCGCCGAAGGTGGGGTACACGTGGCGTTCGAGCGTCTCGGCGTAGTTGTCCCGGGTTGTGGGGGCGAGCGATCGACCCTCGAGCCACTGCTCGGCGTAGCGGCGGAACGGGATTCGTCCCCCGGTCGGGTCGTACGCGATGCCGCGGCTCTGGGCGGCCTCGGTCTGCGACTTGAACGCCTTCGCCCGCTCCAGAGAGTCGAAGCGCCGGGAGCGTTCGGTCTGGCCCGGTGCGGGTCGCCACCGCACCTCGTAGCGGACACCTCGGTCGGTGTTGAGTCGACGGATCGACGCCATGGCCGGACGCTACCCGCTGACGCCGACACCGTCGCCGGCCCGTCGCCGCTCGACGAATGCGTGCACTGCGTCGAGCGGCACGCGAGCGGCACGGTTGATGTGCACCACCTCGAGCTCGCCGGCAGCGATGAGCTCGTATGCCAGCGTTCGCCCGATCGCCAACATGCGCGCCGCTTCGGGGATCGTCAGGAGGAGGGGTTCGGTGTCGAAGAGCGACGGCTGTTCCATGCCCTCCTATGCGCGCAGAGAGGATGCGGGAGCGGGGATTTCGTTCGGGATCCTCGTGCAGGCTGGCACCGGTGATCCGTCGTGACCCATAAGCGCGCCGACCCCGTTCAGGTGTCTTTCGCAGCGATATGTCCGGCGGGTTGCTGGTGCCGGCCTGGCCCCGCTGCTGGCCTGATCAGGAGCTTGTCCGCACCAGGTGCGTGACCCTTCTCTGTCCTGCCGTCGCGGTCCGAACCCAGGGCCGGCACCAACCGGACACACCCACGAAGGAGGCGTCATGAACATGCTGACAGAAACTGGTCGATCACGTCATCGGGGTCGACCCCGACCGCGACCGGGTCACCGCGGCGGTGATCGACTCGCGCACGCAGGGCGAGCTCGCCCGGGCCGAGTTCGCAGCGAACCCCGCCGGCTACCGGGCGTTGGTCGAGTGGGCCGATGACCACAGCACCGGCGACGGCCGGGTGTGGTCGATCGAGGGCACGGGGTCCTACGGGGCCGGGCTCGCCGCCACGCTCAGCGACGCCGGTGAGTGGGTCGTCGAGTTCGATCGGCCCGCCACCCGAGCCGCTCGCGACGGAGCGAAGAGCGACGGGCTCGATGCCGTGCGAGCAGCACGGGAACTGCTCGGCCGAGACAAGTGGGCCCAGCCCCGTGCCCGCGGGATCCGTGAAGCGATGCGGGTTCTGCTCGTCGCTCGCAGCGGCGCGCAGCGGTCACGGGTCGCGACGATCAACCAGCTCAAGGGCCTGCTCGTCACTGCGCCGACCGAGCTACGCGAGGAACTCCGAGGGCTCACGACGGGCCATCTCATCAAGCGCTGCGCCGCGTTCCGGCCGTCCGGACGTGACGAGACCGCCATGACGAAGACGTCGCTTCGGATCCTCGCCCGTCGCATCCGCGCCCTGGATGCCGAGATCACCGATGTCGACCGCGAGCTCAAGAGCCTCGTCGTCGAGGTCGCGCCGCAGCTCCTCGACGAGTACGGCGTCGGACCCGTCTGCGCCGCCCAGGTCTACGTGTCGTGGTCCCACCCCGGCCGATGCCGCAACGAAGCATCGTTCGCACGCCTCGCCGGCGTCGCGCCGATCGAGGCGACCAGCGGACAGACCCAGAACCGTCACCGGCTTAACCGCGGCGGCGACCGCCGACTGAACCGGGCACTGCACACCATCGTCACCGTCCGCATCCGCTACGACGACGAGACCCGCGCCTACATCGACGCAGCCATCGCTCGCGGCAAGACCAAGCGAGACGCCACCCGATGCCTCAAGCGCTATGTCGGACGACGGCTCTACCGGCTCCTCGAGAACCCGCCAGAACCCCTTGACGCTCTATAGGAGCATCGTCAACGGGCTGTCGGCCGCGACCACAGTGCCGACGAAGGAAGTTGGGGGACATCGCGCGGGGGTGCTCGTACGCTCGCCCGGATGTGGGAGGAACGGGAAGCAGCATGCATCCGCGCCATCGAGCACGGCGTGCTCGACGAGCGGGCTCCCAGTCGGCGGCAGCGCCACAAGGTCCTCGCCGTCGATCGCGACAGCGACGTCGCTGCCGTGCTGGAGGCGACGCGGGGCAAGCGACGTGGCAGCTCGGTCGTCGCACACGCGTTCCGGCGTGACGGTGGGACGTGGGTCTCGATGGGCTCCGCCGGTTTGGGCAGCGACGACCCCAAGATGGAGGACCGTTCGACCCTGAACTCTGGGTCGATCACCATCGAGACGGCGGGTTCGATCGGAGGCCGCCAACGTCGCGCCATCCACGACGCCGTCATCCGCGTCGGACCCGAGGTCGAGACGCTCCGCTGGCGAGGAACGGATCGGCCGGTCTCGCGCACCGGCTTCGCAATCGTCGTGTGGCGGGGAAGGCGGAGTCCGACGGTGGAGGCGTTCGATGCCGCCGGGTGCCTGGTCGACCGTCGCAACCTCGATCGTGCCCGTGCTTCGGGTCGGCGCATCCCGTGGCGTGTGCGGCTTCGCATGGTGCGCGCCCGTCGCCGTTCGGACGGCGACTGGTTCAACTACGCGCCCCGGCGCTGAGAGCGGTCGACCTCGGTCGTGTCGGACGTGGTCAGGGAGTGGCACAGACTGGCAAGTTGCGCAATGCGCAACTTGCAGACGTCAGCGGACGAGGTTGGATGACGTCCGATACTGCGTGACGAGATGTGGAATCCCACATACACTTGATGAATGCTCGCTTGGGACGAACTCGCACAGCTCGACGGACTCGGCGGGTCCATCCGCGCCCGGCGGATCGAGCTCGGCTGGACCCAGTCGGAGCTCGCCGAGCGTTCCGGCGTTCCCCAGGCCGACATCTCACGGATCGAGAACGACCGTCTCGACGCTCGCTGGTCGACCGTGCAGCGGCTCCTGACGGCGCTCGCCGAGGCCGCCGAGCCCCGCCGGAGCCTCGCCAACGGGCGACGGGTCACGGCCACCCCGACGCCGTCCAAGAAGTGGACGCCGAGCAGGCCGGCGACGCGCATCCAACGCTCCTCGAAGTGATCCTGCGCGACGGCGCTCCGAGCGACGACGCCGCTCTGGCATCGTTCGACCCGGGATCCGGAACATCGTGGCTCGACGAAGTCGCCGAGATCGTCGGCTGGTCTCATCGCGTGGCGCGACGACCCGGCTGAGCGCGCCTTCGATCGTCGGGTCGTCGTTGCGGAGGACGGTGGCCAGATCGTCGCAGTGGCCGCCCACGAGCGAGTCGAGCACGAACGGGCTGGGGTGCTCGCCGGGCATCGGTACCTGATGGTCGTGGCCGTTCGCCAGGACCGTCAACGAACCGGACTCGCCCGCCTCCTCGCCGAGGCGGTGATCGCAGAGATGCAGTCCGACGGCGTGCAGTCCGTCGGCTGGCTCATCCACCCGGCGAACGCTGCGTCGCTCGCGTTCAGTCAGAGTGTCTTCCCTGAGGCGGACGAGTCGTCGCCGCCAGAGGACGATCCCTACGTTCGCTTCGTCCTCGGCCTCTGAGGTGATCTCACAAGAGCTTCGCAACTCCGCTTTGCGGACGTTGCCAGTCTGTGCCGATCCCTGACCACGTCAGTTCTCGCAGTCGGAACGCGACACCGCAGCACCGAGGTGAAGCGGGGCCAGGCGCGGACCTGCGGTCATCGAGGACTGACGAGGCGATTCGCACCGTGGCTGCCTGCGGGGCCGCAAGGCGGGGAGCGAGAGGGCCCGGCGACCCGCGGTGGCCTCAGGCGAGCAGGTTCTCGCGACGATGTGAGCCGAGCGTGGTCAGCCCTGACCAAACGTCCGGGCGACCGCGTGGTCAGCCCTGACCACGTCCACGGGAACCCTCGCTGCCGGCGACGTTCCCAGGTCCCTCGGACCGCCCCCTAACGGCACCTTGATGGCACCCGTCGGCCCGATCCCTGGTTCTCGGCGAGTTCAGGGCGGTATCACGCCCTCAGCTCGCCCGGAACCCGCCGGAACCGCATTCCGCGTGCGCTGAGCGCCACCTGCGACGCTCAGCGCACCAGGACTCGCGCGATGCCGACCTGCCTCCGAACGCCGGGTGCGGGTCGATACCGCACGGGACGCGAGATGATGGCTGTATGTGGGTCAGCGTTCCGGAGTGGATGATCGTGGATGAGGAGCCACCGCTGCCCGTCGCTGGTTCCGTCGTCCGCTCCGTCGGCGTGCGGGTGCACGGAGCGGTTGCACCAGCTGACCAGGCCTGCCCTGACGAAATCATCGAGGCTCCCGCAGCAGACCGGACCGACTGTGTGTACACGCTGACGGGCAGAGCGGGTGACGCGACGGACGTTTTCATCAGCACTGGACTCGACCGCGAGGAACATCAGCGCACAGGCGCAGAGTTCGTCCTGACAGTTGGTGGCGACCGGTTCCAGGTGTGGTTCGCTGGCCGGGCGTCGGACATCCGCTCCGGATCACAGGTGACGGTGACAGGCAGGCTCGAGCTGGTGGGGGCGTACGAATGGGACCATTTCGCGCTTGTCGATACCCGAGCCGACTGGGTGGCGACGGACGTTGTCGCATTGCCGGACGGTGGAGTGACACTCAACCTGACGCCCGTCCCTGGCTGACGTCGGCTCGGAGCGTCCGTGGTGCCCCCTACCGCCGGGCGCGTGACGTTCGCGACCGAGGCCGATCGGGCACTTGCGGGGGCACCGTGCTACTTGAGGAACCTCGACATCCCACCTTGCCTCAGCACGTCGAGCAGCGAGGCGCGGGACATGCAGGTGAACGAGCAGTCGTAGCGGCGGCCCTCGCGATCGTCGATCGAGAGTGCACATCCGAGGCCGATGGACTTGATGTGAAGCGCCGAGATGTCAGCAAGCGGGATGACGACTGGGCCGGTCATGTCGGTGACGATGGCGAGGCACCCGACCACATCGAGGCTGGTGATGTTGCGGTAGAGCTTCAGTGTCGCTAGCGGGTAGCTGAGGTTCATGCCGCCAATGCGGGCTCCACCCCTCATCTCGGCTGCTGGCGGGTGCTCCGGGAGGGGCGCACGGCGCACCGGCGTGAGCCCCTGGACCACTGGCCGCCTCGATCGTCGCATCCTTCTGGAGACGACAATTGCCAGGATCTGGAAGACGAACAGCACTGCAAGGGCTGTCAGCATCCCTCTCACCATCGGGACAGGCTCTCACAGACGCTCACGGTGGCCAGAAGTCTCAAGGCCTGCCACCAGCTCCGCCAACCGTTCCTTCTCCGCCATCGTCAACCGTCCAGGCATCAGCCACCTCCATGATCGGATCGAACCCGATCAGGACAGCTGTTGCGTTGACCCCCTAAGACCAAGCCGGCTACGTAGCAGTCGCGATTCAGGCTGATCGGCCTTCGATGGCATCCGACGTGGCCTGCGCGACTTGATCAGACCGTCCGGGCCGGACTCAGCGTGCTGGACCGGACGAACGTGCGACCGCTACCCACTCGAGATCGCCCAGCCGAACTCCCAAGCAGTTCGCTCGAACTTAGCGATGTTCAACGGAGTGAAGGACATCTTCGACAGCGACCCGTCAGCGAGCTGCAACCGGTAGAGGTCCCGAAAGAGCCTTGCCTCGCTCACGATGCCCGCACTGGAGGCACGTTCCATCCGAGCCGGGGGCAGCCCCAGCGCCATCCACCGCGGAAGAATCGACGTGACCTCCACCGAATCCCCGTCGAAGACGAACATCCCAAACGGCCAAGTCGCCCTAACCCCCCATGGTCCGTCCACTCGTCCCGTGAGCACGACCCGATCCCTTCGAACCGGGACTGGCGGCGCGACCACGAATCCCGGTAGGTCTGATCGCCCGGCTCCGTCTTGGAACGCGACGCCGCCCGGTCCCGAGGACCTTTGCTCCCCGGCGTCCTCCGCCGACGGTGAGCCACTAGTGCCCCCGGGTGGAACCCAAGGATCCTCTGCTGGACGAGACGCCCTAGAGATGGGCCGCCAGGTCAATGCATCCTCCAGTCACACACCAGCTCGATGTGCACAGTACTGCGGCCTCTCCTGCCCCCGAACGCCAGGTGTGGGTGCAGGCTGTGTTGCCTACCCGAGGCGTGTGCGCCACTGGGACCTCTCGACGTCCCACCGAGGGTCTGATGCTTCGACTGCACTGTGGAGCTTGTCGGGCTCGACCGGTAGCGGCTGAGGGTCCTCGAGGGTAGGTGCGAGCCATGCGGTTCGTTCGGCGCCCCACCTTCGCATCAGTGTCATGTCGTGCTCACCAAGTGAGGGGTCTGCTGCAGGTTTGGTTGACATCTCTTACGCCCGACGCGCTCGGGCGGGAAGGATGTCCCCATGCCCAAGAAGTTCCCCGAGGAGTTCAAGCGTGATGTCGCGAACGTTGCGCGTCGCGGTGACCTGACCCTGGCCGAGGTCGCGCATGACTTCGATGTGTCGGTCGAGTCGGTGCGCCGTTGGGTGCGCCAGGCCGACATCGACGACGGCATCAAGGACGGCCTGACGACCGCCGAGCAGTCCGAGCTGGTGCAGCTGCGCCGCGACAAGCGCCGCCTCGAGCAGGAAGTCGAGATCCTGCGCCGAGCGACCGCCTACTTCGCGAAGGACGCCGCCCCAAAATGATGTTCCCGTTGGTCGCTGATCTCGCCGCCGAAGGCGTCGCTGTGGTGACGACCTGCGGGGTGCTCGGGTTCTCCCCGCAGGCGTTCTACAAGTGGCGCGCCCGGCCGTGTTCGGACCGCGACCTCAACGACGCGTATGTCACCAACGCGCTCGTCGACGCCCACACCGAGGACCCCGAGTTCGGCTACCGGTTCCTCGCCGACGAGCTCGAGATCGCGGGTCATCGTCTCGGCGAGCGACGCGTGTGGCGGCTGTGCCGCGATCAGCGGCTGTGGTCGACCACGACGAAGAAGGGCCGGCGACACGGCAAGGGCCGCCCCGGCCCCGCTGTTCATGACGACCTCGTGCAACGCGCCTTCTCCGCGGACGCACCCGACCGGGTGTGGCTCACCGACATCACCGAACACCCCACCGGCGAGGGGAAGCTCTACTGCTGTGCGATCAAGGACGTGTTCTCGAACCGGATCGTCGGCTACTCGATCGATGACCGCATGACCGCCCAGCTCGCCGTCTCGGCCTTGCGCTCCGCTGTTGCTCGACGCCAACCGTCGGGCACGGTCGTGGTCCACAGCGACCGGGGCAGCCAGTTCCGCTCACGAGCGTTCCGGTCGGTCCTGGGCGCTGCGGGGCTCACCGGGTCGATGGGCCGGGTCGCCTCCGCGGGTGACAACGCGGCGATGGAATCGTTCTTCTCGCTGCTGCAGAAGAACGTGTTGGACCAGCACCGCTGGGCGACCCGCTCGGAGCTCCGCTACGCGATCGTCACCTGGATCGAGCACACCTACAACCACCGGCGCCGCCAACGGGCGCTCGGCAGACTCACCCCGGTCGAGTTCGAACTCGCCTTCACCCACCCCGCCGCTCACGCGGCATGATCAGTCACAACCACCGTCAACTGAACCTGCAGCAGACCCCAGCGTTGCTGGTCGCCGCTGGTGACAACCCGGGCCGGCTCCGCAACGAAGCCACCTTCGCCCACCTCTGCGGCGTCGCACCCGTCGACGCGTCCAGCGGCAAACACGAACGACACCGGCTCAACCGCGGCGGGGACCGCCAAGCCAACTCGGCGCTCTGGCACATCGTGATCACCCGCATGGTCTACGACCCGAGAACCCGCGACTACATCGACCGGCGCACCAAAGAAGGGCTGACGAAGAAGGAAGCGTTCCGATGCCTCAAGCGCTACATCGCCCGCGAGGTCTACAACCACCTCCCACACGACCAACTCGCCATTGACAGCCCCTAGGAGCATCGTTAGGAGGCAGTGAAGCCCTCACTCGCGGTCGGTCGGGCGGCCCGGGTCGGGCGGCGTCAGTCCCGTTCGACCCAGCGGTCGATCGCCCAGACGACGGCGAGGGCGAGGCCGGGGTCGATGCCGTCGATCACGTCCAGAGTGTACGCATCTCTGATGGTCACCCACTTCTGGCTGATCGCGATGATGGGTGCGCCGTCGGAACTGACCGAGTAGTCCTTCTCGATGAGAGAACCCTCGACGTGCCAGTGCTGGCCGTCGGCGAGCTCCATGTTCACCTTGGACTTGATGGGCGAGAACATCTTGGCCTTCATGGATGCGACCTGTGCGCCCGAGGCGTCCGAGATGGTCATCTGCTTGGGCACGCCTAGGAGGCGTCCGAGCACGGTGAAGGTGACGGATCCGTCGGGCCCGAGGACGTCGGCCTTGGGGGTCGGCCCCATCTTGCCGTCGACGAAGTAGCGGCGTTCGCCGCCGTCGTCGAGCACCTCGAAGTCACGGCCCGCGCCGAACTTGCTCTTCATGATGAGGCGTTGCCATCCGTCGGGAGCTGGGTCCACGTTGGGCTCCTTCGTCGATCTGTCGGGGTGGTGAGAGGCTCAGGCCGATCGATCGGCGGGGGCCCCATCGAACGCTGCGAGCTGGTCGCCACCTGGCTCGACGACGTCGCCGGTCTTGAGGATCTTCACCAGGGCGAAGATGCCGAGGATGACCGCCAGGTACATCGCGAAGCTGCCGAGCGACGCCGTCGCGTTGTCGAGATCCTTCACGGAACGTGACTGGATGAACGTCGAGAAGTCCCAGAGGGCGTGCAGGAGCATGGTGACGATGAGCGTCCCGGCGATCCGGCGGGTCACGTAGTAGGTCAGGGCGACCGCGAACGCGAACACGACCTGCTGCAGCGTGGGGCCGACCGCCTGTCCGAACACGATGTTCGGGACGTGGATGAGGCCGAAGACCAGTCCGGAGAACGCCCAGACCCACTTCTCGTGCATCGAGCCGCGGGCGCCGACGATGGACAGACCGCGGGTCAGCAGCTCTTCGGAGAACCCGACGAGCAACGTCCCGATGGCGAGCCACAGCACATAGGTGCCGACCCCGTCGATCTCGCCCCACTTCGTGGCGGCCAGGTTCAGGCCAGCGCCGAGCACCAGGAACGCCGGGACGATCCACATCCACCCGCCCCCGACCTTGCGTGGCTCGTGGATCGCCGGCTTCCACCAGCCGAGCACCGTGGTGACGATCGCCAGGTAGAGCGCGCCGAGACCGACCGAGAGGACGATGCCCTTGCGGACGTTCTCGACCGTGTCGCCGATCTCGTCGTAGTCCAGCCCGGTGATCCCCCAGACGACGAAGACCACCACGAGGTAGCCGACGATGACGGCGATGGCGACGGGAACAGAGGGCTTGATGCGCATGTGGGACACCTGCTGTCAGAGATGGGTGGGTGGGGTGGACGGAAGGTCAGGCGTTGCGGACGCGGAGCACTTCGGAACGGGCGAACTGCACCCGCTCGGTGTCGGCACCGCCGTCGCGGGCGATCTGCTTGGCCAGGTCACCCGCGGCGTGCAGCACGTGCTTCGCGTGCACGTGGCTCTTGTGGCCCTTGTGGGCCTTCACGTAGGCCTTGCGCTCCTTGCGGCTCCCGGCGAGCGCGTCGACGTCGGCCTGTGACAGGACCCCGGCGGCGACCTCGGGCTCCATCAGCTCGCGCATCCAACGGCGCTCGGCGACCACCGAGGTCTTGTAGATCCAGACGAACAGGGCGATGAGCGACACCGGCACCAGGACGTAGACCACCGGGAACAGGATCTTGTTGATGCCCGTGAGCCCGCCGGTCGCGTCCCACAGGCCGTGCAGCGCCATCGCGGCGAACATGAGGAACAGGCCCCGGCCGATGCGGCGTGGCTCGTCAGGGCGGCCGATCAGGTAGATCAGGCCCGCGCAGAAGATCGCGCTGTAGGTCCAGTGCGAGGTGAGCCCGACCACGACCCGCATGACGCTGGTCGTGTAGCTCGACGCGAGGGCGTCGACGCCGAAGTTGCCGAACGCCGAGTTGACGCCGTAGATGACGTCCTCGAAGACCTGGAAGCCGAGCCCGAGGAACGCGCCGACGATCAGGCCGTCGAACGCGGTGCGGATCAGCCGTGGGGCCAGCAGCACCAACAGCACCATGCCCGAGGCCTTGGCGAGCTCCTCGGTGAACGGCGCGGTGAACGCAGCTGCCCAGTCCGCGGCGAACTGCTGGCCGTTCAGCTTGCCCCACAGCGAGATCACGGCGTCGTTGGCGTAGGTCGCCATCGCGAACGTCGAGACGACCCCTCCGTACAGGAACGCTGCGCCGGCGAGCTTCTCCGGGACGCTATCGAAGCGATCGATGTGACGCAGGAAGAGCCAGAACGGCACCGTGTAGGCGGCGAACAGCAGCACGCTGAACACCAGCGAGCCCTGGAAGGCGACGAACGAGCTCTGGAGCTGCTGGAACATGGCCATCAGGCCGACCACGACCAGCAACGCGTACACCCAGAACGCCATGTTGTGGGTCTGGACGAGTCGGAACCTCTGGCCGAAGCCGGACGCTTCGAGCGCGGCGGACCGGGTGGTGGTGGCATCGACGGGGGCGGTCATGACCCGACCTCGTCGCCGTCGGCGCTCGTGAGCGCCATGGAGTCGAGCATGGCGATGATCTCCTCGAAGTGTTCGCTCATCGTTTCGACCGAGCCCTTCACCACCACCTGGACACCCACCGAGGTGCCGTCGACGTCGACGACGAAGGCGCCCGTGACCCCACGCTGGTCGAGGCCGGTGAAGGTCTCCGCGACCCCGGTGAGCCCGCCGGGGGTGGTGACCTCCTCGCGGGGACCGGCGGCGCCGAGGCCGCGTGGGTCCTGCAGGGTGTCGTTCAGCTCGTTGATCTGGTCGAGCAGCTCGTCGGGGGTGCCGTCGAACTCGCCGGTGGTGACGGACAGGACGACGTCCTCGATGACGACCGTCGACACCGATCCGACCGACTCGGGAGCGCCCTCGCCCACGAGGGACCCGTCGACGCGGTTCCATCCCTCGGCGGGCACGAACGTGAGGGTGCCGCCCACCAGGTCCATGACGTCGCCGGCGACGATCGGGTCGTCGTACTCGACGGAGTCGTCGAGGTTCGGCAGGACGACGGCCATCAGCACCATGAAGACGAGCACCGCGAGCGACGGTGCGATGGTGCGTCGATCGATGCCGAGGATCCGGTGCTCGACCGGCACCCAGTCCTCCGGTCGAGGCGATGCCTCGGGCTGCTGCTGCAGGTCGGTCACGTCCTGTCATCCCCCTCGCCGGATCGCCGCCCCGACAGGAGCTGGCCAGTTCGACCCGGTCGAGGACAAAATGTACTGCATGGAAGCTACGTCGCAGTAGTACCCATGAGCCGGGGTGACGCGGTGCGACTCAGGGGATCGGTGCCCCGAGTCCCTGGCGTTGCCCCGAGAGCGCGAGCGACAGCGAGATCATCGAGGGCCGCAGCTCGCCGAGGTGCGCCGTGATCGCGGCGACGACCCCGCGCAGGAGCGCTCTGCCGACGTCGCTGAGCTCGAGGACCACACCACGCGCGTCACCGGGGACCGCCCCGGTGACGCGGGTGACGAACCCCGCGTCCTGCAAGCTCGCGCACAGCCGGTGGGTGGCGTTGCGGGACCGGTCGATCAGCCCGGGAACCGCGCCGATCCGCAGCGGACCGCGCAGGTCCAACTCGGACAGGATCAAGAGACCCCGGGGATCGGCGGGATGGAGGGGGTCGAGCGGACCGACGGTGGAGTGGATCGGCTTGTCGATCTCGACCACGAAGCGCAGGAACTCGGCGAGGCCGGCACCCGTGCTCGGCGGCTGCTCGCCGGGCACCTCCCGGTCCCACTGCGCCTGCTGGTCGGCAGTCGTCGCCGTGAACCTGACGGCGGCCATCGCAGCGAGCAGATCGGTGCTCAGCTCGGCGAGGATCTCGTCGCAGGTGTCGATCGCCCGGCGGCCGCGGTCGGAGATCTCCACGGAGACCGCACGTCGGTCCTCCGGATCGACACCGAGATGCCGGACCACGAACCCTGCGCGTTCCATGCGGCCGAGCACCTTGGTGGCCATCGAGGTGGTGCCGCCCAGCAGCTCCGCGATGGTCGTCGGTCGCATCTCACCGAAGAGGTCCAGCGACACCAGGACCGCGAGCTCGGGCATGTCCAGGTCCAGCACCCCGCCCGAGCCATCCGGCGCCTCCCGGATCGAGCGCTCGAAGGCCACCATCAGGTGACACAGACGGTTCAGGAGGGTGTCGACATCGTTCATCGTGGTCCGGCGGGTCGAGGAGGGATGACCCGATCGTAGCGACCATCACTCTGCACTCTGGTCCGCCACCTCTGCGGAGCGCTCATCAGCAGAGCAGCTATCCGCGACCCCTATGTGCCGTTAGGGGGCAGGCTCGCCGAGGCAGGAGCGGACTCGGCGGGGGAGGGGGCGGCGCCTGCGCCCCGCGAAAGACCCGCGGCCGCCCCGATTCGCGAGAGTTCGCCGCTGTTCGGCCGATCGCGAGAACCCCGGAATTGCAGTCGTCTACGTCCGTCACCATCCGTAGAAGTCGGCCCAGGGATCGCTCTCAAGGTGGCGGCACGGGTTCGAATCCCGTTGGGGGTGCTCCACGAAAGCCCCGGAAAATCCGGGGCTTTCGTCCTTTCTGGGCTCGATGGCTGGTCCGCCTCACCGATGGAAGGCGGATGTCCGGCGGTCTCTCCGCTGCCTGCCCCTGATCGCCGGCTCGGTAGCTGCGTTTGCTCGCTCCCGAATCGCCTTCGCGCTGCCCGGAGAGCGGCTTCGCGACTCGAACCTTCGGCGTATCGTTTCGCGACGATCTCGTCGTCCCGGAGCAGATCCACGCAGAAGTACCGCCGTCCAGCGACGTAGAACGACGCCCGGCCGGTGTCCCCGGCAGCCACATGCTCGCCATGGAGGTCGTGCTCGGTGACTCGCACGTCGTACCCCCGACGTGCGAAGTAGTCGACAGGGTCGAGGTCAGCGTCAGACACGCCAACAGCATGTCGCACTGGGCGTCCCCAAACGTCCAGTTGGCACGAGCTGAGGATGTCCCGTTGCGCAGATGGAGGTCCCCCGGTCTGACGGACATCTAGCGTGAGGCGATGTTGGTCGTCTCGGAAGGAGTCCAGGTGAGCGATCCGGCGTCTGGGGATGACGTGACGTCGATCCAGCCGACCGTGCGGCCGTCTGGCGAGACGCGATAGGTGAGCTGGGGATGCAGGTTCGGGAAATTCGCGATCTGGTTGCCGTCGAGGTCGAACTCGACCAGGGCGTCTCCGGAGACAGCCAACAACGTCGCCGACAGATGGCCTCCGCGGTTGTGCGCGTCTCGACCAGAACGTGAACACGATGTGAGGAGGAGCATCGTCGCGAGTGCCCCGGCGACGGCACGCCGCCGCGTCGAGGTCGATACCACCCGCGAAGTCTGGCGGGTCGACCACGACTCCTGGAAGGACAGCGCCGAAGGTTCACTTCGGCGCCATCGTGCCGTCACATTCGGTCCGGATGCGGCCGGGTTCGCCAACCGAATTCCTGTCCGAGGGGGGCTCAGGTCCTCAGCACCTCGACGCCGCAGGTGACCGTCGGTGCGTTCGCAAGTCGAACGTCGGCGGTCAGGAGCATGCAGCCGAGGTGCTCGGCCAGGGCGACGTACGCAGCGTCGTAGGCCGTGAGGTTGTCGCGCAGCTCGAACGCCCGTCGCATGAGCGGCAGCGTCGGATAGCGCGTCATCTCCAGGTCACCGAGGTCGGTGACGGCGTCCGAGAACCGCTGCTCAGAGAGGTCACCACCCATCCAGCGCTTTCGAAGCACCGCGACCGTCTCGACATCGACAAGGTCCGGCGCCGCCAGGTCGTCGGCCCCCGAGAGTCGAGCGCGAGCTGCAGTGCCGTCTGCGCCATCGTCCGCAAGTGCGTTCGCGAGGACTGATGCGTCGACGACGATCACGAGGCGGGACGTTCACCCTCGAGGTCCGCCACCGCACGCTGCAGACCGACCTTGCCGCCGCGCCGCCGACCGACGCGCTCGAACAGCTCGGCGGGAGTGGGCCGCTCGGCGAGCCGTGTCAGCTCGTTGGTCAGGTACTGCTGCAGCGACTGGCCCTGACGCTCGGCGCGCTGTTGGAGTGCACCATGGACGTCGTCGGGAAGGTCGCGCACCAGGATGTTCGGCATGCTTGCATAATGATAGCACAAGGGGATCCGGTCAAGGCGCACCGATTCTCCTCGAAGCGCTGTTGGACTGGGCTCTTGCTCGGAGAGAACACGTCTTCATGGGGGCCGATACCGGAGTCGCGGGCGATTCAGGTCGGATTCCACCGGTACCATGAGCAACGTGGCTGCTGAGTTCTGCGATCTCTGGTTCGACCCGAACTCCGTCGGGGGAGACATGGTGGCCGAGTGCTGGATCAGCCACGGCCCACGTGCCGACGACGCGGGCTTCGACCCCGCCCCCGGCGACTGGCTCACCGTGGGTGATGGTGACGAGGCACCGCTGCGGGCCAGGGTGGTGAAGCGCCAAGGCGATCGGGTGTCGGTGCAGATCCAGATGAGCGCCGGCAGCGCAGCCGTTGCCTGACACCGCCACTTGGTAATCCGTTTGGTAATCCACGGGCCCTGACGGTGGCCATCTCGGCGGACCACCCGAGGATGTCCCGTTCGCTGTTGAAGTCGCCGCGGGTGGTGGCCCCGGTGGTCATGCGGCGAGGTGTTCGGTTCGGTCAGTCTGGCATGTCGGTGTGACGCTCTGGGCGTGCCGTTGAAGGGCGGCGACGAGGTAGGGCATCTAGGCGAGACAGCCCATCACCACTGACGTCTCCGTCGTCCCACCCCGCACACAGCTTCGTGCGGGGTCACGGGCGTTCCACACCCCGCACAACCCAGCAGCCTCCTCCGCCATGATCGCCATCGCTGTCGCGAGACCGGCTTCGACCGCCACAGCCATCAGCCCTTCACGACACGCCGCCGCGATGTCGACCAGCGTCACCGCCAGATCCGAAGGCATCCGCGCGAGCGCGGTCTCGGTGTCATCGACCAGCCTCACGGCCGATCCGTCTACGTTCTTCATC
>CAYQQQ010000006.1:0-38925 GCA_964420125.1 uncultured Microthrixaceae bacterium
CCACTTCCCGGACCCACCACCGATCCTAGAAGCGACTTGCTCAGCAGTCTCCTAGAACCAGGCACGGCCGGCCTCTCGGCGGCCACACGGCTCCGCCACGGCGGTGGTTCGAGGAGGACACATGGGTGCGAGGTTCCGGTCGTTCGGTCGATGGTTGGTCGCAGGAGCGGCAGCCGCGTCGGTGGTCGCCGCGGTGCCGTCGTCGGTGGGTGCCCATGGGCGCCCGGTGGCCTCGGAGCGCGTCGGGACCTCGGCCCCGGGACGCAGCTTCGAGCATGCCGCCACCTTCGACGTGCGTGAGAACGGCACGGAGGTCGCCGAGATCGTCGCCGCCGACCACTTCGGGCGCCAGCTGCTCTACACCGATTCGGCGAC
Source organism: uncultured Microthrixaceae bacterium (assembly GCA_964420125.1). GTDB lineage: Bacteria > Actinomycetota > Acidimicrobiia > Acidimicrobiales > Microtrichaceae > CAYQQQ01. The sequence goes on from CAYQQQ010000006.1 coordinate 376, forward strand.
CGGGAAGGTGGGCTTCGTCGACATCACCGACCCCGCCGACCCCCTCCCGAGCGGAACGCTGGAGGTGGGCGGCGAGCCGACGTCGGTGGCCACCTCCCGGCTGCACGGCCTGGTGGCGGTCGACACCAGCACGAGCTTCACCACGCCCAGCGGCCAGCTGAAGGTGGTCCGGCTGTGGGACCGCTCGGTGGTGCGCACGATCGAGCTCGGTGGACAGCCGGACTCGGTCACGGTGTCACCGGACGGCCGGTACGCGGCGGTGGTGGTGGAGAACGAGCGCGACGAGGACCTCGACGACGGCCTGATCCCCCAGGACCCGCCGGGCGAGCTGGTGGTGCTGGACATGCGCTGGTGGTTCCTGCCCGGTTGGTGGGGTGTCCGCGAGGTCGACCTCACCGGCCTGGCCGCCACCGCCCCCGAGGACCCCGAGGCCGAGTTCGTGGACATCAACCGCCGCAACAAGGCGGTGGTGAGCCTCCAGGAGAACAACCACCTCGCGGTGGTGGACCTGCGCACCGCCACCGTGGAGCAGCACTTCTCCGCAGGTGAGGTCACCCTGGAGGGGGTCGACGCGACCGAGGAGAAGATCGGGCCCCAGAAGAAGGGCGACCTCCAGCTCACCGAGACGATCACCCGGCGACGTGAGCCGGATGCCGTGCAGTGGATCGACGACTGGCGCTTCGCCACCGCCAACGAAGGCGACTACGAGGACGCCGACGGCGACGAGGGAGGGGCCCGCGGGTTCACCGTGTTCCACGTGTCGGGGACGGTGGAGCACGAGTCGGGTCCGGCGCTGGAGTGGGAGATGGCTGCAGCAGGCCACTACGACGAGGCGCGTTCGGCGAACAAGGGCGTGGAGCCGGAAGGCCTCGAGTCGGGCAGGTTCGCGGGGCGTCAGCTGCTGTTCGTGGGGGCGGAGCGGGCCAACGCCGTGGGCGTGTACGAGATGGATGGCCAGGGTGTGCCTCACCTGCGCCAGCTGCTGCCCACCGGTTCGGGCCCGGAGGGCCTGCTGGCGGTGCCGGATCGCCGGCTGTTCGTGGTCGCCGCGGAGAACGCCGAGGACGGGGTGTTCCCGTCGATGCTCACCATCTACCGCGAACGGCCGGGAGCACCGTCGTACCCGGGTATCCGCTCGGCGGTCGCGACCGGTGCCCCGGTGCCGTGGGTGGCCCTCTCCGGCCTCGCCGCCGACCCCGCCGATGCCGACCACCTCGTGGCGGTGAGCGACGCTGCCCTGGGGGTGAGCTACCTCTACGACATCGACGTCGCCTCGAGCCCGGCCACGATCGACGCACGCACGCCGATCACCGGAGCCTCGGCCACGCTGGACGCCGAGGGGGTGGCGTTCGCCCCCGAGGGCGGGTACTGGATCGGCTCCGAGGGCCGTGTCGGTGCCCGAGCGAACCTGCTGGTCCGGGTGGACGGCAGCGGGGTGGTGCAGCAGGAGATCCCGCTGCCGGCGGCGCTGGTGGCCGGAGCGGGCAACTACGGCATCGAGGGAGTGGCGGCGCTCGGCCAGGCCGGGGCGACCGAGACGCTCTACGTGGTGCTCCAGAGGGAGTGGGCCGACGATCCGGCGGGCACGGTGAAGATCGGCCGCTACGACGTCTCGACGGACAGCTGGACCTTCGTCGACTACCTGCTGGACGCCCCGGTGGCGGCGGGCTCGTGGGTCGGCCTCTCGGAGCTCACCCCGCTGCCCGACGGCACCTTCGCCGTCATCGAGCGTGACAACGTCGCCGGGCCGGATGCAGCGGTGAAGCGGGTGTACGGCGTGGACCTCGCGGCTGCACCGTTCGCCCCGCTCGGCTCGCCCCGGTCCTCGGTGGTCAAGACGCTGCGGCGCGACGCCCTCGGCGATCTCACGGCAGGTTCGGTGTGGACCCCGGACAAGCTCGAGGGCATGGCGGTGGCGGCCGACGGCGAGGTGTTCGTGGTGACCGACAACGACGGCCTGGATGCCGCCGTCGGCCACACCCTGTTCCGACCCCTCGGCCCCTGGACCGCTGCCCTGGCCGGCTGAACCGAGGGACGGACCCACGCCCGTCCGGCTGGCGGAGCGTGGGACGAGGAGGGGGAGGACTGCACCTCCCCCTCCTCGAGGTCGACACCGGGGGAGCAGTGTCGCGCCGCCGGCTTTGGCAAACCCCTCGGTGGTGGCGACACTGGTGACCATGGCCGCTGCTCCGCCCCGCCCCGATCCCCGCGACCCGGTTCCACCGGGGCCGGGAGAGCGAACCCAGAGCGTCGTCACCCTCGACCTCGAGGGGGTGCTGGTCCCCGAGATCTGGGTGGCGGTCGCCGAGCGGACCGGCATCGACGAGCTCCGGCGCACCACCCGCGACGAACCCGACTACGACGTGCTGATGCGGGGTCGCCTGGCGGTGCTCGACCGCCACGGCCTCGGCCTCGCCGAGATCCAGGAGGTCATCTCCACGCTCGCCCCGCTGCCGGGGGCCCGGGTGTTCCTCGACGCCCTGCGCGAGCGCACCCAGGTGATGATCCTGTCGGACACCTTCGAGCAGTTCGCCGCGCCGTTGATGGCCCAGCTCGCCTGGCCCACGTTGCTGTGCCACCGCCTGGTGGTGGACCCCGACGGTCGCATCCCGGGCTATCGGCTGCGACAGCCCGACCAGAAGCGCCGGGTGGTGGAAGCCCTGGTCGGCCTCAACTACCGGGTGCTGGCCGCCGGCGACTCCTACAACGACACGTCCATGCTGGCCGCCGCAGACGCCGGGTTCCTGTTCCGCTCCCCGGCCAACGTCCAGGCGGAGTTCCCGCAGTTCCCCGCCGTGGAGGACTACGACGACCTGCTCCAGCGGCTCCTCCACCTGCTGTGAGGCGAGCCGTGTCGCGTCGAGCGCCGGGGTCAGACCCCGGCACCGCCCCGGCCCTCGCCGGCGGCGAAGCGGGCAGCGCCCTGCAACGTCTCCCCTGAGGCGATCGTCGCCAGTCCCACCCGCATCTCCTCGGCCATGGCCGCGGCGAAGGGCAGGTCCCACTGGCCGAGCGCCGAGGCCCGGTCGTTGCGGAGGCACATCTGGGGGAACGCCGCGAGGCGGTGGGCCAGCGCGACGGCCTCCCGAAGCGCCGTGCCCGGGTCCACGAGGCGGTTGGCCAGTCCCATCGCCGCCGCTTCGGCGCCGCTCACCCCCCGGCCGGTGAGGATCAGGTCCATGGCGTGGGAGTGGCCGATCAACCGGGGAAGGCGCACGGTGCCGCCGTCGACGAGCGGAACCCCCCAGCGGCGGCAGTACACGCCGAACACGGCGTCGGACGCGGCCACCCTGAGGTCGCACCAGATGGCCAGCTCCAGACCCCCGGCCACGGCGTGGCCCTCGACAGCGGCGATCACCGGCTTCGACAGGACCATGCGGGTGGGCCCCATGGGCCCGTCCCGGTCCATCTCGGCGTCCATCCGGTTGCCCCGCCCCTCGGCGATGCCCTTGAGGTCCGCACCGGCGCAGAACGTGCCGCCTGCGCCCTGCAGCACGGCCACGGCGAGCGCGTCGTCGCGGTCGAAGCGATCGAAGGCCTCCGCCAGCAGGGCGGCGGTGGGGCCGTCGACCGCGTTGCGCACCTCGGGGCGGTCGATGGTGATCACCACCACCTCGCCGTCGTGGTCGATCGTGACGGTCGGGGAGTCGGCCTCGCTCATCCTCCCAGCCTGCCAGTCCCCGTCTGCGCCGGCATCAGCTGTCGCCCTCCAGGCCCAGGAAGCGCAGGACCTCGTGGGTGTGGGACCACTCGCCACCCCACAACCAGGTGTGGGGCACGCCCTCCACCACCGTGAGCGTGAGCGGTGAGCGGCATCCCTCCGGCTCGGCGCGGCGCCAGTCGGTCGTCGCTTCACCCGGCCGGCTCCAGGCCGAGACGGTGGTCTCCTCCTCGCCGTCCGCGCACCCCCAGCGCTGCACCAGCTCGGCACGGGCGTCCGACCACGGCCGGCTGGCACGTCCCGACGCCAGCGTGTTCGCCGCCGTTCGGCCCCCCTCCATGGGGAACACCTCGTCCGCGGTGCCCGTGCTCACCAGCAGCGGGACCGAACCGTCGCAGCCGTCGAGATCCCAGGGGATGGCGGCCACCGCTGCAGCTCGTGCCGGCGCGACGGTGGCGTCGCACAGGTAGCGGAAGACCATCAGCGCGCCGTTGGACAGCCCCACCATGTGCACCGCCGCAGGGTCCACGTCGGGGCGATCCGCAGTGCGGCGCATCACCTCCTCGAGGAACCCGACGTCGTCCACCCCCAGCGCACCGCTGGGCCCACAGCACTGGCCGGCGTTCCACATGCCCCACAGGCCCTGGGGCAGCACCACCACGACGCCCTGCTCGCGAGCGAACCGGGCCAGGTCCGTCTCGCTCGCCCACGCGGCCCGATCGAAGCCGAGGGGGTGCAGCGCCACCACCGCCGGGTGGGGTCCCGGTCCGAGACCCTCGGGGATCCCGACGGTCCAGCGGCGGGTGACGAGGCCCTGGTCGAGCTCGTGCTGCTCCCAGCGGAAGCCCTCCGGGTAGGCCACGGACTCCTCGGGGCTCACCGTGACGACCAGGGCGACGACGGCGGCCAGCAGGAGGGCGGCCACCACGACGGCGAGACGGAGGGCCCAGCGCCGGCGCGGTGGCGCCGTCGCGGAGCCGAGGTCGGTGTCGTCGCGGTCGTCTCCCACCGCCAGCCATTGAACCGGGGTCATCGTCACCCGGCAAGGCGTCACCGCCACCCGGTGCCGGCTCACCCGGTCTCTCGACCTGTGGGTCGAGCGTGCGGGCGCGGTACCTGACGGGCGTGTCAGAATCCCCTGCGCGCCGGATCGCGACGGGCGCGGTGTCCGCAGGTCGCACCAGGGGGTCGAGATGGGAACCGCAGAGGGCTTCACCGGGGTCGTCGGTCGCTACCGGGACGAGTCCGAGGCGGTCTGGCCGGAGTCGACCCGAGCCGCATCGGGCTCGCCCAACGTGCTGGTCGTGCTGCTCGACGACGTGGGCTTCGCCCAGTTCGGCTGCTTCGGCGGGTCGATCCCCACGCCCACCTTCGACGCCCTCGCCGCCTCCGGGTTGCGCTACACGAACTTCCACACCACGGCGCTGTGCTCGCCGACGCGCGCCTGCGTGCTGACGGGGCGCAACCACCACAGCGTGGGCATGGGTCGCATCGTGGACCTCGCCACCGGCTTCCCCGGCTACGACGCCCGGATCCCCGACAGCGCGGCCATGCTGCCGGCGGTGCTGGTGGAAGCCGGCTACGCCGCCTACGCCGTGGGCAAGTGGCACCTCACCCCCGACGACGAGCTCCACATGGGTGCCACCCGCGTGCGCTGGCCGCTGGCCAAGGGCTTCGAGCGCTTCTACGGGTTCATGGAGGGCGAGACCAACCAGTTCGCGCCGAGCCTCGTGGAGGACAACCACGCGGTGGGCCAGCCGAAGGACTTCGAGGACGGCTACCACCTCACCGAGGACCTCGTGGACCACGCCATCGGCTACGTGGCCGATCTGCGGAACTCGGAGCCCGACAAGCCCTTCCTCCTCTACCTCACCCCCGGCGCCTGCCACTCGCCCCACCATGCCCCGGAGGAGTGGGTCGCCCGCTTCGAGGGCGCGTACGGCCACGGCTGGGACGTCGAGCGCGAACGGATCCACCGCCGTCAGGTCGCCGAGGGCATCCTCCCCGCCCACGCCGAGCTCTCGCCCCGACCGGAGTGGGTGCCGGCGTGGGACGAGCTGCCTGCCGAGGAGCAGCAGCTCTACGCCCGCTACATGGAGTGCTTCGCCGCCTACCTCGCCCACTTCGACCACCACCTGGGCCGCCTCCTCGGGTTCCTCGAGCGCACCGGCGACCTCGATGGCACCCTCGTGGTGCTGATGAGCGACAACGGCGCCAGCTCCGAGGGCGGCCCCACCGGGTCGGTCAACGACATCCGACCGTGGAACATCGCACCCCGCGACCTGCCCGAGGCGTTGGAGCGCATCGACGAGATCGGTGGGCCGTGGATCCACAACAACTACCCGTGGGGCTGGACCGTGGCCGGCAACACCCCGTTCCGCCGCTGGAAGCGCGAGACCCACGAGGGTGGCGTGTGCGATCCGCTGGTGGTGTGCTGGCCGGCGGGGATCGACGCCACGCACCACGGTGCGGTCCGCCGGCAGTACGCCCATGCCATCGACGTGGTGCCGACCGTGCTCGACGTGCTCGGCCTCGACGCCCCCGCGACGGTGCGGGGCATCCCCCAGCAGCCGATCGAAGGGGTGAGCTTCGCCGGCTCCTTCGACGACCCCGGCTCGCCGAGCCTGCACCGCACCCAGTACTACGAGATGCTCGGGTGTCGAGCGCTGTACCACGACGGCTGGAAGGCGGTCACCCACCACCCGATCTTCGACACGTCGGTGCCCTTCGAAGAGGACCGATGGGAGCTCTACGACATGGAGGCCGACCCCTCCGAGTGCCACGACCTGGCCGGGTCCCACCCGGAGCGGTTGGAGGAGATGATCGGGCTGTGGTGGCGGGAGGCGGAGGCCCACCAGGTGCTCCCCCTCGACAACGCCCCCTTCGACCTCGTCTTCGCCGATCCCCGTCCGGGCACCGTGCCCCGGGCGCGCTACGTCTACCACCCGGGCACGGCGCCGGTGCCCGAGGCGGTGGCGGTCAACCTGCGCAACCGCTCCCATCGGGTGGTGGCAGAGGTCGATCTGGGCGATGCACCGGCAACGGTGGAGGGGGTGCTGGTGGCGCAGGGCTCCGGCTTCGGCGGCTGGAGCCTGTACGTCCAGGGCGGCCGGCTGCACTACCTGCACAACTTCGTGGGCCTCGAGGAGCAGTTGCTGCGCGCGCCGATGCCCTCCGCGCCGGGCCACCACACGCTCGGCTGCCGGTTCACCAAGACCGCCGAGCACGCCGGCGTCGTGGAGCTGGTGATCGACGGCGAACCCGTCGATTCCGCGGCGATCGAGCGGTTCACCCCGGTGCGCTGGGCGATCACCGGCGAGGGGCTGTGCGTGGGGTTCCAGGACGGCCTGCCGGTGAGCCGGGAGTACCGCGGTCCGTTCCGCTTCACCGGGGCGCTCCAGCGGGTGGTTGTGGAGGTGGACGGCCCGGCGTCCGTCGACCCCGCGGCCGAGGCGGAGTTCTCCATGCGGGCCCAGTGAGGAGCGCGGTACCCTTCGGCGGTGGGCAGCAGCGGCCAGAAGCCTCGCAAGAAGCACCAGAACCAGCACCTGCCGAAGGTGGGGACCAAGCCCAACCGCGACTACGAGCTGCGTGAGAAGCGCAAGGTCGACTTCGGCGGGCTGTGGATCGTGGCGGTGGCGGTGCTCGTGGGCGTGCTGATCGTCGCCACGATCGCCATCACCTGATCTCCTCCCGCAAGTCCCCGAGCACCTGGTTCGGCGGTTGCTGATCCGGCCGCCGTCGCGACCGCCGCTGGCCGTCCGGGCCTTCACCTGCTCCGCGATCTGAACTACGTTCGAACCCGTGATGCGGCGACGGGGGTTCCTCAAGGCGGGCGCGGGCGCGGCGGGCGCGGCGGCGCTGGGCGCGACCGCGGCGGCGTGCGCACCGGCGCCGGGCGATCTCATCCGGCGGGGGCCGGGTCCCGAGGCGGGCATCGACCACATCGTGGTGGTGATGATGGAGAACCGCTCCTACGACCACTTCCTGAGCTGGCTCCCCGGCGGCGACGGCCGGGCCGAGAACCTCACGTACCTCGACGACCACGGCGTGGTCCACAGCCCCTACCGCTTCCCGAACTGGGCCGGCTGCGGGTTCGAGGACCCCGACCACTCCCGCGAGGGGGGCATGCGCCAGCTCCACGACGGTGCCTGCGACGGGTTCCTCCTCGAGTCGCCGGATCTCTTCCCCATCGGGTACCACACCGCCGACCAGCTGGCCTTCTGGAGCCAGGCTGCGCCGGCGTGGACCGTGTGCGACCGCTACTTCTCGGCCTTCATGGGCCCCACCTGGCCCAACCGCTTCTACCAGCACTGCGCCCAGAGCCTGCTCGACCACAACGCCCTGCAGCCCTTCGGCGGCACGACGATCTGGGATCGGCTGGTCGACGCCGGCCTGGAGGGTCGGTACTACTTCTCCGACGCCCCCTTCGCCGCCCTGCTCGGCGTGCGGCACCTCCTGGTGAGCCGCACCTTCGACCAGTTCCTCGCCGATGCCGCCCAGGGCCGCCTCGGCCACGTGAGCTTCGTCGACCCGCGCTTCGTGCTGTCCGGGCCGATCGGCACCTCGGGCGACTACCACCCCCTGTCCGACATCCGCTTCGGCGACCAGTTCCTGCACCGCGTCTACGAGGCGGTGACCCGCTCGCCCAACTGGGAGCGCACCGTGCTGGTGGTCAACTTCGACGAGTGGGGCGGGTTCTTCGACCACGTGGCTCCCACGGTCGCGCCCGACCTCCGCCCGGCGTTCGGCCTGCGCGGCTTCCGGGTGCCGTGCCTGGTGGCCTCGCCGCTGGCCCGCCGTGGCCACGTCGCCCACGGCGAGTACGACCACACCTCCGTGCTGAAGATGATCGAGTGGGCCTTCGACCTCGAACCCCTCACACCAAGGGACGCCGCGGCCAACAACCTGGCCGACGTGCTCGACCTGGGGTCCGCTCCCGATCCGAGCGCCCCCCACTGGGAGATCGAGCCGTTCGTGGCGGAGAACTGCATCTCCGGGTTCGTCAACGAGATCTGGGATCGCCTGCTGGGATTCGCCCGGGCCCAGGGCTGGCCGGTCTGAAGGCACTGCGGCCGGAGGGCTAGTATCTGACGGCTCGTCAGATCAGGGGGAAGCCATGTCGTCACCCAAGCCCGCCCCGCTCGCCGGGCTCCGCGTGATCGAGGTCTCGCTGCTCGGCCCCGGTGCGGTCGGCACCCACCTGGCCGACCTCGGCGCGGACGTCATCAAGGTCGAGCCCCCTCAGGGCGACTACATCCGCCAGATGACCTGGCCGATCATCGAGGGCTCGTCGCTGCTGCACTGGCACATCCACCGGGGCAAGCGCTCCATCACCCTCGACCTGCGCACCGAGGATGGCCGGGAGGTGTTCCTCGACCTGGTGCGGGGCGCCGACGCGGTGATCGAGGCCATGCGCCCCGGCGCTCTGGCCAAGCGAGGGCTGGGGTTCGAGGACCTGCTGGCGGTCAACCCCAGGATCGTGTTCTGCACCATCTCCGGCTACGGCGCCACCGGGCCCTACGCCACCCTTCCCAGCCACGGCATCGCGTACGACACCTGGGCCGGCCTGGTGAAGCCCGACTACGACGAGGACGGCTTCCCGTTCATCCCCGAACACCCTTCGGTGGGCATCAACGCCGGGCCGCTCTTCGGGGCGTTCGGGGTGCTCGCCGGCGTGGTCCGAGCCCGCGAGACCGGGGAGGGGTCCTACTTCGAGATCGCCCAGTCCGATGCGGCGGCGGCGATGGACTGGCTGCGCTCGGAGACCTGGAAGGCCTACGAGCGACCCGAGTCCGAGGTCACCGGCAACAAGGCCGACGACTACGAGCGACGGGCGCCCGGCACCGCCGGGATGAAGGAGGGCGTGCGCTACCAGATCTACGAGTCCTCCGACGGCCACGTGATGCTCATGGCCTCCGAGCAGGAGTTCTGGAGGAACTTCTGCGAGGGCGTCGGCCGCATGGACCTCTTCGAGCGCTGGCCCGGCAGCCGCTACGGCGACCACGCCCGGGGCAACACCGAGCTGCGCGCCGAGCTGGCGAAGATCTTCGCCACCAGGACCACCAACGAGTGGGTGTCCTGGTCGGGGGAGCACAACACCACGATCGCTCCGGTGAACACCCCCAAGACCCTGGCCGACGACCCCCAGTTCCGGGCCCGCTTCGGGTTCATGTCGCACGAGACCCACGGGGCCGACATGATCGGCACCCCGGTCAAGTTCGTGGGGGAGGAGCCGGTCGACCCCACGCCCGCCCCCTCGGCGGGCCAGCACACCGAGGAGGTCCTCGCCGAGGTGCTGGGCTACGACGCCGATCGGATCGCGGCCCTGCGCGCCGCGGGCGCCCTGGGAGACCCGTCGTGACCCCCGACCCCTCCCGTTCTGCTGCCCCCACATCGCGCTCAGCGCGACCCACGGTGAACGGAACGGATGAGGGGCTCCGGGGGGACCTGCGGTGGGGGACCATCCCCCGGCTGCTGCGCGACGTCGCCGAGCGGCTCCCCACCCAGGAGGCGCTGGTCGACCTCTCCGCGGACGAGCCGGTCCGGCTCGACTTCGCGGAGCTGCGCCGGCGTGCCGACGAGGTGGCCGCCGGACTGGTGGCGCTCGGGGTGGAGCCGGGCGACCGGGTGGCGATCTGGGCACCGAACTGCTGGGAGTGGGCGGTCGCCCTGCTCGGGCTCCAGTCGGCCGGGGCGGCGCTGGTGCCGCTCAACACCCGTTACAAGGGCTTCGAGGCCGCCGACATCCTCCGCCGTTCGGGCGCCAAGGTGCTCTTCACCGTGGAGGGGTTCCTCGGCAACGATTACGTGTCCATGCTGCGCGGCCTGGATGCGCCCGACGGTGCGCCCGCTCCGGAGCCCACCGACGACGTCCCCATCCCGGCCCTGCCGGAGCTGTCGCGGGTGGTCCTCCTGCGCCGCTCCGGGACGCTCCCCCCGGCCACCGTGACCCTGGACGACGTGGTCGCCGCCGGGGGCGACGCCGAGCTCGCCGAGGTCGGCCGGCGGGTGGGCGCCCAGGATCCCGCAGCGACGAGCGACCTGCTGTTCACGTCGGGTACCACCGGGGCACCCAAGGGCGTCGTGCAGACCCACGCCGCCACGCTGCGGGCCTTCACCGACTGGGCCGACCTGGTGGGTCTGCGGGGCGACGACCGCTACCTGGTCATCAACCCCTTCTTCCACGCCTTCGGCTACAAGGCCGGCATCGTCGCCGGGCTCATCACCGGCTGCACCCTGGTGCCGCTGCCGACCTTCGACGTGGACCGGGCGGTGGAGGTGATCACCTCTGAGAGGATCTCCATGATCCCCGGGCCCCCGACCCTCTACCAGACGCTCCTGCACCATCCCGGCTTCGACCCCTCGGCGGTGACGACCCTCCGACTGGCGGTGACCGGCGCGGCCGCCGTGCCGGTGGAGCTGGTCGAGGCCATGCGCCACACCCTCGGCTTCGAGAACGTCATCACCGCCTACGGGCTCACCGAGGCCTGCGGGGTGGTGAGCGCGTGCCGCTCCGACGACGACGCCCAGACCATCTCCCGCACCTCGGGCCGTGCCATCCCCGGGGTGGAGGTGCGGGTGGTCGACGAGGAGGGCCACGACGTCGCCCCCGGGCAGCCGGGGGAGGTGCTGGTGCGGGGCTACAACGTGATGCAGGGCTACTTCGAGGACCCCGAGCAGACCGCCGAGGCCGTCGACGCCGAGGGGTGGTTGCACACCGGCGACGTCGCCACCATGGACGAGCGGGGCTACCTGACCATCACCGATCGCCTCAAGGACATGTTCATCGTGGGCGGGTTCAACGCCTACCCCGCCGAGATCGAGGCGTTGCTCGCCACCCATCCGGCGGTGGCGCAGGCCGCGGTGGTCGGCGTGCCCGACGAGCGGATGGGGGAGGTCGGCTACGCCTTCGTGGTGCCGGTGGCGGGAGCGGTGGTCGCCCCGGACGGACTGGTCTCCTGGGCCAGGGAGCAGATGGCGAACTTCAAGGCGCCGCGCCACGTGGAGCTCATCGAGGCCTTGCCGCTGAACGCCAGCGGCAAGGTGCTCAAGTACGACCTGCGAGCCAGGGCGCTCGCGGCGCTCGAACAGGGGGAACCGTCATCAAGTTCGTGAACGGCATGCTCGGGGCGCAGCCCGAGGACTGGAACCGGATCGCCGTGGCCGCCGAGGAGCTCGGCTACCACGGCGTGGCGATCAGCGACCACGTGGTGTATCCGTCGTACCTCGCGTCGAAGTACCCCTACACGCCTGACGGCACGCCCCAGTTCTCCCCGGAGGAGAACTGGCCCGACGTGTGGGTGGCGATCGGCTCCATGGCGGCGGTCACCACCCGGCTGCACTTCATGACCAACGTGTACGTGCTGCCGTTGCGCAACCCGTTCGTGGCCGCCAAGGCCATCGGGACGGCGGCCTACCTGTCGGGCAACCGGGTCGGTGTGGGCGTCGGTGCGGGCTGGATGCGCGAGGAGTTCGACCTGATGGAGCAGCGCTTCGACCAGCGGGGCGCCCGCATGGACGAGATGCTCGAGGTGATGGCCGGGCTGTGGGCCGGTGGCATGTTCGAGCACCACGGTCGCTTCTACGACTTCGACCCCGTCGACATGCGGCCGGCGCCGACAGCGCCGGTTCCGGTCTACATCGGGGGTGCGTCCGACGTGGCGTTCCGCCGGGCGGCCTGCCACGACGGGTGGTTGGGCCTGTACCACGCGCCCGAGGAGCTGATCGAGCACTGCCGAACGCTGCGACGGTTCCGAGAGGACTCGGGCACCGCAGATCGCCCCTTCGAGATCATCGCCGCCCCGCTGGCGAAGCCGAGCCGTGACCTGCTGGACGACCTCGAGGCGGAGGGTGTCACCACGATCCTCACCTCGGCATGGTTGCCCAAGGGCGTCCTGACGCCGACCGGCGACGAGGCGGTCGCCCTGCTGACCAGCTACGCCGAGCGGTTCCTGCACATCTGATCCACCGGGTGCACCTGCCGGGCCGAGCCGACGCTGAGGGAACTCGCTGCCTCGCCCTGCTGACAGCACCCGAGCGGGCCATCATGGGGGCGTGGAACAGCCCGAGGACGGCCGCCGGGAACCGGCGTCGAGGGAGCCGATCGATCTCGGCACCATCGTGGCGCGCGAGGTCCCCACCGGTGAGCCGAGCCCGCCGCCACCTCCGCCGCGAGGCGACGGCCCGCCCACCTGGGGCCGGGATGCCGATGGGGCAGCGGGAGGTGTCGGCGCGACGGGAGACGTCCGTGGAGCGCCACCGGTCCCCTTCGAGCGCCGCAGCCTCCGCTCGGTGCTGGACCAGGTCGGCCGTGGCGCCAAGACCATGGCCGGCGACATCGTGGATGCCCGGCGGGGACCGGTGCCCAACTCCCGACCGGTGCCGGAGTGGGTGCGAGGCCTGGCGTGGCTGCTCGACGACTCGATCCCCATCGGCGGCGGTCATCGCGTCGGCGTCGACGGCGTGGCGTCGTTCGTGCCCGGCGTGGGCGACGCCGCCGGCCTGGTGGCCGGCATGGTGGTGGTGCTGGCCGGCATCGCCGCCGGCGTGTCCCTGCCCACCACGCTGCGCATGATGCTGAACGTCGGGGCGGACACCATCGTGGGAGCGGTGCCGTTCCTGGGGGCGGCGTTCGACCTGGCCTTCAAGTCCAACACCCGCAACCTCCGGCTCATCGAGGCCGACCTGCACGACCGTGCCGCCACCCGACGCTCCAGCATCAAGGTGTTCCTGCTGTCGGCGATGGTGATCTCGCTGTCGGTGGTGCTCTTCCTCTTCGCCGTGCTGGGGAGCCTGTACCTCTTCTACCGGTTCCTGCTGCGGGTCTTCTGACCCGCGTCGGCAGACCGGCCCGGGTGACCCCATCGAACTGGCAGGTGTGGGCCCTCGCATGTGCGCGTGACGCCGGCCAGTTCGACGGGCGGGAGCGGAGGGCGGCCGGAGCGCGCCGCTACGCTCGTGATGTGACGACCCATCAGCACGCCGAGCCCCGGCGCCAAGGTGCGGAGCGGAAGGCCGCCCGGGCGGTGGACGGCAGGGTGCCCGGTCGACGAGGGCAGGCCACCCGTGCTCGGCTGCTCGATCGCACTCGGGAGATGCTCACCACCACGAGCTACCGCGACCTGAAGGTGGTCGACATCGCCAGGGGTGCGGGCACCTCGCCGGCCACCTTCTACCAGTACTTCCCCGATGCGGAGTCCGCGCTGCTGGCGCTGGCGGACGAGCTGGTCGGGGAGGGCAGGGAGCGGCTCACCCGGCCGGTGCTGGAGGGCCCGTGGCAGGGCCGGTCGGCGTACGCCACCTGTGAGCGCATCGCCGCGGCCTTCCTGTCGTTCTGGGCGGAGCACGGTCCGCTCCTGGCGGTGATCGACATGGCGGCCAGGGAGGGCGATCGACGCTTCCGGGGGATTCGGGTGCAGCTGCTCAACCCCTTCACCGAGGCCGTGGCCGAGGTCGCCCGACGTCAACAGGAGGAGGGTCGCCTGCCGGCGGACCACGACGAGCGCGCCACCGCCGCGGTGCTGGTGGCGATGCTGGCGCAGGTGGCCGGCCACCAGTACGGCATCGAGGCCTACGGGACCAGCCTGGAGCAGATCCAGCACACGATGGCCCGGCTGATCTACTCCGGGCTGACGGGAGCCAAGCCGCCCGCGTGAGCAGGACGGTGCGCGACAGCCCCCGGGGAGACGGGGCTCAGCGCCGCAGCGGGTCGCACGGCGCGACCTCGACGGCGAGGTGGTGACCTCAGGTCACGTGTGCTCGGCCAGCCAGGTGTCGCCCAGGGCGAACTCGGCTTCGAGCTGGCGATCCACGATGGAACGGGAGAACGATGCCAGCTTGCCGCCGACGAGGGGGACGTTCACCTTGATCTCCACGGTCACCGTGTAGCTGGTGCAGTCCCCGTCGGGCTCGAGCAGCGTGGTGCCCGAGATGTCCACGGGGACCCCGGAGGTGTCGAGGGAGAACCGGCCGCCGTAGGTGCCGTCGCCGTGATCGTGCCAGTCGTCCACCGAGACGACGGTGTTGCGGGGCTTGATCCACTTCTTCGCGAAGCCGGGGATCCCCTCCACGTCGACCTCGCGGGTGATCTCGATGTGGAGGTGCTCGGGGGAGGCGTCCTGGGCGACGACGGCGACGTCGTGGTGCCCCATGCCCTCGAACTTCGCGACGTGGCTCGCAGGGTCGTGGAACATCTCCCAGCAGGACTCGGCCGGTGCGTCGAAGGTGTGGTGGTGCACGGACTGCATGTGGGTCTCCGGGTGCGGGCTCGCATCGAGTCTGCCCGGCCCCGCCGGGACTTGGCGAGCCGGTCCGGCCGTCCGTAGGCTCCGTCTCCGGGCACGGGAGGCACGGGCCCGGGACGGGATCGAACTGCTATGGCGAACTGGACTGGGCGATCCGTGCTCGTCACCGGGGGTGACGGGTTCATCGGCAGCCACCTCGTGGAGCGCCTCGTCGCGGAAGGCGCCGAGGTGACTGCCCTTGCCTACTACAACTCCTTCGGGCGCTGGGGCTGGCTCGACGAGCTCGAGGGCTCGGTTCGCGACGCGATCAGGATCCTGCCCGGCGACGTGCGCGACGCCCGGCGCATCGACGAGGCGGTCGAGGGGCGCGAGCTGGTCTTCCACCTGGCGGCGCTGATCGGGATCCCGTACAGCTACCACGCTGCCGAGAGCTACGTGCAGACCAACGTCACGGGCACGTTCAACGTCGTGGAGGCCTGCCGTCGCCACGGTTCCCGGATGGTGCACACCTCGACCTCGGAGGTGTACGGCACCGCGCTGCGGGTTCCGATCGACGAGGAGCACCCGCTGCAGCCGCAGTCGCCGTACTCGGCTTCGAAGATCGCCGCGGACATGATGGCCCTCTCCTACTGGCACGCCCACGACGTCCCGGTCACGGTGGTGCGGCCGTTCAACACCTACGGTCCGCGGCAGTCCACCCGAGCGGTCATCCCCACGATCATCAGCCAGCTCGTGACCGGCGTGTCGGAGATCCGGTTGGGGGCGGTGTCGCCCCGTCGGGACTTCAACTTCGTGGCCGACACCGTGGCGGGGTTCCTGGCCCTGGCGGACTGCGAGGCCGCGGTCGGCCGGGCGGTGAACGTCGGATCGGGCCGTGAGATCTCCGTCGGGGACCTGGTCGAGCTCCTGGGGGACGTCGTCGGCCACCACGCGCAGGTGGTGACCGACGAGGATCGCCTCCGACCCGCTGGGTCCGAGGTGGACCGGCTGCTCTGCGACCACCGCCTGGCCACGGAGCTCTGCGGTTGGACCCCCCAGGTGTCCCTGGAGGACGGCTTGGGGGCGACCGTGGAGTGGGTGCGGGCGAACCTCGACGCCCTGGCCACCGACGGCTACCAGATCTGACTCGACCCGACCTGACCTCACCTCGCCTGACCTGCGGCTCCGTCTCCGGGTGCCCGGCTCATGCCCGGGTGGCGCCACCCAGCGACCGGTAGAGGTCGAGGTAGGCGCTCACCGTCGCCTCCACGCTGAAGCGGGACTCCGCCAGCTCCCGTGCGGTGCGACCCATGGCCGATGCGCGGTCGAGGTCGCCGACCAGCTCGTTGATCGCCTGGGCCAGCGCCGCGGGGTCCTCGGGCGGCACGATCCACCCGGTCTCGCCCGGGATGACGGCTTCGTCGACGGAACCGACGTCGGTGGCCACCACGGGGCGGGCGGCCAGCATGGCTTCGACGACGGTCACGGGGAACCCTTCGACGCGCGACGGCAGCACGAAGCCGTCGAACGCCCACATCACGTCGGCCGCCCGACGGTCCCACGGGAAGGAGCGCAGCTCGACGCGGTCGTCGAGCTGGAGGCGGTGCCGCTGCTCCAGGAGCCGCCCGGTCTCGCCGCCCTCGCCGATCACGACCAGCCGAGTCGGTGGATCGACGTGGGCCATGGCGTCGAGCAGCAGGTCGATGCCCTTGACCGGGTCGTGCCGGGCGATCGTGAGCAGCGTCGGCTCCGTGGGCCGATCGACGGCCTCCCGGCCGACGTCCGGTGCTCCGTGGTACAGGGTGGCGATCGAACCGGGCCGCAGTCCGGCGTCCTGCTCGATGAGGCGTGCGGTGCGGTCGCCGACGGCGATGTGCGCGCAGAGGCGCCGGGCGGTGAGGCGCTTGAGCCACCTCGACCCCTTCGACCAGGTCGCGGTGGGCGAGTTCTCCACGACGACGATGCGCATCCGGGGGATCGTCGTCGTGGCGGCGAAGATCGCCCACTGGCATGACGACACCATCGACAGGTTGAACTGCAGCACGTCCGGTCGCAGCCGGGCGAAGGTGGTGCGGTGCCTCGCCATTCCCGCGACGTCGGACCGGCCGGCGATGGGGTCCACGACGACGACCTCCAGGCCCGGACGGTGCGAGCGCAGCCAGTCGACGACGTCGTCGTCGACGCCGACGACCGTCACCCGGATCCGGTCGGGGAGCCCCGACAGGACACGGGCGAGGTTCACCTCGGCGCCCCCCAGCGCCTGGGCATCGCTGTAGACGGCCAGATGGAACGGGTCGCCGCCCGAGCGCCGAGAGGTCATGTCCCGGGCAGCAGCCGGGGTCGGAGCTCGGTCCACTGCTCGTTGGCGAGGTCGTAGTCGGCGGGTCGGCCGATGTCGAGCCAGTACCCCCCGAAGGGGTGGACCCGCGGGGGGTTCCTGGCCGCCAGGAGGTCGAGCACCAGCTCGTCGAAGCCGAGCGGTGCACCCGAAGGGTACGGGGCGAGCGTGTCCCTGCTCAGGGCGTACACCCCCATCGACACGGAGAAGTGCTCGGTGGGCTTCTCCCGGAACCCCACGATGTGCTCGCCGCCGGCACCTCCGATGTCGAGCACGCCGAAGTCGATGTCGACGACCCGGTCGTAGGTGGCGACGGTGAGCGGCGCGCCCGAGCCGGTGTGGCCCTGCAGGACGGTCCGGTAGTCGAGGTCGGTCAAGACGTCGCCGTTCATCACCAGGAAGTGCTCCGGCAGCTCCGCGAGGTTCGACACGACCGGCCCCATGGTGCCGAGGGGGGTGTCCTCCGACCAGTAGCCGATCGAGAGGCCCCACTGGCTGCCGTCGCCGCAGTACGCCCGGATGAGCGTGCCGAGGTGGCCGATGGCGATGGTCACCTCGGTGAAGCCCTGGTCGCGCAGCTGGCGCAGGACGATCTCGATGATCGCGAACTCGTCCCCGATGGGCACGAGCGGCTTGGGGAACGAGGTCGTGTACGGCCGAAGTCGGATGCCGCGTCCACCAGCGAGGATCACCGCATGCATCAGGTCCTACCCTCCGTGTGCGTGGTGGCCGGCATGACCGCCTCCACCAGGATCTCCATCGACATCTCCGGCACCCAGCCCACCGCTTCGCGCAGCGTGGACGGGTCGCCGACCACCGCTTCGATGCCGGGTCGGTCGAGCGACCGCACCGCGGCGTCGATGCCGAGACGTCGGGCCAGGGCGTCCACGATCTCCCCGTAGGCCAGTCCCACGCCGGAGCACACGTTGACGATGCCAGGGAGTCGGTCCGAGCTCGCCAGGTCGACGAGCGCTCGGGCCACGTCCGTGCGGGAGACGAAGTCCCGTCGGGTGGCCGGCCACCACACCTCGACCTCGCCGGTGCCGGACGCCCCCAGCTGCTCGAGTGCGTCGAGCCACTGCTGCACCGGCGAGGTGGCCGGGAGCGAGCGGTCCACCACGTTGAACACCCGTGCGACGGTGGCGTCGAGCCCCTGTTCCCTGGCCGCCAGCACGACCTCGGTGCCCCGGGCCTTGCTCTCGCCGTAGTGGCCGACGGGTCGGCAGGGCGTGGACTCGGGAATCGGCGCCGCGGTCGCCGGGTCGCCGTACTCCGCGGCCGACCCCACGTGCACGAGGCGGACGCCCAGGTCGAGGAGGACCTCGCACAACCATCGGGGGAAGTCGACGTTGGCGGCCTCGAGGTCCCCGGGGCTTCCGGCGGTGAGGCCGCAGACGTTGACCACGACGGCGGTCCCGGACTCGGCGACCAGGTCGGCCATCTTCGTCGAGGCTGCACGATCGAGCGCCAGGAGCCCGGGGACGAGCAGCGGGTCCAGGACCACGGCGTCTCCGCCGCGCCCCAGCTCCTGCGCCGCTGCGGAACCCAGCCAGCCCGTGCCCAGCACCATCGTGACGCCCACGTCGGCAGTTTGGCAGCTCGGAGGTTGCCACGGCGAGTGCTCTCCCGTCGGGGCGCACCCCCGCCGGCAGCTGCGCGGCAGGCTTCTCGAAGGGCGACTGGCAGTCGCACCGGCGGTGGGGAGTAGAATCTGACGGTCCGTCAGAAACTGCGAGGCGTCACCATGGACTTCGAGTTCTCCGATGAGCAGAAGGCCTTCCAGGCCGAGGTCGAGGCGTTCATCGCCGACCACGACGATCCGGACGTCTTCGACCTGACCCGGGAGAACATGGCTCAGATCGTCGACACCCCGAAGCGTCGGGCGTTCATGAAGGAGGTCGGCCACAAGGGATGGCTCGGCATCACCTGGCCCGAGGAGTACGGCGGATCCGACGGCAAGGGCGTCTACGAGTACATCCTGAACGAGGCGCTCGCCTCCAAGGGCGGCCCCCAGATCGGCAAGGGGGTGGGCATCATCGGCAAGACCCTCATCGCCCACGGGTCGGACTTCCTCAAGCAGAAGTTCCTGCCGATGATCCTGGAGAACGACGTGGAGTTCGCCGTCGGCTACTCCGAGCCCAACGCCGGCTCCGACGCCGCCTCCATGCGCCTCAAGGGAGAGCGCCACGAGCGCGACGGCGTGTCCGGTTGGCTGCTCAACGGCCAGAAGACCTGGACCACCTCCGCCCACTTCGCCGAGTGGTACTGGTGCGGCGTCCGCACCGACCCCGAGAACAAGCACATGGGCATCACCTTGATGATGATCCCCATGGACGACCCCGGCATCACCATCAACGGGATCTGGACGATGGGCGACGAGCGCACCAACGAGGTGTGGCTCGACGACGTCTTCGTGCCCGACGAGTACGTCGTGGGTGAGGTCAACCACGGGTTCCGCTACATCTCCCAGGCACTCGACCTCGAGCGCTTCACGTTGTTCACGTTCTCGCCCATCAAGCAGCGTCTCGACCTGCTCACCGACCACGTGCGCGACACGGTGCGCGATGGCGAGCCGCTGAAGGACGACCCGGTCGTCCGCTCGAAGATGGCCAACCTGCACACCGAGGCCGAGGTGGCACGGGTGATGGGACTCAAGTTCGTCACCGAGGCCATGAAGGTGGAGCGCAAGGCCAAGGCCGGCGAGGACTTCCAACCCCCCACGGTGGCGGCATCGGAGTACAAGCTGTTCGCCACCGAGTTCTCCCGTCGTCTCGCCAGCGCGTCGATGGACATCGGTGGGCACGGGTCGCAGACCCGGGTGCACACCGACGACGCCCCGATGGCCGGCCGAGCGGAGTCGACCTACCGCTACACGGTCATCGACACGATCGGGGGCGGCTCCTCGGAGATCCAGCGCAACATCATCGCCCGCCGCGGCCTGGGCCTCCCGAAGAACTTCTGAGGCGATCTCATGGCTCTTCGCGCGAGCGCTCATCGCGTTGCCGGCGGGGACCCCCCGCCCCGCCGGCCAGTCGCGTGCCGCGCACACGGCTTCGACAGCGCGAGCGCTCATCGCGTTGCCGGCGGGGACCCCCCGCCCCGCCAGCCGTTCTGCCACCCGCAGTGCACCGCGGCGGTGCCAACTGAGTGGCAGTCGGGCGTGCGGCCGTTCTGCCACCCGCAGTGCACCGCAGCGGTGGAAGCTAAGTGGCAGTCGGGGGGGTTGCGGTGACGTCGACCCCGGCGCTGGAGGGCATCACGGTGCTCGACCTGGCCAGCGTGGGCCCGGCGGCGCGGGCGTCGCGCATCCTGTCCGACTACGGCGCCACCGTGATCAAGGTGGGCGCGGTGCCCCGGGCGGGAGCGGTGCAGATCATCCCTCCCTTCTACGCCTACTCCGGCAACCGGGGCATGCAGCGGGCGCTGTTCGATCTGAAGTCCGACGCCGGCCGTGAGGCCTTCCTGTCGCTCGCCGCCACCAGCGACGTGGTGATCGAGAGCTTCCGGCCCGGCGTGGTCGACCGGCTCGGCATCGGCTTCGAGGCGCTGCGGGCAGCCAACCCGAGGCTCGTGCTGTGCTCCACCTCCGGCTTCGGCCAGAGCGGCCCCCGGCGGGACTGGGCGGGCCACGACCTGAACTACCTCGCCACCTCAGGTTTCCTCGACTGCTCCAGCCGCACGACGGACGGGCGACCGGCGCTGCCGGGGGCGACCGTGGCCGACATCGCCGCAGGGGGCATGCAGGCGGCGATGGCCGTGCTGGCGGCCCTGCTGCGCCGGGAGCGCACCGGTGAGGGCGAGCACCTCGACGTCTCCATCGCAGATGGCGCGTTCGCCATGATGTCGCTCTACGTCGACGAGCACCTCGCCACCGGGGTGGAGCCCGGCCCGGGCCACTACATCCTCACCGGCCGGTACGCCTGCTACGACACCTACACCTGCGCCGACGGCAAGCACCTTTCGGTGGCGGCCATCGAAGCGCAGTTCTGGGCGAACCTCTGCCGACTGCTGGACCTCGAGCGCCACGTGGCCCACCAGCTCGACGACGAGCACCAGGAGACGATCCGCAAGGACCTGGCAGACGTGTTCGCCACCCGGACCCGTGACGAGTGGGTGGAGCTGCTCGGCCCGGCCGACACGTGCGTGGCGCCGGTGAACTCCGTGGCCGAGGCGGTGCGGGATCCCCAGACCGTGGCCAGGGCGCTAGTCGTGGACGCCGTGTCGGCCACCGACGGGCCGTTCCGCCAGTCGGCGCCGATCTGGGCGGGCACGACGCCACCCGAGGGCCCCTATGAGGTTCGAGCCGGTGACGTCACCGACACCACCGAGCTGCTGGCGAGGGCGGGCCTCGAGCCGGCCCACGTCAGCGCACTGATCGAGGAGGGCGTGATCGCATGAGCACCCAAAGGGCGCGCCGCGAGGGCGGCAGCACCCCCGAGGAGGAGCTGCCCGAGGATGTCGCATCGCTGCTGGGCGTGCCCCAGTACGAGGTGACCGCGGAGTTCCCGGTGGAGCGCGCCTACACCTACAACACGCTCGCCGCCACGCAGAACGCCAACCCGCTGTACTGGGACGACGCAGTGGCCGACGAGCTCACCGGGGGGATGACGGCCCTCCCCACCACGCTGTCGCTGTGGATGCGGCCGCACTGGTGGCAGCCGGGGGCAGCGGGGGAGCAGGTGGCGCTCAAGGTGCACTTCGACCTCAAGGAGCGCTTCGGGCTCCCGGAGGCCGTGATGACCGACAACACGCTCGAGTTCCACGAGCCCGTGCGCCCCGGCGACGTGATCAGCCACGCCCAGGTGCTGCGCTCGGTGAGCGGACCCAAGTCCACCAAGCTCGGGGCAGGCCGCTTCTGGGTCATCGACGTGGAGTACCGCAACCAGCGGGGCGATCTGGTCGGGGTCGAGCGCTACACCGGGTTCGGCTACCGACGCGACGCGGAGGAGGGGTGATGCTGCACTCCGAGCTGCACGAAGGCGACGAGCTGCCCGAGCTGGTGGTGGACGTCACGCCCACCACAGTGGTGCTGGGCGCGCTGGCCAGCCGTGACTGGCGGCCCATGCACCACGACTTCCACTTCGCCACCGAGCGCAACGGGGTGCAGGACATCTTCCTGAACACCCCCAACCAGGCGGCTTGGATCGAACGCTACGTCACCGACTGGACCGGTCCGAAGGGTCGTCTCGCCACGATGACCTTCCGCATGCGCGACTCGGTGTTCCCAGGCGATCGCATGACCTTCCGCGGCGCGGTCACCGGCACCGAGGTCGACGACGCCGGCTGCGGCTGGGCGTCACTGGAGATCACCCTCACCGCCGCACCGGTCGCCGGAGACGGCACCGAGGGCGACACGAAGACCGCCACCACCTGCACCGTACGTGTGGCGGTGCCGACGACCGACGACGACAACCCCTGGTCCCGCCGCGGCGGGGACTGGAAGCCCTGAGCGAGGAGCCTCTGATGCTGGACCTGGACTTCACCGACGAACAGGACATGCTGCGCGACATGGCGCGCGGGTTGTGCGGCCAGTACGCGGACGCCGAGGTGGTGCGCGCCATGGAGGACGATCCCACCGGCTACCCCCCCGGGCTGTGGACGCAGCTGGGCGAGCTGGGGCTGCTCGGGTTGATGCTGCCCGAGGAGCACGGCGGCGCGGGCTCCTCGCTGGTGGACGGCGTCGTGCTCTACGAGGAGCTCGGTCGGGCGCTGGCACCGGTGCCCCACCTGGAGAGCTGCGTGATGTCGGCGGGGGCGCTGCTGCGTGCCGGAACCGACGCCCAGCGCAAGGAGTGGCTGCCGAGGATCGCCTCGGGCGAGGCGATCCTGGTGCCGGCGTGGCTGGAGCCTGACAACTCCTACGGCCCGCGTGGCGTGCAGCTGCGGGCCGTGCCCGACGGGGACGGCTTCGTGCTGTCGGGCACGAAGGAGGCGGTGCGGTTCGCCTCTGCGGCGGAGCGCCTGGTGGTGCTGGCCCGCACCGGCGAGGGGGACGCAGACGTCGACCTGTTCCTCGTCGATCCCGGCGGACCGGGGGTGACCCTCTCCCAGCGCATGTCGATCAGCGCCGATGCCCGCTACCAACTCCACCTCGACGGCGTCCGGGTGAGCGATGCCGATCGCCTCGGGGAGGCGGGCTCCGGGTGGAGCACGTGGTGCGAGGTGATGGACGAGGTGATGGTGCTGGCTGCGGCGCAGGCCAACGGCGGGGCGGAGCACGCCCTGGAGATCACCGTGCAGTACGCCAAGGACCGGGAGCAGTTCGACAAGCCCCTCGGGGCGTTCCAGGCGCTGGCTCACGACATGGCCGATGCCCGCACGGCTGTCGACGGTGCCGCGACCCTCACCCACGAAGCCGCCTGGGCCCACAGCCACCCGGCGGACCAGCCGGTGCGGAAGCTGTCGGCGATGGCGAAGCTGTTCTCCTGCAACACCTTCCGGGACGTGACGGCGATGGCCCAGCAGATCTTCGGTGGGGTGGGCTTCACCCTCGAGTACGAGATCCAGCTCTACTTCCGCCGGGCGAAGGCGCTGCAGCTCAGCTTCAACGACACCCGCCGTTGCGAGGACCTGGTCGCCGAGGCCGTGCTCGACTGACCAGGTCCCCGACCGACCAGGTCCCCTACCGACCAATCCACCGCATCTGTACGTTGTGGCGCACAACAGGTGTTCGCGAGGGCGTACAGAATCGGTGGTGTAGGGGCGGGCCGAGCATTCTCAGGTGATGCCCTCCCTACCCCACGGTCAAGGGGCGGGGACGATGCGCAGCTCGGCGTCGGGCTCCCATGCGTTGGCGATGAAGGACGCCGTCTCCCCCGGGGCGAGGGTGACCTCGTGGCCGTCGTACCATCCGGGGAAGAGGATGGTGATGATCCACTCGCCGGATCCGTCCCACACCTCGACGGTCTTGTCCGAGTCGAAGTGGAACGTCTGAGGCGCCGTCGAGGAGTTGGTCACCTCGAAGCGGGTGCTGTCGGGTCGGACCACGGTGATGGCCGTGTTCGTGGGGTCGTAGGGGACCGCGATGCTCAGGTCGCCCGCCACGCCGTCGATGCCGAGGCCGCCGGTTGCAGGGGCGCCGCTCTGGGTGGCGTCGACGACCCACTCCCAGCGCACGTCGGAGCCCTGGTAGGCGTTGTCGATCGAGTCGGCGTTCTCCGGCCAGTAGACGGTGACCAGGAACTCCTCGCGCTCGCCGGTGCGCAACGATGACGGGAGGGCCAGCAACTCGGAGGGTCGGCCGCTGGAGGCGACGGTGCCGTCCGCGTTGCTCACCGTGAGCACCAGGACGTCGTCGAGGCCGGGGATCCGGGTGGACATCACGTTCTGCACGTCCAGGGTGTAGTCGGCGTCGAGGGAGGCGTCGTTCACCACGTCCACGGAGGTGGTGTAGGTGTCACCGGGCTTCATGTTGCGGACCTCGACGTAGCGCTCGTCACGACCGAAGCCGAGGCTCAGGCGCCCGGTCTCGATGACGTTGTCGCGGTTGACGTCCCGAGCGGTGAAGCCGGCCAGGGTGGCGACCCCGGGGGCGACGGCGACGGCCGCCACGACCGCCAGGGTCAGGGCGAGTCGCCGTCGTCTCGACCGGCGGGGATCCGGGGCGGGTGTCGGGGAATCGGGTGGGCTGTCGAGTTGGACGCTCATGGTGGTGCTCCTGGGTGGACGGTGGTGGTGGGCGAGTGCTCAGGACGGGTTGCTCAGAACGGGTTGGCCGCCGGGATCTGGACGACCTCTGGAAGCAGCCGGGGGGCAGGTGCGGGGGCCGCCGGGGTGGCAGGGCCGGGCGACGCCGTCGAGTCGCCGGCACCGGCTGCGAGGCCGACCATCGACATGTGAAGGGGCGTCACCAGCACCCAGCTGGTGCCGAGGCGCTCGGCCACCTCTGCGGGCAGCGCCGATGCGGGCACGGCGAGGGGGACCGGTGTCGCGTGGTCGAGCTCGGGCCAGGGGATCGGCTCCGCCGGAGGGGTGGAGCTCCGGGCGGCGGAGGGCAGCACGATGAGGCCCTCGTCCGTGGAGGCGGTGGCCGGGGTGGGCACGTGCCCCTCGGAGCCGGAGCCGGGTCCGGGGTCCGTCGGCGGTCCGGCGGGGGCGTCGGAGGGCCGCTCGGTGCCGCTCTGGGCGGCGGAGCGGGCAGCGGTGGCGCGGCGTCGGTCGGCGAGGGACTGGCCGATGTAGATGGCGGCGGGGATGCCCAGCAGGAGGGCGGTGCCGATCGGGCTGGCCAGGAACACCACGGCTCGGCCGATGCCGGGCAGCACGAACCACTTCGTGCCGAGCACGTCCTCGGCCTTGGTGGTGAAGGGATCTGCGGTGTCGTTGGCGTCGCCCTTGGTGGTGAAGGTGTTGCCGTCGTCCTGGACGGAGGTCACGCGGTGGGTGACCAGGGTGTTGTCCTCCGAGGGCACCCGGAAGGTGATCACGTCGCCCCGGCGGACGGTGCGGGGATCCACCTCGCGACTGATGAGCAGGTCGCCGGGCGACATCTCCGGCTCCATGGAGCCGGTGCGCACCGCCAGGAGCTCTCCTCCGGTGAAGCGCAGCACGGTCATGGCCACGAAGATCACCAGCATCACGGACATGACGAGGGTGAGCAGGCCACCGCCGAGGCGACCCAGGAACGAGGTTCGGCGTGCGCTCGGGACCGGGGTCGCAGTTGCGGGGGTGGCGGGGGAGGAGGTCATGTGATCGAACGTCCTTCAGTCGGGTCGGGGTGGTCGGGGAACCAGGGTTCGAAGGGTCCGGCCGGGCCGGGGAGAAGGGGTCTGGGGGTGGCCGCCGAGGCGACCACCCCCAGGTGGTGGGAGGATCCGGGAGGATCAGTTGCCGGCGTTGTCGCCGTTGGAGATCGGCTGACCCGGCAGCTGGTCGGCGTCGACCTGCATGTCGAAGCTGACCAGGCCACCCTGGTACGCGTTGTCGATCTCCGGGGCGTTCTCCGGCCAGGCCACGGCCACCTCGTAGGTGGCGAACTCGCCCGAGCCCAGGCTGCCGACGAGGGCATCCATCTCGGAGAGCTTGCTGTCGGCCAGCAGCACCCTGCCGTCACGGGCGACGGTGACCCGCAGCACGTCGTCGAGGGTGCCCTGGACGTTCACGGCGTCGAGCACGAAGTCCTCGGTGAGGGTGCCGGTGTTGACGATCTCGACCTTCTGGGCGGTCTTGTCGCCGGGCTTCATGTTGCGCACGTCGAAGTGCTTCTCGTCCTGGCCGAAGGCCACGTCGAGCGTTCCGGACTGGATGCTGTTGTCCCGGTTCACGTCCTGGGCGGTGAAGCCCGCCAGGGTGGCCACGCCGGGGGCGGCGGCGATGGCGCCGGCCACCACGAGGCCGATGGCGAGCCCACGACGACGCCGGCTGCGGCGGTCGGGGGTGATCTCGGTGGACTGGGGGGTGATGCTGTCGCTCATTGGTGTGCTCCTTCTTCTCGCCCGGGGCTCTTCCGGGTCGAGGACGAAGGTGCAGCACCCCGCTGAAGCGCTCCTCAGGCCGACCTCAAGACTTCCTCAAGTCCCCCGCCCAGCCACTCCTGCATGGCGCGGTGCACCGAGCCGGCGACGTGGTCGAGCTCCGCCAGGAGGTCGGGCGGGGGTGGGAAGTCCGCGTCCTCCAGGCGTGCAGCGCGGTCGTCCACGCTGCGAGCACCCAGCGTTCGGCTGGTTGCCCGCAGCCGGTGGGCGCTGCGCCGCAGCCGGTCCGCGTCGTCGTGCTCCACTGCGGCTCGGATGTCCGCCACCCGTTCCCGGAGCTCGGTGAGGTAGGTCGACACGATGGATCGCACCGGCGTGCGGGCACCGAGCTCCTCCACGAGTCGGTCGAGCGCGGCGGCCACCTCGTCGGGCCGCTCGGCAGCGGAGGTGGCGATCGGGGCAGCGCTACCGGTGGCGCGGGCGTGGCGACGGACGGCCTCGACGAGGGCGTCGAGCGCGAGCGGCTTCGCCAGGACGTCGTCCATCCCTGCGTCGAGGCAGGCCTTGCGGTCCGCTACCTGGGCGCTGGCGGTGAGCCCGAGGATGGGGCATCGTCGGCCGGGGGGCTCGATCTGGCGGATGCGTCGGGTGGCGCTGAGGCCGTCGAGCTCGGGCAGCTGCCAGTCCATCAGCACGAGATCGAGCTCCACGCCCTGCTCGAACAGCTCCACGGCGTCGGTTCCGTCGCCGACGACGGTCACCTCGGCTCCCATCCGCTGGAGCTGCTCCTTGACCAGGAGCTGGTTGACCGGGTTGTCCTCCACGACCAGGACGCGCACGTCGATCTGCGGCGTGTCGACCGTGCCGTTGGGTGCGTCAGCTGCGGCGCAGGTTCCCTCGGTGGCGCAGGGCAGCACGACGGTGAAGGTGGAACCACGCCCGAGTTCCGTCTCCAGATCGATGGTGCCCCCGAGCTGCTCGACGAGCTGGGAGGTGATGGCCAGCCCCAGGCCGAGGCCGCGGGAGCGGTCGATCCGCTCGACCTGCTCGAACGCCTCGAAGATGCGGGCCCGGGCATCCGGGGGGATCCCCCGACCGGTGTCGCACACGGACCACACCAGGCAGCTCCGATCGTCGCGGACCTCGCCGGCGACCTCCACCGTGATGCTGCCCTGCTCGGTGAACTTGGCGGCGTTGGACACCAGGTTGGCGAGCACCTGCGTGACCATCGCCTCGTCCAGGCAGGCGGCCGCCGGCAGCTCGACGTCGAGGCGGGTCACCACCTCCACCGCGGAGTTGGCCACGGAGCGACCGATGGCAGCCACGTCGGCGAGCAGCGACGAGAGCTCCACCGACTGGAGACGGGGGCTGGGTGGTGCGGTGCGGAGCCGTGAGAACGCCAGGAGGTTGTCGACGAGGCGCTGGAGGCGCCCTGCGGTACGGGCGGCCTGATCGGTCAGCTCCCGGACGTCCTCGGGCACCTCGGCGGAGCCGACGAGGTCGGACAACCCGGCGAGCGCGTGGATCTGGTTGCGCAGCTCGTGGGTGGCACGTGCAGTGAACTCCGAGCGCAGCCGTGCTTCCTCGACGGCACGGTCGCGTTCGCGCTCCAGTGCTTGTTCGAGCGCCTTTCGCTGGGAGATGTTCCGGGAGGTGAGCACGATCCCGGCCACGTCGGGGTCGTCCAGCAGGTTGACGGCGGTGAGCTCGATGTCCTGCCATCCCCGTTCGTCGGCGGGTCGCAGGCGAAGGTCGAACTGCACCCGCTCGCCGGGGTGACGCAGGATGTGGTCGTAGCGGTCGAGCAGGCGGGGGAGGTCGTCGGGATCGGTGATGTCCCACACGGAGCGCTCCGACCAGAAGCCGGGTGGGTATCCGAGCACCTCGTCGAAGAACCCGGTGCCGTCGATCACGACGCCGCGGGCGTCGACCACGGTCACGCTGTCGTTGATGTTGGCCAGCAGCGACGCCATCCGGTTCTGGTTGTGCTCGAGCTCGGCGCGCTGGCGGTGGACCTCGGTGACGTCCTCGATGGCGCCCAGCAGCGCCACCACCGAGCCGTCGCGCTCCCGCAGCGCCACCGCCCGGAGCCGGCCGGTGAACTCGGATCCGTCGGCGCGCACGTAGCGCTTCTCGAGCTCCACCTGCGTGCGAGTGCCCTCGACGAGCTCCGCAAGGTAGGTGCGCGTGAGCGCCGCCTCGTCGGGATGGGTCACCTCCATGGCCCCGACCTCGCCGAGGCGGTCGGGGCTCAGCCCGAAGAGCTGCAGGTAGGCGGGGTTGGCGTCGAGCTGATGGCCGTCCACGTCCAGCAGCGACAGCGCGACAGGTGCCTCCAGGAGCAGCCGGGAAGCGTCGATGCCGCCCAGGTGGTGTCCGCCGTGGATCACGGCCCGCTCCGCCCGCCCGATGCGGTCACCTCGAGCAGCTGCTCGGCCATGCGGTAGCCGACCCCGCGCACGGTGCGGATGTGGGCGACGCCGTTGGCGTCGATCTTGCGGCGCAGGTTGGCCATGTGCACGTCGAGGGAGTGGTCGCCGGCGAACCAGTCGTCACCCCACACCCGGGACCGGAGCTGCTCGCGGCTGAGCACCCGGCTCGGCGACTCGGTGAGCGCATCGAGGATGGCGAACTCGATGCGGGTGAGCTGCAGCGATCGGCCGTCGAGCAGCACGTCGTGCGACAGGGGTCGCACCACGAGGTCGCCGACGTGGCGCTCGTCCACGGGCTCCGCCGCGGTGTTGCGCGGCCGACGCAGCAGCGCCTCGATCCGGGCCGTGAGCTCGCGGGGTGAGTAGGGCTTGGTGACGTAGTCGTCGGCGCCGAGCTTGAGGCCGAGCACCTTGTCGACCTCGTCGTCGCGGGCCGTGAGCATGAGGATGTAGGCGTCGGAGATCCCCCGCAGCTCGCGGCAGAGGTCGGTGCCGTCGGCGTCGGGGAGCCCCAGGTCCAACAGGATCACCTCTGGTGGACGTGCCCTGACCGAGCGGAGCGCCTCGACGGCCGTGGTGGCGGCGGAGGTGGTGTGGCCGGCGCTGCGCAGGGTCGCGGTGGCGAGCTCCAGGGCATCGGGGGCGTCCTCGACGACGAGTACGTGGGCCATCAGCGCTGCCTCCCTGCGACCGACGTCCGTGGCGCTGCGCCGTCGCGCTCGGCCGCGCCGGGGTCGGGCAGCCGGACGGTCACGGTGAGGCCGCCGGCTGCGTTGGGCAGGGCGACGGCGGTGCCCCCGAGCCGGTGTGCCAGACCCCGGGCGAGGGCCAGTCCGACACCGGAACCCAGCCGAGGGGCCGGGGTGTCTCGGAGCTGCACGAAGGGCTCCAGGATCACCTCGAGGTCGGCGGCGGACACCCCGGGCCCGCTGTCGGCGACCTCCAGGCGGGCACCGCCTCCTTCGGCCCAGATGCCGAGCTGCACCAGGCCCGGGTCGGCGTGGTGGAAGGCGTTGTCGAGGAGGAGATCGCCGATCTGCACCATCCGGTCCGGATCGACCGTGGCCATGCCGGAGCCCTCCGGAGAGAGCAGCTTGCCGACCGTCGCCAGACGAGCGGACCAGCGCTGCTCGAGCCGGTCGGCGATCTCCACCATCTCCACGGACACCGGTGTGGCAGGGATGTCACCGACCTCGCACTGCGCCAGCTCCAGCAGGTTGCGGAACAGCTGTCCGAGGGCTTCGGCAGCTGCGGCTGCCTCTCGCAGCCGATCGTGGTCCTGCTCGTCGACCGTGGTGACGAGCTCCACTGCGGAGACGATCGTCTGCAGGGGCGTCCCCACCTGGTGGGAGAGGCTGGCCAGGAACTCGGTGCGGGCCTGGGCGGCTTCGAGCGCGGCCCCCCGCGCCTGCTCGAGCTGGACGGTGCGTTCGGCGACGCGCTGGTCGAGGAGTCGGTTTGCTTCGTAGAGCTCCCTCAGCCCGCGCTCGGCGATGCGCTCGGCCTCCATGCGGGCCGCACGCTCGCGCCGAAGCTGTCGCTCGAGCAGCGCGATGCGCCCGGTGGCGTCCTCCGGGGTCACCTGTGGCCCGCTTCGGGAGCCACGGGGGTGGGGCTGGCGAGCCGCACCTCGAAGTGGCACGTGGGATCCCCCAGGTGTCGGCAGGTCACCTGCTCGATGCGGGCCTCCCGCTCGAAGCTGTCGGCGGCGCCGCGCATCAGCCCTTCGGCGAGGTGGCACAGGCCCCGGGCGGAGCGGTAGGTGACCCCCCATGCGTCGCTCTCCCCGGTCAGGGGCTGCACCTCGAAGCGGGGCGGGTCGGCGTGGGGGTACAGCTTCAGCACCTCGGGGTGGATGACGGTGTCGAGGTGGAGGAGGAGGTCGCCGAGGTCGCGGTAGGGCTCCACGAGGGTCGGGTGGCGTGCCGCGAGGTGGTGGTACCCGTGCTCGCCCGCGGCGCGCAGCACGTCGGCGACGGGCGTGTCCTGCTGCTCGGCGAGCGCCCCGAGGATGGCCGTGAGCTGGGCGGTCGGGTAGTTGCCCAGCGAGGTGTAGGCGCCTTCCACTCCCGCACGGCAGAGCGCGAGGTCCCAGTCGCGCTCGGAGTGGTCCTCCTCCACGACTTCCTCCACGACGTTGAACAGGATGCCCTTCACGTCACCTCCGAGCGGGTTCGCTCCAGCTCTCTCGGAGTATCGGTACGGACCCGGCCCCTGTTTGAGAATTCGACCGGAGCGATCGAAGGAGTTCCCGCCCGGTCGGCTCAGATGTCTCCGATGGCTCGGTCGGGTTCGGGTTGCGGTGGGGTTCGGGCCCGATCGGTCAGTCGTCGGGCGCGACGCTGGCGAAGGCCTTGGCCCGGTCGATCTGCTCCTGGCGCTCGGAGCAGTCGAGCGATCCGACCAGCTCGTAGTCCTCCGCGAACTCGGGGCGCAGCTCGCCGCGCTCGTCGAGCAGCCAGCCGAGGCCGTCGGCGAAACGCCGAGGCACCCGCACCTTCTCGGGGCGCTCCTGGGTGCCGAACACCACGTCCCACCAGCCCACCGACACCCCGTGGTTGGTCATCGGCTTGCCGAAGTGGTGGTGGAAGTGGTTCTTGCGCACCCACCGCTGGTAGCTGGTCCGGGGCGGCCGCAGGTGGGCGACCGCGTGCTCGTACTCGTAGAAGGCGTAGCCGATGGGCCAGCCCAGGGCGACGCCCCAGGCGGCGGCGGGCCCGGCAACCAGCCACCCGATCGGGAACCACACCGCCGCGCCCACGACGCCGACGCCCAGCCAGGAGAGCAGGTGCGTGGGGCTGAAGCTCCACCCGGCGCGCACGTGGTGCTCCAGGTGCTCACGGCTCATGATCCCCTTCCCGTGCAGCTCGTGCATGGCGAAGCGGTGCAGCAGGTACTCGAAGAGGAACCAGAGGTTCACCCCCACGACCAGCGCCAGGGCGACGACGAGGGCGCTCATGTGCGGGCGCCGACGTCGGATGGCTCGTCGACCCGCTCCTCGGCGGGCTCGTCGGCGACCTCGGGAGTGATCGGGCGAGGGAGGAGCATCCCCTCGCCGTCCATCAGGTCGACCGCCTCCATGGCGAGGTGGATGTCGTCGGAGCTGGCGCCCCACGCGCTGAGCAGGTCGATGGTGAGCCGGATGCCGATCTCGCTGCGGTCGAAGGTGCCGGGGTCGATGTCGTAGGCCAGGTCGCCGGCGGCGGAGACGAGCACGGCGCCGTCGAGGCCGCCGGCCCATCGCAAGGTGCGCGAGAGGCTGTCGTCGCCGGGCAGGTCGGGGTTGAGCCGCAGCGCCCCGCAGTCCACCGCGGCGTCGATCAGAACCCGACCTTCGGAGAGCAGCATCAAGGCTTGGGGCACCACCGGCATGGCGTCGTCGATGGTGATGATCTCCTCGCGGGAGACCAGCAGCATCTGGAGGAAGTCGAACTCGCGCGGGTGGAGCTCCGGCCAGGAGAGGAAGAGCCGACCGAGGCCGAGGATGCGGCTCAACGCGGCGACCTGGGGATCGACGTCGTCGCGGTCGAGGTAGATGTCCCACGACTGCGCCGCGGTGTCGTAGGAGTCGGTGAGCACCCGGATGGCCTCGGCCTGGAGGGCGGCCAGCAACGCCGACTTCGACTCGAAGTAGGTGTAGATGGTGCCCACCGCGCAGTCGACCCGCTCGGCCACCGCCTGCATCGTGAGGTTGCTCATGCCGTCCTCGGCGAGGATGGCGCCGGCGGCCTGGATGAGCTGCTTGTGTCGGGCGGCGCGGTTGCGCGCTCGACGTCCGGTGTTGACCACCGGGCCATCCTGAACGAGATTCATCTTTCGGTCAAGTCCTTCTGGTTCACGACGGGCGACCAGGGCCCGGACCGCCGCGATGTGCCAACCGCCGACCCGAGTGCGCCCGTGGACCCCGAGATGATCCCAGATGTGTCCCTCTTCCGGTGTCGAAGTGCACGCTGGGCACGGCAGGATGGTGCGGTGCACGTGGATCCGGCAACCGGGCTTCCCGGACGAGATTCGGTGATCGACCGACTGGACGAGCTGCTGGGCGGCGGCCGCCGGCCGGCGGTGTTCGTCGTGGCCATCCACGGCTATCCCGATCTGGCCGAGACCGAGCAGGGTGCCGCCGACGCCGTGGCCAGGGAGCTGGCGGGCCGGCTCTCGCTGCTCGTGCGCCACTCGGACCTGCTGGCGGTGCTGTCGCCCGGGATCTTCGTGCTGGTCAGCCCGGGGGTCGACCCCAGCGACCAGCCGATCCTCCTGGAGCGCGTCCAGGGGGCGTTCGCCCTTCCGGTGAGCGTGGCAGGCGCCGCCGTGTCCTTCCCGGTGACGGTGGGGGTGGCCCACGGGGTCCATGGCATGCACGCCCCCGGAGTGCTGGCCGACGCCGAGTCCGACCTGAGGCGCCGGTTGCTCGATCGCTGATCGGCCGCCCGGAGGGGCGGCATCTCGGCCCATCGACGCCGGCACGGGACTAGGGTCGCGCGTGTGAACTCGCGCGCCGACGCCCACGCCCACTTCCGCAACCTGCCGATCTTCGCCGGCTGCACCGAGGATGAGCTGGCCGAGATCGATCGGCTGGCCGACGAGGTCCACGTCGAGGCCGGCCGCACCGTGATCCGCCAGGGCGACCTCGGCCAGGAGTTCGCGGTGATCGTGGCCGGCGAGGCGGACGTGGTCAAGGACGGCGAGGCGGTCGCCCGCATCGGCCCCGGCGCCTACTTCGGGGAGGTGGCGCTGCTCGACTCCATCACGCGCACCGCGTCGGTGGTGGCGGTGACCGACATGACCCTCGAGGTCATCGACCGTCGAGGCTTCAACACCCTGCTCGACGACCTGCCTGCCCTGTCGCGCTCGATGCTCAAGGGCATGGCGCACCGCCTCGCAGAGCTGGAGGACGAGTGCCAGCAGCTCCGCAAGGACCAAGCCGGGTGACGATCCCGCCCGCTCGACGCCGACCGCGTCGGCCGAAGCTGTGCACGGCCTGGCGCTGAGTGCTCAGCGGCCCCTCAGGGGTCGTTCGAACCAGAGGTCGGCGTTGGGGTTGGCGTTGTAGTCCCCGATCTCCCGGTAGCCCTGCGAGCGGTACATGGCCACGGCGGCGCCGAGAGCGGCCATGGTGTCGAGCCGTGCGGTGCGGCAGCCGAGCGCCCCGGCGGCGGACTCGATAGCGTCGAGCATCCGGCGTCCGAGGCCGGTGCCCTGGTGGTCGGGCGACACCCACACCCGGCGCACCTCCGCGATGCCTGGCTCCATCTCCCACACCGCGCCGCAGCCGATCGGGGTGACGTCGTCGTACATCACCAGGAAGGTGCCCCGCGGCGCCTCGAAGGCCCCCGGCGGCGGAGGGTGGTCGGTGGCGCAGTCGAACCCTCCGGGGACGTTGGCGATGAGGTGCTCGACGTAGTCGGCCACCATCGCTCGTGCCGGCGGCGAGTCGGGGTGCTCGGCGCGCACGTGCACGCCCACCCGGTCGCCCTCGGAGCTGGCCCTGGCCAGCACGTCGAACACGAAGGCGGTCTTGGCATCGGTGTAGGCGGGAGAATCGTGGCCGCTCTCGACGAGCTGCCGCTTCAGGGCGACGTAGTCGTCGCGGAGCGACCGGTCCGCTCGGAGTGCGTCGCGGAACACCAGGCGGGGGTCGCGCGACGCGCCGGGCAGGCCGCTGCGTTGCACGTGCAGGTGGACCGGGTAGGGCAGGCTGCGGTGGAGGTACCAGCGCTCCGGGAGCACGGTGGCGTGGCGGGGTTCGTGCCGGTACCCGAGGCGCTCCATGCGCTCCAGGAGCTCGGCGGTCGGGGCGGAGGGGAGCTCGACCAGCACGTCGATGCAGTCCTTGGCGACGCAGCCCTCCACAGCGGTGGATCCGACGTGGTGGAGCTCGGCCGCCGGGCTCTCGAGCGCCCGACGCAGCGCCTCGGCCACCTCCGCAAAGCGGCCGGGCCACGACGGGTCGGGTTCGTGCAGCCGCACGGGTGTCCCTCGGCGCTCCGGCTCGGGTCGCTCGGCCATGGCCCCAGTGTTCCATCCGCGTGGTCCTCCGACTGCGGCGAACCCGGTCGATGCGCTCGGATCCAGGTCCTGCGTCTCACCCTCAGGGTTCCGACCGTGTGCAGGGCCCGCGGAGCCGGGAGTGGGGACAGGGGCAGAATCCCCGATCCGGGGTCGAACATCGTTCAGGGTTGCGCTAGGGTCCGCGCCAGCAACCGAGGGGGTCGGACGTGCAGCGAGGGGGCGGTGCCAGGGAACCGCACCCGAGCGGGAGAGCGGGGACTGGCGCTGGATGGAAGATGCTGGTGGGGGTTCGTTTCACCTCGAAGAGGGTCTAGAGCTGCTGGAGCTGCTCGGACGCGGAGGGTCGGGTGCCGTCTACAGGGCGCGCGACACCGTGCTCGGCCGGACGGTTGCGGTGAAGGTGCTCCGTGGGGTGTTCGGCGCGGATCCCGCAGAGCTGCTCACCGAGGCGCGCGTGCAGGCGTCGGTGGGGTCCCATTCCAACGTCCTCACCGTCCTCGGCCACGGTGTCACCGACGATGGCTGGCAGTACCTGGTGCTGGAGGACGCGGCAGGTGGCTCTCTGCGGGAGCGCGTGGTGTCGAAAGGGCCGCTTCCGGTCGGTGAGACCCTGCGGTTGTGCGACGAGCTCGTCGACGCGCTGAGCTTCGCTCATGCCTCAGGGGTCGTGCACTGCGATGTGAAGCCGTCGAACGTGCTGTTCTCAGAGGACGGCTCGGTGCGCCTGGCGGACTTCGGAACCGCGTTGTCCTCCAGCACCCAGACCCTGGAGTTCCTGCAGGGGTCGCTGGTGTTCGCCCCGCCGGAGCTGCTGGAGGGCCGGCGTCCGACCGGTGCCAACGACGTCTATGGGATGGCCGTGACGGCTTGGTTCGCGCTGGCTGGCGGGGTGCCCTTCGGTGGGCTCGACCAACCAGCTGCAGCGGTGATCGCCCGGATCCACTCCGAGGAGCTGACCTTCGACGGACTCGGTCTCCCGGCCGCACTCCAAGCGCTCTTCGAGCGGTGTGTCGACAAGGATCCATCCGCTCGGCCGGACATCGGCGTCGTCTCCGCAGCGCTGCGCCGAAAGGCCGGGGCCGGAGATGAGGTCACCCCCGCCCGGGGTGTTCGCGACTATCGGACCGCTGAGCTGCGGCAGGCGTTGTCGACGTCGATCGCCGAGCGCCGTTCGGTGATCGAGAGAGTCTTCACCGACTTCCAATCGGACCTTCCTGCGGTGGAGAAGGTGAGGATGTTGATCCAGGACATCGCGACCGACTCCGCCACGGCGATGAAGCCGCTCATCGACATCGCGTCGCGGGACTGTCCGGCCCTGGGCGGTCGAACCGTGACGATCGACCAGCTCCGCAGGCTGGTCATCGGTGACGTGACGCTCATGCTGGCAGGTCACCCGTCGCTGATCTTCGACGGTGGGGAGGCCGGGCAGCCCGGCGGGCCTCAGCTGCTGCAGGAGATCAGCTGGATCGCGTCCGAGGCCAACCGGTGGGCGGCGGAGATGTGTCCCGATGTCGACGTCGACTTGAGCCCTGCTCGCCAGCAGCGGGGATGGGTCCTGCTCGGCCAGCTGTCGGACCCCAGGTTCCTGGACGAGTTCTTCGACGATCCCAGCTCGGCCGCGGTCTTCGATCCTCTGACGATCTCCATCCTCCTGGCGACGGGGCGCAGCTTCTTCGAGGCATTGATCAAGGGACGGGGCGAGTGGGTGGTGACGAAGCTCCTCGGCCGCGAGGACCTCCGCCGGATGATCGCCTTCGACCATCCGTTCGTGGTCCTGTTGGTGCTCGCGGACGAGCCCGAGCTGGCCGATCGGGTCGATGAGCACCTGCGCAACGAGCTGCAGCTCGGGTTGTCGAGGATGACCGCATCCGAGAGGGCCGGGATCCGCTCGGTGTACGCTGCGGAGCTGGAAGCCATCGGACTCTCGATATGACCGGCGATCAGAAGGACCTACCCGATTCCCTGTGCCTCGAGTACCTGGGCGAGGAGCACGTGCTGGGTCCCGAGGGCGAGCTCCGATTCGGTCGCAACGCAGATCTGGTGATCGACGAGAACCCGTTCATGCACCGGGTGGTGGGTCGGTTCGTCCGACGTGAAGGCGTGTGGTGGCTCCAGAACCACGGCACCCGCCTCCGCCTGGAGCTGCTCGACACCGACAACGGAGCCGTGCTCGAGGCAGCACCGGGTCAGCAGATCCCGGTGCTCGGCACCCGCTTCCTCGTTCGGTTCTCGGCGGGCCCGACCAGCTACGAGCTGTCCGGTCGCCGTTCGGGGACGCTGCTCAAGGTCGACGCCCGTGGTGAGGTGGTGGGCACCGAGACGATCGACTTCGGCTCGATCCCGCTGTCACCGGAGCAGCACCTGGTGCTCGTGGCCATGTACGAGTCACGTCTTCGCCTGGGTGGCATCGAGGGCAACACGGTGATCGCGCAGCGACTCGGATGGCCGGTGACCAAGTTCAACCGCAAGCTGGACACCATCTGCGACAAGCTCACCCGGGCGGGCGTGCGGGGGGTCAAGGGCGACAGGGGAGTGCAGGCCGAGGGCCGTCGCGAGGCGCTCGTCTCCTACGCCGTGCGGACGGGACTCGTCGGACCCAACGACCTGGACCTCCTGCGGGCCACCGTCAGCGGCCCCCACGAGGTCGATCCCCAAGCTTCCTGAGCCGCCTCCCAGCGATCTCAGCGCCTTTCGATGTACATCAAGTCATTCGAAAAGGGGATACGTCCCCATTGCGCGATCCCGTCTGGATCCGGAGAATGCGCACAACCCTTTGGGATTTGTGGTGGTGCGCCGCCGCCCGCCCCGGCGGCGCACCATTTCACAACCCCGAGCGTCATGTGGCACCCGGCACGACCGCCGGGGCGTGCCCCGCCTCCGCCGGCGTCTCGCTCGGCGTCGAGCGCTCCGGTGGCCTGGCTCCCCGATGCTCTCACTCTGAGCGCGCAGGAGGCAGCCTCGGGCGCCGCAGCTCCGGTGCGCCGAGAAGGAATCTGGGAAGCGGCCCGAAAAAGTGTCAGGACGGGACTTCCCGTCTGTCTTGCAGGTGACGGCGACAACGGGTCGCCCACCACAGGAGACAGACACATGGAAGCGATCCGCTCGAACAACTCCCTCGCCCGCTCCGGTGGCTCCACCCGCCGGGTGGCCCGCCGCTTCGCCGCCGCCAGCGTGCTGGCCTTCGGCTGGGTCGGCCTGCAGGCCGGCCTGAGCGCCGCCGCACCGGTGGCGCCCAACCCCGACGACGGCTTCGAGGTCCCGCCCTTCGAGGTGCCCGAGCCCGAGATCCCCTCGGTGGACGACCTGGTCGACCCCGACTTCACCATCCCCACGGTCACCATCCCCGAGGACCTCTTCGACGATCCAGGGCCGGTGCTCCCTCCCGAGGACCCCGAGGACACCCCCGAGGACACGCCGGAGGACACGCCGGAGGACACGCCGGAGGACACGCCGGAGGACACGCCGGAGGACA
>CAYQQQ010000006.1:39025-202995 GCA_964420125.1 uncultured Microthrixaceae bacterium
AGGACACGCCGGAGGACACGCCGGAGGACACGCCGGAGGACACGCCGGAGGACACCCCCCAGGACACGCCGGAGGACACCCCCCAGGACACGCCGGAGGACACCCCCGAGGGGTCCACCACCACCTCGACCCCTCAGCAGAGCACCACGACGGCCCCCTCCTCCGAGGTCGCCTCGAAGAAGGGTGAGGAGCTCGCCTACACCGGCAACGACTCCGCCCTTCCCATCGCCGGCGCCGGCCTGGTCGCCGCCGGTGGTCTGGTCGCCGGTCTGTCGGTGCTGGCCCGGCGCTTCAGCGCCAACAGCCAGGGCTGACGTGGCAACACAGCGCCCCTACGCCGGACCGGTCGGGACAACGTCCCGGCCGGCCCGGTCGCGCCGGAGCGCACATCAGGTGACGGGAGATCATCAGGAGGCGGGCATGCGATCACGACGTTGTGCAGCGGAGGAAGCGGAGCACTGGGACGCTTCAATGGACTCGGTCACCACGATCGCCAGCTGGCCTATCGTGACCGTGTCAGCCACAGGAGCGTTCGACATGGCGGAGCTCGTCATCACGGCGACCGAAGAGGACTACCCGGCCGGCGATCGCGATGCGGAGCTGGTGGAGCGGATCCTCGGCGGTGACCGAGAGGCGATGGCGGACCTCTACGACCGCTACGCCGATCGGATCCACACGATGTGCGTGCACATGCTGCACGACGACGACGAGGCCGCCGACGTGACCGCCCAGGTCTTCCTCGTGGCACTCCAGCGGCTCTCGCAGCTGCGCGAACCGAAGAAGCTACGTGCCTGGCTGTTCGCCATCGCTCGCAACGAGGTCTACACCCGTTCGAAGCACCGCTCGCGTGAGCGACCAATGGAAGGGGTGGAGGACATGAGCATGCTCTCGCTCGACCCGACCCAGTTCGAGGCCGCCGCTCCCGACGCCACCGCCGAGCTGCCCACCGTCGACCGTGCCGCCCTGGCCACGCTCATCCAGGCTGCTGCGGGCGGCCTCGACGAGCGGGACCGGATGGTGCTGGAGCTCAACCTCACCCAGGGCCTGGAGGGCGCCGAGCTCGCCGACGCCTTGGGCGTGAAGGTCGACAACGCGTATCAGCTCACCCACCGGATGAAGGAGCGCCTCGAGCGCTCGATCGGGGCGCTGCTCGTGGTGCGCGCCGGCAGGGAGCTCTGCCCGGATCTCGACGGCGTGGCCAAGAAGTGGGACGGCCACTACGACGTGCTGTGGCGCAAGCGCTTCGCCCGTCACGTCGACAACTGCGAGCGCTGCCAGCGCATGCGCTCCCGGCTGCCCAAGGCGGTGCTGGCGGGGGCGGTGCTGTCCCAGGCCGCCCAGTCCGCAGTGCTGGCTGCGCCGATCTCCGTGCGGGAGCAGGTGCTGGCCCAGGGCCCGGCGGCGCTGGCGGGGGATGCGCCCACGGCGTGGTCCGACAGCGGGTTCCCCACGACCCGGCGCCGGCCGAGGATGTGGCAGCTGGCCGTCGGCGCAGTGGTGGCCGCGCTGGTGGTGCTGGGCGTCGGCGGGTCGCTCGACGAGGGTTGGCGCGAGGCGGAGGTCACCACCACCACCTCGAGCTCCACCACCGTCGCCACGACCACCACGACCGTGCCACCGACCACCGCTGCTCCCACCACGCAGCCCCCGCGCACCACCACCACCGTGCGCCGCACCACCACCACGGTGCGGCCGACCACGACGACAACGGCGGCGCCGACCACGACCACGACCTCTACGACCACGACGTCGTCGACCACCACCACGACGATCACCCGGGCCACCACGACCACCACCATCAAGGGCTACGAGCCACCGAGCGGCTGAGCGGTTCGCGCACCGCCTGCTCGTCCACGCAGGAGAGTTGCCCGGGTCTGCTCGATCGCGTGGCTGCCAGGGAACGGATCACGATCACCGTCGACGGTCGCTCCGTCGCCGTGCTCGGCCCCGTCGAAGGGCGCCCGCTGGACCCCCACGATCTACCCGATGAGATCGCCGTCTACGTGATCACCATCGGCAAGCTGTGCGCCGGTGTCCTCGCGGCGAGCGAGCTCTCCACGCGGGACCGACGCCTTCGAACGCTCATCGCAGCCCTCTCGCTCGACCCCGTCCCCATCCACGCCAGGGTCGCCGAGCGATGGGCGCAGCTCCGGGTGCTCCTCCGGGACGGAGGACTGCGAATGCGGGTCAACGACTCCTGGATCGCGGCCACTGCGATGGCACTCGACATCCCCGTGCTCACCCAGGACGAGGGCTCCCTTCCCTGTCGGAGCTCCGCGTGCGTCACGTTTGAGCGGGCGATTCCAGACCGCGGCAGCGACTCAAGCCCAAGTGGTGCGCTGGCGATCCGGGTTGAGCACCAGCGCACCGACGATGAAGAAGCACAGCGCGAACAAGGCGAGCACTGCCATTTCGAGGCGGACGTCGGCGAGCCCACCCCCTTGGAGGATGATCTCCTCGAACGCCCGCACCGCCCAGTAGGTGGGCACGGCAGGGGCGACCGCCTGCGCCCATCCTGGCAACGTGTCGAACGGCGTGAGCGCCCCCCCGAGACCGGCCATCACCAGTGCACCGAGGTAGGCGAAGGCGTTGAACTGCGCCTGGTTGGTCGACAGGGCGCAGGCGATCAGCCCGTAGGCGACGATCACCAACGCCATGACGGCCTCGACCGCAAGCAGCGCCACGAGCGGACCGCGGACCGACAGGTCGAACAACACGTAGCCTGCCCCCATCACGAACCCGAACAGGACCCATTGGTAGACGTAGCTGACGGCGAGCTTGCCGGCCATGATGTGCCAGGTGCTCACTCCGAGAGCGCGGATGCGGTTCCAGGTTCCCCAGCTGAACTCGCCGAGGAACAGGAAGCCCAACACGCCGAGGCACATGAAGCCGAACATGGTGGCCTGGCCTGGCGCGGCGAGGTCGGCCCCTGAGAACCCCATCCCCGGATCGGTCTGGTTCAAGAACAGGGAGAACCCGCCTTCCACGAACGCGAGGATCGCGAGGGGCATCACCAGATAGAGGATCATCGGCACCAGCAGCGTGCCGAAGAGGAGCTGCACCTCCTGGCGGGCGACGGTGATGGCCGTCCTCATCGGTCGCTCCCCTCGATCGATCCACCCTCAGTGGCTTGGACAGCCGAGCCGGCCCCTCGCGTGAGCCGAAGGTAGGCCTGCTCCAGGGATGCGCTCAGGATCGTGGCGCTGACCAAGCGGCCCCGATCGGAGTCCGAGAGCTTGTCGACCACGTCGCCGATCCTCACCGATTCCGAGTCGACGCCGAGGACCACACGAACGCCGTTCCCGTCCATGCGGGCGACTTCCTCCACGTCAGGCCACTCGAGCACCTCCAGTTCCCGACTGTCGAAGACAAGCTCCGCAGCCACCATCGAATTCTGCGAGACGACCTCCTCGACTGTCCCCGACGCGAGGACGCGGCCGCGGTCGAGAATCACCAGCCGGCCGCCCAGGCGTTCGACCTCGTGCAGCTGATGGGTCGAGTAGAGGACCGCGGCTCCGCTCTCCGCCAGTCGGCGCACGAACTCGAGCAGCTTGTTGCGGGCATCCACGTCGACACCCACGGTGGGCTCGTCCAGCAGTACCATCGACGGATCGTGCATGAGCGCGATGGCGGTGTGCAGCCTGCGCCGCTGGCCACCGGACATCTTGCCGGCCTGCACGTCGAGTTGGTCGGTGATCATCAGGTCGCTCGCCACCCTGGCCACCCGCTCTGTCAACTCCTTGCCACGCAAGCCAGCGAGTCGGCCGAAGTAGGCCAGGTTCTTCCGCGTCGAGAGCGTCGGGTAGAGCGCCTCCTCCTGGGGTGCCAGGCCCAGCTTCGGAGAACCCGCCCGGGCGCCGGAGGAGACCCTGACGCCCTCCACGTACACCTCTCCCTCGTCGGCAGGGACCAGCCCCGCGCAGATGGACATCAGCGTCGACTTGCCGGCGCCGTTGTTTCCGAGCAGCGACACGACCTCACCGTGATCAACCGAGATCGATACCGCATCTAGAGCATCGAGAGATCGCGGTCCGACGCGAAATCGCTTTGACACGCGGTTCACCTGCAGCGCCTCATCAGTCATGGGCCTGCCGTCCCC
The DNA here is from genome assembly GCA_964420125.1 of uncultured Microthrixaceae bacterium. Taxonomy (GTDB): domain Bacteria; phylum Actinomycetota; class Acidimicrobiia; order Acidimicrobiales; family Microtrichaceae; genus CAYQQQ01. Next base: position 43,125 of record CAYQQQ010000006.1, read on the forward strand.
AGCGCCCTCTGCCGGCGCTCGAAGTACCTCTTCGTAGCTCTGGGTACTGCCCGAACAACCTCCCCGAGAGTCATCCAGAAGGCTTGTCGGCTGCCATCGAACGCAACCAACAGCGAGTCGCCTCTCGCGGGGTCTACATGATCTGCGAAGTATCCACGAACAACCGGGTCTCTGCATTCCACAATTCCCGGCGGTCGGGCGGGTGTAAGGCCATGGACCACCCCGGTAGTGGGATCGAAATCTCGATAACCTGCGCGTTCTGCGTAGTGCGCCGCTACTCGAGCCAAGATGGGGTTTGGATCAGCATTCCCGAGTCCCGGATACATCACTTCCTGCATGGGCAAGCGCTTTCTGCAGCCTGCGACCACAATCGGATTGTGGACCTCGGAAAGAAACAGGTATTTCGACAGTGGGTGGGCCAGCAAGAACGGAAGTACGATTCGTGCGCACGCCGCATAACCGAGGCCGACACCCTGGAACTCTGGGCGGAAGTATGCACTGAAGAGGTGCAATCCGACTCTGTCCTCGAATCTGAGGGGTCGATAGGCGACCAGACCTACGAGAAGTCGATCGTCTTCGACGAGCAAGAGGCAGCAGTCCTTCAAGCGAATCTCGGACCCAGTCTGAAGGTAGGAGTCGATCCATGGGTCAGCCTGGCCAGGCATCTCTGTGGCGGATGTCGCTTCTCGCATCACATCAGCGATCCGACGCACGAGCTTCGCCCATTCCCGCTCTCCTAATTCCGACGGACGCACGCGGGAGTAGTGCAGCCGCCTCCTTGCCGTATGCACCTCAGCCGAAATCGCTTTACGTTGATCTGGAACCGCATAGCCTGGAGCTTCGCCGGGATGAAGTGACATCACGTCGCCCCAATGAATGCCAGTTGATCCGGAAACTGCGATGCCATGCCAGCTCTTGCGGCTCGGCTCGATCGTTCGATCCCCGCGAGGATGTCGGCACGCCACTGCTCTCGTAGGAAGGCTGGCGCTAGTTCATCTGATCCCGCTGCGGCTGTGAGGAAGACTTCGGGGTACTCGAGCGCGACCGCCCGCCGGATGTCGGAGTGCCTCTCGAGTAGTCGCAAGAGCCAGTCGTGATGCCGTACCAATATTGCTTCGAAGAAGTCCCAGGCCATGTTGGCCATAATGAGAGCCGAGGAGGCATCAAATAGATCAAGACTGGAAGGGTCAGAGAAGAAGTCCTCCATGAATTGCGGATTCGCCAGATTTGCAAATATGGCTGACGCCAGGCGTGCCTTGCCCGCGGTCACATCACCCGTGATTGGGCCGCACCGGTCGGACGCATAGGAGTTCGCTTCGGAGAACATCTGTGCAGGTTGATGGAGTTCCATTGGCAAGGGGGCTGGATCGAACGCGCCAGCCTCGCCGTCGAACAGGAACGGCTTCCCGCCGGCCAACGATCTAAGGTTCTCAGCTGTCGCGATCCGCCCGAGCTGGACGTTTGTGACGTCACCAGTCGTTCCTCCGGCGGTAACCACAACGTCAAGGAACGGTCTGACGATCGCGGCGAATTCGCTTGGGTATGTGACTAGCAGCCGGCGAACCACCTCCGTTGGTGACTGTGCCTGTTCGAGATCCTCGCTCGCCCGTATGAGGAGGTCTTTCCTTGCTTCGACGTACCTGGTGAATTCGTTGCAGAGGTGCGGCGCGACCGTCGGCTTCTTGACGGGGCGCTCAGTGCGCGCGGCGACGATCACCCCAGTCAGGAGCGCGGCCACCACTAGGAGGACAGGCACAAGACGACGCTTTGGGTGGCGGTTCGTGGTCACCGCCGCCGGCGGTGAGCCGTCGCCCGCGCGAAGCGCATCGCAACGCCTGCGGATCTCATCGGCGCCCGGACGTTCGCCCGGAGCCGATGACAGCGCCCTCCGGATCAACCCGCGGAGGTCCTCTGGGACAGCGCCGAGGATCCCTGGAGCGATGTCCCCCGCGTGGATCCGTGCCACCGTCGCCCCCGGACCGACTTCGGGACCCCCGAACGGAAGCTCACCCGAGGCGGCATAGCAAAGGGTCAGCGCCAGTCCGTACACGTCGTTCGACGAGGTCGGCCTGGCCCCCTCCAACAACTCGGGTGGGGCGAACTGCAGGGAAGCCTGAACGGGATCGAGCGTGTCGACGCTCAGCGAGGCGTGCCGGGCGATGCCGAAGTCGGCGAGGCGGGCCGAACCGTCGGCGGCGAAGAGGACGTTCGAGGGCTTGAGGTCGCAGTGCACCACACCCTGCTCGTGAGCAGCAGCCAAGGCACTCGCGAGCTGGGCTCCCAGCTCGAACAGCTCCTGGGGCGAGAGCGGTCCTCGAGCTCCGATCCGATCGTCGAGGGACCCGCCCGGGGCGTATTCGAGAATCAACACGGGAGAGCCGTCGTGGGCGACGCTGGACCCGTACAGCGAGAGCACGTTGCTGTGCCAAGAGACCCGGCTCTGTGCAACGGCTTCGGCGGGCACCGCACCGCCTGCCTCCCCGAGTGATCTCGCGTGCAGGACCTTCACCGCGACGGCGCGGCCAAGGGACATGTCCGTGGCTCGGTAGACCGTGGAGGAGCCGCCGCGTCCGATCAGCTCGAACTCGTCGAGCCCCTGATCGAACAGGGCCGTCGGCTCGCCGAGGGTGGTCATGCGCCAGTTCCTGTCGGCGATGGTCCGACGGATCCAACAAGCCAGAGGTGGAGGCGCGGCGAGCCGGGCAACGCGCCAACCCTGCGCTGGACCGAGCCGCCCCTCACTGGCATGTCCCCCCTTAGATCTGGCGGGAACCTACTTCATGAACTCGGTTCGATCAACGGAGCGACGCTCGAGTTCCTCTCGGCCAACGTGTGGTGCCCGGTGGGGGAACTCGGTTGGCGAGTGTCGACGCACCGGCACTCGTGTGAGTGCTGCCTCGACGATGTCGGCTACGACGTCCGATGACAACCCGGCGACCACCACGGTGAATGAGACGTATCCGGGTGTCCCCAGGGTGTGCACCCCGCCGATCGAGACCGCTACCGAAGTCGGCACTCGGCGACCAGTCGTCGGCCGGTCACGCTCCGTCGTGGGTCATGGCGTCGACCGCGACCGTGATGGCCAACATGAGGATCGGGTCCTCGTCGGGCGCGACCTCCACGCCGTAGGTCTCACGCACGCGGAACCACTTCTTGGAGATCTCGGCGACCCTGTCACCGTCGCGCTCGATCTCGTACTCGTGGTCGACGATGTTGCCGTGGACCTTCAGGTCGTCGCCGCCGTCGAGCTCGACCTTGAAGTGGTCCCGGACGCCCACGACGCGCTTGGTGACCGTCGCGCTGCGGCCGTCGAGATCGATCTTCGTCTTGTCCCGCACGGAGAGCTTCCGCTCCTTGATCTCCGCCACCTCGTTGCCCGATGCGTCCTTGAGGACCCACGTGTCGCGCACTCGCATCGCCTTGCCGTCGACGAGGAACGCCCGTTGGCCGGACTCGTCCTCGATCCAGTGGTCGTCGCCGATCGAGAGCATCCGCTCGCGCATCTGGAAGCGTCGAGCGGGTGGTCCGTCGTCTCGGTGGCGCAGCAGTCCCATCGGTCACCTCCGGCGAGGCGGACCCTACCCGAGGACGCACCTGAGCAGACGGCAAGGGCGGCAAGTACCACCCGGGCACCCGTGGCCGTACTCTGAGTCCGCATGAGGTGGAAGCGCCGCGCCGCAGCGGCAGCACAGGCGGACGAGCCGAGGGAGAACCGGACCTTCTCGCCCGTGGTCGTGCTGCTGCTCGTGCTGGTCCCCGGCGCCCTCGGGCTGGTCCTGCTGATCATGCGTGGCGCCACCCTCAAGACGCCCACCGAGCAGGTCGCCTCCGACGACACCATCGTGATCACCAGCAGCACCACGAGCACGACCGCCGCCGAGGAGACCACCACCACCACGACGCCCCTGGTGTTCGCCGACGGCTCGCCGGTGCCGGAGCGGATCGTGGAGGTGATGCGGGAGCCGGGGGTGAGCACCTACGTCTACGCCGTCGCCCCCGAGCTGACCGGCTCCGACGCGGCCACCGCCGTGCCGGCGACGCCGGTGGAGGTCGTCAACGAGGGCACGGCTCTGTCGGTCCGCATGCTCTGCACCATCTCCGACGGCTCCGCACCGGCCAAGGTGGCCGTGGTGGAGGACCCCCTCGAGGTGCGGGTGACCGCCGTGGTCGCCGGCAAGCGCCTGGGCCAGCCGTGCCCGCCGTTGCAGGTGATCGAGACCATCGTGATCCCCCTGGACGCGCCCATGGGGGACCGACGCCTGGTGATCACCGAGGCCGGCAGCCCCATCGAGGAGTGAGCACCCACCGGCGTGCGCCGGTGCGGTGTGCCACGGCCTAGGCTCGTGCGCGGCACGCCGAGGTCCGCACCGCGAGGCGGGCGCAGGGGGTTGAACGGATGTTGCAGGGGCGATCGCTGTGGGAGCTGCTCGAGAAGCGGGTCGACGCCACGCCCGACGCCTTGATGGCCGTCGACGAGGACATGCGGACCATCACCTTCGCCGAGTACTGGTCGGAGGCCGAGCGAGCAGCCGCCGGCCTGCTGGCCCAGGGCATCACCTCGGGCGACGTCGTCAGCTGGCAGCTCCCCACCTGGATCGAGTCGCTGGTGCTCGTGGGAGCGCTCAGCCGCATCGACGCCGTGCAGAACCCGATGCTGCCCATCTACCGCGAGCGCGAGGTGTCCTTCATCGCCGACCAGGCCGACACCCGTCTGCTGGTGGTGCCCTCCCGGTGGCGGGGCTTCGACTTCGAGGCAATGGCCACCTCCATCGCCGAGACGAAGGGCGACATGCGGGTGCTGGTCAGCGACCGGGCGCTGCCCCAGGGCGACCCTGCCACCCTCCCGCCCCTGCCGGACCTGCTCGGAGTCGACGAGCTGCCCGTGCGGTGGCTCTTCTACACCTCCGGCACCACCGCCGACCCGAAGGGCGCCCAGCACACCGACGCCTCCATCGCCGCCGTCGCCAAGGGCATGGCCGCGCGCTTCGGCGTCATCGCCGACGACCGCAACGCCATGGTGTTCCCCTTCACCCACTTCGGGGGCATCACCTGGTTGTTCCTCAGCCTGCAGATCGGCTGCGCCAACATCCTCGTCGAGGCCTTCGACGCCGAGCAGACCCCCGAGGTGCTGAGCCGCGAAGGCGTCACCCTGGCCGGCGCGGGCGTCCCGTTCTTCCAGGCGTACCTCGCCTACCAGCGCAAGCACCTCACCCCCATCTTCCCCAACGTGCGCGGCTTCCCCGCCGGTGGTGCCACCATGCCCCCGGCGCTGGTGCGGGAGATGCGCGACGCCTTCGACGCCCCGGTCCTGTCCGCCTACGGACTCACCGAGGCACCGATCCTGTCGCTGTCCGACCTGTCCGACTCCGAGGACGAGCTCGCCTTCACCGAGGGCAGGCCGATGCCCGGGGTGGAGCTGCGCTTCGTCACCCTCGAGGGGCAGGTGGTCGACCCCGGCGAGGAGGGCGAGATCCGCGTCAAGGCCCCCCAGGTCATGAAGGGCTACCTCGACACCTCCCTCGACCGGGACGCCTTCGACGAGGACGGGTGGTTCCGCACCGGCGACCTCGGCCGCCTCGACGAGCGGGGCAACGTGGTCATCACCGGCCGGGTGAAGGACATCATCATCCGCAAGGGCGAGAACGTCTCCGCCCGCGAGGTGGAGGACCTCCTCTACACCCATCCCGCCGTGGGTGACGTGGCCGTGATCGGCCTGCCCGACCCCGACAGCGGCGAGCGGGTGTGCGCCGTCATCCAGACCGCCGACGGCCAGGAACCCATCACCTTCGAGGCCATGGTGGCGCACCTCAGGGACCAGGGGCTCATGAACCAGAAGCTGCCCGAGCAGATGGAGCTCATCGACGCCATCCCCCGCAACCCGGCGGGCAAGGTGCTCAAGCACGTCCTGCAGGATCAGTACAAGGGGTGAGCGGCTCGGCCCACCCGGGCCCCCTCACGCCGATCACGCCGGCCGACCTCGACGACGTGCTGGCGCTCAACCAGGCGTGGGTGCCCCACGTCGGCTCCCTCGAGCGGGCCGGCCTGGAGGCGCTGGTGGACGAGGCCGTCCACACCGAGGTGGTGCGATCGACCGACGGCGAGCTGCTCGGCTTCCTGGTGGCGCTCGGCCCCGGCGCCGACTACCGCTCGCCCAACTACCGCTGGTTCGCGCAGCGCCACCGTGGCTTCCTCTACGTCGACCGCATCGCCGTGTCGCCGAGCGCGCAGGGCCGGGGGATCGGTCGGCGCCTCTACGACGCGGCCGGCGGCGCCGCCGCCGAGCGGGGCGCACCGGTGGTGTGCTGCGAGGTGAACCTCACCCCGCCCAACCCCGACTCCCAGCAGTTCCACGCCGCGCTGGGGTTCGTGGAGGTGGGCCGGCAGTGGACCTACGACGACACCGTGGAGGTGCAGCTGCTCGAGCGGCCGGTGTGATCGGCCAAGTGGGGCTCTCCCAGGACGGCTACGCCGTGGGCTCGACCGCGGTTGCGGGCGGGACCGGCTCCAGCACCGCCGCGGCTCCGAAGGCCGCCCTGCGCGCCGCCCGGCGCAGCACGTAGAGCACCGCCGAGCCCAGCACGGCGATGGCCGCGGCGTTGGTGAGGGCACGACCCGTGTCCCAGCCCAACGACGACGTGGCCAGGGTGTAGAGCACGAAGCGGTGCACGTTCTCCCACACGGGCGCCCCGGCCACGAAGGACAGCTCCGTGTCGCCGCCAAGTGCGAAGGGCCAGAACCACAGGTTCATCAGGAACCCGTAGGCGTAGGCCGACGCCGCCCCGTAGGCGGCCAGCAGCGCGATCTCGGCCCGGCCCCGCATCGCCGTGCGGCGGGGGAGCAGCCCGGCGCCGAGGCCCACCCACCCGGCCGCCAGCATCTGGAACGGCAGCCACGGGCCGATCCCCCCGGTCAGCAGCGCCGAGGCGAACAGCGTGGTGTTGCCCAGCACGAAGCCGAACCCCGGCCCGTACACCCGCCCGGCCAGCACCAGCAGGAAGAAGACGGTCTCGATGCCGGCCACCCCGGCACCCACCGGTCGCAGCGCCGCACCCAGCGCCGAGAGCACGCCCAACATGGCGACGGCCTTGGTGTCGATCACCCCGTCGGCCAGCTCCGCCAGGACCACCGCCAGCAGGGCGGGCAGGATCACCACGAACACCAGCGGGGCGTCACCGGCGTGCGACTGCTGGCCGCTGGGGTCCAGCAGCAGCGGCCACAGGAACATCGCCAGGCCCGCCACGCTCACCAGGCCCAGCGCCAGCGCCGAGCGCAGCGGCACCCGCACCACCGACGGAGCCGACTCGACCGCCGTCACCGCTCCACCTCCCGGGGGTCGCGGAGGTCGAACGGTCCGGCCCCCGCGTCTCGTCCGAGCGCCAGCGCGTCCGCCACCTCCCGCACGGTCAGCCACGGCGCCGGATGGAGGACCTTCGCCACCTGCGGAGCCAGCGAGGCCGACGCCACCACCACCTCGGCAGTGGGGCCGTCGGCCACGAGCTCTCCCTCGGCCATCACCAGCACCCGGTCGGCCCACTCCGCGACGAACTCCACGTCGTGGGTGGCCACCACCACCGGCCGGCCGTCGGCGGCGAGGCGGCGCACCATCTCGCCCAGCCGGTCCTTGGCGCCGTAGTCCAGCCCTCGGGTCGGCTCGTCGAGCAGCACCACCGGCGGCGCGGCGGTGAGCTGGACCGCCAGGGCCACGGCCAGGCGCTGGCCCTCCGAGAGGTCGCGGGGGTTCGCCTCGTCGGCCACGCCGTCGACCAGCGAGTCGAGCAGCGCCCGGCAGGTCCCCTCCGGGGCGCCGGCGTCGTGGTCGGCGCGGCGGCACTCGTCGCTCACCCGCACCAGGTAGAGCAGGTCGGTGGGCGACTGGGGCACGAGGCCCACCAGCCGGCGGGCCTCCCCGGCGCGCATCGCCGACGGGTCGCGGCCCCCGACCTCCACGCGCCCCGCCTGGCGGGGCCCGGTGCCCTGCAACGACCACAGCAGCGACGACTTGCCCGAGCCGTTGCGCCCCATGAGCGCCGTCACCTCGCCGGCACGCAGGTCCACCGACACGTCGCGCACCGCCACCACCGGGCCGTGGCACACGGTGACCCCACGGGCGGCGAGCACCACGTCGCCGGCTGCCGGACCACGAGGGGAGGCCTCGGCGCCGTCGAGCCGGGCGCGCAGCTCCGGCGCCCGCCGCCGGGCGTCGCGCACCGACAGCGGCACCGGCGACCACCCCGCGAGGCGTCCCAGGCGCACCACCGGAGGAGCCACCGGGCAGTCCGCCATCACCTCCGCAGGGTCGCCGCTGCGGACCGTGCCGTCGGGACGCACCTGCACCACCACGTCCGCGTACTGCACCACCCGCTCCAGGCGGTGCTCGGCCATCACCACCGTCACGCCCAGGTCGTGCACCAGCCGGGTGACCGCCGCCAGCACCTCCTCCGCCGCGGTGGGATCCAGCGCCGAGGTGGGCTCGTCGAGCACCAGCACCCGCGGCTGGGCCGTCAGGGCCGAGCCGATCGCCACCCGCTGCTGCTGGCCTCCCGAGAGGTCCCGCAGCGGTCGGTGGCGCAGGTCCGCGACGCCCAGCAGGTCGAGGGTCTCCTCCACCCGCTTGCGCATCACCTCGGCCGCCACCCCGAGCTGCTCCATGGCGTAGGCCAGCTCCTCCTCCACGGTGTCGGTCACGAAGCCCGCCAGGGGATCCTGGCCCACCACCCCCACCACCTCGGCGAGGTCGCGGGGTTGGTGCTCGGCGGTGTCCAGGCCGTCCACCCGCACCCGCCCCTGCAGCAGCCCGCCGCTGAAGTGGGGGACCAGCCCGTTCACCGCCCCCAGCAGCGTGGACTTGCCCGAGCCGGTGGCCCCCACCACGAGGCACAGCTCGCCCTCGGCCACCTCCAGGTCCACCTCCCGGAGGGCGGGCGCAGGGCGGTCCGGGTAGGTGATGCTCACCCGGTCGAACACCACCGCCGGTCCGACGCCGGGGCCGCTCACGTCGCCCCCATCGGGGACGGGGTCGCCGTGTCCTCGGCGGGCGCTTCCTGGGGTGCTGCCGCCCCGGTGGCCACCTGGGCGGCGGCGGCTCCCCCGGGGGCAGCCGGCGGCGTCTGCGGCCGCGAGGGGCCGGCGGGGCGGGACACCGGCGGCGCGATCCACGCCGGCAGGGCACCCACCAGCACCGCCAGCGCCGCGCCCAGCGGCAACGCCGGCCACCCCAGGTCCTGGGGCGACGGGTTGAGCGCGGGGGGGTCGGTGCGGGCCAGCACCACCAGCGCGGCGCCCACCACGATCCCGCAGGCGCTCACCCCCCACTCGGGCAGCGCCCAGGGGTCGGGCCGGTAGCGGCTGGTGCGCACCCGGCGGCCCGCCAGCGCGAACCCCGCCCCCGCCACGAGCACGCCGATGACCAGCAGCGGCAATCCCATCGCCGCCGGGGCGCCGGTGCCCAACGTCGCGTACACCCCCACGCACACCCCGCAGAGCCCCGCCACCACCAGCACGCCGGTGGTGGTGCGGGCCGCCCGGGTGACCTCACGGCGTCGGCCGTAGCCGCGGGAGTCCATCGCTGCTGCCAGCAGCAGCGATCGGTCCAGGGCGTCGGAGAGCACCGGCACGATGAGGTCCCGCAGCACGTGGAGCCGCCGGCCCGCGTCGCCGCGCAGCCGGCGGGCCCGGTGCACCCGCTGGGCGCTCTCCACCAGCTGGGGTGTCACCGACAGCGCCACGGTGACCGCCACCCCGAGCTCGTGCAGCGCCCCGGGCACCGACGCCAGCAGGCGCTTGGGGTTGGCCAGCACGTTGGCCGCGCCGAGGCACAGCAGCACGGTGGCCAGCCGCAGACCGTCGCGCAGCGCGGCCACCAGCGACTCCGCGGCCACCGGGCCGCCCAGGCGGATCCCCGCCGCCGCCTCTGGCAGCGGCACCTCGGGCAGGGTGAACAGCACGTGGGCGCCGCCCCGGCCGTCCAGCAGCGCCCGGAACACCACCCGGAGGCCGATCACCACCAGCGCCATCCACACGTAGTACTTGAACCCCCGTGCCCACGGCGCGTCGGTGCGCCGGGCGCTCACCACGAAGGCCACCACCGCCAGCACCAGCCCGAGCAGCAGCACGTCGGTGGTGCGGCTGGCAGCGGTCGCCATGCCCAGGGCCCAGAGCCACCAGGCCCCGGGGTGCAGGGGTCGTGGCAGGCGATGTCGGCCGGTCATGGCGTCAGCGGTCCGGGTGCGGCGGGCTCCGCAGCGGGTGGCCCGGGTGTCGGCGGCGAGAGGGAGTCCTCCGACGGTTCGGAGCGGCGGCGCCGACGGCGCAGCAGGATCGAGCCGGCCGCGAGCCCGGTGACCCCCACGACCGCCACGGCGGTGCCGAACGCCGATCCACCGGCCTCGTCGGTCCCCTCGGAGAGCTCTCGGGCCGAGACCCGGTCCGTGGCAGGTTCCGCGGCGGTGGCATCCTCGGAGCCGGACCCGCCGGATCCGGAAGGCGACGCGTCACCTGGCGCAGGTGGGGCGTCGGCGCCACCCGGGAGGCTGGAGGTGGTCGTGGACTCGGCGACCGTGGTGTCGGGCGTGGCAGGGGCCGCACCCGGCGTGGGCGCCGAGCCCGCAGAGCCGCCCAGCGTGCTCGGCGGGGTGGGAGCGGCAGGCGCCGGGGCAGGGGTGGGTTGGGTCGACGGCTGTCCCGACGGCTGGGCCGAACCGGGCGCCGGGCTCGGGGCGGTGGTCGTGGGCGGAGCGGTGGGCGCGGTGCGCGACCGGTCGCAGTCGGTGCCGGCCAGCGAACCGGCACCGGCAACGGCGGCGGGCGGGGCGAGCGTCGGTGGGTGGGCGTCGCCGGCGCCGGAGCCCTGCACGAACGACCACCCCTCCACCGTGCCCTGCGGTGGGCGACGGTTCCCGGCGCCGAGGTTGCTGTAGCACCACGCTCCGCCCCGCTCCGCCAGCCAGTACGACCAGTGGGCGCTGGCGGGGGACGGGTCGATGCAGGGGTCGGTGGCGGGCTTGCCGGCGATGCGGCAGAGGAACCCACCGGAGCGCAGTGCCGTGTCGTAGTCGACCCCGGCGCGATCCAGCGCATCGAAGCCCGACGACGGCGCTCCGGGCGCGCAGCGCACGTGCACGCCCCCGCCGAGCGCACCGAAGTCGACGATCACCGTGACCCCTTCGGCGCCGGGACAGGGTCCCTCGCTGCCCGTGGCCGCGGCACCGGACACGCCCGGGGCCGCGTCGGCGCCCGGCGGCGAACCCAGCACCGCGGCACCGAGCCCGCCCAGCAGCACCACGATCCCCACGCCGCGGCGCGCCCCGGCACCGGCGCCGGCCCGTGCGCCGATCAGCGCCACCGAGCCGGCCAGCAGCAGGGCGATCCCGGCCAGGACCATCGTCGCGGATCGGGAGCCGGTCACCGCCAGGGCCTCCGTCCCGTCGGCGTCTGCGGTGGCTCCCGCCACGGCGGGCTGGGTGGCGGGCGGGGTGGTGGTCGTCGTGCTCGCGGGGCCGGCGGCCGTCGTGGTCGTCGACGGCGCAGCGGTCGTGGTGGTGGTGGTGGACGGGGCGGCTGTCGTGGTCGTGGTGGCAGGCACGACCGGCGCGTCGTCGGCGGGAACGCCGAAGGGCGCGGCGCCCAGCGCCAGCACGGCCTGGGTGCCGGCGCGGCGCCACTGGTCCCGCAGCAGCGGGTCGATCCCCGTGGCGAGGGCGGCTCCGCGCCCGTCGGGGTTGTAGGCGATGGCCCCCACCTCGCCCGTGGCGGGAGTGTCGGCGGCGTCGGCTCCCAGCTGGAGCTCCTCGGTCACCCAGGCGGCGGCACGCCCGGCGGCCTCGGCCTGGCCGGCGACACCCAGCGCGTGGCCGATGAGGCCGGTGCTGTTGGCGTTCAGCCCCGCGGTGGGGCCCACCCCGCCGAAGGCGCCGGTGGCGGCATCGGCCCGCCCCAGCAGCCAGCCCACGGCCCGGCTCAGACCGTCGTCGACCCCGTTGCCGGGGGGAGCGCACCGCAGGGCGTCGAGGGCGAGGGCGGTGGCGTCGGGATCGGCGTCCGCGTCGTCGTCGCACGGCCCCGGAGCGCTCTGGAGGGGGAAGCCGCCTCCGGGGCACTGCCGGCTCAACAGGAACGTCACCGCCGCCGCCGGCGGCCCCTCCGGCTGGTGGGACAGCGCCAGGATGGCCAGGGACTGGCCGATCAGGTTGGCGCCGTCGCTGCCGTGGGGGTTGCGGTCGCCGAAGCGGCCGGCCCCGGCGCCGGAGGTGGCCATCAGGGACTCCAGCTCGCCCACCAGGTCGAGCGATCCCACGGTGGTCGGGCGCTGCGCGGTCTCTGCCACCAGCAGCGCCTTCGCCAGCGGCCCGGCCAGGCGCACGCCGGCGTACTGGGCGCCCAGGGAATCCCAGGTGGTGTACTCGTCGAGCGCCGAGAGCACCGCGTCCACGAGGGCGGCGGTGGCCGGCCCGCTGCCCCGGCCGTGCAGCAGCAGCGCCAGCGCCGCATCGGCGCCCAGACCCCAGTCGGTGGATCCCGGGGCAGGTCCCGACAGGGTGCCACCGTTGTCGGCCAGCTCCTGAGCCAACCAGTCGAGGGCGGCTCCGGCGGACTCTGCCGGGGTGACCCGGCGGGCGGCGCCGGCGGCGGACGAGCCCAGCAGCCCCGAGAGCACGAGCACCAGCGCCATCACCGAGGTCGCGAGCGGGAGGGTCCGTGGCCCACGACGCAGCGCAGCGATGCGGGTGGGCGGCGGCGGTGTGTGGGTCATGTGGTCCTCCCGGCGCCGTGCACCCGGTCACCAGGAAGGATCCGACCAGGCTCCGACGTCCGCTGTCCGCGACGGACGATCCTCGAAGCGACACCGCCTCATCGAGCGCTCCGGCTCGCACACGGGGAAGCTCCCCGAGCGGACCGACCTGGCGGCCGGTTGTGCCTACGGTTGCGGGACAGCGCCGGTTTCCGACCGGCTTCCCTCGGTGAGGCGGCACTGCGTTGTGTGGCCCCATCTGATCACCCCGGCTCCCCACAGGGCAAGCGTTTCCCGGCCCGCTCCGTGGCAGCGGACCGCATGGCCGCAGCGGTAGCCTGCGGCCATGATCGCGGCGGTCGTGCTGGCGGCGGGGCCGGGGGAGCGCTTCGCCGGCCCCTCGCACAAGCTGCGCACCGAGATCGACGGTGTGGCCATGGTGCGGAGGTGCGTCGACGCGGCCGTGGCCTCGGGCATCGGTCCGGTGCTGGTGGTGAGCGGTGCGGAGCCGCTCGCCGACCTGATCCCTCCGGGCGTCACCGAGATCCGTGCCGTCGAGTGGTCCGCCGGGCAGTCCCACTCGTTGCAGGCGGCGCTGCACAGCCTCCGACCGTCCCATGCGGATGCGGCGGTGGTGGGCCTGGCCGACACCCCGTGGGTGGGACCGTCCGCTTGGCGGGCGGTCGCCGACGCCCCCGGGGAGATCGTGGTGGCCACCTTCGACGGCCATCGCCGGCCGCCGGTGAAGCTCGCCCGCTCCATCTGGGGGGAGCTGCCCACCACCGGTGACGAAGGGGCCCGGGTCCTCATGCGTCGCCGTCCCGAGCTGGTCCGGGAGGTGCCGGTGCTCGGCGACCCCCGCGACGTCGACACCCTCGACGACCTGCCCGCCAGCTGATCGGGCCGATCTCGACCCCGCCGCGGTGAGCGGTGCAGCACGAGGCGACCGCCCGGTGAAGGGAACCGCCGGGTGACTGGCTACGGTGTGAACGCACACAGGAGGTCGCCCCAAGTGGAACTCAACAACTCGTTCACGGTGGACGTGCCGGTGGAGACGGCGTGGCAGGTGCTCAGCGACGTGCCGACCATCGCCCCGTGCCTGCCCGGCGCCCAGCTGCAGGAGGTGGAGGGGGAGGAGTACCGGGGGATCGTGAAGGTGAAGGTCGGCCCGATCACCGCTCAGTACAAGGGCAAGGCCACCTTCGTGGAGATCAACGAGGCCGACCGCCGCATGGTGTTGAAGGCCGAGGGGCGCGAGACCAAGGGCCAGGGCAACGCCAGCGCGCTGATCACGGCGCAGCTCGAAGCCAAGGGGGAGCGCACCGAGGTGGTGGTGAGCACCGACCTCACCGTCACCGGCAAGGTCGCCCAGTTCGGGCGGGGTGTGATGGCGGACGTGTCGGCCAAGCTGATGGGGCAGTTCGCCGACAACCTGGCCTCCACCGTGCTCGGCCCTGGTGGCGATGCCGGTGGCTCGGAGACAGGTGCCGCCGACAACAGCACCAACGGTGCGGGCTCGGCACAAGCCGGAGCCGGCGGTGCCTCCGGATCCTCTGCGGGCTCCGCCACCTCCGGCAACGGTGGGGTGACGACCTTCGACCTGCCCGAACCCGAACCGGTCGACCTGCTCGAGGCCGCCGGCACCCCGACCCTCAAGCGGCTCGTGCCGCCGATCGTGGCCTTGGTGCTCGTGTTGCTGGTCGTGCGGATGCTGCGCCGGCGCGGCGGCCGCTGAGCTCGTCGGACATGGTGCAGGCGGGACCACCCACGTGGTGCCCCTCGGTCGCTCCAGTGGCCGCAGCAGACCGTGACGCCGACCGGGCCGCGGTGGCGGAGCTGCTCGGGCGGGAGCCCGAAGCGGCCTTCGAGGTGGTGGTGCGCGACGGACTGGGCGCCCCGGTGGTGATCCGCAACGCTCCGCTCCTGCGCGACGGCACCCCCATGCCCACCCGCTACTACCTGGTGGACCGGTCGCTCTGCCGGAGGATCGGCACCCTGGAGGCGTCCGGCGGCGTGCGCGCCGCCGAGGCCGCCGTCGACCCCGACGAGCTCGCGGCCGCCCACCGGCGCTACGCCGCAGCGCGCGATGCCGCCATCCCTCCCGACTGGACGGGACCCCGCCCCCGCGGTGGGGTCGGAGGCACCCGGCAGGGGGTCAAGTGCCTGCACGCCCACTACGCCCACCTCCTCGCCGGTGGGGACGACCCGGTCGGGCGATGGGTCGCAGCGCGCCTGGCCGAGCCGCAGGCGGCCGAGCCGCGCGACCCGGCCACGGGAGGCACGCCGTGAACCCCATGGTCGCTGCGCTCGACTGCGGCACGAACTCCATCCGCCTGCTGGTCACCGACGGCACCACCCAGTTCGAGCGGCGGATGACCATCACCCGTCTCGGCAAGGGCGTCGATGCCACCGGCCGGCTGCAGCCCGAGGCCGTGGAGCGGACCCTGGACGTGCTGCGGGAGTACCGCACCCTGATGGACCGCCACCGCGTGGAGGCCATCCGCGCCGCCGCCACCTCGGCCTCCCGTGACGCCGAGAACCGCGAGGACTTCTTCGGCCCGGCGACCGAGATCCTCGGGGTGCGTCCCGAGCTGATCAGCGGCACCGA
The DNA here is from genome assembly GCA_964420125.1 of uncultured Microthrixaceae bacterium. GTDB lineage: Bacteria > Actinomycetota > Acidimicrobiia > Acidimicrobiales > Microtrichaceae > CAYQQQ01. The sequence goes on from CAYQQQ010000006.1 coordinate 58,460, forward strand.
GGAGGCGGCCCTGTCGTTCTCCGGGGCCACCTCCGAGCTGGATCCCCTCGACGGACCGTTCCTTGTGGTCGACGTCGGCGGGGGGTCCACCGAGCTGGCGGTGGGCTCCGCCCGGGTGGAGGGGTCGATCTCCCAGCAGATGGGCTGCGTGCGTCTCACCGAGAAGTTCCTGCACCACGATCCACCGCTGCCCGAGGAGCTCACCGCCTGCCTGGCCGAGGTGACCGCCAACCTCGACGACGTGGTCCGCGAGGTGCCGCTCGTGCTGGGAGCCCGCCGGTTCGTCGGGCTGGCCGGCACCATCACCAACGTGGCCGCCGTGGAGCTGGGGGAGTACGACCCGGCCAAGGTGCACCACTTCCGCCTCACCCGCGCCGCGGTGGAGGACGTGTTCCGCACCCTGGCCACCGAATCGCTCGAGGACCGTCGCCACAACCCCGGCCTCGAGCCCGCCCGGGCCGACGTGATCGTGGGCGGCCTGTGCGTGCTGGTGGGGGTGATGCGGTTCTTCGACTTCCCGGAGTGCCTCGTGTCCGAGCGCGACATCCTCGACGGGCTCGCCATGTCCGTGCTGGACGAGGGGTGAGGACGCCGTGCTGCGCCGCAGGAGCACCCAACCCGCACCACCACCCACGGAGCCGGTCACCCTCCAGGGTCGACGGGTGGTGCTGCGACCGCTGGTGGCCGCCGACTTCGCCATGTGGCAGGACGTCCGGCGTCGCTGCGGGGAGTGGCTCACCCGCTGGGAGCCCCGCCCGGCTCCCGGTCAGCCGGACACCGTCGAGGACCGCCAGGCCTTCCAGTCGCGCTGCTCGGTGCGGCTGCGGGAGATCCAGCTCGGCACCGGGTTCGGGTTCGGGCTCTTCGTCGACGGGATCCTGCGTGGCGAGGTGAACCTCAACACCATCCACCGTGGCGCCCGTCAGAACGCCTACATCGGCTACTGGGTCGACCAGGCAGTCGCAGGGCAGGGCTACATGCCCGAGTCGGTGGTGGCGGTGCTGCGCTTCGCCTTCGACGACCTGCACCTGCACCGGGTCCAGATCGCCATCGTGCCCCGCAACACCGCCAGCCGCCGGGTGGTCGAGAAGCTCGGCCTCCGAGAGGAAGGGGTGGCGTTGCGCTACCTCCAGATCAACGGCGTGTGGGAGGACCACGTGCGCTACGCCATCACCGCCGAGGAGTGGATGGAGCGCGCCGACGAGCTGCTGGACGCCTGGATCCGCTGACCAGGTGCTGCAGGTCGCTGAGGCATGGCGTCGTGCGCTGCGCCTTCCCTCGGGGCGTCACCGGACCTGGTCGGAGGTGGATGGCGCCGGTCAGGAGCCTGATCGGATCCGGGCCTGGAGGGCGGCCAGACGCTCGGCGAATTCCGGCTGGTCCATCGAGTGCAGCTGCTCGGCGAGCTCGATGTCCACGGCCTCGCCGTGATCGCCGACGTCGGCCATCTCCGCCAGGGTGGCCTTGGTCGCCCTCGACAGCTCCGCCGGCACCGACGCCGCGCGGCCCGCGACCTCCACGGCGCGCTCCCGGAGATCGTCCGCGGAGGTGAGCTCCCAGACCAGCCCTGCGTCCTTCGCCGCCCCGGCGTCGAGCACCTGACCGAAGAGCACCATCGCCGCTGCAGCCTGCGGGCCGACCAGCCGGCGCAGCATCCAGGTGTGCCCGCCGCCGGGGTGGATGCCGAGGTCGAGGAAGCGGCAGTCGAAGCGGGCCCGGGGAGCCGCCAGGCGGACGTCGCACGCCAGCGCCAGGTTCATGCCCGCGCCCACCGCGGGGCCGTTGACCGCGGCCACGGTGGGCAGCGGCGATCGGGCCACGCAGAGGAACCCGTCGTAGATGGTCCGCAGGCCCTCGTCCCGGGAGCCGCCGAGCTGGGACAGGTCGGCGCCGGCGCAGAAGGCCGGACCTTCTCCGGTGACGACGAGCGCACCGACGGCGTCGTCGGCCTCCAACGCGGCCACGGCTGCGGTGAGCTCCTCGCACAGCGGCATCGACAGGGCGTTGCGCCGGTCCGGGTCGTCGAGCACCAGCACCGCCACCCGGTCGTGGCGCTCGATGCGCACGAGCGGGCCGGTGGATCCGTCGCCGGCGGCAAGGTGTGTCACGGTGGGACCCTCCGGTACCGTCGTCGCCGTGAAGACGCTGGTGATCGCCGAACTGTACCCATGGCCGGCGGTCGACGGGTACCGACAGCGCCTCGACCACATGCTGCGAGGGCTGGCGCTCGCCGGAGAGGTGGCGCTGTTCTGCCTCCACCGGCCCGACCAGCCGGAGCCGGAGCCGTGCCCGATCCAGGGGGTGGATCCGGTGGTGGTGCACCGGGCGGGCCCCGACGTGGCGAGCCTGCCGCGCGCCGCAGGGTGGGTGCGCTCGGGATCGCCCCGGCGGATCCTGACCCCCGACTGGTCCACGGCCCGGGTGGCCCTGGCGGGCTGGGAGCCGACCCCGGATCTGGTCTGGTACAGCCTGGTGGACACCTGGTCCGTCACCCACGACCTGTTCGAGGGCGTGCCCTCCATCTGCGACTTCGACAACCTCGAGCACCTGGCCATCCGGTTGCGGCGACGTACCCCGCCGCGGGTGGCCCCGGGTGCAGGGCCCGGGGCCCGGCTCCAGTCGGGTCTGCGGTGGGTCGCCAGCCGCTCGGCGGACCTGTTGGACGAGCGGCGCTGGTACGACGAGCAGCTGCGCTGCGCGGCATCGGTCGACCGGGTGGTCGTGTGCTCCTCCCTGGACGTCGAGCGCTCCGATGTGGAGGGTGCCGTCGCCGTGCCCAACGGCGCGGACGAGCCGGAGGGCGTCGACGAGGACCGTCGGGCGTTGCGACGGGCCGCACCCACGATGCTGTTCGTGGGTGCGCTCGACTACGAGCCCAACGGCGATGCCGTGGCCTGGATGGCCAGAGAGGTGCTGCCGATCGTGCGGGCGCATCGCCCTGACGCCGTGTTCCGGGTGGTGGGACGGGGCGCAGAGCGGGTGGCGTGGGCCGGAGAGCTTCCCGGGGTGGAGCTGGCCGGCGCGGTGCCGTCGATCCGCGACGAGCTCGATCGTGCCGACGTGTCGGTGGTGCCGATCCGGGTGGGCGCGGGCACCAGGCTCAAGGTGGTCGAGGCCATGGCGCACCACCTCCCGCTGGTCACCACCACGGTCGGCTGCGAGGGCATCGACCTGGTCGACGGCGCGCACGCGCTGATCGCCGACGATCCCCGGCGGTTCGCCGATGCCTGCCTGCGCGTGCTGGGCGACGGCGAGCTCCGCCAGCGGCTGGCCGACGTCGCGGCCGAGCTGTTTCGGGCCCGCTACACCTGGGCGGCCATCGGCGAGCAGGTGGCGGCGTTGGCGAGCGACGTCGCCGGGGGGCGAGTGGCGCCGTCGGAGCGCTGAACGGGACCGTCGCCGCTGCCGTCATGCGCCGCCCGCCCGCCCAACCTCCGGCCGCCCGTCGCCCGCAGTCGCAGCGCGCGGTGTGCCTTCGGATCACCTCTGGAGGCGGAGCGATCCACATGTGACGTCCTGTGCCTTCAGAGTCGATCTGAAGGCACAGGCGCACAGCTGGAGCAGGTCACGACGGCACCGATCGTGGCGCGCCGGAGGTCCACGAACCCCGACTCGGTGGCGCCGCTGTCAGCGGGGTGGGTCAGCTCGGGGCGTCGGTGTCTGCACCCGTGTCGGCACCAGACTCGTCGTCGTGGTTGGCTCCGGTGCGCACGACGGCGGGGGAGTGGCGGAAGAACTGCTCCACGTCGCGCTCGTAGCGGTACGCGGGGCGGTTGCCGACCACGCCGCGCAAGCGGACCGCCTCGATGAAGGCTTCCACCGCCTGGGCAGAGGTGTACTCGAACCGGAAGCCCGCCTCCTTGAGCCGCCGGTTGTCGACGCCGCGTCCGAACTTCAGGAGGTTGATGTACTCCTGGGGGAGGTCGAGCCCGAAGAGCCGCAGCGGGCTGGCCATCAGGCTGGTGCCCACCGGCATGAGCGGCGCCACCCGCTTGCCGCAGATTGCGGCCACCTCTGACCAGGGCAGCAGCCCGTCACCGGCCACGTTGTACACGCCGGCGAGGTTGTGGCGGTGGGCGAACAGCATCGCTCGGATCACGTCGTCCTCGTGGACGAACTGGAAGCGAGGGTCGAAGCCGAACACGGCAGGCACCATGGGCAGCTGCAGGGCCTTGGTGAGGGGGGTCTCGATGTCGGGGCCGATCACGTTGGAGAAGCGCAGCAACGTGACGTTGATGTGGGGGTTGTCCTCGGCGAAGTCCCGCACGTAGCCCTCCACGGCGTCGAGGCTGCGCTCGATGGGGCGGGTCGCGGGCCGGGAGCGGGGTGTGTCCTCGGTGAACCACACGGGGTCTTCGGGGGCGCAGCCGTAGACCGCGGTGGAGGACTTCACCAGCACGTTGCGCACCGTGGAGTCGGGCGTGGATGCCGCGGCGAAGAGGTTCATGGTGCCGATCACGTTGATCTCGTGCACGGCACGGGTGGACATCTGCGTGGGGTCCACCACCAGGAAGGTGTGCACGATCGTGTCGACCTGCGTGGCCTTCACGATGCGGGCGAGGATCGAGTAGTTGGCGTCCACCCTCACGTACTCGGTGCGCTCGAGCTCCACGGTGGGCTCGGTGGTGTCGAGCCCGACGATCACCTCCACCTCGGGGTCGGACTCGAGGGCTTGGGCGACCAGGCCGCCCCAGAAGGTGCCGAGGCCGGTGACCAGCACGCGCCGGCCGCTGCGACGGGGGGAGTCGACGCCGCGTATGCGGGAGCGGCTGCGTCCGGTCCCCTGACGAGCGGTCGAGCGACCGCCCTTGCGGGTGCTGGTCGACCGGGCAGCGTTTCGGGTGGTGGTCGTGCGGGCAGGTCGGCCCGGGGTCTGGGCGGCCATCAGCCGAACCACACCGACTCGCGGTCGCGCAGCATCTCGTAGAGCTCTTCCTGGATCCTCTCTCGGATCCCCTCGGACTCCTCCATCACCCTGGACCGGCTGTAGCGCTCCTGGTCGGGCGGCACGTCGAAGTGGACGGGGTCGAGCACCTTGAGTCGGAACTTGGCAGGGAAGTAGGCCACGGCCCCCAGCGGTCCGAGCAGCAACAGGTTGGCGGTGATCGGCACGTAGGGTGCGCCGATCAACTTCGCCAGGCCGGGCACCTGGGTGATCGTCGGCATCGACTCCTCGGCGCCGACCACGGCGATCGGCACCACCGGCACCCCCGCACGCATGGCGATCTCCACGAACCCGCCCCGACCGAAGCGTCGGAGCTGGTAGCGCTCGTTGAAGAGCTTGCCGGGGCCCTTGGAGCCCTCCGGGAAGACCAGCACCAGCTGCTTGCGGTCGTGCAGCAGCCGGTAGGCGTTGTCGGGGTGGGCCTGCAGCCCGCCGAAGCGCGACCACAGGGTGCCCACCACGGGCATGGAACGGAAGTAGTTGTCGGCCAGGCCGTAGACGGGTCGCTGCAGCTCGGTCTCGATCCCGTGCATGATCACCGGGGCGTCGGAGGGGATGGCACCCGCGTGGTTGGCGACCAGCAGTGCCCCGCCGTCGGTGGGGATCTTCTCGAGGCCCTCCCACTCGGCTCGGAACCAGTGTCGGTAGATGGGGTCGTAGAAGCGCCGGGCGATCTCGCGCATGTGCTCGGAGCGGCCCCACTCGTCGACGTCGGAGCGACGGGGTTCGGGGCGCTCCTCGGCGGGCTCGTCGTGCAGCGCAAGGGGGACGAGCGCCCCGCCGACCGGTGGACCGGAGGCCACCTCGGCCAGCTCCTCCACGGGTGCCGCTGTGACGGACTTCCGGGCGGCCGTGGCCTCCTTGGCCGTGTCGGCCTCGGCGCGACGACTGGGTGCCGTGCCCGCCTCGGCGTCGGTTCGGCCTTCGGCGCGAGCGCGCTTGGGCCGATCGTCGGATTCCGTCGAGCTCCGCTCCCTCGGCATCGGGCCATCGTAGGCACAGCCGGACGCGTCGCGTGCAGCCGGACCTGAGGCTTGCGTCGCCTCTGCCGTCCGCTGCCCTCCGAGATGGGTGGGGGTGCCTGGCCGGATGGGGCTCGACGGCGCTCAACCCATGCCGATGAGGAAGCCTCGGATCCAGCTGTTGACCAGGATGTCGTCGGGAGCCCGGCGCAACGACTCGAGCGCGGCGCTCGCCGTGGCCTCTCCGAGCGCGGTCCGCCGACGCAGGCTCAGGCAACGGGACAGCGCGGTGTCGAACTCGGGGTGGCCCTGCACGCCGAAGACGGTCTCGCCGATGCGGAACCCGGCGATCGGGCAGTAGGGGGCGCGCAGCAGGAGCTCGGCGTCGGGGGGCAGGCGGGTGACCTGGTCGCGGTGGCTGGCGACGATCGCCACCTCGGAGAGCTCGCCCGTCATCCACGGTGCAGCGTCGACCACCTCGTAGGCGTGAACGCCGGCGCCCCAGCCGTCGGCGCGCTCGACGGCGCCGCCGAGTGCCCGGGCCAGGACCTGGTGGCCGAAGCAGATGCCCACCTGGGGGACCGCCGCGTCGTGGGCGGCGGCCGAGAACCCGACGAGGGCGGGCACGAAGCCGTCGTCCGCGTGGGCGTCGCGTCGGGAGCCGCCGATCAGCCAGCCGTCGCACTGCTGCGGGTCCTCGGGCATCCCGCCGGTGGTCAGGTCGAACATCACGGGTCGCAGCGCGACGGCTTCGCCGTCGCCGACCTCCTCGGTGGTGAGCTCCTCTGCCGGCGGGTCGAGCAGCCGCCGGTAGCGCTCGGGGTAATCGGCGTGCCCCTCGGCCTGGACCGGGTCGTCGATGTGGTCACAGAGGAGCACGCCGATGCGGAGCTCCCGAACTGACGTGTGGATGCCTGCCCGGGTGGGGTGGGCTGCGGGCCGCACAGAAGGAGGCATCGCCCGGGTGTATCGCCAGCCGGCGCTCCTGCGCAAGCCCGTGGCTGCCTTCGAGCGGCACAGGGTCGACGGGTGCCCGTCGACCCTGTGCCGCCTGCGGCTACAGCTCGGGATGTGCGGCGGCGTAGGCCAGCAGGTCGGCGTGGAGGCGCTTGATCTTGCTGGCGTAGCCGGGGTCGGTGGCCCAGATGCCGTTGCCGAACTGCTCCCAGGTGGTCGCGCTGCCCCTGCGAACGAGGTGGAACCGTGGATCGGCGAGCGGGTTCGCCAGCGTGGAGGGGTCGGCGGCCGGATCCGCGTAGGCCTTGAGGTGCTGGATCTGCGCCCGAACGCCGATCTGCGCGGTGGGGAACCAGGCGGCACCGCTGCCGCCGTCCACGGCACCGATGCCGGAGAAGTTGTTGGAGTCCCTCGGCATGCGTGCGGAGAACCGGAGCCAGCCGGTCTCCACCATCGCCTGCACGAACGCGAGGTCGCCGGCCACGCCCTCCGCTTCGCCCTCGGTCACGAAGAAGTAGGCGAGCCACTCCACCGGCGTGGTGGCAGAACCGCCGGAGCGCTTGGTGTGGAACCAGCCGGCCATCTGCCCAGGGGTCACCTGGCTCGTGCCCATGACCGGGGTGCCGGCACTCGCAGCGGTGCAGGCGCCGGAGAGGATCGCCAGGACCAGGGTCGCCGCCGCGACGACGGTCCACCGCCCGACCCGGGAGCGGCGTGGAGCACTGGCGCTGGCGTCCGAGAGGTCCTCAGATGCATGGACATGGTCTCTGGTCATGCGAACTAGATTACGAAATGATGACGAATTGTCACAATGCTGTGACGTGAGTGGATGGTGCTCGCTGTTCGTGCGCATGTCTGGACCACTCCCGGGAGCGGCCCCGTGTGACGGGAGAGGAGCCATCGGTTCCGGCGACGGGCTCGGCCCTGAGTCGGCGAGGCGGATGCACGGTCGCCCGCCGTGGCGTGTCACACCGCCCTGCGATGCTTCGCCACATGGCCGCTGCAGAGCTCCGACTCGTCGCCCCCGCCCCGATTCCTTCCTCTCACGTTCCGGTCGCGCGGTCCGGTGCGGTGCCGATCGAGCCGCGCGCCTCGGCTACGGGGTTCGCGGAGGCGGTTCGCGTGGTGTCCGGGGTGTCGCGGCGGGGCCGGCTCGTCGTGCCGGTGTTCAGATCACCGCCCCGGCATCCGGAGGTCGATCGCACGATCCGGCGGCGGCAGTCCGCTCCGGCCGTGGTGTCGGTGCGTCTGGGCGACCGGCCGCTGGCCGCGGTGCGCGCCGACGTCATCGACGGCGTGGTCGCCGCCAACGGCCTCAGCGGCGAGCGGGCCGACCGCTTCCGACGCGACGCCTGGGCCGCGCTCGAGGGTCAGGCCGCGGCGCCACATCGCCCCGGCACCGCTGCCTGACCCTCCTCCGATCCCGGCTCGCAGGGGTAGATTCCTGGCGATGTCGCCCCCCGTCGGTCCTCGGGTCACCGTCGTGAACGCAGGTTGGGTGCTCACCGCGGACGTGCACGACCGTGTGATCGTCGACGGCGCCGTGGCGTGGGAGGGCGACGCGATCACGGCGGTCGGCACCCGCCAGGAGGTCGGGGACGCGCTGCGCCTCGGTGGCGTCACCGAGGCCGAGTCGTTCGAGCTGCCCGGCCACGTCCTGATGCCGGGGCTGATCAACTCCCACACCCATCTGGCGATGACCATGTTCCGCGGCGTGGCCGACGATCTCGACCTGCAGGAGTTCCTGGCCCGTGTGGTGCCCGCCGAGGCCGCCCTGCTCGACGACCGCCGCGTGGGGGTGGCCGTGCGAGCGGCAGCCGCAGAGAGCCTGGCGGCGGGGATCACCACCTCGCTCGACATGTACTTCTTCCCCGACGCCGCCCTGGAAGCCGCGGACGAGCTGGGGATGCGCCTGTTCACCGGGCCTGTCTTCCTGGATGGCGCGGGCCCCGACGGCCTGTCCCGCCGCACACGCATGGACTGGGCCCGGCGCTGGTTGGAGCAGCACCCGGTCCGGCCGGGTTGGCGGCCCGTGCTGGGACCGCACGCCACCTACACGGTGTCGCCCGAGCACCTCGAGGAGGTCCGCGACCTCGCCGCCGAGCACGACGCGCTCGTGCACATCCACGCCGCGGAGAACGAGGGCGAGGTCGAGCTCGTGACCTCCACCCACGGGGAGCGCCCGGTGGAGCTGCTCGACCGGCTCGGTCTGCTGCGGGCCGGCACGGTGCTGGCCCATGCGGTGCACCTCACCGACGCCGAGATCGACCGTCTGGCCGCATCGGGTGCGGCGGTGTCGCACTGCCCTGCCTCCAACCTGAAGCTGGCCTCCGGAATCGCCAGGATCCCCGATCTGCTCGATGCCGGGGTGTGCGTGGCGCTGGGGACTGACGGCCCGGCCAGCTCCAACGACCTCGACCTGTTCATGGCGATGCGCCTGGCGGCGTTGGTGCACAAGGGCCATCGGGGCGATGCCCGGCTGCTGCCGGCATCCACGGTCGTGCGCATGGCGACACGCAACGGTGCCGAAGCGCTGGGGGTGGGCGATGCGCTCGGTTCGCTGGAGGTGGGGAAGTCGGCCGACGTGGTGGCGGTCGACCTCGATCGGCTCCACATCCAGCCGGTGCAGGACGTCGCCTCGGCGTTGGTCTACTCCGCCGGCCGCTCGGATGTCACCCACGTCTGGGTCGGCGGTCGGCCGGTGGTGAGCGAGGGTGGGCTGCGCACTGCAGACATGGGTGCGGTCGTGGCCGGGCTCCGGGCGCTGGGTGCGGAGGTGGCCGGTCTGTAGCCCCACCGAGGGTCCGGGCGGCCGAGCTACGATCGCCCGTCGGCGCACAAGTGCCCGGACAGGCCGACTCGACGGGGGAGCTCGACGGGGAAGAACGGGAAGAACGAAGAGCGTGCCACGACGGAGGTGTGGATGGACTGCTGCGACCACCTCGCCATCACCAACCTGCTGGCCGAGTACCCCGAGCACTTCGACGCCGGTGACTTCGATGCCTTCGCTGCGCTGTTCGCGCACGGCACCTGGTTCTCGACTGCCGGCGAGCCGCCGGGCGCCGACCCGGTGCGGCGCTGGTGCGAGGAGAACATCGTGCTCTACGGCGGTCGCCCGAACACACGCCACTGCATCAGCAACGTCAGCATCGATGTCGATGCGGAGGCCGGGACGGCCGCGGCTCGTTCGTACGTGACGATCTGGCAGGCGCTCGCGGACGTCCCGCTTCGGGCGATCTTCGTCGGTCGCTACATCGACCGCCTGGAGCGCCTCGACGGGCGCTGGTGGTTCCGGCAACGCGACGTGAGGCCCGATCTGATCGGCGACCTGAGCCACCACATGCGCACCCCACCGCCGCCCGGGCCGCTCCCCATGTGACCGGCTCTGCCGCCCATGTGACCGGCTCTGCCGCGATCCGAGCTCCGCGAGGTCCAACAGGTAGGTGTCTCCCCGTCGATGGAGATTCGGTGGGAGCGGGGTCGACGCGATGGGTCCTGTCACCCCGCCGTATCACGCGTGATACACTGAAGCCATGGCGAACGTCTCGATCCGTGACCTGCGGAACCACGGAGGGGAGGTCGTGGAGCGAGCCCAGCGCGGCGAACGTCTGACGATCACTCGCTCCGGCAAGCCGGTCGCCCAGCTCGTCGCCCTGCCACGGTCGCCGGTTCCTCTCGACGAGCTGCGCCGGCGTTGGGCCAAGCTCCCAGACGTCGACCCTGCCGCGCTGCGGCGCGACCTCGATAACGTCCTCGACTCGGCGCTCTGAGATGGGTCGTGGTGTTCTCGACAGCAGCACCTTGATCCTGCTGGGTCGGATCGAAGATGCCGAGTCGTTGCCGACGGAGCCGCTGATCACCGCGATCACGCTCGCCGAGCTCTCCGTGGGCCCGCTCGTGGCGGCGACCGACGAGGAACGCGCCGCACGCCAGGCACACGTTCAGCAAGCCGAGGCCGACTTCGATCCGCTGCCCTTCGACGCGGCCGCAGCGCGGAGCTTCGCTCAGGTGGCGGCGTCGTTGCGACGGGCGGGCAGGAAGTCGTCCGCTCGTGCCTACGACGCCATGATCGCTGCGGTGTGCGTCGCGAACGACCTGCCCCTTCACACCTGCAACCCGGGCGACTTCTCCGGGATCGACGGCCTCACCGTGGTCGACGTCCCGCATCCCGACCGCTGACCCGCACGCCCAGAGGTGCTGTGCGGTCAGCGAGGCAGGCGGGGGCTCGGCCGTCGCTCACCCGCGACCGGTTCAGGATGGTGGACTCAGGTGTCGCGCGGTGCGGACCGACCGGAAGCGGAGATGGGAGGTCTCTCGCGGCGACCGTGGGAGGCCTCGAGGTGGCCCCCCACGGTCGCTGGTGTGTCGAGTCAGTCGAACGGGATCCTCAAGGGGGTGGAGGACTGGGTGATGCCGGTGGTGCCGAGCACGCCGTGGATGGAGTTCAAGCCGTTGGAGCCCCAGCAGTACACGTCGGCTCTCCCGTTGCCGGCAGGTGTCAGCGCGCAGGAGTGGGTCTCTCCGGCGGCGATGTTCGCTTGGCTGAAGTGGGGCGAGTCGGCGACGGGCAGGGGCACCACGACCGGTGACGCCCGGTTCACCGTTGTGCCATCGCCCAGCTGTCCGTACTGGTTTCGGCCCCAACAGGCGTAGACCTCCGCTGAGGTCTCGTGCGCACACGAGGAGGTCCAGCCGGAGCTGAGCGATCTCCACGTGCCGGCGACGGTGACCATCGTGGGGGAGCCTGTGAACGACCCGTTCCCCAGCTCGCCGGACGACGCGCCGCCCCAACAGCCGATCTGGTCATCGGTCAGGTTCTCCATGCAGAAGTGGCTGCCTCCACCGTCCAGGTCCCGGTAGTCAGGCCAGCCGGGGTCGATGAGCGTCTGCACGAGCTGGAACGGCTTGTAGCAGCACCCGGTCGGGAAGCTGTTGCCGAACTGACCCACCATGTTGTCTCCTCCGCAGTACTGGACGCTGGGAGGGCTGCTCCCTTGCACGGGGAGGTGCGTCATCTCGATGACGCAGATCGAGGCGATACCGATCCCCACGTGAAGGGACGACTCGAAGTGCTGGCCGGTGTGCACGAGCGTCGGCGATGGACGGGCCTCGTGGGGAGACCCCAGAGCGCCGTTGGTGTTGCGACCCCAGCAGTAGAGCTCGGGGTACTCCGCGGAGGGCACGCTTCCACTGGTCCACGCACAGGTGTTGCCGAAACCGGCGTCTACGGTGGTCCATGCAGTCCTGGGTGCCCCTTGGGGCACGGGGATCTGCACCGGTGTCGTGCGGTGCACGGTGGTGCCGTCGCCCAACTGCCCGTCGGTGTTGGACCCCCAGCACCAGAGCTCCCCACCGGTCTCGGCGCACGCGTGGGAGGAACCCAGCGCCAGCGAGCTGACATCGCTCAAGCCGGCAACGGTGACGGGGTTGGGAGAGTCGGTGGTCGTGCCGTTGCCCAGCTGGCCGGAGTCGTTGGCCCCCCAGCAGGACACCGTCTCGTTCGACATGATCGAACAGGAGAAGTCGAGCCCCGCTTCCACGGTGATGGGAGTGACGGGAGTCGAGCTGCAGAACCAGAAGTCCGGGGGAACCGTGAAGCCCATCGTGGCGAGCTCGTACGCCGTGGCCGCCGGGTCAGAGTAGATGGTCTGGCACTCGGCGGCCGCAGCGGACAGGTCGGTTCCGTGGACGACGGTCAGATGGCCCAGGACCGCCCCGCTGCAGGTGCCGTCGGTCGAGTCGTGCACGGTTGCGTTGTCCTGTGTGTCGATGGGCCCCGCGTAGCCGATGTCCTGGATGCCCCCGTAGCAGCCAGGTGGGAAGTCCGGGGTTCCCCCGCCGCCGCCGGGCGGTGGCGGCGGCGAGCACGCTCCGGCGATGGCTGCGATCGTCGCCACGAGCGGCAGCCAGCGGTGTCGGTGGACGTGCCTCCGTCGGTCGCGTGGTCGACGGGCGGCGTCGCCGAGGAGTCGGAGCAGTGGCGTGCCCCTCTCGGTGTGTGTCATCAGTTGCCTCCATGATGTGGTGGACCAGGTCATCGCTCACCCGCCGCAGGTGCGCGGTCACGGACCGAAGGCGGCCTCGGGCGAGGTCGACTCGGCGATCCTCGCGAGGCAGAACCCTGCTGTCGTGAGTAGAGGGCTACTCACCTTCGGCTCATCGCTACTCAGCCCACGTTCGCGGCGCCCGGACCACCGAGTCGGACCGATTCCCAGTCCGCTTCGACATCGTGCAGGAATGAGGCCTGCCCCCCAGCAGGACGTTCGACCCGAGCCGAGGCGCGTCGGCTGAGCTCTCGAACGTCGCGCAACCTCGGTGGTCCACCAGCTTGAATCGGTGCCGTCGTCCTGTCACCGTGGCTGGCGTGGACGGCGAGGAGCAGGGAGCGATGTGGGCGGCACCAACCGCCGTCTTGTGGGTGCCTCGGCTGTCGTCGCACGGACTCGCGGTCGCCGCGAAGTACCTCGATCGGCTGCTGATCGTCGTCACGGTGATCGCTCTGGGTGCGCTGGCGCTGGTCTCGTGGCAGGTGCACGCCGCAGGCCTGGGCTTCGAGATGATGGGGATGGGGCTGCCGTTGTTCGCCGTGGGACTTGCGTGGCTCGCCACGTTCGCGGTCGCCGTCTGGTTGGTACGGGTGGAGTGGAGCGGGCTCAGCCTGGCCCTGATCGTGGTGGGACTGGGAGCTCTCGGGAACGTGCTGGGCCGTGCCGTGCCACCAGGGCTCGTGGAAGACCGGATGACGTTCGCGCCCGACGTGGGAGAGCTGGCCTTCGCACTCCAGTTCTCCTTGGTCTGCGCAGTCGTCGCGTTCGTCGTGTGGGCGGTGTGGGCCTCGGTGCCGACCTCTCGGCGGGTTGCGCCTCGACGTGCGATCGCGGGGCTGGGTGTGGGAATCGCCTCGCTGCTCGTGCTGGCGTGGGGCGCGGTGCCCGCCTATCCGCCAGGTTTCGTCGACTGACGTGGCTCGACCTCGTCCCGCGGCGGCATGGCCTCGTGGTGGCGACCGCCGTGACGGCGATCGGCAGCGTCGTGGCGTCGTGGACTTGGGATCTGGTCCGCTGGGACCAGACGCCGTGTGGACGGTGACGACCGGGGACTCGATCATGCGATGGCTGTCCAGCACGGATCCGACATCGGTGCGGAGATCATGGGAGCCGGCAAGTTCGGCCCTCCGGGCTGGCACGAAGATCCGCAGTGGCGTGGTTGGTGGGGCGACAACCCACCGTTCCGCACCCCGACCTTCGTCCTCACCCACCACCCGCGCCCGTCGCTGGAGATGGAAGGGGGCACGACGTTCCACTTCCTCGACGCTGCCCCGGCAGACGCGCTCGAGGTGGCTCGTGATGCTGCCGGCGGCATGGACGTCCGCATCGGTGGAGGTCTGACCACGATGCGGTCCTTCCTCGCCGCCGGTCTCGTCGACGACCTTCACGTCGTGCAGGTACCGATCGTGCTCGGTCGAGGCGTCCGCCTGTGGGACGGCCTGGAGGGTCTGGAGCAGCAGTACGGCGTCGAGGCCGTCACCACGCCCAGCGGTGTCACCCACCTCACGTTCACCCGATGACGCCCCGAGCTGTGAGGCGATCGATGACCGGTGCCGAGTCGGGCGCCACGATTCGGACTCCACAGGCGGAGTGGATCTGATCGGCATGGTCTGTCATGGTGGTCCGTTTCATCGAGTCGGGTTGCATTCCACAGAATGTAACCCGGACCCCCTAGCATGCATTCCATGGAACGAATACCAGTCGTTGACAACGAGACGGACCTGGCCGGGTTGTTCAGCGACCTGGTGCGCCTCGAAACCGAGCTGTGGAACCTCGTCGAGACCAGGCTACGCAGCGACCACGATCTGCAGCTGTCGTGGTTCGAGGTGATGGGAGTGATCGACGCCACCACAGGCTGTCGGGTGATCGACATCGCCCAGGCCCTGTCGATCACCATCGGCGGGACCAGCAAGCTCGTCGACCGGATCGAACACGCGGGTTGGTGCACGCGGTCCCCTCATCCCGACGACGGCCGCTCATCGATGATCGAGCTGACCACCCCCGGACGACGCCTGCTCCGCGCAGCGCATCGGACCTTCACCGACGAGCTCGCCATCCGGTTAGCCGGCGCGCTGTCGGCGGGCCAGCTACGACGGTTCGCGACGACTGTGGGCACACTGCGCGCCTCCATCGACGAAGGGAACCGACGATGACCTCGACCCCTCCGACGATGAGAGCCGCCGTGCTCGCCGCACCCGGCCCGCCCGATGCACTCCGGGTCACGGAGGTCCCCGTTCCGACTCCTCGGGCGGGCGAGGTGCTGATCAAGGTCGAGGCGTTCGGCCTGAACCGCTCCGAGCTGCACACACGCCTCGGGCTCGCCGACGGTGTCACCTTCCCGCGGGTCCTCGGCATCGAGGCCACCGGCACGATCGCCTCGTGCCCCGGTGGCGAGTACGACGCCGGTCAACAGGTCGCAGCCTTGATGGGCGGCATGGGCCGCACCTACGACGGCGGCTACGCCGAGTACACCTGCGTCCCCATCCGCCAGGTCGTGCCGTTCACCAGCAGCCTCGACTGGGCGACGCTCGGCGCAGTACCGGAGATGCTCCAGACCTCGCACGGCTCCCTCACGATCGGGCTCGACGCCAGGCCGGGCCAGTCCCTCCTCATCCGTGGCGGCACGTCGTCGATCGGGATGGCCACCGCAGTGCTCGCGAAACGACTCGGAATGACCGTGCTGTCCACCACCCGCAACGCGGAGCGGGCCGACGCCCTGCACGACATCGGTGTCGACCACGTCCTCATCGACGACGGCGACGTCGCCGACCAAGCCCGCCAGCTGTACCCCGACGGCGTCGACACCGCCCTCGAGCTCGTCGGCACCCCGACCCTGCCCGACACGTTGCGAGCGACCAGAGTCCACGGGGTCGTGTGCTTCACCGGCATGCTCTCCAACCAGTGGACCGTGCGCGACTTCTACCCCATCGACTACCTCCCCCGCGGCGTCCGCCTCACCGCCTACGGCGGCGACGCCACCGACCTCCCGCCAACCGTCCTGCAGGACTTCCTGGACGCCGTCGCAGCCGGCGACGCTACCGTGCCGATCCACCGGACCTACCGACTCGACGACATCGCCACCGCGCACACCGACATGGAAGCCGGGCGCGCCACCGGCAAGCTCGTCGTCCTGCCCTGACCCGCGCCTCCCCAGCCGAGGACCGCCGCGCACTTCGGCGTCACCTCCTCAGCGGCGTCGCAGAATCGCGACCAACGGCGCGACTACTTCGCCGACATCGAGCCACCCACAGTGGCGACAACCCGGAACGCGGGCTCGCCAAGAAGGAGACGCAGAGGGCTTTCGGCCCGACGACTGGCACCCTCCCGGACGAAGATCCGAGAATCTCGGCGTCGGCCCGATCTCTGCGCTGATACACGTCAGAGTCGGAGGTCGGGCATGAAGCAGATTTCAGATCCGATCGACCCCCGCCGCCCCAAGGGCGACCGGTGCGGGCTATGCGCGCCAGCCGAGGCGACGACACGTCACGGCGCTCCAATCGGGCTGCCGCCTGGCGTCGAGACCGCTTGGCTGCCCCGGCCGACCGCCACGGTCCGCGAGAGACTCCTCTGACGTTCGTGCCGTGCAGTCCCATCTGGTGTCGTCGTGCCCGGGGAGAGATTCGAACTCTCACGGAGCGTGAGCTCCCAAAGGAGTTTGAGCCTTCGGTCCACCGTGACAGCTGGTGCCGGACAGGCCGAGCCGGTGCTGGCCTGCAGGCCGTTCCTGGCGTCGAGGGCGGCGTTCGTGACGGCTCGTGCGTTGGAGTGCGAGAGATTCCGAGTAGTTCGCGACTACTTCCGCGACTACTCACGGCCGGCATCGAACCCGGCGAGGACTGGCGTCAACCGGCGCGGCGGACCACGGCGTGGCCTTCGCGCTCGAGCTTCGCGATCGTCCGGTGCTCCGACAGGTTCTCCCCTACTCCGACGACGAGATCCGCTCCCACAGCGGCTGCGAGCTTCTCCAGCGTCTCGAGCGTCGGGCGGGTACCGCCGCCTTCCATCCGGGCGATGGCCGACTGGGTGGTGCCCATCCGCTCGGCCAACTCTGCCTGGGTCAGCCCGGCGTCACTGCGGAGTCGGTGGACGAGCTCTCGGAACGAAGTGATCCGAGCTTCATCCGCCGCAGCACCGCTCGCCGCAGGGCTGGGACGCTGAGACCGGAGCTCGCTCCAGGACGTGGTGTTGACCTTGGTTGCCATCAGCTCTCCTCGAGCGTGTGTCGCTCAGCGACGCACTGTTGGTAGGCCCGACGGGCTCGATCGACCTCGCGGCGTTCCCGCTGACGGGTCTTCACGAACACGGTGAGCAGGATGATCCTGCGGTTCGAAGCGATCCAATAGGTGATCCTCGTCGGCCGTCCCCCGAGGTAGAACTGCAACTCTCGAAGCTTGCCGTCCAGCTGCTTCGTGAACGGCTCATCGAGCAGCGGCCCCATCTCCGCGAGTCGGTCGACGTGGAACCCGACCCTTGCCTGATCCTCCTCATCGAGGGCCAAGTACCAGTCCCGAACCTCGGGTTCGAGCTCCACCTTACCCCACGACATAGCGTCGATGCTATATCTCCTGCCGTCGAACGCCAAGCAGCTGGGTGATACCGGGTACGACGGCCAGGATCTCGCGAGCGGTTCCGTGATCGACGCAGCGTTCGCCAGATGGTGGATGGCGTCGAGCTCCACGTAGGCGAGGTTCAGCCGTTCGGCGATCCGTCGAGCGAGTCGGGATTTCCCCGACCTGGCGTTTCCGACGATTGACACCCGCTGCATGCACCCATGGTCGCAGAACACGCCCCACGGCCTCAGCACCCCTCATTCGCTGCCGGAGTGGAATTCGAGCGCCAGCGACGTCGTGCAGAGCTGACAATGGGCTGGTGCATGTCGACCAGATCGCCGTCAGCCCGCACCAGGTTGGCGCGCTCATCATCGACCAGGTTCCCTCGCTCGCCGGTCAGGCGATCGTTCCGGTCGACAGCGGTGGCACGGTCAACGCCATCTTCCGGATCGGTGACACCGCCACGGCCAGGTTCCCGCTGCGCAACGGTGACCCCGACCAGCTGTTGTCACGCCTACGCAGCGAGTTCGAGGCGTCCGCCGAGCTCATGCGGGCATGCCAGATGCCGGCACCGACACCGCTGCACGTCGGACACCCCGGGCACGGCTATCCGTTGCCCTGGACCGTCCAGAGCTGGGTTGCCGGGACTCCTGCGACGCCAAGCGGCGACGAGCACTCGACGACGCTCGCTGTCGAGCTCGCCGTCGTCATCGACCGCCTCCGAGCCTGCGACACTCGCAGTCGACGGTTCGAGGGCGCCGGGCGCGGCGGTCGACTCGGTGATCACGACGAGTGGGTGGTCGACAGCATCGCCCGCAGCGAGGGGTTGCTCGACGTCGACGCAATGCACACCTTGTGGTCGCGGTTCCGGACCCTTCCGCGAGATGACCCGGACCTGATGTGCCACAGCGATCTCACTCCTTCCAACGTGGTCGTCACCGACGGGCACCTGGCAGGCCTGCTCGACACCGGAGGCTTCCAGCCCGCCGATCCTGCGCTCGATCTCGTCGCTGCCTGGCACCTCTTCGCCGGGCCCGCACGAGCGACGCTGCGCCGCAGCCTCGATTGCAGCGACCTGCAGTGGGCGCGGGGCGCTGCGTGGGCGTTCGAGCAGGCCATCGGCGCGTACTGGTACTACCGAGACACGAACCCGACGATGGCGGAGATGGCGCGAACCACCCTCGACCGGCTCACCCGCGCTTGGACCTGAGCGCCGTCGAGCACCCGCGCGTGGCTCCTGGTCGTCATCCGGTATCCGGGGTGAGCCGGAACACGAAGCACTCCTCCACACCGTCGTCGTGCCCCAGCGCTCTCGTCGCAATGACCTCGGAGCGGAGCGCGGCGCCGGCGACGAGCTCGTCGAGGTACTCGAGGTCGCCGGTCGTGCCGAAGAACAACAGCACTCGCCCTCGGGGGCTCGGGTGATCGCCGACGTGTTCGAAGAACGTCGTCAGGGTCGAGTAGTCCTCGTCCGCGAACGCCATCTCGAGCAGTGACCCGGGTGCGAACCATCGGAACGGCGGATCGAAAACGATCAGGTCGAACGAACCGTCGGTCGGCCCGAACAGATCCCCCACCCGGCACTGCACCCGGTCATCGACGCCAGGGCGGCGGCAGTTCTGCCTCGCCGCTGCCACCGCATCGGGGTTGAGGTCCACCGCCACGACCTCACGGGCCGTGCCCGCGGCGAGGATCGCGTTCACCCCGCAGCCCGTGCCCATGTCCAGCACCCGATCCGAGTCCGTTGCCTCACTCAGCACTGCCCGTCCCAGCAGCTTCGACATCGGCGCCGGCGGGAACACGGTCGCCGGCACGTACAGGCGCAGGCCGAGGTACTCGACATCGCCGTCACCACGCTCGCGCAGCTCGGCGGACACATCCTCGTGCCAGCGGCGCAGCTGCTCCGCCCGCTCTGGGCTCATCCGTGGCCGGTACGACGACATCGACGCTCAGCCCAGCGCAGCAACGAAGCTCGACCTCGCGGATGCCCACCAACGTCGGCGACGATCGAAGCGCTCCATCCCACCGATCTCGGCCCACATCTGCACGAACCCCGGCTCTCCAGCCTCAGCGCGACGGCGGACGAACTCACCGCCGCGAGCGATCGAGTGGTCGAGGATGTCCACCACCTCTGCGCGTCCGGCCTGGTCCAGCCCGTAGGCATCGCAGACCACCCTCAGCCGGTGCGGGCGATCCGATTCGCGCCACCCGAGGTTCGCGGCGCTCAGGTCGTCATCTACCGGCACGCACATGCGGGCGAAGGCAGCCACGTCCCAACTGCGCCGGCCCGGCGCAGCGAAGTCGAAGTCCAACAGCGCCACCGCCACCCCGTCACGGAACACGACGTTCTCCAAGCACACGTCGTTGTGGCAGATCACCGGACCGCCCGCCGGGTCGGCCATCTCGTCGCTCCACGAACTGGCGGCGACAGGGTGCTCGGCGGTTGCGTCGTGGAACCGGCGCAACAGCTGTGCGACCGATGCCAGCGCGTCGTCGTGCTGGGCCCAGTCCGGGAACGGCGGGATCGCCACGTCACCCGGGATGAACCGCAGCCGCTCACGACCGTCCGGATCCACGCCGACCGGCTCCGGAGCCCCGTCGAACCCGCCTGCGCACAGCTCGGCGAGGAACGACAGGATCGTGTCGGAGTGCGGGTTCGACGGACGCAACACCACCGAGCCCACCCGCACGACCGCGCCGGCGTTTGCCACACCCCCGGCGAGAACCTCGACGTCATCCCCCACAGCCACACCCTGCCACGGCCACTCAGGCGCCGCCGCCCACAAGCGACCAGAGATCGCCTGCGGCCAGCCGTCCCGATGCACGCCCCGTCCTTGTGCCCGGCTCCAGCGCGTGCTCGCAGCGCGCGGTGTGGGCAAGAGCGAACACAGCAGCCGCCCAAGCACCCCGACGCTGCGACAGCTCGAACCGGCCACCCTGATGCGACTCGTAGGCATCGACATACGCTCGGATCTCTGACGCGCTCGGCGCCAACGGCTCGGAGGGGCCGCCGAGCGAACACCAGGTGGCCGCCGCGATACCCACCGCAGCGGCCTCCGCCACGAGCTGCAGGCTCTCCCAGTCGTACACCCCACACAGGCCGCGTCGGTCGAGGCGCACATTGCGCGCCGACCAGTCCCCATGCGCGATCACCGACGAGTCGCTCACCATCTCCGCACGAGCCGCTCGCGCAACGGCGTCGATCCACTCCGCACCTGCTGACGTCGCTGCGAAGTCGAACACCGCCGAGTGCGGCTCCGGGTACAGCTCGCTGTCCGGCAGCGACATCGGATGCGTGTCCAGCCCCGCCGGGTCGACCGCCGCAGCCAATGCGACCAGACGAGCGAGGCCCTGCGCCGAGGCCGACATATCTTGCGCCTCGAACCGTCGCTGACCGGGATCCGGACGCAACGACTCGACCCGACCCAGCACCCCGCCAGCCGACACCGGACCGCTCAGCGGGCGCGCGCTCGGGAAGCGTACGTCGACCAAGTGGCGCTGCACCCGGACGACCCCCTCGACGAACTCCGCGGAGGTGCCGGGCTTGTACGCATGCACCACCACAGACCGACCATCGACCAGTCGAACACCAGCGACCGCCGCAGCCGACGACTGGTACCACAACCCGTCACCCACACCGGCACCGACCGCCAATTCGACCAGCCACGACAACACGCCCGCGATGCCGGCGGGGTCCGTCGTGTCGCAGATGTCCAGCTCCACGACCCCCGGCGTCGAACTGGCCACGACCTGCTCCAGCGAACCCACCGGTTGATCCTGCCAGCACCGAGCTGGGTCACGTCACTCCCGTTGTGTGTTCGGCCGGGGGCCCCACCCAGAAGGGTGCCGCCGATGACGACGAGAACCGCGACTACCAGCGCGACTACCCGCCGAGACCAGGCCACTCACGGTGACTCGCCTCGCAGTCCTGGCGAACGGGACGAGAAGTCGGCAGATGGGTTTACGCGACTACCTGGACTCGACAGCACCAGACGGACAAGGCGACCACGATCCGTGAAAAGCCCCCTGCGCGTCGTGTCGTCCAGTTCGGTCTGGTGTCGTCGTGCCCGGGGAGAGATTCGAACTCTCACGGAGCGTGAGCTCCCAAGGGGTTTAAGCCCTCTGCGTCTGCCTGTTTCGCCACCCGGGCTACGACGACAGATGCTCGCACACCGGGCATCTCACAGGTACTGGCCGGGGGCGAAGGCCTCCGGGGAAGGTTCCATCTCCTCGCCGGCGCGGATGCGGAACAGCTCGGCCAACGAGAAGGAGCTCCCCGGCGGCGGCTCGGCATCAAGCCACGCGGCGGCTTCCCGGCGATCCAACCGATCGAATCGGAGCTGGACGAGGCAGCGCCCGGGGCGGGCCACCGCCGGGTGGATCCGCGGGAGCTCCTCGTTGGTGCTCACCAGCAGCATCACGCGAAGACCTTGGCCGATGAACCCGTCGGTGAGGTTCAACAGGCGCGCCATCGCCTGGCCGCCCTGGGTCGAGGCGTCCTTGCGCAGCAGCTCGTCGGCGTCCTCGATGATCAGCAGGCGCCACGGCTCGGGCTCCTCCGCGTCGTGGTCGCCGGGATCGCCTTCCCAGGTCAGGACCTCCATCAGGTAGCCGGACTCGCCGAAGAGACGTTCGGGGTCGGTGATCAGCACCGGCTGGCACCAGGGCGCCCACTGGCGCAGCAACGCGCGGGTGGCGGTGGTCTTGCCGGTGCCCGGCGGGCCGAACCACAACAGGAGCCGGCCGTCCTCCTCGGTCGCCCGGTGGGTCATCAGGCGATCGAGGGTCTCGCGGACGCGGTGGGCGTAGTTGGATCGGATGTCCTTCCACGCCGGCGCCTCGACCCGACGATCCCGGTAGGTCGGGCGGCCGGCCATGAACCAGAGCTGCATCCGCAGCAGGTGCTCGGCCTCGGCGGGCTGCGGGGCGGCAGCCCGCACGGCCGCCTCGACCTTGTCCATCCGCTCCTCGTCGGTGGCGGTGATGACCACGTTGGTGTGGCCGCTGCCGAAGCGTCGCAGCGTGACCCGCCAACCTTCTCCCTGGGCGAGCACGGCCTGCAGGGCGGGCCCGGCGAAGCGGTGGGTGACCGAGCCCATCGGCACCAGCGAATCGAGCTGGTCCACCTCGGACAGCACGAGCTCTCGTGCCACCGGTTCCGAGCCGTCGGCGAAGCGCGCAAGGCCCAACCGCGAGATGACGTCATCCGGGTCGAAGACGGCGCCCATCGGGGCGCGGGGAGCTGTGGTGGTCGTGGCCATGGGGTCGTCGATGGTGACCCAGGAACGACGGGTTGTCGACCGGCTTTCGCGCCCGGTCGGGCGGCGACGCTCAGCTGCCCGGGGGGATCTCGAAGATCCACAGGGTGCCCCGATGGTCGAGCACCGCGAAGCCCGCCTCGCGCAGCTCCGCGGAGGTGATGTCGGGTTCGAAGTCGAGGTAGGTGTCGTCGTTCACCATCACGTAGCGGGCATCGAAGCGACGCAGGAGCTCCTGCTCCCTCGTGTCGTGTCGGACATCGGCGAGGTGCTCCACCACGTAGCGACGGTCGGCGTGGTCGGGGGCCGTCTCGTAGCCCCGGAGGCCGGAGAACGCGGGCAGCCCGGCGATGGCGTACATCCACGTCGTGCCGTCGTGTCGCTGGTTGAGCACTGTCGGCCCGGTGCTGAGCGGGGTCACCGCGGCGTCGCCGGCGTTGGCTGCGGTGGGGGTTCCCAGGCCGACCTCTGCGTCCATCCGTCGCGCGAAGTCCTCGATCAGCGCGACCTCCGCAGGGCCGAGCAGCGTCTCGGTGTCGAAGGCGAAGCGCAACGTCCGGTGCGCGGCGGGGACGGTGAGGACCAGCGCCACGACGGCGACCGCTGCGGTGGCCGCCGCAGGCGGGAGCGACAGGCGGTCGCGCAGCGCCCGGCGAGACCACTCCAGCGCGACGGCGGCGAAGACCGGGGCGAAGACGGCGACGTTGTACATGACCCGCCAGGCGCTCCGATACCAGGGGAAGGTGGCCAGTCGCAGCTGGTCCCACGGCGCGCCCGGAACCAGGCTGGCCACGAACAGCACCGCCAGCACGGCGATCGCGGCCACGAGGGGTCGCGCCCCGGCCAGGGACGGCCGGCGCAGCACGATCACCGCACCGATCACCAGCAGCGCACCCATCACCGGTTGAGCGACGCCGTTGCCGAGATCGAGGGTCACGAGGTCAGCCATCGCGTCCAGCAGCGGACGGTGGTCGTTGCTCAACTGGTCGGCTCGCTCTGCGGTCCCGGTCGCCACCGCCACCGCCCACGGGGCCAACAGGGCCGCGGTCGCGCCACCGAGGAGCAGCCACCGCCCGAGTCGAGCGGTCCACTCACCCCGTCGCCGGGCGGCGACCAGGTCGGGGACGAAGAACGCGGCCAGCACCAGGGCGATGAGGACGAGCTGCGAGGTGTGGGCCAGGGTCACCCCGGCTACCGCAAGGGCCGCCACCGCAATCTCGGCGACGGCCCGGCCCTCGGTGTCCACCGCATCCAGGCACAGGGTCAGCACACCGGGGACCATGGACAACCCCATGACCAGCGCGAGGCCGCCCCACACCATCGGCTGGTAGGGGAACACGGCGACGGTGGCGCCGACGAGCGCTGCCAGGCCGGCGACGACCGGCTCGTCGGGCACGAGCCGTCGCACCAGCACGAAGAGCCCGCAGGGCAGGCACAGCACGGCGGTCAGGGCGGTCCAGGCGGTGAGCAGGTCGGCGATCGGCGCGTCGGTGAGGCGGTGGGCTTCCGCAACCGTGACGTGGATGGCCAGCGGGTAGAACCGCGCCATCGATGTGGGGTTCACGGGGCTCTCGGTGAGCACGACCGCCGGGTCGATGGTGTTGTGCTGCACGATCTGTGCCACGAAGTAGCCGTGGTTCTGGCTGTCGGCGTTCGGCGGTGTGGACGGGCGGATCCCCCCGATCCACAGCGCACCGCCGACCGCGATCCCGAGCGCGAGCAGCCCGTGGGCGATGCGCGGATCGGTTCGCCGGTCAGGGACCTCGCCGTGGGGTTCGGTCGGGGTGGCTGATTCAAGCGTGCCATCGGCGGTCCGCGGACCGATGCGCAGCGCGCCCCGGGCCGTCACCACCCGGGCGGCGGCGGCCACGACGAGGACGAGGTCGAGGATCGCCATCCCCGGCCACGGTCCGAGACCCGCCCACCCCAGCACCTCGGCGCCGACGATGGCCGGCACGAAGCCGAGCGCGGGCGCGACCGCCACCAGCAGCACCGGCCGGTGCCGCAGCATCGGTCGGATCAGCAGCGCGAGTGCCGTGCCGGGCGCCAACACGAACACCGCCCATGCGAGGGAGGCGATCACCGCCTCCCATCGGCACAGGCGATGACAGAACTGAGCGACGCGCCCGGCTCACGACTTCGCCGAGGAGACCTTCGACTCGCTGGGCGCCGAGGCGCGGAGGGGTGCCACCGGCAGTCGGCGGCGTCGGACGCGCAGAGCCCGCAGCGTCCCCGTGACCGCGACGGCGGTCACGAGCACCGCCAGCCACAGCACGGCCGTGCCGGGCGAATCGGGCACGATGTCGTTCTGCAGCCACGTCTGGACCCGCAGGGCACCCTCCACGATCGGGTCCTGTCCGTCGCCTCCGTTGAGGGTGCGGACCTCGAACCAGCCGTACCACGCCACGTAGGCACCGGCGACGAGCAGCAGCACCCCGGAGGCTCGCGACACGTAGGGCATCGCCCGGCGGAGCCGACCGACCAGGCCGACCTTGGCCAAGGCGACCGCCACGGTGAGGGCGGTGACGACCAGCCCCATGCCCAGCGCGTAGACGACGAACACCGCCACGGCGGACACGAGGCTCTCGCTGCGCAAGGTCGTGGAGGTGATGGCCAGGAACGGCCCGATCGTGCAGGCGAGCGAGGCGACGGCGTAGGAGACCCCGAAGAGGAGCATGGAGCCCAGGCCGCCGTCGCGTCCGCCCTTGCCGAGCTTCGGCAACCGCAGGCTGATCTCCTTGCCGGCCACCAGCACCCCGCCCATCACCACGAGCACGACGCCGATCACGATGGTCGCCCACGGGAGGTAGCGCTCGATGGAGAGCGCCAGCGGTGAGATGGCCAGACCGAACAGGCCGAACACGGCGACGAACCCTGCGGTGAGGGTGGCGCTCACCGCCAGGGCCCGGCCGACCCCTGCCTCGCCCCTGCGGTCCTCGTCGCCCACGAAGAGGGCGAGGTACGCCGGAAGGAGCGCGAACCCACAGGGGTTGACCGTCGCCGCCATCCCGGCGGCCAGGGCCAGGGCGAAGGGACCCGACGGCACGGCTCAGGCCTCGGCGAGCGCCTGCATGCGTTCGGTCAACCCCGTCTCCCCGAGCGAACCGACGAAGACCTCGACGGTCCCGTCGTCGTCGACGAAGGCGAAGGCCGGTTGAGCCGAGACCCCGAAGCTGGACCAGATGCTGCCGTCGTGGTCCACCACGTGGTCGAGCCCACCGGTGCCGGTGTCAGCCACGAAGCCCTGCATCTCCTCCAGCTCACCCCGGCCGGCCACACCGACGACCTGCACCTGGCCGTCGAAGGCCTCGGCCGCAGCCATGACGTCGGGGGCCTCGGCCCGGCAGATGGTGCACCAGGGAGCCCAGAACCAGAACACCGTGTCGCTGCCTTCCACGGAGGTGCCGCGGAAGTCGCCACCAGCGACCAGCTGGGTGTCGAAGGACAGCACGTCCGCAGGTGTCGCGTCGCCCGAGCTCTCGGCCGCACCGGCGTCGTCGGCGGTCGGGTCGGCGGTGCCGCCGCAGGCGACGGCCACGAGGGCCACCGCGGCGAGCAGGGCGGTCAGGGGCGCGCGTGAGATCTTCATGGCGCCCGGAACCCGGCGGGTGTCCTGGTGCATTCCCGGCTCGGGACGCGGTCCCCGTCCCGGTGGAGCTCGCCGTCGATCCACTCGTCGAGGCGGAGCCACTCGCGGTCCAGCCACGCCAGCTGGGCCTGGGGGTCGCCGGGGACCTCCGAGCGCGGCACCCGGCGGACGCGCACCCGGATCCGGTGGTCCACCGGCGCCGATCGGGCGAGGTCGGCCACCGAGGGGATCGACTCGAACCCGGTGTGGCCGACCACCACCACGTCTGCGTCGGGTGCGCCGGCCAACATGGCCAGCGTCCCTCCCGGTCGAGGCGGCAGCACGTGGCGTAGCGCCTGCAGCCGCTCGGCCCGTTCCGGGTCCTTCTCGCGCAGCCGACCCAGCAGGTGATCCCTGAGCTCCGCACGGAACAGCCGCCCCTCCGGGAAGATCACACCCACCGAACGGCTGTCCAGGCCCTCGGCGAGCTGCCGGATGGCGGCCTTGGCCTCCTCCCCGCTGTCACGGTCCACGAAGACCGAACCGAGCCGCCCGTAGAGGAGGTCGAAGCCGGGGTCGGACAGGAGCTCCGCCATGATCACCCCGCGGACGTCGACCGCGAGCGAGCGGTCGTAGAGGAGCCCGGGCAGCGAGCTGTCCGCCAGGCTGATGTGGCGCACCAGCACGATCGCCGGTGCCGGGAGGAGCGCAGCGGTGCCTTCCACCTCGATGCGCAGACCCAGCAGGTGCTCGGCTCGCCGGGCCATCACCTCGATCGACCAGCGCTGGAGTCGGGCGTGGCGCCGCTGGGACGCCGGTGAACCGAGGCGGGTGCCGAACCCGGCGACCGCCCACAGGACAGGTGCCAGGACGATCTCGACGCTGTCGTTGAGGACGTACTGGAGCGCGACCAGGTACAGCCGTGCCCGGGGGAGCCGCCGCCGGCCTCGCATCACGTCGGCCAGCGTCAGCACGGCGAGGGCGAGCGGGGAGGCGACGACCCCCAGCACGGTGGCCCCGAGCATGGCGGGGATCGAGATGGCCCGACGCTTCCAGCGCACCGCGGCCGGTTCGCCGACCGCGCTCATCGGTCTGATTCGTTCGGTGGGACGGGTGTCGGTACCGGACCGCGTGCTCATGCGCCGTCTCTCGTGTGCAGGTCATCGAGCACCGACCCTGAACGGACCGGCCGGGCCTCTCGTCCGCGGTAGGGCACGAAGAACTGCACGGCCGCCTCCTGGATCGCCATCGACCAGGTCGGATAGGCGTGCACCGTCTGGGCGAGCCGACCGGTGAACGCCCCGGTGCGCATGGCCAGGGCCACCTCGTGGAGCATCTCGCCGGCCCGGGGCGCGACGATCGTGGCGCCGAGCACCCGGCCACCGCCGAGGCTCCCCGTGAGTCGCCGGGGTCCGGCGATCAGCTTCACGAAGCCGTCGGTCCGCCCATCGGTGATCGCCCGGTCGACGTGCTCCATCGGGACGACGGCCACCCGTGCCTCGGCGGGGGCATCGGCCTCGGTGACGCCGATGTGCGCGACCTCGGGGTCGGTGAAGGTGACCCAGGGCACCTGGAGGGGATCGACGCGCTTGGGGGGCCGCAGGCGCCCCCGGAAGGCGTTGCCCACCGCCACCATCGCCATCCGCACCGCGGCGTGGGTGAGCTGGCGCCGGCCGGTGACGTCGCCGACCGCCCAGATCCCGCGGACGTTCGTGGCCATGGTGTCGCGCACCGCCACGGCGCCACGCGGGTCGAGGGCCACGCCCGCCCGCTGCACGTCGAGACCCGCGGTGACCGGGGTGCGTCCGGCGGCGAGGAGGATCCGATCGACGTCGAGGACGGTCCCGTCGGCGAGGTCCAACCGGGCTGCCCCGGTCCTTCCGCCGAGCGGCCGCACCGACGCGACGGTGGACGAGGTGTGCAGCTCCACGCCTCGTCGTTGCAGCGCCTGCTCGACCAGCGCCGAAGCCTCCGGCTCGTCGCGGGCCA
This sequence comes from uncultured Microthrixaceae bacterium, assembly GCA_964420125.1. Lineage (GTDB taxonomy): Bacteria > Actinomycetota > Acidimicrobiia > Acidimicrobiales > Microtrichaceae > CAYQQQ01. The sequence continues at coordinate 86,736 of CAYQQQ010000006.1, forward strand.
GCAACCGCGGCAGGGACTCCACCACGGTGACCTCGCTTCCGAGGTCGGAGAACGCCTGGGCCATCTCGCAGCCGATGGGCCCGCCCCCGATGATGGCGAGCCGGCCCGGCAGAGCGTCGAGGTCGAACAGCGAGCCGTTGGTGAGCACGTCGATCGTGTCGAGCCCTTCGACGGGCGGGCGTGCGGCCCGGGATCCGGTGGCGATCACGATCCTCCGGGCCCGGAGGCGCAGCGACCCGACCTGGATCGTGCGGCGGTCGAGGAAGGAGCCCCTTCCCTCGATGACGTCCACGCCGTCGCGGCGGAGGGTGTCGGCGTCCTCGGTGGCCGCGATCCGCCCGACGGCGTCACGCACGCCGGCCATCGCCTTGTCGAGGCCGAGACCGCCTGCGGCACCCGCCAGGAGCGCCTTGGAGGGGATGCAGCCGGTGAAGGTGCACTCGCCGCCGAGGGGGCCGTCGGTGACCAGCGCGGTGCGGCCCCCGAGGCGGATGCCCTCGCGGGCGGCGGTCAGCCCGCCGGCACCCCCGCCGATCACGATCAGGTCATGGGTCGACTCCATGTGGCGGGAACCCGACAGCCGGGCGGATGCTTCCCCTGAGGAGTGCGATCTGCTCGGTCGGCGCGGCGGTGGCTGCCTGCGCCGCGGGAGTCAGGCGATGTCGCTCGAGGGGCGTAGCGCCGCTACTTGCAGGGCAGGAACCGCACGGTGGTCTCGAGCTCGTCGAGCACCTCGGCCAGCGCGGCGAGGGCGGTGTCGACGTCGTCGTCGTCGGTGTCGTGGGACAGCGACAGCCGGATCGAGCAGTGGGCGTCCGCGTCGGATCGTCCCATGGCGAGCAGCACGTGGGTGGGCTCGGGGTTGCCCGACTTGCAGGCCGAGCCGGAGGAGAGCTCGACGCCGCGTCGGCCGAGGGCCATCACCAGCGACTCGCCCCGCAGGTCGGGGAGCGTGAGGTTGAGGGTGTTGGGCAGGCGGTGCTCGGGGTGACCGTTGAGCGACGCGCCGGGCACCAGTGCCTCGATGCCGGCCTGGAGCCGGTCCCGCAGGCCGACCATCCGGTCCGTCGTCGCCGTCGAGCGTGCCGCGCCGGCTGCCAGCGCCGCCGCCGTGCCCATCCCCACGATCCCCGCGACGTTCTCGGTGCCGGCGCGCAGGCCGTGCTCCTGCTGGCCGCCGTGCACCAGCGGCTCAAGCTCGATGCCCTCGCGCACGTAGAGGGCTCCCACTCCCTTGGGGCCGTGGAACTTGTGCCCGGACAGGCTGAGCAGGTCGACCCCCAGCTCATCGACGTCGACGGGGATCTTGCCCACGGCCTGCACGGCATCGGTGTGGAACAGCACGCCCCGCCCGTGGGCCACGGCGGCCAGCTCGGCGATGGGCTGGATCGTGCCCACCTCGTTGTTGGCGGCCATCACCGACACCAGCACCGTCGAGTCGTCGATCGCCGCGGCGAGCCGGACCGGATCGACCAGGCCGTCGGCGTCGACGGGAAGGTAGGTGACCCTGTGCCCTGAACGTTCGAGGAACCGGCAGGTCGCCAGCACCGCCGGATGCTCGATGGAGGTGGTGACGACGTGGTCGCCGCGGCCGGCCAGCGCTGTCACGACCCCCTTGATCGCCAGGTTGTCGGCCTCTGACCCGCCGCCGGTGAACACGATCCGGCGCGGTCGCGCCCCGATGAGCTTCGCGACCTGTCGACGGGCGTCGTCGAGGGCCGAGTGGGCGTCGCGGCCGGCACCGTGGATGCTGGAGGGGTTGCCGAACAGGTCGTCGAGGAAGGGCCCCATGGCGTCGCGCACCGCGGGAGCGACGGCGGTCGTGGCGTTGTTGTCGAGGTACACGCGGCGAGGCGGTGCGGGCAGCGCGCCCTCTTCCGCAGCGGTGGCGCGGGCGCGGGTCGTGGCGGCCTCCGAGCTCGACGGCGTCGAGCCGGAACCGGCGGCGTCTGCGACGTGCACGACCTCGCAGAGCAGCGCCTTGTAGACGGGGAAGCCGGAGATCTCGTCGAGGTTGGAGAGGTCGGTGAGCTCGTTCACGTTCCACTCCCGCCACGCCTGGGGTCCGACAGGGGTGCCGCCCCCCATGCTGCACTCGACGGCTCCCGCGACGATGCCGTCGGTGACCCGGGCCCGGAAGCGGACCCCGCCCCGAGGTGTGCGGACCTCCACCAGGTCGCCCTCGGAGATGCCCCGTGCCGCGGCGTCGTCGGGGTGGAGGTCGACGGTGGGTTCGGGATGGTCGCGCACCAGCGAGTCGATGCCGTGGTGCTGGGAGCGGAAGTCGGTGTGGGGGCGGGCACCCGAGTTGAACACCAGGGGATAGCTGCGGGCCAGCGCAGGATCGGCCAGCGGCCCCTCGGTGGGCTCGGTGTAGCGGGGGAGCCCTTCGTAGCCGTGCTCGTCGAGGACCGTCGAGAAGATCTCGAAGCGACCGGTCGGCGTCTGGAAGCCGGGTCGGCCGTCCTCGCGCAGGCCGCCCTTCTCCCACTTGCGGTACTCCATCATCGGGTTGTCGAGCTTCACCCACCCGCCGGCGGCGCGCACGCCCTCCACGGTGTGGCCCGAGCCCTCCAGGACGAAGCGGAGGAGCTCCTCCTCGCTCTGGGGGTAGCGCTCGCCGTAGCCGAGGCGTCGGGCCAGCTCCGCCATGATCAGGTAGTCGTTGCGGGCCTCGCCGACGGGTTCGATCAACCTCTCGCGCAGTCGGAAGATCGGCCCGTAGACCATGTACGAATCGATCTCGAACATCGTCGTCGCCGGGAGCACGACGTCCGCGTAGGCGGCATCCGCGGTGAGCTGGCGGTCGATGCACACCAGGAGGTCCAGCCCCGCCAGCGTCTCGCGCCACCTCGGGGTCTGGGGCCAGGAGGTGAGGATCGACCCGCCGTGGACGATCAGCGCGCGGATCCGGTACGGGTCGCCCTCCAGCACGGAATCGACCAGGCCCGACGCGTGGGACTCCCCCCGGTACTGGCTGTACACGGGGAACCGGTCGTAGGCGACGGCCCGGCCGAGGTCGGGGTTGGCCACGTTGCAGGAGCGGTTGATCGGGAAGTGGGTGCCGCTCATGGCCAGCCCGATCCCCCCGGGGACGTCGAGCTGGCCGCCCAGGGCGAACAAGGTGAGCACCGCCCGGATGGCCTGCACGCCGCTGTTGGAGTACTCCAGTCCCGTGTACATCACGGGGCAGGCTCCGGAGGCCCGGGCGATGCGGCGGGCCAGCTCGCGGATGGTGTCGGCGGGCACGCCGGTGATGTCCTCGGTGACCTCCGGACCGAAGTGCTGCACGTAGCCGCGGAGCTCCTCGAAGCCGTGGCACCACAGGTGGGCGAAGTCCTCATCCAGGAGGTCCTCGTCGATCAGCACGCCGATCATGCTCAGCGCCAGCGCGCCGTCGGTGCCGGGCCGGATCGGGATCCAGCGGGCCCCCGTGCGCTGGACCGTGTCGGTGCGGCGCGGGTCGATGACCACGATCTCCGCGCCCCGGCGGGCCGCGGCCTCCAGCCGCTGCATGTCGAGCGGCGGCGAGTCGGTGGAGGGGTTCGTCCCCCACACCAGCAGCAGCTCTGCGTTCTCCATGTCGGTGAACATGTCGACGAGCATCCGCCCCATCGTCACGTGGGGGGCGATCATGGCGAAGGAGACGTAGCAGAGGGCCCCCACCCCCATCGTGTTGGGCGAGCCGAAGGGGAACAGCACGTTGGAGGCCGACGACACCGCCACGCCCTTGGGTTGGAAGATGTCGCACAGCGACAGCTCGAAGGCGCCGCGGCCCGTGTAGATCGCTGCGGCCTCCGGACCCGATTCCGCCCTGATCGAGTGGAGCCGTTCGACGATCACGTCGTAGGCCTCGTCCCAGGAGATCGGCTCGAAGTCGTGGGTGCCCTTCGGGCCCACCCGGCGAAGGGGACGGGCCAACCGGTGCTCCGAGTGCACGATCGCCGGTGCGTGCTGACCCCGTCGGCAGATCATCCCCAGCGGGTGGGACGGATCGGCGCGGATGTCGGTCAGCCGGCCGTGGGTCACCTGCGCCTCGACCCAGCACCCCGCCGGGCAGATCCCGCAGATCGAGCGGTGCCAGCCGTCGCTGCGGCGGCGGACGCCGCTCCCCGCCGCGCTGTGCTTCGTCGGTCCGCTGGTCATGGTGTTCATCCCGTCCCCCGAGCTGAGACCCTCCGTTGCCATCCTCGCAGAACCCTCGGAACCCGTCCGCTCCTTCCACGATGCCGGGGGCAGGAAGCTCAGGGGGCGGTGATCGCGGCCGACGGGTCTGGCATGAGGAAGCGCGCGCGACGCATGACGGCATCGACCGACCGGCTACGACGTGCCCCGACGCTGGCGGCGGTGGTGATGGTGGCCGCGATCACTTGCACGGTCCCCGCCGGCCCACGCGTGGCCGCCGCCGGGTCCGAGGCGCAGCTGGACGTGGACGAACCCACGCTCGACTGGGCTCCCTGCAGCGATCCGCAGTTCGACCGGTGGAAGGAGGTCGACGACACCGACCTCGACGGGTTCGAGTGCGCCACCTTCGTGCGCCCCCTCGATCGCAAGGACCCCGACGGCGACGAGGTGGAGCTCGCGGTGGTGAGGTTCCCCGCCTCCGGCCCGGCAGAGGCACGTCTCGGCACGTTGTTCCTCAACCCCGGGGGTCCCGGCCAGTCGGGTGTGGGCCTCTCCAAGATCGTCTACCTGCTTCCGGAGTCGGTGCGGGCCCAGTTCGACTTCGTCACCTACGACCCCCGTGGCATCGGCGCCTCCACCCCCGCGCTGGAGGGCAAGGGCTGCAAGATCGCCAAGCCGACGAGGCCCGCCACGGGCGAGGTCGACTGGGAGTCGGTGCTGGCCGAGCGCCAGGAGCAGGTGGCACGCGAGAACGCCAAGTGCTTCGAGGAGAACCGGGACCTGGTCGAGCACGCCGGCACGGTCGACGGTGCACACGACCTGGACGCGCTCCGCTCCGCGGTGGGTGACGACAAGATCACCTACTGGGGCATCTCCTACGGCTCGATGCTCGGCTCCACCTATGCCCAGCTCTTCCCCGACCGCGTCAGGGCGATGGTCTTCGACGGCAACATGAACCCGCAGACCACCCTCGCCGGCATCAGCCAGGGCGCCATCGCTCCCGACGACTCGATCGGGTTCTTCCTCCAGGCGACGGGACTCCAGGCCAAGTTCGACGAGGTGATGGAGAAGCTGGACGAGCACACCATCCTCCTGGACGACGACACCCGGTACTCGCGCTGGGACCTCCTCGACGTGCTCAACGACGGCGTCGACTTCTTCCCCATCACCGGCGACCAGAGCTGGACGCAGGCCGCCCAGGCGGTGAACGCGTCGTGGAGCGCCCTGTTCGGCTCAGATGCCGAACGAGCCGAAGCGCGCACCACCCTCGCCTCGAAGACGCTGCAGAGCCCCAGCTCCGGCACCGCCGGCAGCCTCTGGTCGGCGGTGGTCTGCCAGGACTTCTCCGATCGGATCTCGAGCTCCCGCCAGCAGAGCCTGCTCCGCACGATCGTCCGTGAGGCCCCGCTCTACGGCGGCTCTCTCGGCGTGGACTACCTGACCACCTGCAACGGCTACGGCGACGCCGACGCGCACCCGGTCCCGCGCCCGCAGCGGTACGGGCCGCCCATCCCCGGCATGATCGCCAACTCCACCCGCGATGGCGAGACCCCCTACCAGTGGGCCGTCGCCATGGCCCGGACCTACCCCACGATGCGGTCGGTCACCCTCGTGGGCGGCATCCACGGCACATTCGGCATCGGCCAGTCGGACTGCGTCAACACCGCGATCGGCGACTTCCTGATCAGCGCCACACCGCCGGCGATCGACGTGGCGTGCCCCTACTCGGCTCCCAACCCCGCTCCCTGAACCCCGCTCCCTGGCAGGTCGCCGACCGTTCCGAGGGGAGCGGGAAGGGCAACGGCCTGTCACGGGTTCCCAGGTGACCGGGTCGAGCGAGGGTTCGGGCACCGGCACACCCCAAGGAGCACGCCATGGACGTCGAGACGCTGGTTCGCACCCGTGCGGGCCTGCACGCGCTGGCCGAGCACGTGATCGCGGCCGATCTGTGGGAACGGACCGGCCGGATCGGCTTGCGGCGCACCCCCGGCGGGTTCGGCCAGCCCGAGCACCTCGATGCCGACGGTGCACGACACCGCCTCCGGGTGGACGGGTCCAGGTTGGTCGTGCTCCACGGCGACGTCGAGCGCTGGGAGGAGCTCAGCACCCCGACGGCCGCCGCCACCTTCGCCCAGTGCACGCTCGGTGCTCCGGCGGACGTCTACACCCCGGAGACCGAGCTGCGCTCCGAGGAGGACCTGGGGATCGACACGGCAGCGGCCGCGCTGCTCGCCGACTGGTTCGAGCTCGGCGAGCGCGCCCTCGAGGAGCTCCGCCGACGCCATGCCCGGCGTGCGCCCACGATCCCGCAGCTGTGGCCGGAGCACTTCGACCTCGCCTTCTCCATGGAGGAGGTGAACCTGGGTGCGTCGCCCGGTGATGCGCAACACCCGGAGCCCTACCTGTACGTCGGGCCGTGGCAGGCCGTGGACGGCGAGCCCTGGAACGAGCCGTGGGGGATGAGCCTCTCGCGTTCCGAGGACCTGTCGGTGGACGACGCGGTGGAGTTCCTGGAGGCCGGGTTCGCCGCTGCTGTCGCCCTTCGGGGGGAACGGTGAGCACCATGGCCCCCGAGGTCGGTGACCGGCTCGAGGACGTGGAGCTGCGCCGTGCCGACGGCACGCCGGTGCGGCTGTCGCAGCTACGAGCTCCTGCTCGATCCCGACGAGCACCTCTACCAGGCCCTCGACCTGCGCCGCTTCCCGTGGTGGCGGATGCTCGATCCCCGCACCTGGCGCAACTACCTGCGATCGTTGCGTCGGGCCCGCCAGGGTCGGGTCACCGGCCATCCGCTCCAGTCCCCGGGCGTGGTGGCGCTCGACGGCGATCTGCGGATCCGCTACCTGCACCGCGGCGCCACCATCGGCGACTACCCACCGGTGGAGCAGGTGCTCGCCGCCGCGGCGGGAGCGAGCACGTGACGACAGCGCGCTGTCCCGCGGCGGGAGCGCGGAGGTCGTGACCTGCCGAGACGCTTGCTCAACGGTCGACGGTCGCGGGAGCTGCCCGCCCCAGCCACGGGCGGCGCAGCGACCGCTGGATCGACAGCCACCACCGCAGATCGGCTCGGCAGTGCTCGCACCGCGCGAGATGTGCCCACAGCCGCCCCACTCGGCGGTCCGGCAGCTCGCCGTCGAGCAGGCGGTGGACCTCTCGGCGGAACCTCCGGTGTCCTCCCAACGGGTGCATGGGACGGGAACCGTCCCATCGCCGGCGGCATTCCGCCCCCACGGGCAGGCGAAGGGTCGGTACGGTGCCCGTGGTGGATGAGAAGGTGTCGGTCTCCGAGGATGCGTCGGCGCGGTTCGAGCGGTGGGTGCTGCCCGAGGTCGAGGTGCTCCTTCGCGTGGCCCGCTCGATGACCCGCAACGGCCACGATGCCGAGGACCTGGTCCAGGAGACGATGATCCGGGCCTTCAAGGCCATCGACCGGTTCGACGGGCGCTACCCCCGGGCCTGGCTGCTGACCATCATGCGCAACGCCGAGATCAACCGGACCCGCAGGAAGCGGCCGTCGCTGCTCACCGAGGGCCAGCAGTCGCTGCCCGACCCGGTCGCCGACGAGGGCGCGACCGCCGAGTCCACCGCCCTCGCCTCGACCTTCGACGGCGCGGTGGAAGTGGCGCTGGCGGCGCTGTCGCCGGAGTTCCGCCAGATGGTCGAGCTGGTCGACCTCGGCGGCCTGTCCTACGCCCAGGCCGCCGAGGTGGCCGGAGTGCCGGAGGGGACCGTGATGAGCAGGCTCCACCGGGCGCGCCGGCGGATGCGGGAGCAGCTCGAGCGACAGGGGTTCGAGCCGGGGAGGCAGCCATGAGCATCTTCGACCGGTTCCGCCGGAAGCGGCCGAACCAGCTGAGCTGCGAGGAGGTCGGACGGGTCCTCCAGCAGTTCCTCGACGAGGAGCTGACCAGCGAGATGGAGCCGCTCGTGCAGGCCCATCTCGACGAGTGCCTACGTTGCGGGCTCGAGGCGTCGGTGTACCGCGACCTCAAGGCGTCGCTGGCCCGCCAGGGGGAGCCGCCCGAGGAGTCGGTCCAGCGCCTCCGCGACTTCGGTGAACGCCTCGCGCGTGGCGAGGTGACCGGTCTGGAGCCCGACGGCTCCCGTTGAGACGGGCGACGCGGCGCCGTGACCATCGTGCCAACGGGAAGGGATCCCGAGAGAAGGGGGTTCCCGTGCACGTGACCACCGAGGGGACAGCCCCCAAGATCGAGCTCTACTGGCGGCCCGGTTGCCCGTTCTGCGGATTGCTCCGCCGAGGCCTGTCGAGGGCGGGGATCGTGTTCGAGGCGCACAACATCTGGGAGGAACCCGACGCCGCGGCCTTCGTCCGCAGCGTCGCGGGCGGCAACGAGACCGTACCGACGGTGAGCGTCGGGGGACGGGCACTCGTCAACCCCCGGGTGCGTGACGTCGAGGAGCTCCTGCGACCCGGGAATCCGGCCGGCGAAGGCGCCGGGCGGGGGTTCTCGTGGTTCTCGAAGGTCCTCCGCGGCCGCCGGCCGGTGGAGTGACGCCACCGGCCCGGCACCTCGCAGGCGCGCCTGCAGGAGCGTTGAGTTCCGACCGATCCGGTCACCGGCGCTTCGCAGGTGTCAGATCAGCTCGGCATCGGCGAGGACGTGCACCAGCACCGGTCCGTCGGTGGCGAACGCCTCGGCGAGCGCACCGTCGAGCTCGGCGATCGAGGCGACCCGGATGCCGGTCGCTCCGCACAGCCGGGCGTAGTCGGCGAAGTCCGGGTTGTGCAGCGAGGTCTGCCAGACGTCCAGCTCGGCCGCCCGCTGCTCCTTGGTGATCTTGCCCAACGAGCTGTTGTCGAGCACCACGTGGCGCACCGGGATCCCGTACTTCACCGCCGTGGTGAGCTCCGCCAGGTACTGTCCCAGACCGCCGTCGCCGCTGATCGACACGATCGGGCGCTCGGGTGCGGCAGCCCAGGCGCCGAGGGCGGCGGGCAGGGCGAAGCCGATCGAGCCGAGGTAGCCCGACATCAGCACCGCCTGGTTGCCGGTGGACTCGAAGTAGCGGCCGAAGGAGTAGGTGTTGTTGCCGACGTCCACGCAGAGGACCGCATCGTCCGGGCAGGTTCGGCTGAGCGAGTCGAACAGCGCGGCGGACGACACACCGTGGTCGCGGTCGTCCGCCCGGCGACGGCGCTTCTCCTCCCGCCACAGCTGCCAGCGCTCGGCGAGGTCGTGGCGCTGGTCGAGGGCAGCCGTCGCCTCCGGGAGCGCGTCGCAGAGGTCATCCAGGGCGACGCCGACCTCACCGAGGACCCCGCAGGTCACGGCGTGGAAGCGGCCGATGGCCCCGGGGTCGTCGTCCACCTGGACGATCGGCTTGTAGTCGGCGATCCCCGTGTGGTTCGAGAAGGACACGCCGAGGGCGATCACCAGGTCGCTCTCGTTCATCAGCCAGCTGGCCACCGGTGTCCCCGAGCGCCCCAGCACACCGGCGCCGTGGGGGTGGTGGTCGCCGACGAGGCCCTTGGCCTTGAACGTGGTGACCACCGGCGCCTTCAGCCGTTCGGCGAGGCGCAGCACCTGGGGCACCGAGCGGCGCGCACCGTGGCCGACCACCAGGATCGGTCGGCGGGCTGCCGCCACGAGCCGGACCGCCTCGCCGAGGGCACCGGCGTCGGGCGCCACCCGACGGTCGGCGTCGCGGCCCTCGGGGCCGCCCGCGTCCTGTGTCGAGGACAGCTCCTGGACCTCATCGGGCAGCACGAGGTGGGCGACACCTCGGCCGTCGATGGCGTGCTTGACCGCCAGGGTCGCCATCTCGGCGTGGTCGGAGCCGGCCGCGACGCTCTGGGACCACACCGCCACGTCACCGAAGGCCGCGCTCAGGTCGAGGTCCTGGAAGGCGCCCCGTCCCCGCACCTTGGAGGGCACCTGGCCGCTGATCGCCAGCGTCGGCGCCCCGTCCACCTTCGCGTCGTAGAGGCCGGTGAGCAGGTTCGTCGAGCCCGGTCCGGCGATGGCGAAGCAGGCGGCCGGTCGCCCGGTGAGCTTGCCGTAGGCCGACGCGGCGAACGCGGCCGCACCCTCGTGGCGGATGCCCACGTAGGTCAGCTCCCCCCGCTGCTCCGCCCGTCGCATGGCATCGGCGAAGCCCAGGTTGGAGTGGCCGACCATGCCGAACACGTGGGTCACACCCCAGGCCAGGAGGGTCTCCACCATCACGTCGGACACGGTGCGCTCGTGGGGCGCGCGCGGCGGCAGCGCCACGTAGACGCCGTCCGGTCGCTCCTCTACATCGAAGGAGTCGGGGGCGTCGGTGAAGGGCGGGGGTGGTCGGCCGGTGATGGGGTCGTAGTCGTAGCCGTGCCAGGGGCAGCGCAGGAGGTCACCTTCGATCGTCCCCTCACCCAGCGGCCCGCCCTGATGAGGGCACCGGTTGTCGAGCGCACCGCATCGCCCCCGGTGCCGGCTGAGGGCCAGGCTGCGGCCGTCCACCGTGACGGTGCGCACCCGTCCCTCCGGAAGGTCCGCGGGTTCGGCCACCTTGTGCCACACCACCGCGCGCTGTGTGCCATCCGCCGGCTCGGCGCCGCCTCCCGCACCGTCGGCGGGTGCCGGGTCGTGATCCGTCATGCGCTCACTCCTGCGTAGGCGACGCCGCTCAGGTGGTGCATCTCGCGATCGAAGGTGCTCAGGTCGTCCAGGCCGAAGGCCGCCAGGCGGTCGTGGCCACAGGCCCTGGCCAGCACCCCCATCAGGTCGGTGGCGGCCCGCAGGAACCGGTCGAGTCGCTCGGCGGCCTCGTCGACGGGCAGCCGGGCCCGCAGGCGCGGGTCCTGGGTGGCGATGCCGACCGGGCAGCGATCGGTGTGGCAGGCCCGCATGCCCACGCAGCCGATGGCCTGCAGCGCCGAGTTCGACACCGCCACGGCATCCGCGCCCAGCGCCAGGGCCTTGGCCATGTCGGCCGGGGTCCGGATGCCCCCGGTGATCACCAGCGTCACCTCCGTGGCGCCCCGATGGTCCAGATGTCGCCGGGCCCTGGCCAGCGCGGGGATGGTCGGCACCGAGATGTTGTCCCGGAACAGCAGCGGGGCGGCGCCGGTGCCTCCGCCACGGCCGTCGAGGATCACGTAGTCGACGCCGATCTCCAGCGCGGCGTCGAGGTCGGCCTCGATGTGCTGGGCGGACATCTTCACTCCCATCGGGATGCCGCCGCTGAGCTCGCGGACGCGATCCAGGAAGCGTCGGTGGTCGTCGAGCGAGTCCCAGCCGGGGAACCGGGGCGGGGACACCGCCGCGGTCCCTTCGGGCAGCCCCCTCACCTCGGCGATCCGCCCGACCACCTTCGATCCCGGGAGGTGGCCGCCGGTGCCGGTCTTGGCACCCTGGCCGAGCTTCAGGTGCAGCGCCTGGACCCGACCGAGGAGCGACTCGTCCCAACCGAAGCGGCCGGAGCCCAGCTCGTAGAGGTAGCGGGAGCACGCCCGCTGCTCCTCGTCCAGCATCCCGCCCTCGCCGGAGCAGATGGCGGTGCCGGCCAGCTCGGCCCCGCGCGCCAGCGCCACCTTCGCCTCCTGGGAGAGCGCGCCGAAGCTCATGTCCGACACGAACACCGGTCGCTCCAGCACGAGCGGGCGGGCGGCGCCCGGTCCGATGGTGGTGGTGGCATCGACGGCCACGTGGTCGAGCAGGGGCAGGCGGGCGAGCTGGGCGGTCACGAACTGGAGCGAGTCCCAGCTGGGCAGCTGCTCTCTGGGCACACCCATCGCCGCGATCGGGCCGTGGGTGCCGACGCGCTCGAGGCCGTGGCGGGCGAGCCGGTGGATCTCGCTGACGTACGGCTCCTCCGGCGTGTCGTTGTGGGGGTTGCCGTCGTGCCAGTGGTACTCGTCGAGCTCGCCGTCGACGAGCTGGTCGGAGGCCGCCGATCGCCCCTGCACGGTCTCGGGTCGGCGCCGCTGGTGCCGGTGCAGCTCTTCGGCGTCGATCACCACGTCGCCGTCCACGACGGCGGAGGCGAAGCGGTGCAGGCACTGGTTGCTGTCGTAGGAGCTGATGCCGGTGTCGATCCGGTAGTCCCAACCGTGGAGGCTGCACACGAGGTCGTCGCCCGCCACGGCACCGTCGGCCAGCCGGGCGCCGCGGTGCAGGCAGCGGCCCGTGAGCACGGAGTGCCGATCCCCGAGGCGGACCACCACGAGGTCCTCGCCGCGCAGGACCACGCCGTGGGGCCGACGGTCGACCAGGTCCTCCCATCGGACGACCACCAGGGGCTGGGTGATCGTCACGTCGTCGTGTCGTTCGTCGTGCACATCCACTCCGGGGTCCTGGGCGGGCTGCCGCCCGTCAACCCGGTTCGTGGGTCGGGCATTCCGGCTCCCGCGCCGCGTCGTGGCGGACGCGTCGGCGCGCCGGCACCGCTCGGGTGGGGCGGGAATGCCGGCGACTCGGCCGGGGCTTCCATCGCATGACCGCACCAGCGTTCCACATCCGGCGACCAGGGGCGCGTCGTTCGAGGTCGGGGCGGCCGGTCCTGAGCTCCGCGGCGGTGGCGGTGGCCCTCGCCGCCGCCGCCTGCACCACCGACAGCCCGGAGCGCGTGACCGGCGACGTGGCTGCCCGGGAGGTCTCCCAGACCGACGGCTCGCCGAGGGAGGACGTCCCCTCCGCGCTCGAGACCATCCACCACCCCGACGTCCCCGAGCCCCTGGTCGCCGAGGACGACCTCCTCGCCGGGGGGCCACCGCCGGACGGGATCCCGCCCATCGACGAGCCGCGCTTCCTCGACGCCGGTGAGGTCGACTACCTGGCCGACTCGGAGCCGGTGCTCGCCGTCGAGGTCGGCGGTGAAGCGCGGGCCTATCCCGTGCAGATCATGATCTGGCACGAGATCGTCAACGACCGTGTCGGCGGGGTCCCGGTGAGCGTCACCTACTGTCCGCTGTGCAACACGGCGGTGGCGTTCGACCGCCGCAGCGGCGAGCGCGTGCTCACCTTCAGCACCTCGGGGATGCTCTACCAGTCGGCGCTGGTCATGTACGACCGCCAGACGGAGTCCCTGTGGAGCCACTTCACCGGTACGGCCATCGCCGGGACCCTGACCGGCACCGAGTTGACGACCCTGCCCGTGGCGACGGTCTCCTGGAAGGACTGGCGCGAGGCGCACCCCGACGGCCTCGTGCTGTCGCGCGACACCGGCGAGGAACGTCCCTACGGAGAGAACCCCTATCCCGGCTACGACGACGTGGAGAGCGACCCCTTCCTCTTCGACGGCGAGGTCGACGGACGACTGGCGGCCAAGGAGCGGGTGGTCGGCTTCGGCCTCGACGACCGACCCACCGCCATCGTGCACTCGGCGCTCGCCGAGCGGGGGGTGCTCGAGGTCGAGGTGGCGGGCCGTCCCGCGGTGGCCTGGTCAATGCCCGGGACCGCGTCGGCGTTGGACACCTTCGAGGTGGCCGACGGCCGTGACGTCGGGGCCACCGGCGTGTTCCTCGCCGAGGTCGACGGCCGGGAGCTGCACTTCCGCCGCGACGGCGAGGGCTTCGTCGACGAGGAGACGGGTTCCCGGTGGAGCGTGCTGGGCGCAGCCGAGGCCGGTCCGCTGGTGGGAGCCCGGCTGGAGCCGGTGGAGCACGTCGACACCTTCTGGTTCGCGTGGGCCGCCTTCTCACCCGACACGGTGCTGCTGCCCTGAGCCCTGCCGCCCGTCGCGGGGTGGCCGCTCCGACTCACGACGGACGCTCAAGCGGTCGCCGAAACGAGCCAGGCCGCGCCGCCCAGCACCACGCCCTCGGGGCCCTGGTGCGGAGCGAGCGCCGAGACGGCCCGTTGCAGCGCCTCGGCGATTGCCTCCGGCTCGGCATCGGCGAACAGCGCGCGACCCATCCCCGTGACCTTGAGGAAGGCCACGGCGTCCTCGGCGTCGTCGCCCATCCACATCGGGGCCGCCACGGCCTCGATGCCGACCCGGTCGAACCCCGCCGCGGCCAGCGTGCCCGCCAGCGCCTCGCGATCGGCGAGGGCGAAGGGCCCGGGAGCGCCGGCCTCGCCGCCGGCGGGCAGGGGCAGCACCTCGGCCACCGCGGCGCCGGGCACGATCATCCACTCGTTCACCAGCAGCTCCTGCCAGCAGAGGAACCGCAGGGATGCTCCCGGGCGGAGGCAGGCGTGGAGGTTGGAGAACGCCCCGACGGGATCGTCGAAGAACATCACCCCGAAGCGGCTGAGGGCGGCATCCACCGGACCGTCGGGTCGGAACTCCGACGCGTCGTGCTGGACGAAGCGGACCCCGTCCGCCCCGCGCTGCTCGGCTCGCCGGCGGGCGACGTCGAGCATGGCGCCGGAGAGGTCGACGCCGGTGACCGATCCCGAGGTGCCCACGGCGGATGCGGCGGCCAGCGACACGTCGCCGCAGCCGCAGCCGACGTCGAGCACGCTCTGGCCGGCCGAGAGCTCCGCGGCATCGACCAGGAGGTCGCCGAATGCCTGCAACATGCGGGTGTAGCGGTCCGCCTCGGTGGCCCAGTGGGCTCCCTCGTCGCCGTCCCAGTCGGTCATGTCGGTGCTCCTGTCGGTGGGTGGGCCTCCTCGGAGGCAAGTGGATGGGCCTCCTCGGAGGCCTCTGGATGCGGTGCGGGGCCCGCGGCGCCGCCACCGGGACGGGGCGCGCCTCCCGCGACCGTACCGATGCGGATCTGCTCCACGAGCGCGGCCAGCCCTGGGGAGCTCTCGGCCTGCTCCCCCAGGTGGTGGCCGACGCGGTCGATGGTGTGGGTGGCGACGGCGCGGGCCAGCAGCACCCGCCCCCGACGCAGCAGCGGCCCGAGCTGGGGGCCATCCGCGACGTCGACGACGAGTTCGGCGGCCCGGCGGCCGACCTCGTCGGCGGCATGGATCACCGTGGCGGCCAGATCGAGGGCGGTGCTGGGAGCGACACCGGCGGCGACGGCATCGGCGACCAGCTGCACCAGCGCCGGGCTGCGGGCGATGGTGGCGCCGTCGTGGTCCACCAGCAGCCCGATGCGCTGTGCCCGGGCGCGCAGACGAGCGGAACCGGCGATCGAAGGCAGCAGCTCGGCGAGCTGGTCCTCGGTGAGGCGTCGTGGTGCCTCGTCGGCAGGTGGGCCGAGCCCGTCGCCCATGCCCAGCACGTCGTCCAGGCCGACCCCGTTCGACCAGGCCTCGAAGAGGTCCCGGATGGCGGCGATCGAGTAGCCACGGTCCTGGAGGCGGGCGATGTCGGCCAGGCGACGGACGTGCGAGTCGTCGTAGAGGCCCACCCGGCCCATCCGTCGCGGGGGGTCGAGCACCCTCCAGCTCTGGTACTCGCGGATGGTGCGCACCGGCACGCCCGTCGCCGCCGCCAGCTCGTCGACGCGCAGCGACCTCCCCTGATCGGTGCCGTCGGGGGGTGGCGCGACCCGGTCCGGCGATGGATCGGGGTCCTCGGGTGGCGAGGTGGGGGAGGCGGCCGGCATCTCCTCGACATTACCGGAAGATACCGTTACGGTAAACACCGTGACAATGAGCCCCACCGACACCGCCCCTGTGCTCCTCGACACCCTCCGCGGCGCGCTGGGCCGGTCGGGGATCGACTTCGACGGCGCTCCCGTGGCGCTCACCGGAGGGTTCCACGCCGAGCTGCTCCGGTTCCGGCTCCTCGACCCGCCACCGGAGCTGACGGGCGAGCTGGTGGCGCGCATCCTGCCCGACCCCGCCCACGGCATGTGGGAGGCGGTCGTGCAGCGCCACGTCGCCGAGCTCGGCTTCCCGACGCCGGCGGTGCGACTCGCCGTGCCGCCGCCCTCACCCCTCGACCGCTACCTCATGGTCATGGACCACGTGGCCGGCCGACCGCCCCTCTCCGATCCCGGGCTCCGCTCGGTGCTGGGGCAGCTTCCTCGGATGATGACCGAGCTGCCCGACCTGCTCGCATCGATGGCGGCACGGCTCCACGCCCTGGATCCCGAGCCCCTGGCCGCGGAGCTGCGCTCCCTCGGGTCGGGGCGGCCGTTGGACGCCGCGGAGTTCGTCCGGCACCTCGTCGACGGCGCCGTCGCCCTCGACCGACACGACCTCGCCGGGATCGGTCGACGTCTGCTGCAGCGGGAGCCGCAGGACCAGCCTCGTGTGATCACCCACGGTGACCTCCACCCGCTCAACCTGCTGGTGACCGAGGACGGCGACGCCGTGCTCGTCGACTGGACGGTGGCCGCCATCGCGCCGGCCGGCTTCACCCTCGGGTTCACCGAGCTCGTGCTGGCGAACCCGCCGCTGCCGGCGCCCAGCCCGGTCCGCACCGGCCTCAGCGTGCTCGGGCGACGGGTCGCCCGCCGCTTCCTGTCGACCTACCGCCGTCTGTCGGGCCTGGAGGTCGACGAGCGGTCGCTCGAGTGGTTCCGCCAAGTCCACGCCTTGCGGATCCTGGTGGAGTCCGCTGCCTGGGACGTGCCGCCGGCGCACCATCCCTGGCTGGCGCTCCAACCGGTCGCGACCCGCCTGCTCGCCGCGGTGTAGACGTTCCCCTCGGTGGTCGCGGTCACTCGCGACGTTCGTGTCGACGGCGACGGCGACGTCGGACACCGAGCCCGAACCACACCAGCGCGCCGACCGCGGCGGAGAGCGCCACGAGCAGCCACACCGGCCAGCTGAAGTCCCACACGAAGAGGGTGAGGGTCACGCGGTCGGTGTTCTGGAGCATGAAGATCACGAGCAGCGCGACGCCGGCGATGCCGGCGATGGTCCCCCC
This sequence comes from uncultured Microthrixaceae bacterium, assembly GCA_964420125.1. Lineage (GTDB taxonomy): Bacteria > Actinomycetota > Acidimicrobiia > Acidimicrobiales > Microtrichaceae > CAYQQQ01. Next base: position 103,581 of record CAYQQQ010000006.1, read on the forward strand.
GCTCAGCTGCAGCCCGCCGTCACGCCCCTCACCCGTGGTCGGATCCGATCCGTCGGTCATGGTCGCTCCTCCCAGGTCCGGTGGGCCGCCGACCGTAGCACCTTCCACCTCGGAAGGATCGGGCCATCACCACTGAACGCGGTCAACCCGTCACCCGCACCGACGCCCGGCTACGGTGTCGCCAACTTCGGGGGCCGACCCGTCCGGCGGCTACCTCGTTCGGTGGTGGGCTCCCGCCCACCACCTGCAACCAAGGGGGATCATGGGAACGACAGGTGTGAGCAACAGCCGCAGCACGAGGTGGATGGCGGCGCTCGTGGCCGTGGCCGCCGTCGCCGTCGCCGCCTGCGGAGGTGGCGACGACGACGGGGGTCGATCCGAGGGCGAGGAGTCTGGCACCCCGCGGCAGGGCGGCACCGTCGTCTACGGCCTCGGCGCCGAGACGCCCGGCGGGTGGTGCCTCCCCGAGGCCCAGCTCGCGCAGCCCGGCATCCAGGTCGCCCGCACGATCTACGACACCCTCACCGTGCCCGACGAGAAGGGCGACTTCCAGCCCTACCTGGCCGAGTCCGTCACCCCGAACGCGGACTTCACCGAGTTCACCGTCGCGGTCCGCCCCGACGTGACCTTCCACGACGGCACCCCGCTGGATGCCACGGTGGTGAAGAACAACCTCGACGCCTACCGGGGCACCTATCCCGCCCGCAAGCCGTTGCTGTTCAGCTTCGTGTTCTCCAACGTCGCCGACGTGAGCGTGGTGGATCCGATGACCGTGAAGGTCACCACCAAGACCCCGTGGCCGGCGTTCCCCGCCTTCCTCTTCTCCAACGGCCGACTCGGGATCATGGCCCAGGCCCAGCTCGACGACCCCGACAACTGCGAGACGGCGCTGATCGGCACCGGTCCGTTCAAGCTCAAGGAGTGGAAGGTCAACGACCGCTTCGTGGCGGAGCGCAACCCCGACTACTGGCAGACCGACGCCGAGGGCGACCCGCTGCCCTACCTGGACGAGATCGACTACCGGATCTACGTGGACGGCGACGCCCGCATCAACGCCCTGGTGTCCGAGCAGCTCAACGCCATGGAGAGCGCCGTCGCGCTGGAGCTCGACGCCCTCCAGGAGGAGGTGGACTCGGGGAACATCGCCATGGAGGTGTCCGGGGAGTTCGCCGACGTGTCCTACATGATGCTCAACACGGCCAAGGCGCCCTTCGACAACCTCGATGCTCGCCTGGCCGTCGCCTACGCCGTCGACCGGGAGACCTACCGGGAGGTGCGCACCCTCGACCTGTTCCAGGTGGCCTCCGGGCCCTTCGCCGAGGACGAGACCGGCTACCTGGAGGACGCCGGGTTCCCCGAGTTCGACCTCGACAAGGCCAAGGAGCACGTGGCGGCCTACGAGCAGGCGACCGGCCAGCCCCTGAAGTTCTCCATCTCCTCCACGACGGACCCCATCGGGGTGCAGAACGCCCAGTTCCTCCAGGAGCAGATCCAGCAGGCCGGCGCCGAGGTGAGCCTGGAGCAGCAGGAGGCGGCGACGCTCATCAACAACGCGCTGGCCGGCAACTTCAACGCCGTCATGTGGCTGAACCACTCCGGCGGGGAGCCCGACCAGCAGTACGTGTGGTGGTACGGCGGCTCACCGGTCAACTTCGGCCGCTTCGACGACCCGGAGATCAACCGACTGCTCGACGAGGGTCGCCGGGAGCCCGATCCCGACAAGGCCGACGCCATCTACCAGGACATCAACCGCCGCTTCGCCGAGCAGGTCTACAACGTGTGGCTGATGTGGCCGGAGTGGGCCATCGCCACGGCGCCGGACGTGGGAGGGCTCTACGGTCCCGACCTCCCGAGCGGCCAGAAGCCCATGCACAACTTCGCCAACGGGCACTCGGTGATCGGCATGTACGTGGAGGAGTGACCCGGGGTGACACGGCGCAGACCCAGGCGGGATCCCCGGCGCCAGGAAAGGTGCAAGTGCGCACCTTCGGGTGCCGATAGCCCACAGGTGAACGGTTCGCGCCGGTCCCGCCGCCGTCGGTGGGGACAACTGACCCTCGTGCTGCCGCTCGTGGTGGCGGTCGCCGGCGTGGGGGCGTCGTTCGCCCTGCACCGGATCTCCGCCGACAACGCCCGCAACGCCGCCGAGGAGCGCTTCGACGCCGACGCCGACGCGATGGCGTCGTCGGTCCTCGACGTGCTGGCGGGCTACGAGAAGCTCAACGCCAGCACCGCCGAGGCCACTGCCACCCCCGACGATCGACGGGTCACCGCAGAGGAGTTCACCTTCTACGTGGACAGCCTCATCCTGCCCACCCGCTTCCCCGCCGTCTTCGGCGTCGGCCTCGCCGAGGCCGTGCCACGGGCCCAGCTCGACACGTTCCTCGCCGACCCGTCGGTGCCGCCGGCACGGGTCACCGACCTGGGCCCGGAGGAGAGCGAGGGGGTGTCCGCCGTGGTCACCTACGGCGGGCCGGAGACGAACATGGCCATCGCCCGGGGCATCGACGCGATGCGGTTCCCCCAGATCGCCGACGCCCTGAACCGTGCATGGGCGACGGGCGACCCGATGCTCTCCGCCCCGCTCGACCTCCCGCTGCGCGTCGGTCCCGGCAGGGACGACCCCCCGACGCTCCTCTTCCTCGCCGATCCCATCTACGCACCGATGACCGTCCCGTTGAGCGAGGGAGCGGACATCCGTCCGATCGAGGCTTGGGCGGCCGTGGTGATCGATGCAGCCAACCTGCCCGACGTGACCTCGGTCGCCGTCGGCAGCCGGTACGCCATGACGATCGAGGACGTGGGTGCAGGAGCTGAGGGGTTGGTGGCGTCCAACAACCTCACGCCCGCCCCGGGCGGACGGAGCACGGCGATAGAGCGCGATGTCTTCGGTCGGCGGTGGCGCTTCACCATCCAGGAGGCCGACGGCGTCGTCTACGGCGACCCCGTCCCCAACGACGCGCTGCTCGCTGCAGGGCTCGCCGCCACCGCCGTCGTGTTCGCGGTGGTCACGTTGCTCACCTGGTCCGAGCGTCGAGCCCAGCGCCGGGTGGAGCGGGCCACCGCCGAGCTGGCGATCCGTGCGGCCACCGACGAGCTCACCGGGTTGGCCAACCGCGCCCAGCTGCGGGTGCACATCAACGACCTCCTGCGCGCCGAGGGAAGCGTCTCGCGATCGGTGGCCGTGCTCTACCTGGATCTCGACCGATTCAAGCTCGTCAACGACAGCCTCGGCCACGCGGCCGGCGACGAGCTGCTCCGCGAGGTCGCAGCGCGCCTGCTCGAGGCGTGCTCCGAGGACCACGTCGTGGCCCGCCTCGGGGGCGATGAGTTCGTGGTGGTGGTGCCCGCCGGCGACCTCTCCGAGGCTCAGGCGGTGGCCGAGCGGGTGCGCGATGCGCTGTCGCACCCCTTCATGGTCGGTTCCGAGGAGCTGTTCGTGCAGGTGAGCATCGGCATCGCGCTGGCAGATGCGGCCACGGACGCGGACGCCGTGCTGCAGCGGGCCGATGCCGCCATGTACGCCGCCAAGGACGCCGAGGCTGGCGGCATCGCATTGTTCAGCCCGTCGCTGCTGGCCCAGGCCGAGGAGCGCCTCGCACTGGCGCGCGACCTGCGCCACGCCATGGACCAGCACCAGTTCCGCCTCGCCTTCCAGCAGATCAACCGGCTCGACTCCGGAGAGGTGGTCGGCTTCGAAGCGCTCATCCGGTGGCACCACCCCAGCCGGGGCGACCTCCTGCCGGGCGCCTTCCTGCCGACGGCGAAGGAGACGGGGCTCATCGACGAGATCGACGCCTGGGTGCGGGGCGAGGCGGTGCGCACCTTCAGCGGCTGGGAGAACGACGCGCTGGTGAGCGTCAACGTGTCCGCCCGAGACCTGGAGGTGCCCGGGTTCTCCGAGGGGGTGCTCGAGGAGCTCCGGAGCCACGAGCTGGATCCCCGTCGTCTCGTCCTGGAGATCACCGAGACCGACCTGGCAGCCGATCCCGTCGAGGCCAACCGCGTCCTGCGCGATCTGCGCGCCACCGGTGTCCGGGTCGCCGTGGACGACTTCGGCACGGGCTACTCGGGGTTGAGCAACCTGCGCAGCCTTCCGGCGGACCTTCTCAAGGTCGACCGCTCGCTCGTCGCCGCCGCGCCGCTGAGCCCGGAGGACCGGGCCGTGCTGCGGGTGATCATCGAGCTCGGCCACGCCCTGGGCCTGGAGATCGTCGCCGAGGGCGTCGAGACCGAGCGGCACATGCGCGTGCTCATGGAGCTGGGCTGCGACATGGCCCAGGGCTGGTTCTTCGGCCAGGAGGTCGATGCCGCCTGGGTGGCCGGGGGCGCCGTGGAGCGCCGGGGCACCGTGGCCCGCGACCGTCGCCGCAGCCAACCGGCCGGGCGCAGCGCCGGCCGCGAGTGAGCGGCGGCGCTGGAGTCGCCGCGGCGACTCGTGGAACACGACGCGCTCGGGCGCGAGCCGCAGCACCGTGCGCTGCTGTTCGTCGAGCATCTCCACGATGGCGGTGTCACCCGTTCACCCTGTGCGCGGGAGATGCACCGCTAGGGTCTCCGTGCGGAGGTGTCCCATGCCTCCGCAGGACAAGGGGGACGAACGCGATGATGAGTCGCACACGGTTCGCGGCGACGGTGCTCGCTGCTGTCATGGTGGTCGCCGGTTGCAGCGACGACGGCGAGTCGTCGGACACCACGACCGGAGGCGGGGACGAGACCACCACCACCACGGCCGCCGGCTCGGCGACCGGGGAGCCGATCAAGGTCGGCATCAGCTACCTCGACTTCGAGTCGCTCAAGGCCCAGGGCCTGGCGCCGAACGGCTGGGGCGACCAGGAGCTGATCGCCCAGACGTACCTCGAGCGGATCAACGAGGACGGCGGCCTGGGCGGCCGGCCGGTCCAGGCCGTCTACCACCCGTACTCACCGCTGGGGACCGAAGCCGCCGAGGCGGCCTGCGTCGCCATGACCGAGGACGACGACGTCGAAGTGGTCCTCGGCGGGTTCCTCGGCCCGGCCGAGCCGGCCAACACGTGCATCGTCGGCCAGGGCGAGACCATCCTGGTGGGCGGCACGATGAGCGAGGAGCGACTGGCGGAGGCGACGGCGCCCTGGGTCACCTACCAGGTCATGCGCACCCAGCAGGCGCAGATCCTCCTCGACCTGCTGGCCAACGAGGACATGATCGAGGGAGCCAAGGTGGCCGTCGTCACCGGGCTCCAGGCCGAGGACGTCCGCGACTCGCTCGGCCAGGCCCTCGAGGACCACGACGTGGACGTGGTCGCCGACCTGTTCAACGAGGCCCCCTCGGGCGACGTGGTGGCCGAGGACCAGGCGTGGGCCACCCTGGCCGAGAAGATCCGCGCCGAGGACGCCACCACGGTCCTGCTGGCCGGCAGCACTGCCGCCGGCATCCGCAACATCGCCTCGCAGGGCCTGGACGTCGACGTGTGGGTGCTCGACCAGGAGGAGCTGCGCAGCCTCGGCTCCACCGTAGAGCTGGAGGACGCCCGCGGCGCGGTCACCGCCGCCGCCCTCACCGGCCAGGAGCTCTGGGACGACGAGTCCGTCGCCGAGTGCCGCGAGGTCTTCGAGGCGGCGCATCCCGACATCGAGGTCGTCGGTCCCAACGACCTCCCCGAGGGCGAGGAGGCCTGGTGGGAGGGCATCGTCCACCAGTGCCGGATCATCTCGGTGTTCGAGACGGTGATGGAGCAGCTCGACGGGGAGCTGTCCAACGCCAGCTTCGCGGCCGCCGTGGACGCCACCGGGGACTTCTCCGCTCCGGGGCAGCCGTACGCGTCGCTCGGCCCGTCCAAGTTCACGACCAACGACTCGTTCCAGCTCACCGAGTTCGATCCCGACACGGGTCAGAACGGCTCTCTGAAGAGCCTCACCCCCATCGAGGACGTGACCACCTGAGCGGGCGAGGGAGTCCTTCGAGCACCGCGGCCCGATGGCCGACCTCCACCCACCGGGGCACACGGCGGCGGCCCGCACCGCCGCCATCGTGGCCGCCGACGTCGTCGACGACAGGGGGAGGGCACCGTCCGGCCCGTTGACGCGCGAGGAGCACCTCGGCGCCCGGGAGGAGCCGATGGGGTTGCGCCAGGGCCTCGCCACGGGAGGTGCCGCCACCCTCGTCTGGTTGGCGGCGTCGAGCGGACTCGAGGAGCTCCAGGTCGCGGTGCTCGGCGTGCTCGCACCGGATCTGGCCCGGTTCCTCCACGTGGGCGACCACGCCATGGTCGTGCTCACGGTGGCCACGACGGTGCTCTTCGCCCTGGGCGCGGTGCCGCTCGCCTCGCTCGCCGGCAGGGTGCGGCGGACGTCGCTCATCGGTTGGTGCACGCTCGGCTTCGCCGGAGCCGCCGCGCTGTCAGGGGTGGTGTCCGGAGCAGCGGGCCTCTTCGCCGCCCGCGTCGGTGCCGGGATCTCCGGGCTCAGCAGCGTGCCGGTGGCCAACTCGCTGCTGGCCGACACCTACCCCATCGGCGTGCGGGGACGGGTCGCCGGTGCGAGAGCAGCCGCCGCACGGGCGGTGGCGGTGGTCGGGTGCGCGCTGGTGGCGCTGTCGGTGTCCTCGCTCGGGGCCACGGACCTCTGGCGTGGTGTGTCCCTGGCTGTCGGGGCGATGGCGGTGGTGGTGGCGCTGGGTGTCCTGCGCCTGCGCGGAGCGTCGCGGGGTCGCTGGGAGCAGCTCGACGTGCTCGGCCGGGAGATCGATCCGGGCGATCCCGACGACGCACCGATGTCGACGGAGGTGGCGCTCGCCCAGGTCGCCCAGGTGCGCACCCTTCGCAACGTCGTGGCGGCCTTCACCACCATCGGGTTCGTGCTCTTCCCCCGTGAGGTGCTGGCGACCTTCGAGCTGGAGCGGCGCTTCGGCCTCGATGCCCCTGCCCGAGGTCTGGTCGTGGTCGTCACCGGGGTGGTGGTGGTGTGCGTCCTGGGGGTGGCGGGGAGGATGTTCGACCGCCTCTTCCGCGACGACCCCGCACGGTTGACCACGGCGCTCGCCTGGCTCCTGCTGCCGCTGGCGGTGCTCGTGCCGCTCCAGTTCGCCATGCCCGATGCGCTCCTCTTCGGCGTCGTCGGCGCGCTCGGCACCGTGTCGGCGGCCACCGGCCTGGCGATGGCCATGCCGCTGCTCCAGCAGGTGCTTCCCCCTCGGCTCCGCACGCTCGGCTCCGCGGTGGGCGCCCTGTACGTCTTCGGCGTGGGTGCGCTCGGCGGCGCTGTGCTCTCGGTGCTGCTGGCCGGGGCGTTCGGTGAGCGCACCGCGGTGAGCGTGCTCACCGTCCCTGCGGCGCTCCTGGGATGGGCAACCCTGTTGGGCTCGGGCCAGGCGGTGCGCCAGGACGTGGCGGCCGTCGTGGCCGGCGTGCGCCGCGCGGGCGCCGCCGGCGCATCGGTGGCGGTTCGGGGGTCGGACGGCCCCGAACCGGCGGAGACCCCGGCGCTGGCCGTCTCCGAGCTCGATGTGGGCTACGGCCCGGTCCAGGTGCTCTTCGACGTGTCGTTCCAGGTTCGCCGGGGCGAGACGCTCGCCCTCCTCGGCACGAACGGCGGCGGCAAGTCCACCGTGCTGCGCACCATCGCCGGGCTCCTCACCCCGACCAGGGGATCCGTGTGGCTCGACGGCCGCGACATCACCTGGACCACACCCGAGTGGCGGGCCGGGGCGGGCATCCAGCTCCTGCCCGGTGGGCACGGGGTCTTCCCGTCGATGAGCGTGGCCGAGAACCTCGAGATGGGCGCCTATCTGCTGCGTGGCGACCGGCGACGGCAGCGGAGCCGTGTGGAGGGGGTGCTGGAGCTGTTCCCGGCCCTGGCCGATCGTCGGGCGCAGACGGCAGGGTCGATGTCGGGCGGCCAGCAGCAGCAGCTCGCGCTGGCACGAGTGCTGCTGCACGAGCCGGAGGTGCTGATCGTCGACGAGCTCTCCCTCGGCCTGGCACCGGTCGTGGTGGCCGAGCTGCTGGAGGTCGTCGAGCGGCTGCAGTCGGAGCGGGGCCAGACCATCGTCGTGGTGGAGCAGTCCCTCGACGTGGCCCTGTCCATCGCTGATCGCGCCGTCTTCATGGAGAAGGGGCAGGTGCGCTTCGAGGGTCCGGCGGCGCAGCTCGCCGAGCGCCACGACCTCGTGCGGGCGGTGTTCTTCGGCGGACGGCGGGATGCGGATCAGCCCCCCCGTGGAAGGGCTGATCCCGCGCCGGGCCCGAGCGGGCCGACGTGATCGCCACCTGGGTCACGTCGCAGGTGCTGTTCAACGGGGCCGTCAGCGGCCTGGTGATCGCGTTGGTGGCGATGGGACTGGTGCTCACGTACCGCGCGACCAAGGTCATCAACTTCGCGGTCGGCAACATGGGTCTTCCGGCCGCCGCCCTGCTGGTGCTGCTGGTCGTCAACCACGGCGTCGGCTACTGGGCGGCGCTGACGATCGGCCTCGCGGCCGGAGCCGCCTTCGCGCTGGGGGTGGAGCTGGTGGTGGTGCGCCGGCTCTTCCGCGCTCCGCGGGTGGTCCTGCTGGTGGCCACGATCGGCGTCGCGCAGCTCGCCCAGGGCCTGGTGCTCCTCCTGCCCGACGTGCAGCGACGTCGTGGCGCGGGGTTCCCGGTGCCGATCGAGTCGGTGTGGGAGGTGGGCGGGCTCCGGGTGACCGGCCCGCAGCTCACCGCCGTGGTGGTGGCACCGCTGCTGGCGGTGGGCCTCGGGATCTTCATGGAGCGCACCACGTTCGGGCGGACGGTGGCGGCCTCGGCCGACAACCCCGACCTGGCGCGCCTGTCGGGGATCAGCCCGCGACGCGTGTCGGGCTTCGTGTGGGTGGTGGCGGGGCTGCTCGCCAGCGTGTCGATCGTGCTGCTGTCAGGGCTCTCGGGTTCGCCCATCGGCATCACCGACCTCGGCGCCTCCACGCTCAACCGCGCGCTCGCCGTCGCCGTGCTCGCCGGTCTGCGGTCGTTCCCCCGCACCGTGGTGGCCGGGATCGTCGTGGGGGTGGTGGAGGCGGTCGTCCGCTTCAACGTCGTGGACCAGCCGGGGCTGATCGACCTGCTCCTGCTGGTGGCCGTGTTGGTCGCCGTGGCGCTGCAGGCGCGCCGGGAGCGGGGCGAGGTGAGCTCGTGGTCCTTCGCCCCCGAACGCCGGTCGCTTCCCGCCGCCCTGCGGTCGAGGTGGTGGGCACGCCACCTCGGGGTGCTGGGCGGTGCGGCAGCCTTCGCAGCGGCGGCGGTGCTGCCCCTCCTGATCACCCAGCCGTCGCGCCACCTGCTCTACAGCACCGTGGTGGCCTTCGCCGTGGTGACGCTGTCGATCGTGGTGATCACCGGTTGGGCCGGCCAGCTGTCGCTGGGCCAGATGGCCTTCGCCGGCATGGGCGCGCTGTTCGCCGCGGCGCTGCAACGGGGACTCACCATGGAGCCGCACCTCGGAGGCTGGCGGCTGTTCTCCCTCGAGCTGCCCGCCCTCCCCTGGGTGGTCGCCGCGGCCGGCGGCGTCGCCTTCGCCGCGCTGGTCGCCGTCGTGGTGGGGGTCACGGCGCTGCGGGTGCAGGGGCTCCTGCTGGCGGTGTCCACGTTCGCCTTCGCCCTGGCTGCCCAGCAGTGGCTCTACCGCCAGCCGCTGCTCTCCGACGGCCGGTTCCAGTCCGTGCCGGTGGAGCGCGGCGAGCTCTGGGGCATCGACCTGGGCGAGCAGCGCACCTACTACTGGGCGGTGCTGTGCGTGTTGGCGGTGGCGGTCGCCGTGGTGGCCCGCCTGCGGCGCACCGGTGTGGGTCGGGCCACCATCGCGGTGCGGGAGAACCCCGATGCGGCGGCTGCCTACACGGTGGGTCCGACCCGGCAGAAGCTGGTGGCCTTCGCACTGGCCGGAGGGCTCGCCGGCCTCGGCGGGATCCTGCTGGCAGGTGCCATCGGCAACGTGCCCCTCACCGAGCGGTTCTTCCAGGTCGACGACAGCCTCTCGGTGGTGGCGATGGCCGTGATCGGAGGGCTCGGGTCGGTGGCGGGCGCGCTGGTCGGGGCTCTCTGGGTGGTGGGGATGCCCGCCTTCTTCCCCGACAGCTCCGCGGTGCCGTTCCTGGTCTCGGGCGTCGGCCTGCTGGGGCTGCTGCTCTACCTCCCGGGCGGGTTGGTGCAGCTCGGGGTGCGTGCCCGCGATGCGCTCCTGGGGCTCCTGGGTCGCCGGCGGGCCGGCGTCGGTGAGCCGCGGTCCGCGTCCGAGTCCGAAGCGGTGGCGGAGTCTGGGTCGGCAGCAGAGCCCGAGGTGGCAGGGCCGCCCGCCACCCCACGGACCGCCGGTGCGGCGTCCCCCGGTCTCCCGGTGCTGGCGGTGACCGACGTGTCGGTGCGCTTCGGGGGGAACCTGGCGGTCGACCGGGTCTCGTTGGTGGTCGGCCACGGCGAGGTCGTCGGGCTCATCGGCACGAACGGTGCGGGCAAGTCCACCCTGCTCGACGCCATCGGTGGGTTCGTCCCGGCGACCGGCCGGATCGAGCTGGAGGGCCGCGACCTGAGCGAGGCCCGACCGGCGGAGCGGGCTCGCGCCGGGCTCGGGCGGACGTTCCAGGCGGCACGGCTGTTCCCCGATCTGACGTTGCGGGAGACCGTGCTGGTGGCGCTCGAGGCGAGGGGCCGCAGCGGGTTCTGGTCGAGCGCCCTGGCGCTTCCCGTCTCCCGACGCCGGGAGCGGGCCCGCCGCGCCGAGGCCGACGGGCTGCTCGACCTCGTCGGTCTCGGCCCTCTGGCCGAGCAGCAGGTGCGGGAGCTGTCCACCGGCACGCGTCGGGTGGCGGAGCTGGCCGGCCTGCTGGCCCTCGGTGCCCGGGTGCTGTGCCTCGACGAACCCACCGCGGGTGTCGCCCAGCGCGATGCGGAGGCGTTCGGTCCGCTGCTGCGGGAGGTCGCCGACGACCTGGGTGCGGCGATGGTGGTGATCGAGCACGATCTGCCGCTGGTCATGGACCTCAGCGACCGCATCTACTGCCTGGACCTGGGCCGGGTGATCGCCGAAGGACCACCCGGGCAGGTGCGCGACGATCCGGACGTCGTCGCCGCCTACCTCGGCACCTCCACGGGCACGGGGCGGTGATCTGCGGCCGGTGGACCGGCCGTCGGGGTCAGTGGACCGGCCGTCGGGGTCAACCGTCGGGGTCGACCGCACCGGTGAGGCACTGCACCCGGAGCTGCGCGACCTCCAGGAGCGCCTCGGGGTCGGGACGGGCGACGCAGGCCCGGGCGCCGAGCTCGAAGCCGACCACCGCCAGCCGGGTGACGTGCTCGAGGGCCCACCCGGGCAGCTCGCCCAGGGGCCCGACGGTGGCCACGACGGCGCTGTCGGATGCGATGGCCACCGCGGCGAGGCCCGTGAGGAGCTGCACGGGTGTGCCGAACCGCTCGGCTCCGTGCACGACCAGCAGGTCGGCGCCGTTGGCCATCGTCACCGACTCCAAGGCGGCCAGCGAACCGGTCGAGCTCACGCTGAGCTCCTGGCCGTCGAGCACCTCGAGCCCGTCGCCGATGGCGCGCCAGTCGCCCTCGCTGAGCTGCTGGAGCATGATGTGCACCCGGGGTACGCCGGCAGCGCCCGCCATGAGCCACTCGGTCGCCTCCAGGACGTCGCACACCTCCAGCATCCGGCGATGCGGGGCCCGCCGGGCGATGGTGTAGGCGACCGCCGCCGCCTGAGCGGGGAGGTCCACCTCCAGCAGGGCGACCGTGCCACGCCGCAACCCACCCGCCAGCACGCGATCGAGCGCCAGGATCCCTGTGCTCAGGGGGAGCTCCTCCTCGGCTCGGTCTGCAGGGTCGCGGCTCGGGCCCTCGGCCCGCTCGATGATGTGCTCCAGCACCGCGTCGACGGCGTGCACGATCGGCATCGCACGCCGATCGCGCCATCCGTGGAGCCCGTGTCCGCCCGTGCAGCCCATCGAACACAGGTTCTATCGCGTCCGCAGCCGGGCGTGCGTCCGATTTGGCCGTCGATGTCGCCTGCCGCACCCGGCGCGTGCGTGCCCTGGGTACTGTGCGGTCGGTGAGCGCCGACATCCCGCCCTTCGTGATCGCCCACCTCTCCGACCTGCACCTCGGCCGGCCGGGCACGGTCATGGACGAGCTGCTCGACCCCGTCGGTCGTCTGGAGCGGGTGGTCGACCGGTTGGAGCAGCTGGGCGACGGGGTCGACGCCGTGCTGATCACCGGCGACCTGGTCGACGAGGGCACCGTCGAGGAGTACCGGCGTCTGAGCGCCGTGCTGCAGCGGATCGAGGCGCCCTTGGTGCTGCTCGCCGGCAACCACGACGACCCCTCGGCCATGGCCGAGGTGTTCGCCGAGCTGCCCCACCGACCCCGAGGTGGCGTCGACGCCGACGAACCGGTGGGTGCCGGCTTCACGGTGGAGGACTGGCCCCTGCGGATCGTGGCCATCGATTCCACGGTGCCCGGCCTGCACAGCGGCGAGCTCGGCGACGCCCGCCTCGCCCACCTCGATCGCGAGCTCTCGGCCCGCCCCGATCGACCCACCCTGGTCGTCCTGCACCACCCTCCGATCGAGGTGGGCATGTGGTGGATGGACTACGGCGCGCCGCCGGGTTCCGCGGCCCTGGCGGAGGTGATCGAGCGGCATCCACAGGTGGCGGGCGTGGCGGCGGGTCACATCCACCGCAGCACGCAGTGCGCGTGGGCGGGGACGCTGCTGCACGTGGCCGGATCGGTCGCCTACCAGTCGCGACCGGCGCTGGTGGCCGATCCAGAGCCGCTGGTGGATGACGACGAGGCCGAGCTCGGCCTGCTGCGCTGGGACGGCACGCGTCTGGTGGCCCACCAGGTGGCCACCGGCACCGAGCGCCGGACCCTCGACCTGCGTGAGCTCATCCGACCGTGGGAGCCCTACGAGCGGGCCGCCCGCGACGGCGGCCCCATGCGCAAGTGAAGCACCCGCGCCGAGCGTGTCGCCCACCCGATCGCAACCGGCAGGCGTCAGCAACGCCGGTGTGGTCCCACACCTGCCAGTTCCGAGACGTGGCGCGGCGGAGCGGGTGCGCGGTGCGGCGGAGCGGGTGCGCGGCCGGTCAGTCGGCGGTGGTGATGTCGGTGAGCCGCTGGAAGGCGTCGATGTACTCCTCCACCATCTCCAGCACCACGCGGCCGGCCGGGCGCACCGTGTTCATCGACCCGACCACCTGGCCCACGAAGTAGGTGGCCAGCTTCTGGGCGCCGCCGCCCTCCTGCTCCGCCACGGTCAGCACACGGCCGAGGGCCTCGCCCACCAGCATCGGCTGCAGCGGCATGGGGAGGGGATCCGGGTTGGCGGGGTCCTCCCAGGCATCGGTCCACTCGGTGCGGAGCATCCGCGCCGGCTTGCCGGTGATGCTGCGGGAGCGAACGGTGTCGCCGCACCCGGCCGCCAGGAACTTCTCCTTCACCGCCGGTGCGGTCTCCGCCTCGGCGGTGGTCAGCCACACCGAGCCGCACCACACCCCCTCGGCGCCCAGGGCCAGCGACGCGGCGATCTGGCGACCGTTGCCGATCCCTCCCGCGGCGAGCACAGGGGTGGGCGCCACCGCGTCGACCACCTCCGGCACCAGCACCATGGTGGCGATCTGGCCGGTGTGGCCACCCGCCTCCGTCCCCTGGGCGATGATCAGGTCGGCTCCCGCCTCCTTGTGCGCCACCGCGTGGTGGACCGCACCGGCGAGGGCGGCGACGGGTATGCCGGCGGCACGGGCCCGCTCGACGACCGCAGCCGGGGGCGGGCCGAGGGCGGAGGCCAGCAGCTTGGTGTCGTGGGCGAAGGCGACGTCCAGCAACGGGGCCATCGAGGTGGGATCCACCCGCATGCCGCCGATGCCGCGCTCCTGGAGGCCACCGGCGCCGTCGGCCAGGGGCGGGATCCCGTAGGAGTCGAGGAGCTCGTGCAGCCACCGCACGTGCTCCTCGGGCAGCAGGTCGCGCAGCGATCCCATGTCGAGTCCGCCGGTGTCCTCGCCCACGTAGTGCGTGGGCATCAGGAGGTCCACCCCGTACGGCTTGCCGTGGACCTCGTCCTCGATCCAGGCCATGTCGATGTCGAGCTGCTCCGGCGAGTGGGCAACGGCGCCGAGCACCCCGAGGCCGCCGGCGTTCGTCACTGCCGCCACCACGTCGCGGCAGTGGCTGAAGGCCAGGATGGGGAACTCGATGTCGAACATGGAGGTGACGGCGGTGCGCATGCGCGCACACTAACGACACCCGGGCTGCGGATTCGACTCCACGAGGTCGTCCGGCCGGAGCGGCGGGTGGGGATCGGTCGTGCTCGGCGCCCGGGTCTGGTGCCGAGCAGGGTGGGTCAGTGCTGCTCGACCCGCTGCAGGCGCGTGCGGGGGCAGTGGACCTTCATCTCCCAGGTGCAGCTCGGGCAGGCCCACTGGCCGTCCTCCCGCTGCCAGAGGGTGGTGCCGCAGCGCTCGCAGCGCTCCTGCCAGACCGCGCAGGTCACGTCCTCGAGTCGGGACGAGGTGAGCGGGCAGCCCTTGCCGCTGCAGATCGGCCAGGCGGCGTCGATCACGATCGCCAGCACCGGGCACTTGTCCACGCACATGGCGCAGTCGTCGCAGGTGAAGGGGTCGATCTCGAAGAGGCCGAGGAAGGAGTCGGTCTTCGTCAGCGCTCCCGTGGGGCAGGAGAAGTCGCAGGCACCGCAGCCGATGCACAGGTCCTCGATCACCTTGTAGCTCATCGGTCGCTCCTCGGGGTGGTGCGCTCGGTCGTGCTGCGGCGGACCTGGCGATTCAGGTGGCGGCCACCGGGTTCTGGGGGTGGAACTCCCTCAGCTCGCCCATGCAGTCCCAGTGGACCCAGGGTGCCACGTCGACCCGCTTCGAGGCGGTGCATAGCTCGTAGCGCTCGCCGTTCCACTCCCACCAGCCGTAGGGAGCGTCGAGCGCCCTGGTGATCGGCTGGTCGCAGTTCGGGCACTTCGGTGCATCCATGGTGGTCATCCCCTCAGCTCGCCGCGGCGGCCTGCCGCACGCGTGCGGCGCCGTCGAGGAACTCCTGCAACGTCTGGTTGAAGCGCGAGAACTTGTCGGTGCCCATCGGGTCGTCGCCGGCGACGACGATCTTGTCGCCCATGAGCGCCAGGCTGTTGATGGTCCACAGCCCCTGGGCCGAGCCGTTGGCGAGGATGTCGTCGAACATCGACTGCCAGTGGGCGAGGTCGCCCTCGAGGCGGAACTCGGCCAGTGCAGCGTCGGCCACGTCGACCTCGCTCACGTCGTCGCAGCTCAGCTCGGCGAAGAGCAGGCGCACCCGGAAGTCGCCCTCCGGGCGGCGCATGACCAGCACGGTGTCCATGTCGGCCTCGCCGTAGAGGCGGTAGCGCTCGGGGTGGGCGTTCATCTCGGCGGCGAGCCCCTCGAAGAAGGCGACCTGGTCGATGGCGGTGGTGTCGTCGGTCATGTCGGTCCTCCTCAGTTCGCCGCGGCCCGGATGGTCTCGGGGTCGATGCCCAACAGGTCGAGCGGGATGCTGGTGCGGTCGAGTCGGCTGACGCCCGCCCGCTCGCAGCGGGCGAGGTAGGAGGTGAACTGCTTCTTGTTCAGCTCCAGCAGCAACGGGAACCCCTTGCTCTCCACCTCCTCGGTCCCTCCGGCGAGCAGCACGGCCAGCGCAGTGGAGACGTCGGGGGCGGAGGCGAAGTCGGCGAGCACGACCTCGCCGTGGTCGAGGGCCTCGTGGATCTCCTCGGCGACGTCGGGGTCGTGCTCGATGGCGTAGCGCAGGTGCATGGTGCCGTAGGCGACGTGGCGGGCCTCGTCCTGCATGCACATCCGGAAGATCCGCTTCTCCACGTCGGTGGGGGCGATCAGCTCGCCCATGCGGAAGATGTCCAGCACCAGGCCCTCGCCGAGGAGGTGCATGAGCGCCGTGGCCTGCGTGTAGGTCTTGGCCTCGATGATGCTGCGCAGCAGGCTGGTGGGGCCGGTGCGGGACTTGAGCAGGCCACCGCCGTTGGCCAGGGCCCGCTTGCGGAACACCTCGGCGTGGCGGGCCTCGTCGTAGATCTGGGTGCAGAGGAACATCTTGGCTTCGATGAAGTCGTGGTTCATGCGCCACATCCACTTCGCCGGCAGGTCGGAGGCGATCATCTCCACCTCGCACAGCAGCGTGCAGAGCTGGCACATGGCGTGCTCGACGTCGGAGGGGAGCTCCTGGAGCTCACCCCAGGGGATGTCGCGGGTGGCGGACCACTGGCGGGCGACCGCCTCCTCGTAGAGCTCCATCACGTTGTCGGACCACATGTAGGTCTTGTCGTTGAGGATGTAGCCCATGTCCGGCGAGCCGGGGTCGACGTCGGCGCCCCGGGGTGCCATCGAGCGGTCTGTCGGGTGCTCGGGCACGTCGCCGTAGGAGCCCACCGCGATGTCCAGGAGGGTGAGGCCTCTCGGACTGGGCTTCGGGTGGACTCCCCACTCGCTGCGGGCTCCTCGGAGCCAGGCCCAGTCGAGCGGCGCTCCCAGGGGAGACGTGTCGGGAAGATCCGGGTAGGCGACGTCCTCGGCTGCGGTGTCCGTCATTGCTGGCCCCCTCGATGTGTGGCAGAGGGCCCCTGACGCCCCCTCCGGTCGACGATCCTGCGAATTCCTCGCATCGTCAACCAACGTATCGTGTGACTTCCGGCTCGTCCCGTCAGGAGGCGAGGTGGTCCGGGGGGGGCAGCGTCACAACAGGTTGCTGCGACCCCCGCTGGCGAACCAGTCCGCGGTGAGCTGGGTGCCCTCGGGCTTCGGCACGAGCTCTTCGAACATGCGCTTGTAGCCGGTGTGGAGGATGAACCACTCGCCGCCGCGCTTGACGTACTCGTCGCGGTAGAAGGACTCGCCCCGCAGCATCATGGGCTGCTCGGTGAAGACGATCCGGTCCTCGAGGGCCCAGCCGCCCACCGCCGTGTCGGGGCCGGTGAGATCGATCTCGGGTTCGTGCACCCGGTGGCTGGTCAGCATGGACTCGCTCGAGAGCGACTGGCGCAGGAAGTCCATGATGGCGTCGCGCCCGTCGAGCTCGATGGCGCCGCCGCCGTAGGAGGCGGTCGCTTCGGAGACGAAGCACGTCTCCAGCTCTTCGAACCGCTTCTGGTCGACGCAGCGCACGTAGCGGTGCTTCAGGCGCTTGATGAGCTCGATCTGGACGAGGTCCTCGGGTGTCATGGGCGGGACCTTACCCCTGGTGGGTGCGTGGGGCTCCCGTCGGTACGTTCGCCACCACGTAGCGGCTGGTGGCGATCACCTCGATGGTGGAGAGGTCGATGAAGCGCTGCACGCTGTCGAACATGGCGCCCTGGTTGGCCGACAGCCGCTCGTCGTCGCCGTCGGCGTCGAAGAACACGTGGGGGTCGGCCATGGCGGCGGCGGGGAAGCACTCCTCCACCACCGCGTCCCACGGCGTCGCCCCCGGGGTGAGGACCCGGGCCACCACGTTCTGCACGTACCCGAAGCTGCTCTGGGTGTCGATCGCCACCTGGGTGTGGTCGTCGAGCCAGCGAACCAGCCACTCGCCGCGAGGCAGCTCCTCGGGTCGGCGGAAGAAGGCGACCTGGGCGAACCCCTCGGTGCGCTCGCCCACGGCGTCGACGGGGAGGGGCACGGATTCGGTGACCAGGTACGCCGACCAGGTCCATGGTCCCGCCGCCACCAGCGCGTCGAACGGCCGGCGGAGCGCGTCGTTGGCCGAGTCCACCCACACCGACACGATCGCGTCGGCCGGCGACGGGGAGGTCAGGATCCGCAGGGATGCCGCCGGTGCGACGGCGGCATCGACCACGTTGACCTGCACGCCGTGGGCACCGGCGCGCAGGAGGGCGTCGGCCACCTCGCTGCGGAGCCGGGCCCCGAGGTCGTCGTCGGTGCCGGTCGGCGCGGTGGACGTGAGGCTGTAGATGACCTTCTCCATACTTCGACGCTACCGTCGGCCACCCGCACCGTTCCTCACCGCCGCACCGGTGGCGAGGCGGGACCGGACCGGACGACCTCCCGTGCCCCTCGCCGACGCGACCGCCACCAGCGCTGCCACTGCGGCGCTCACGACCTTCCTGGCGGTGTTCCCCGCGGAGCTGCCCGACAAGACGATGATGGCGACGCTGGTGCTCACCACGCGGTTCCGTCGGCCGCTGGCCGTGTGGTGCGGCGCGGCGGCGGCGTTCAGCGTGCACGTTGTGGTGGCCGTGGCGTTCGGCCGGCTCCTGTCGGAGCTGCCGGAGCGGCCGGTCGACGCCGCGGTGGCGGTGCTCTTCGCCGTCGGGGCGGTGATCCTCTGGCGGTCGGCGGACGAGGACCGCGACGAATCCGACGACGGGTCCGCGGAGTCGCAGGGCTTCGGTGGCATCGCCGCGCGCAGCTTCGCGGTGATCGTGGTGGCCGAGATGGGCGACCTCACCCAGCTGACCACGGCGGGGATGGCGGCGCGCACCGGCGAGCCCGTGGCGGTGGCCCTGGGTGCGCTGGTGGCGTTGTGGAGCGTGGCCGCCATCGGCGCGGCGTCCGGCGAGGCACTGCTGCGCTGGCTGCCGGTCCGACTGGTCCGTCGCGTGGCGGCCGGCATCTTCGCGGCACTCGCGCTGTGGAGCGCCTGGGAGGCGATCCACTGACCGGTGCCCTCGGGTCATGGCGACCGCGTGGTTCTCACGCGGTTCTTACCGCGGTCTGGACGGGCTCCCAACCCGGCCGTCGACAAAGGGGGGAGCGGTTCGGAGCGGCCGGACCTCGACGGAAGGAACCCCCTCATGATGTTGCGATCCACCAAGGTGGCGGCGGCCACCCTCCTCTGCGGCCTCACCCTCGGCGCCCTGGTCGCCCCCGCTGCGGGCGCGTCGGCCACTCGGGTGCCCGCAGCGGCGGCTGCGGGCGAGGACGGCGCCCGACTCGACCGGTTCCGGGCGGCGTGCAACCACGAGATCGACCGGCGGCTCTTCATCCTGGCGATCGCCGACCACTGGATCTCCACGGCGCGCTGGCTGAGCGACGACGAGCGGGCCGCCATGCTGGCCTCCAACGCGACGGTGCGGGATCACCTCCAGACGGTCAACCAGCCGGCGGTCGACGCCGCGACCGACCGTGACGAGCTGGCGGCAGCCTGCCAGGCGATCGTGACCGACAACCGCGTCTACCTGGTGGTCATCCCCCAGCTGATGCTCACGATCCGTTCCACCCAGATCGCCGATGCGGTCGAAGCCCTGGAGGACCTCGCCGCAGAGAAGGCGGCCGCCGGTCACGACACCGGCGAGGTGGAGGCCTGGCTGGCGGAGGCCACCGTGCACGTGGACGCCGCCGTCGCCGCCACGACCAGCGTGAGCGTCGACTCGTTCAACGCGGATCCGGACGCGGGGCGGGCCGCGTTCGACGCCGCCGCCGCCGAGAACACCGCGGCGTGGGACCTGGTGGTGCAGTCGTTCCTCACGCTCGTGCACCTGTGAGCCACGGCCCGTTCTCCGCCGACGCCCGTCGCGTTGCCGGTGCGCACGACGGGCGTCGGCGGCGCGTCCACCCCGGAGTCGCTACGGCACGCATGGCAGACTCAGCCGGTGACGGCCCAACCCCATCCCGAGGAGCCAGGCGACGGTGGGGGAGCCCGCAGAGCGCTGTGGCGTGAGTGGTTCGACCGGACGTTGCCCGTGGCGGCGATCGTCGGCGTGGTGGTCGGGATCGCCGTCTTCGCGTTCGAACGGGCGGTGTCACTGCTGCTGGACGCGGTGGTGGCGGCACCGACCCTGGCCATGGCGGTCGCCCCCACCGCCGGGATCGTGCTGGCCGCCCTGGTGTTGCGGGTGGGCCCGGAGCCCCGTTCCAGGACGACGGCCGACGAGTACATCCGCAGCATCCACGATCCCACCCGCCGGATCCCGGGCGCTCAGGTGTTCACCCGGTTGGCTGCGGCCCTGGCGACGCTGGGCTTGGGAGGGTCGCTCGGACTGGAAGGTCCGGCGATGCTCATCGGTGCCGGCACCGGCGACGGGGTCGCCCGCAGGCTGGCCGGGCGCGTCGGCGTCGATCACCAGGCGCTCCTGGTGGCCGGTGCGGCTGCCGGCGTCGCCGCCGTGTTCAAAGCTCCGGCGACCGGCGCGGTGTTCGCGCTCGAAGTGCCCTATCGAGCCGACATGGCCCGGCATCAGCTCATGCCGGCACTGGTAGGTGCCGCCTCCGGGTACCTGGCGTTGGTGAGCGTGGCAGGAACCGAACGGCTCTTCGCCGTGGGCGACAACCCCCCTTTCGATCTGCGGGACCTGGGCGGTGCCCTGCTCGTCGGGGTGGTCGGAGGCCTGCTCGCACAGGCCATCACCCGGGCGATCCGGTGGGCGAAGCACTGGGCCGCCGCCACTCCTGCTCCACTCCGGCTGCCGCCGGCTGGGCTGGTGCTCGCTCTGGTTGCCTGGTGGGCACTGGTGGTCACCGATCTGCCCCTGGGCGTCGGGCCCGGCTACCAGGTGCTGGACTGGTTGGACCGCCCCGACCTCCCTGTCTCCAGCTTGCTGGCGCTGCTGGTGATCCGGTTCCTGGGGTCCGTCGCCACCACAGCGGGTGGGGGCGTCGGAGGGTTCTTCGTTCCCTTGGTGGTGATGGGCGCGTCGATGGGTCGGACCGTCAGCAGCCTGCTCGGGGTGGAGCACTCGGGTCTGTTCCCGGTGTTGGGGGTAGCTGCGGTGCTGGGTGCCGGCTATCAGGTGCCCTTGGCGGCGGTGATGTTCGTGGCCGAGACCAGCGGTCGTCCGGGGTACGTGGTGCCCGCACTCCTCGCTGCGGTGGCGGCCGACCTGACGTCACGAGGCGCGAGCGTCACGGACTACCAGACCGACCGCTCCTGAACAGGGGCCTCCGGGGCCGATTCGTCGCCGGCGCTCGGTCACCAGGGGGAGCGCAGCAGGAGCTGGAGGACCAGTGCCGAGGCGAGCTGCACAGCCAGCCAACCCCGTCGCCATCGGAGGTCCGGGAAGGTGGCGGTGGCCAGCACCAGGAACGGCACCGCCGGCAGCCAGATCCGCTCGACCTCTCCCTTGGACATCGTCGAGAGGTCGGCGGCCACCACACCGGCCAGCGCGCCGCCCACCAGCCACCACGTCGGTCGATGGCGCAACCAGGCGAGCGCCGCCACCGTGGCAGGCCCGACGGCAACCCCCAGCACCACCAGGTTGGACACCACGAAGTACCGGTCGGGCCGTTCGAGGGCCACGCCGGCCTGGTAGGCCTCACGGGTGCCGGCCAGGCCCTCGAGCCAGTCGAACCCGGCCCACGTGAACAGCAGCGGGACGACGGCGGCACCGGCCGCTGCCGCGACGAGCACCGGCCAGGCGCGACGGCGCAGCGCCAGCACGGCCAGCGCCCACAGCGGACCCAACAGCAGCACCGCGCCGTAGGACAGCGACAGCGACGCCCCGGCCAGCAGCCCGGCACCCACGGCGGCCGGTGCCCACCAGGCTCCGCCGGGGGTCGTCGACCGGTCGGGCCGGTCACCTGCCTCGACCCCGGAACCGGCGACGGCGACGGCGTCCGCGAGCGCTGGCCGCAGTCCCAGGCCCTCCCGACCCCGACCCCAGGCGGCCACGCCCACGGCGCCCAGCGCCACCGACCACGCCATCACCCCCATGAACATGGCGTCGGGCGACGAGGCCACCCACACCGCGGCCGGGGCGAGGCCCACGAACGGTGCCGCCCGCCGCGCCGCCGGCCTGTCCGCCACCCGGTCGAGGGCGATCAGGGCGGCGGGGGCGGCGGAGGCCGCGACCACCAGGAAGGTGGCGGTGAGCACGTCGCTGCGGCCTCCACCCAAGGTGTCCACCAGCCAGTGGGCCAGGGTGGCGCCGGGCGGGTGGCCCTTGACGTGGGTCGGGTAGCCGCTCAACCGCTCGGTGAAGGTGGCCAGGAACTCCGCGGGGCTGTCGATCGAGCGGGCGGTGGGGAGGTAGGCGCGTCGGTTGCCCAGGACCGTGTGCAGCGAGTCCCATCCGGTGCTCAGCTGCAGCAGCACCGGCCACACCAGCGCCCACAGCCCGCTGCCCCACAGCAACGGCCGCCACGAGAGCTCCTCGGTGGCCGGAACCCACCATCGAACCAGCACCACGGCCAGCACGGCGGCGAGCAGCAGGTGCCACGACCACAGCGGCTCCCACAGCCCGACGAACGGGGGCGCCCCCAGGAACAGCCACGGGCCTTCCCGCAGCAGGGCACGACCCCAGAGCACCACGGCCGCGAGTCCGACGGCCACCACACCCACGGCCAGCCAGCCGGCCCACGCCGGCCGCACGTTGGTGGGCTCCCCGGAGCTCGCCGAAGGCGAACCGGTCGGCGCCGGTGTCGACGCGCCGGGAGGTGGGGGCGAGGGGGAGGGGATCACGTCGGCGGCGCGTGCGATGCGTCGGCGCCGGGAGACGCTCCCCGTCGCAGCGGTTCGGCAGCGAAGCGGGCCAGGCCTTCGGCGGGCATCACGCCGGCGGTGAAGCCGAGGGCCTCTCGCGCCAGCGCCACGTCCGCGGTGACGTGGCGGACGTCGCCCAGCCGGTAGCCGCCCACCACCTCCGGCACCAGGCCCCTTCCGTCCGCGGCCGCCAGGGCCTCCGCCATCTCCAGCAGCGTGCAGGGATGGCCGGAGGCCACGTTGAGAGGGCCGCGCCACGGCGTCTCGCAGACCAGCGCCGCCACGTTGGCCGCGGCCACGTCGCTCACGTGGACGAAGTCGCGTCGCTGCCCGCCGTCCTCGAACACCTGCGGGGGCCGGCCCGACTCCAGCTGGGAGCGGAAGATCGAGGCGACCCCGGCGTAGGGCGTGTCCCGGGGCATCCGGGAGCCGTAGACGTTGTGGTAGCGCAGCGAGGTCACCGACACGTCGTGCTCGCGGGCGAACGCCCCGCACAGGTGCTCCTGGTGCAGCTTGGTGGCCGCGTAGACGTTGCGGGGATCGACGGGCGCGTCCTCTGGCACCAGGCCGGGTCGCAGCGGCGCGTCGCATCGGGGGCAGCGCGGCTCGAACCGGCCCGCTTCGAGGTCCTCCACCCGACGCGCCTCCGGGCGGAGCACCCCGTGCGCGGTGCACTCGTAGCGCCCCTCGCCGTAGACCACCATGGACGACGCCAGCACCAGGCGGCCCCGGAAGTCGGCGTCGTGCATGGCGCGCAGCATGGTGGCGGTCCCGACGTCGTTGTTGGCGACGTAGTCGCACACGTCGGCGAAGTCGACGCCGAGGCCGACCTTCGCCGCCTGGTGGGCCACCGCGTCGACGCCGGGGAGCAGCTCGTGCCACACCTGGGGGTCGCGCACGTCGGCCCAGCGGTACACGGCGTCGGGGTGCAGGTGCTCCGGCGGTCCGTCGTGGGCGGCGGGGTCGAGGTCGTCGAGCACCACCACCTCGTGGCCGGCGTCGCAGAGCTGGTCCACGAGGTGCGAGCCGATGAACCCCGCACCGCCGGTGACGATCACCTTCATCGGCGAGCCGCCGTCATACCGTGCACCAGCGCAGGGCACGGGTGCCCTGGGAGGTCCCGACCGGTTCGATCTCCCGAGACGGTGCCGGGTGCTTGGAGTGCATGTGCACCAGCCTGCCACTGGCAGGATGGCGGCGTGCACGCAGCGGGCGACACCGTCGCCGACGTGATCCTGCCCGCCCTCGACGAGGCCGAGGCCCTGGCGTGGGTGCTGCCCCGCATGCCGGAGGGCTACCGCCCGATCGTGGTCGACAACGGCTCCACCGACGCCACGGCGGCAGTCGCCCGTAGCCTCGGTGCCGCCGTGGTGGAGGAGCCGCACCGGGGCTTCGGGTCCGCGTGCTGGGCAGGCCTCCAGGCGGCCGCCGCAGAGGTCGTGTGCTTCATGGACGCGGACGCCAGCTTCGACCCCGCCCAGCTGCCCCGCGTCGCCACGCCGGTGCGCGATGGTCGAGCGGACCTCGTGCTGGGCGCCCGACGTCTGGCCCCCGGCGCGGGCCGTGCCACCTGGCCCTGGCACCTGCGCCTCGCCAACCGGGTGCTGGCCGCCGAGCTGCGGCGTCGCAGCGGGGTGCCGTTGCACGACCTCGGTCCGATGCGCGCCGCCCGACGGGAGCCGCTGCTGTCGCTGGGCCTGCGCGACCGGCGCTCGGGCTGGCCGCTGGAGATGGTCCTGCTGGCCGCCCGGGCCGAATGGCAGATCGCGGAGGTCGACGTGGACTACCGGCCCCGGGTGGGCCGCTCCAAGGTGACCGGCACGGTCCGCGGCACCGCCCGGGCCGTCGGGGACATGTCCCGCCTGCTCGCCGGCCGTTGAGCAGGCCCTCGCCACGGTCCGACCGACGACGTTGGCTACCGTTGTCGGGCATGACCGCTCGAGGGGATCGGCCCCGGAAGGCCATGGGAGGCGTCGGCGTCGCCGTGATGGCCAAGGCGCCGGTGCCCGGTCGGGTGAAGACCCGCCTCTGCCCGCCCTGCACGCCGACGCAGGCCGCGGAGGTGGCGATGGCCTGCCTGCTGGACACCCTCGACGCCGTGGCCGCCTGCGACGCTGCCCGGCGTGTGCTGGTGCTGGAGGGCGACCCCGGCGACTGGGTGCCCGAGGGCTTCGAGGTGGTCCCCCAGATCGAGGGCGACCTGTCCCAGCGGCTGGGTGCGGCGATCGAGCGCCTTGGCGCTCCGCTGCTGCTGATCGGCATGGACACCCCGCAGCTCGACGGCGCGCTGCTGGACGCGGCGATCGCCGAGCTGGAGTCACCTGCGGTGGACGCCGTGCTCGGGCCGGCGACCGACGGCGGCTTCTGGACGCTCGGCGTGACGGTGGCGGACCCCGGCTGCGTCGTGGGGGTGCCGATGAGCCGCCCCGACACCGGGGAGCGCCAACGGCACCGCCTCGAGCAGCTCGAGCTTCGGGTGGCCCGGCTGCCCGAGCTGCGCGACGTCGACACCATCGAGGACGCGCTCGCCGTCGCCCGGACTCGACCCGATCGTCGACTGGCCGTCGCGCTCGCCGGCATGGGGCTCCTCGTGCCATGAGCGGCACGGCGGGCGTCCACGGGAGCCGATCGGCGAGGAGGGACCGATGACCGAGATGCACGACGACCCCTGGGTGCTGGCCGGGCGGGCCGCCGACGAGCTGGTGACCGGCCTGGGGGTCCGACCCGAGGTCGTGGTGGTCCTCGGTTCCGGGTGGCGGGAGGCCGCGGACGCCGTCGGCGAGGTGCGCGCCGAGGTCGACCTGGGCGCGCTCGCAGGGTTCGCCACGCCGTCGGCACCGGACCACGGCCGCACCGTGCGCCTGGTGCACGTCGAGCGCACCGCCGGCGGGCCCCCGGTGGCCGCTGCGGTGTACCTGGGCCGGCCTCACCTCTTCGAGGGCCACGACCCGGCGGTGGTGGTGCACCCGGTGCGCGCCGCGGTGCTGGCCGGCGCCGGGGTGGTGGTGCTCACCAACGCGGCCGGCACCCTCCACCCGCAGCACCGCGTGGGCTCCCCGGTGCTGATCGCCGACCAGCTCAACCTCACCGGCCGATCCCCGCTGGTGGGTCCGGATCCCCCTGCGCCCCACGCCGGGCGGTTCGTGGACATGACCGACCTCTACACCCCGCAGCTGCGGGACCTGGCGCGCGGTGTGGCACCCGAGCTGGCGGAAGACGTCTACGCCGGTCTCCACGGCCCGCAGTTCGAGACGCCGGCGGAGATCCGTGCCTACCGCTCCCTGGGCGCGGGCGTCCTCGGGTTCTCCACCGTCCTGGAGGCGATCGCCGCCCGGCACCTCCGCGCCCAGGTGCTGGGCCTGTCGTTGGTCACCAACCTCTGCGCCGGGATGCAGCCCGTCGTCGACGGGGAGGAGGTGCTCGCCGTGGGCCGCGAGGCATCCCCGTCGCTGGGTTCCCTGGTCGGCCGCCTGCTGGCCGAGCTCCCGGCGCCGTGACGGCCCGAGCTCGTCGTCCGTGGCGGATGCGGACGGTGGTGCGCGCGACGGCTCGGCGGTCCGTCGTCAGCCGCACCGCGCCGGTCGTCGTGGCGACGCTGGTGCTCCTGGCCGGTTGCGGTGGCTCCGGCCGGGCGACCTCAGGCGGTCCCGACGCCGACGTGGACCTGTCGGCGCCGACCACCGAGGTCCGAGCGGAGCTCGAGGTGGCGGTGGTGGCCTCCGGGTTCGACGGTCCCACCCAGATCGCCGAAGGTCCGGGGGGAACGCTGCTGGTGGCGCAGCTCGCCGGTGACGAGGAGGCCGGGACGGGTCAGGTGGTGGCGTCCGACCAGCGCACGGGCGAGCACCGGGTGGTGCTCGACGGGCTCTCCGTCCCCACCGGCGTGCTGCTCCACGACGACGTGCTGTGGGTGATGGTGCGCACGGGGCTGCTGCGGGCGACCTGGCCTGCCGGGGCCGATCGGCCCGGACCGACCGAGGCGGTGCTCGACGACCTGCCCTCCAACGGCCGCAGCGAAGGCACGCTCACCCCGACCGGCGACGGGCGGTTCCTCTACGAGACCAGCGGCACCCTGGAGGAGGGAGAGGTCGAGCCCGGCGGCGGCACGCTGTGGGTGCTCGATCCCGCCTCCGGCACCTCCACGCCGATGGCCACCGGCCTCAAGAACGCCTACGCCCAGGCGCTGACCCCTGACGGCCGGGTGCTCACCACGGACGTCGGTGACAGCCGCAGGGACCCTCCGGTGGACGAGGTGAACCTCCTGGGGCCGGTCCCTGCCGCGGGCGCTCCGTCGACCGGTGCGCTCGATGCCGGCTGGCCGGACTGCCGGGGCGACGAGACCAGCGACACCGACGCCGCCTGCGAAGGCACCGTCGAGCCGATGGCGATCCTTCCCGTGGGGTCCACGCCGACGGGGATGGCCGTGGTGGGCGACGAGGTGTGGGTGGCGCTGTTCACGGAGGGCCGCATCGTGGCGGTCCCGCTGGACGCGAGGGGCGGACCCGCACCGATGGAGGACCTCGTCACCGTGGTCGACGGCCTCGACGGCCCCCACACCCTGCTCGTCCGCGGGGACCGGACGGTGTGGGTGAGCGAGCACGGCGCCGGAAGGATCCTGGCCCTGCGCCCCGAGAGCGGCTGATCCCTGTCCCGCCGGTCGTCGAGCGGGCTGTGGCGGGTCACCAGCTCGCGGTGCCCGGTGCCCCCTTGAAGGGGCCCACCACCCGAGAGGTGATCCAGCCCCCGTAGAAGCCGCCGTCGTTGGGCTCGACCCGCTCCCCGTCCACGTAGCACGCCTCCACCTTCTGGGGGTAGAAGGCGAGGTGGTCGGCGAGGGCCTCGAAGCCGGACACGGGGGCCGGGTAGTACCAGGCGGCCTCGGCGACCACCTGGCCGCCGACGTGGAGGTCCATGTAGGAGGCCATGCCCTTCCACTCGCACCACGACCGGTGCGAGGAGGTGTGCAGGAGCTCCAGGGCCACGTCGTCCGGCGGGAAGTAGTACGCCGGCGGTTGGCTGGTCTCCACCACCCGGAGACCGCGGTCGGTCTCCGCCACGCTCACGCCCCGGTGGACCACCCGGAGGGCGTGCCCCGCCGGCTCGACGCGGGGCGGTCGCGGGTAGTCCCACACCGACTCCTGGCCCGGTCCGGGCTCGATCCGCTGCGGCGCGTGCACGCCCACAGGGTGTCATCGCAACCGCGTCTCGCGGACGCGGGGGTCCGTCTCGGAAACCCTGGACACCGATGTGGCGCCCCGATAGGGTGCCGCCCGATACGCATCACCCGTGGTGGGGGAAGCCGGTCCAAGTCCGGCGCTGTCCCGCAACCGTAGGCCGTAGAGCGACGCTCGTCGGCGAGCCGGAGCACCTGCTCGGGAGATGGCTCCAACACATCACCGTCGTGGAGTGCGGTGCGGAGCCGGGAAGTGCTGCGCGGTGCCTGCGGGTCCGCATCCCGGGTCGGCCCACTCCAGTTCCCGGGAGGCCCACATGAAGCACCGCACGCCCCGCCCCGCACCGTCCAGCCGGCTCGCGCTCCGTCGACAGGGGGGTGCCCTGGTCGCGGCGCTGGCCGTCGCCGTCAGCCTCGCGGCGGCGGCCTGCACGCCCGCCGGCGGGGGCGGGGGCGGCTCGACCGGTTCGACATCATCCTCCGTGCCCACCGACTACTCGGCCTGCCCGACGCCCGGGCCCGGTCAGGTCCGTGTGGCGACGGTGGTGCAAGGCGCGGGCCTCGCCGGTTTCGCCCAGCCCGAGGTGGTGTGCGTCGTGGTCGCCCAGGGTTCCAGCGGGCTCACCGCCCTCAACGCCCGGGCCACCCGCCTCGGCGTGCCGTCGGTGCGGCTCAACGGCAGCGGGCTGCTGTGCGCCATCGGCGGTCTCCCGTCGGCCCCGGCGTGCGGCGACGTCGGCCCGGACGGGCCCGAGTACTGGTCGTACTGGCTGCCCGACGGCTCCGGTGGTTGGACCTACGCCCCGGTCGGGCCGGCCAGCCGGTCGATGCAGGAGGGCGCGGTCGAAGGCTGGCGCTGGGTGCCGGGCGGCACCGCGGCGGCACCGGTGCACTCCTCGTCGTTCAACTCGCTCGTCACCCTCTGACGCCGCGCCCACCCGCCCCGGTCGTCCGTGGCTGCGATGGCGCTCCGATTCCCGCTCACACGACTCCCCTGGAGGGACCAGACCCATGTACCTCGACACCCGTCCAACCACCCGCACGGCGTTGCGCCGGGCCGCCGCGGCGCTGCTCGGCGCCGTGGTGCTGGCCGCCGCTGCATGCGCGCCCAACCCGCCATCGCGGCAGGGTGCGGCACGCAACGCCGCCTCGCGGTGGCTGGCAGCCCAGTTCGAACCGGGAAGCCTCATCCCGAGCCCCTACGATCCCAGCCAGACCGCCTTCTCCGACAGCGCGGCGGCGGTGGCCAGCCTGGAGGTCCTGGGCCACGCCGAAGCCGTCACCGACGCGGCGTACGCCGAGTTGCTCACCCGCATCGACGAGTACGTCGTCGACGGCTCCGGTGACGATCGCCCGGGTGCCCTGGCGCGGCTGATCATCGCCGTGGTGTCCAAGGGCGGCGATCCCCGTGACGCCGGTGGCGAGGACCTGGTCGCCCGCTTGGAGGCCACCATGGTGAGCTCCGGCGCGGCCGCCGGCCGCTTCGGGGTGCAGGACCCGACCTACGACGGCGTGTTCCGCCAGGGGCTCGCGCTGGCCGCGCTGGCCCTGGTGGACCCGCTCCCGGCTGCGGTGGACGCCGCTGGCGGCGCGATCGAGGACCTGCCGGCGGTGGCCTGGCTGCTCGACCAGCAGTGCGACAGCGGCGCTGCGGTGGGAGGGTGGATGAGCCATCGCAGCGACCTGTCGGCCCCCTGCGGGTTCGATCCGAGCACCTGGGTCGACGTCGACTCCAACGCCTCGGCGCTGGCGGTGATCGGGCTCACGGCGGTCGGTGCCACCCCGCCGGCCGATCCCCTCGCCTTCCTGCAGGGCTCGCGCACCGGGGACGGCGGGTGGTCCTACAACGCCAGCCCCACCGGCACGACCGACCCCGACTCGACCGGCCTGGCCATGGCCGCGCTGGAGTCGCTGGGCACGACCCCGGACGCCGCTGCCGTGGACGCCCTCCTCGGGTTCCAGTTCACCGCCGCAGATGCGCCCACCCCTGCCGACCGCGGCGCCTTCTGGTTCCCGCCCTTCATGCCGTCCGACCCGCACGTGCCCAACCTGCTGGCCACCAACGACGCCGTCGTGGCGCTGCTGCCGGGGATCTGGCCCGCCAACGTGGCGTCCTGACCCGGCGAGGCCGCCCGGCTGCCGGCGGTGGGTAGGGTGCGCGGATGCGTGTGACACTGCTCGGTACCGGCTCCCCACTGCCCGACGCCCACCGCGCCGGGCCCGCCACCCTCGTGCAGGCGGGCGGCCTCAACCTGCTCTTCGACTGCGGCCGAGGTGTGCTCATGCGCCTCGCGGGCGCAGGCCTGCCCACCCCTGCCTTCCTGCACGGGCTGTTCCTGACCCACCAGCACTCCGACCACGTGACGGACCTCAACGACGTGCTCACCACCCGGTGGGCGACGTCGATGGTCCCCGCACCCCTCCCGATGGTGGGCCCCACGGGGACGTCCGGGCTGGCCGAGCGCACCCTGGAGATGCTGCAGGTCGACGTCGGCTACCGCCTCGCGCACCACGAGGACCTCACCTGGGAGCCCTCGGTGGAGGTGCTCGAGGTGGACGAGGGAGAGGTCGAGCTGCCGGTGCTCTCCGACGCCGGGGTGCGGGTGCTCGTCGGTCCCACGGACCACCGGCCGGTCGCCCCGACGGTGGGCTACAGGGTGGAGCACGACGGCCACTCGGCGGTGCTCGCCGGGGACACGGTCCCGTGTGACTCGCTCGATGCGCTGGTGGCGGGTGCCGACGTCTACGTGCAGACCGTGATCCGGGAGGACCTGATCCGCCAGATCCCGGTGCCGCGGCTGCAGGACGTCTGCGACTACCACTCCACCGTCCAGGACGCGGCCCGCACTGCGGCGAAGGGCGGGGTGGGCACGCTCGTGCTCACCCACATGGTCCCGGTCCCGGCTTCGCCGGAGCAGGTGCAGGAGTGGATCGCGCTGGCGGCCGAGGAGTTCTCGGGGACGATCCTGGCTCCCGACGACCTGGGGGCGATCGACGTCGGCGGCTGACCTCGGCGCCGCAGGGCTCGAGCCGGCGGTCGGTGCGGCGCGTGGCCGGGAAGTGCTTGACGCCGCGGCCCCGGAGCCCTACACTCGAACACATGTTCGATCGATCGGAGGAGCTCGCCAGCGACGTCGCCGACACCGCTGCCGACCGCGTGGTGGGTGCTGCAGCAGCGTCTGCCCACCCCGGACCGGGTGAGTCGGCAGTCGGTCCGTGGTCGGACGAGGTCGTCGCCATCGCCGGACTCGAGTGGTCGGCCATGGCCGTCACCGAGCGCGTCGACGCGGTCCGTCAGCTGTCCAGGGTGTGGCGGGCGGCATCGGCCGCAGTGGCGGCGGGTCTCGCCAGCCTGGATGGCATCGACCTGCCGGATCACGCCGAGGGGCTGTCCGCAGGGGGTTGGTGGTCCCACGACACGAGCTCCTGCGGACGTGAGGGCATGTGGCTCGTGCGGGCCGGCGACCTCATGGAGGACTTCCCGCACCTGGGAGCTGCCGTGCGCGCCGGATCGCTGTCGCTGGAGCACCTCCGTGCGCTCGACGCCATCACCGACGAGGCCGTGCTGGAGGAGCTGATCCCACTCGACTCCGAGCTCCGAGACGCGGCCCGACGGATGAGCATGTCCACCTGGCGCCGCGAGGTCAGGGCGCGGGTGGCGATCGCCCGAGCCCTGTGTCGGCGGCGAGCGGCTCAGCGACAGGTCGACGACGAGGCCTCCGAGCAGGACGCCCCGGGCATCGAGCCTCCCGGGGCTGAAGGGTCCGGGAGTCCAGGGCCCGGGGGTCCAGAGCCCGGGTCCGCGACCAACGGTTCGTCGGGGACGCCCACGGATCCCGCCACCGGGGCCTCCGACGAGGAGCTCTTCCCGGGGAGCGGGGCCACCGGGCCCGAAGGTGGCGGAGCCGACGTCGGCGGACCCCCTGCACCCGCACCCCTTCGCGAAGAGTCCAGCTGGTTGTCGGCCCGGCCGACGGTCAACGGCGGGCTCCGCATCAGCGGGGAGCTGTTCGGTGGCGAGGCCGAGCTGGTCCGCCAGGCCATGGAGCGCGAGACCTCACGTCAGCGGCGAGTTGCGTGGCGTGAACACGAGGAGAGCGGGGTGGAGCTGCCTCCGGTCGGGGAGCTGCGGGCGCGAGCGCTGGCCGAGCTGGTTCGGCGCGGACACGGCACCGAGTGCGGCGACACGGTCGGCCCACGGACGGACGCGGTGGTGGTGATCCCTCTCGTCGACGACGAGGCCTGTGCACGTGTGCGCGCGCTCGACGGAGAGCCCCTTCCCATGGAGGTCGCCGAGATGCTCGCCTGCGACGCCCACCTGCAGGCGCTCCTCGTCGACCGACGTGGCCAGCCCCTCTGGCTGGGTCGCTCCACCCGGCTCGCCACCGCGGCGCAGCGGCGGGTCCTGGCTCTGCGCGATGGGGGATGCGTGTTCCCCGGTTGCGACATGCCTCCCCAGTGGTGCGATGTGCACCACGCCCCCTCATGGGAGCGCGGGGGAGCCACCGACCTCGACGCCATGGTGATGCTGTGTCGCCGACACCACGGTGCGGCTCACTCCTCCCGCTGGCTGTTGCGGAGATCCTCGTCGTCCGACCCCGGGCCGCCCGATGCCGGTCTGCCGGGCCGCGACTCGAAGGAACCCGAGCGCTGCGTGCGAGCACCTTCGGGGGAGCCACCGGGGCCCGCCCCAGGTGTGCAGCCCGGTCCTGTCGGTGCAGTCGAGCAGCAGTTCGAGTGGTTCGATCGTCGCACCGGCCGAGTGGCGCCTGCCCACCAGCGGGGCGTGCGATGAGGTGTGCGGCGCGGCGGGGGAGGGTTCCTGCGGCGGGTCCGACGGCGCAGGGGCGACGTCGTTGTTGCTACCGTGGCGCGGATCAAGGGGGCCGTTCGCGTGGTGCCTCTGGGACCGGTGCCGAGAGTCAGGACGACGACGTGAAGCGAGCGATGGCGGTGGTGGCGGTGCTGGTGTTGGGCGCATCGCTGTCCGCCTGTGGTGGCGACGACGACCGTGCCGGGGCCACCGACGCCCCGTCCGATGCGCCGTCGCCGTCTCCCGACGGCTCGGATGGCGACGGCACCGACGGTGGTGAGGCCCCTGAGGCCGGCACCGGTGGCTCCGGCGCCGGCGATGACGGCGGAGCCGCTCCGGGGGAGGGCTCCGGTGACGGTGGGGGCGACATGCTGACGGTGCTCGTCACCAACGACGACGGCGTCGGTGCCCCGGGGATCGATGCGCTCGTCGAGGCGCTCAGCGTGCGCGACGGCACCGAGGTGGTGGTCGTTGCGCCGTCCGAGAACCAGTCCGGCAGCGGAGGCCGCACCACCGCAGGTGCCCTCCAGGCGACCGACACCGCCACCGCGTCGGGGTACCCGGCCGTCGCGGTCGACGGCTACCCCGCCGACTCTGTCGTGTGGGCCCTGTCCGAAGGCGGCGTGCAGCCCGACCTGGTGATCTCCGGGATCAACGAGGGACAGAACGTCGGTCCGCTCGTGCCCCTGTCGGGCACGGTCGGTGCGGCCCGGCAGGCTGCGCAGATGGGGGTGCCGGCGCTGGCGGTGTCCCAGGGCCTCGGTGATCCGCCCGACTACCCGACCGCGGTTCGCTCCGTGCTCGACTGGCTCGAGGTGCAGGAAGCGGCAGTGGCCGCGGGTGCCCTCGACGGCGAGCAGATCACCAGCATCAACGTCCCCACCTGCCCGGGCGCCGCGGTGCAGGGGACCCTGGAGGTGCCGGTCGCCGTGGAGAGCTCCGTCGACCTCAACAGCGTGAACTGCACCAGCACGGTCGAGCCGGTCGACGACGTGACCGCCTTCGTCAACGGATGGATCGCCGTGACGCCCCTGCCCAACACCGGATCGATCACCGGCTGAGCAACCCGACGCCGGTTGGACTGCCAGGCCGACTGGACTGCCCTGTGGATCGCCGGGCGCGCCTCAGCTCAGGCGGCGCGCCCCGATGGTCGCGATCCGTCCGCGGTTCCCGTTGCGCTGCCGGCCGCTCGATCTCCGGTCGTGCCTCCGCCGGGATCTTCCGCAGCGGTGTCGGTCACCAGCGCCTCGCGGGGCGTCTTCACCCAGTTCCCGCGACGCACCACCTGGCGGAACGTCGCCCGCAGCAGCACCGGCCACAGCAACCAGGTGTAGGCGGCGTACACGTTGGCGATCAGCCACCCCCGCACCCAGTTCAACGGCCCCCGTCCGCAGCGGGCGATGCACCCCAGGATCACCCCGGTGAAGCCCAGCAGGTAGAAGACCACCACCATCGCCCAGTTGCTGGGCAGGAACCCGATGTCGCGCGTGGCCCAGACCACCACCGAGGAGACCATCGCCACCCCGACGATCCCCTGCAGCACCGGCTGGAGCAGCCACAGGTGCAGGTCCACCCTGGCGCCGAACGACCTCGGCACCGAGTGCATCCGGGGGAGCTGGCGCATGGCCTGCTGGTTGCCCTGCGCCCAGCGGGTCCGCTGGCGGAACAGCTTGCGCAGCCCGGGCAGGCCCTGTTGGTCCACCGACGTGCGGTTGTCCTGCCCGCAGCGCCAGCCGGCCTCCACCAGCCGCAACCCCAGGTCCTGGTCCTCGGTCAGCTTGTCGCGCCACGGCCCGTGCTGCACGTCGTTGCGGTCGGCGTCGGCCCCGGCCAACTGGTTCAGCGCGGAGAGCCGGTTGAACTGGCCGTTGCCCCCCATGCCGGCGGTTCCCAGTCGTGCCCTCGCCGCCTGGTAGAGCATGGCGAACACGCCGAACTCCACGTCCTGGCACCACGTGAGCAGCCGGTGCCGGTTGTAGATGCGCACCTTCACCTGCACCCCACCCACCTCGGGCTGCGCGAACCACCCCGACACCGCGAGGGGGGCGCCAGGGTCGAGGCGGCCGTCGGCGTCGACCACCACCATCACCGTCGAAGCGGCATCGAAGCCCTCGAGCGCCCCCGCCTCGACCTGACGGGTCACGTGGCGCCACGCGTGGTTCAACGCCGCCGCCTTGCCCTGGCGAGCCTCCGGCAGCTCGCGGCGCAGCACGATCACCTCCGAGTCGGCGAAGGCGCTCAGCACCTCGGGGGTGTCGTCGTCGGAGCCGTCGTCGACGACGACGATCCGGCGGTGGCGGCACTCCACCGACAGCAGGCGCTGCAGGCTGTCGGCGATCGTCACCTCCTCGTTCAGCGCCGGCACGAGGAACACCCACAGGAACCCGTCGGGGTCGACCGGGTCCGGACCACCGTGGCGGTATCGGGCCGACAGCACGAACAGCCAGACGTTCCAGACCATGCCCGTCACGATCACCGCGAGCGCCACGCTGAAGACGACCGCCGCCCACACGGGCATGCCTCCGTAGAGGGCGTCGACCACCGCCTCGAGCGCCCCGTTGCGGGCCGTCATCCCGGTCGGACCAGTCGCTCGTGCATCGTCGGTCGCTGCGGCTCCACCTCGGAGGTGCCCGGGTACCCTCCGGCGCGCAGCACCTTGCGTCGGTTGAACCCCGAGCCGTAGCGCGCAGGGTCCGGGGCGAAGCCGGCCAGGTGCTCCAGCGCCGCCACCACCCGCCCGGCGGCCCGGCCGTCGCCGTAGGGGTTCTCGGCGAAGGCCATGCGGGCCAGCAGCTCGTCGTCGGTGAGCAGCTCGTCGGCGGCGTCGGCGATCGCCTCGGGGTCGGTGCCCACGAGCCGGAGGGTGCCGGCGTCGATGCCCTCGGAGCGCTCGGTGGCGGTGCGGGTCACCAGCACCGGGGTCCCCAGCGCCGGTGCCTCCTCCTGGATGCCTCCCGAGTCGGAGATGGCGAACCGGGCGGCGGCCTGCACGTGGGCGAAGGGCACGTAGTCCATGGGGCCGCTCACGATCACCTGCGGCAGGTCCTCCACCGGATCCGCCACCTCGCGGCGCGCCTCGGGGTTCGGGTGGGTGACCAGCACCACCTGCACCTCGGGGTGACGGCGCACGAGCCGGGCCAGGCCCTCGCCGATGTGGCGGAGCCCACCGCCCCAGTTCTCCCGGCGATGGGCCGTGGCCAGCACCAGCGGTCGAGGGTCCTCCAGCGCCGCCGCGATCCGGGGGTCGTCGAAGCGGGCAGGGCGTCGCGTGGCCATCACCAGCGTGTCGATCCCGGTGTTGCCCGTCACGAACACCTGCTCGGTGTCGATGCCCTCGCGCACCAGGTTCATCTGGTTGAGGTTCGTGGGTGCCAGGTGGAACGCCGCCACCCGTGAGATCACCTGGCGGTTCAGCTCCTCGGGGTACGGGGTGCGGGTGTCGTGGGTCCGGAGACCTGCTTCGACGTGGCCCACCGGGATGCGCAGGTTGAACGCCGCCAGCGCGGCGGCCATCGCCGAGCTGGTGTCGCCGTGCACCAGGACGCCAGCCGGGTAGCCGCGCTCGAACACGTCGTCGTGGTCCCGGGCCTCCACCCGGCCTCCGTCGTGGCCGAACCGCTCCTCGCAGAACCCCTCGAAGCGCTCCATCACGCCGCCGACGAGGCCGTTCAACGAGCCGCTCCCGCCGGCCTGGAGGTCCACCTCGGGGGTGATCCCCCCGAACTCCAGGATCTCCCGCACCATCTCGGAGTGCTGCCCGGTGGACACGACCACCGGCACCAGGTGCTCGCTGTTCTGCAGCTCTATCACCACCGGCAGCATCTTGATGGCCTCGGGGCGGGTGCCGATGACCGTGATCACGTGCGCGTTCACCGCTCACCCATCGGCCGCGCCGGACGCGTGCTGAGGATCCGGCGCCGTGGCGTCCGGCGTGTCGAGCTCTCCGTCGAGTCGCGCGCTCAGTCGGGTCGGCAGAGGCTGAGCTGGAAGTCGCCGGCGGGATCCTTGTAGGTGGCCTCGGCACGCAGGCCCGCCTCGGCCAGCTCCGCCTCGACCTGGGCGGGGGTGAACTTGGTGCTGATCTCGGTTCGGAGGTGGTCGCCTGCGTCGAAGCGGACGTCTTCTCCCCCCAGGCCCGGCACGTGCACCTGCTGGCGCCGCCGCGCCACGAGGTGCATCTCCACGCGCGACTCCGGGGCGTTCCACACGGCGCGGTGGTGGAAGGCGTCGAGGTCGAAGTCGGCGCCCAGCTCGCGGTTCATCACCGCCAGGCAGTTCAGGTTGAACCGGGCGGTCACCCCCGCCGAGTCGTCGTAGGCCTCGATCAGTCGTCGTGGGGGCTTCACGAGGTCGGTGCCCAGGAGGAACCGGTCGTCGGCGTCCAGGCAGGCTCGCACCTCGGCCAGGAAGCCCTTGCGTTGCTGGGGATCCAGGTTGCCGATGGTGGAGCCGAGGAAGGCCAGGAGGCAGGTGCCGTCGGTGGGGAGCTCGTCGAGGTGCCGGTGGAAGTCGCCCACGACGGCGTGCAGCCGCAACCCCGGGCGCTCGGCGGCGATGGACGTCGCCGCCGAGCGCAGCACCTCCTCGGAGCAGTCGAAGGGCACGAAGCGCTCGAGCGTGCCGCCGGCCTCGAGGGCGTCGAGCAGCAGCGCCGTCTTGTCGGAGGTGCCCGAACCGATCTCGGCCAGCGTCGTTGCACCGGTGCGTGCCGCGACGTCCGATGCATGGCGGGCCAGGATCCCGCGCTCGGTCTCGGTGGGGTAGTACTCCGGCAGGCGGGTGATGCGGTCGAACAGCGCCGAGCCGGTCTCGTCGTAGAACCAGACCGGGGGGATCCACGGCGGGTCGTCGCGCAGGCCGGCGAGTGTCTCCTCGGCCAGGTGCGTCGCCCAGTCCGCCTGGTCGAGGTGCACCTCGACGGTCACCTCGACGGTCACCTCGTCGGTCACCTCGACCATGCCCGAGGGGTTCCCGCCGGTCGGGTCGGCGTCTCGGTGCTCAGCCACGGGCCAGCCTCACCCCGCTGAACGCCCACTGGGCGGAGGGTGGGAAGAAGTTGCGATAGGTCACCCGCTCGTGGCCGGCGGGTGTGGCGTGCGAGCCGCCGCGCAGCACGTGCTGGTTGACCATGAACTTGCCGTTGTACTCGCCGACGGCGCCCTCGGCGGCGGCGAAGCCGGGGTAGGGCAGGTAGGCGGACGCCGTCCACTGCCAACGCGTCCCGGTGAGCTCCAGGGCGTCGTGCCCCGGCTCCCAGTGGATCGCCGCCAGCACCTCCCACTCGGCCTCGGTGGGCAGACGTGCCCCCGCCCAGCGGGCGAACGCATCGGCTTCGTGGTAGCTGACGTTGGATACCGCGTCCTCGGGGCGCACCGGGTGCAGACCGTGGAGGTCGTACGCGCACCAGCCCTGAGCCGGATCGTGGCGCCAGTACAGCGGTGCGTCGCGGGGTTGGTCCGCCAGCAGGTGCCAGCCGTCGCTGAGCCACAGCTCCGCACGGCGGTAGCCGTCGTCGGCCATGAACTCCAGCCAGTCACCACAGGTGACGAGGCGGTCGGCCAGCTCGAAGGGCTGCAGCAGCACCTCGTGGCGGGGGCGCTCGTTGTCGTAGGCGAACCCGGGCCCGTCGTGGCCGATCTCCACCACCCCGCCCGGATGGGCGAGCCAGCCCGCGGCGGTCGGACCAGCGGCGTGCCGGGCCGCCGCATCCTGCGGTCGTCGGTCCCGGCGGTAGGGGGGCGCGAACGGGTTCTGCCACAGCAGGTGCTGGACGTCCATCACCAGGAGCTCCTGGTGCTGCTGCTCGTGGTGCAGGCCCAGCTCCACCATCGCCAACGCGGCGTCGTCGAGACGGCCGTCCTCCAACGCCGCCTCCATCGCCTCGTCGACGTGGGCCCGGTAGGCGGTCACCGTGTCGACGTCGGGGCGGGTGATCATCCCTCGGCGAGGGCGGGGCTGGCGGGGGCCGATCGCCTCGTAGTAGCTGTTGAACAGGTACCGGAACCCTTCGTCGAACCACCGGTACCCCGCCACGTTCGGCGCCAGCACCAGCTCCTCGAAGAACCAGGTGACGTGGGCGCGGTGCCACTTGGTGGGGCTGGTGTCGGGCATCGACTGCACGACCTGGTCCTCCGCCGAGAGCGGCTCGGTCAGCACCTCGGTGTGCCGGCGGACCCGTCGGTACCCCGTGACGTCGGCGGAGGGAGGCCGTCGGGGGCCGGGCGCGTGGAGTGCGGAGCTGAAGGTGGTGGTCACGCGGGCTCCTTTCCCTGGCCCAGCCGCGACGCTGCGTCGTCGCGAAGATCCAGCGTGGCACACGCGACGGCGGCGTTGAGGGCAGTCCTGGTCTCGCTCGCCGCCGGCCTCCTACAGTGGTGCGCGGACCGAGGACGGTCCGGAGGGAACCAGGGACGCGGGGGCAGGCGATGTCGGGTGGCGACGTGGTCATCGGAGGTGGTGGGCGGGGCGGCGCGGGTCAGTCGGCCCGCTCGGGGTTCGGCATCGACCGCCGCCGGCTGCTGCTCTCCGGCGCCGGGGTGGCGGCGACGGCGGCGCTGGCGTCGTGCACCTCGATGCCCGGGCTCGACCCGGTGGACGCCCTGTGGGACTGCGGTGTGGCCTCCGGACTGCACTCCTCGGAGGCCGCCGTCCTCTGGACCCGCTTCGCTCCCGGTGCGACCTCGGCGGTGGAGGTGTCCTGGCAGGTGGCCACGGACGTCTCCTTCACCCAGGTGGTGGCCTCCGGTGCAGCCACTGCCGGTCCCGACGCCGACGGCTGCGTGAAGGTGCTCGCCGAGGGGTTGGTGGCGGGCCGGCACCACTGGTACCGCTTCAGCGCCGGCGGTTCGATCTCGCCGGTGGGTCGCACCCGCACCCTGCCCGACCCGGCGGCGATGCCGTCGGTGGTGCGCCTGGCGGTGGGGAGCTGCCAGAACTTCGCATCGGGCTACTACCCGGCGTGGCGTGACGTGGCGGGGCTCGACCTCGATGCCGTGGTGTTCCTCGGCGACTACATCTACGAGTCCGCAGGGGATCCGAACCCCCTGTGGGACGTGCGCGGCGATCCGAGCGACGAGGCCGTCGACCTCGCCACCTACCGGGCCAAGTACCGCATGTACCGCAGCGACCCCGACCTGCGCGCCGCACATGCCGCCCACCCGTTCGCCCCCGTGTGGGACGACCACGAGTTCGTCGACAACTACGACGCCGCCCGCGTCGCCTCCCAGCGCTCCCGTTCCACTGCCGCCTACCGGGCGTGGTTCGAGTACCAGCCGGTGTGGCCGATCGACGGCACCCGCATCCATCGCCGCCTGCGCTTCGGTCGCCTCGCGGAGCTGACCCTGCTCGACACCCGCCAGCACCGGGATCCCAACCCGACCCGCGACATCCTGGTGAACACCCTGGACGCCGACGGTCGGGTGGTCCACGCATCGGGGCGGAGCATCCTGGGTGCCGCCCAGCGCACCTGGTTGCAGGACGGCCTGGGGGTGGCGCAGTCCGACGGGGTCGTGTGGAACCTGATCGGCCAGCAGGTGATGCTGGCGCCGCTGCGCTGGATCGACCTCGACGACCCGCTGCTGGGCGACAACCCCCCGCACGCCGGCATCTACTTCAACGTCGATCAGTGGGACGGCTACCCCGAGGAGCGCGACCACCTCACCGCCTTCCTCCACGACGAGCAGATCCGCAACACCGCCGTGTTCACCGGCGACATCCACTCGTTCTGGCAGGCGGCCATCCACACCGACATGGAGCGCTGGTCGAGCCCGACGGTGGCCCAGGAGTTCGTCTGCGGTTCGATCTCCTCCACGGCGCTGGGGTTCTCCCCGGAGCTGGCCGCGGGGTTCTCCCAGCTCACCCGCAGCTTCTCGCCGGCCTTCCGCTGGGTCGACTGGCAGCGGCGAGGCTACGGCTTCGTCGAGGTCACCCCGTCGGCCATGGCCGTGGAGTACCGCACCTTCGACGTGCGCCGCCGTGGCGCGCCACGGCAGGTGCCGGTGCGCTTCGACTGGGCCGAGGGGGCCGACGTGCTGGCGGTGACCCGCTGATCAGCGGGATCCCGTGGCGAGCGACGAACCCACCGTCTGCCACGCGGCGTCCATGCCCGCGTCGCGGTTCCAGCGCTGCCAGAGCCGGCGCACCACCAGGGGGCGCCGGTCGTGGGCGGCCGCGCCGCGCTCCAGGAAGCGGCCGACGTCCTCCAGCCAGCGACGCTCGAGGGCGTCGGCGGTGTCGAAGGCCTCCTGGCCTCGGGGCGGATCCCGGAGCCACACCGACTCCGTGGCGGCCCGCTCGGCCGCGTAGCGCCCGGCGAGAGTGAGCGGGTCGGCCATCACCCGTCGGTGCAGCAGCTCGTGGCGCCACCACACCGAGCGGGGATCGAAGGTGTTGGCCGGCACCGGTCCGAGGTCCACCGGATCGTCCACGGTCACCGGCTTGAACAGCGAGGTGCAGGGGGCGGCGGTGGCGGTCACCCAGTGCCGTGGTGGACCCGTCAGGTCGGCCACCCAGGACGAGGTGCTCTGCGTGGAGGTGAGCAGTCCGCCGGGGTGGGCGCAGGGGGCGCCCAGCGCGCCGTTGAGCAGTCGGTACCGGGGGAGGGGGCCGTCGCCGTGGTCGCGCAGCGCCTCGAAGAGGTCACCGGGGTTCCGCGCCCTCGCCGCGTGGCCTTCGGTGCGGCTGCGACGCAGCGCGCACTGGGCCACGGTTCCCCGCAGGCGGTCGGCGTGGGCGTCGGCGAACCCGCCGATGGTGAGCCCGTTGGAGATGGACCGGGCGCGCCCGGTCACCACCTCGGTGGCGTGGGAGCGTCCGGCGGTCTCCAGCACGATCGCTCCGTCGGGGTCGGCGACCAGGAAGGAGTTGTCGTAGCGCAGACCGGGGTGCTCGTGGCTGCACGAGCCGTGCTGGCCGTGGCGCTCCAGGAGCTCCACGATGGTCGCCACCGCCTCCTCGGCGGTGCGGGTCCGCTCGAGGGCGAGGCGCAGCAGGTCCATGCCGAGCAGCCCGTCGGCCTCGTGGCGTGGACGGCGGGCCAGCTCCCTGGTGAAGACCGCCTCGTTGCCGATCACCACCCCGTGCTCGTTCGCCCCGATCTCGGCGCCCCAGATCCACCACGGCCGCGACAGCAGCACGGCGTGCGTGCGGGGGGCCTGCTCGACGGTGATCCAGGTGCAGCGCAGCTGCGTCCCCTCCGGGTGCTCCGCGGCGGGGTGCCATTCGATCACCTGTGCCTCGTTGGGGTCACGGTCGCTGTTCTTGGCGAACAGCACGCCGTCGGAGGTGATGCTCACCATCGTGTCGCACACGGTCGCTGCTCCTGTCGCCTCAGGGCCGTTGCCGCTCGGCTGTTGCCTCAGGTTAGGACCCGACAGGAGCGTCGTTCATCCGCTCCTGCCCACCTCGCCGGACTGGCAGCTGTGGGACCACACCGGCGCAGCCGACAGCTGTCAGTTGCGGGGTGTGGTGCGGCTCGGTGGCGATCGCCCGGTCCGCTAGGTCGCCGCCATGGCGTCCAGCATGGGCAGCTTCACCGCCCGCCTGGCCGGCCACAGCGAGGCGATCACGCTGACCACCACACCGGCGAGGACGATCCAGCCGACCCGACCCCAGGCCAGGGGGACGTCGACCTCGTCGATGGCGCCGATGACCACCGCGCCCAGCAGCGATCCGGCCGCCACCCCGATGAGGGTGCCGAGCACGCCGATGAGCACCGCCTCGATCCGCACCATCCAGCGCACCTGCGAGGAGGTCATGCCCAGGGCCCGCACCATGCCCAGCTCCCGGCGCCGCTCGTGGATGGAGAGGTTCATCGTGTTGACGATGCCGATGAGGGCGATCACCACGCTGAGGCCGAGCAGCCCGTTCACCGCCCCGATGAGGAAGTCGATGATGCTCGACATGAGCTGGCCGATGAAGTTCCCCGGCAGCACCTCCAGGCCCGTGTAGCCGTCGAGGACGCGGTCGAGGCGGCCCCCCACCGCGTCGACCTGGCGGGGGTCGGCCCGCACGTACACCTGCATCACCGGCTGGTCTCCGGCGATGCGCTCGAAGAGCTCGTCGTCCACCACGGTGCTGAGGAAGATGGTGTCGAACTGGGGGGTGAAGGTGGCCACCACCGGCACCTGCACCTCGTCGCCCTCGGCGTCGAGCAACGACAGGACGTCACCGACCTGGGCGGAGGTGACCCCGGAGATCTCGACCTGCCCGCCCGTGCCGTCCCCTTCCGGATCGCCCCCGGGACCGCCGCCGCCGGGCCCGCCGCCTCGAGAACCGTCCCCGGGGCCGCCACCGGTCTCCGCCAGGAGCGACTCGAGGTCCGACACCGCTGCTCCCTCGCCGGCGGCGACGGCGTCCAGGGAGCCGTCCAGCTCCTCCACCCCCGCCGAGGCGCGCAGGTCGTCGAGGTCGGCGCCGGCGAGGTCGCCGGTCACGCCGCTGGTGGAGGTGACGGTGGCCAGTCGCACTGCGGCGGCGGAGTCCACGCCCTCGGTGTCGCGGATCTCCTCCACCAGGTCGTCGCTGATCGGCGACATGCCCATCACCAGGAAGTCCGCGGAGGACTTGCCGCGGAACTGCCCCTCCACCCAGTCCCGCACGGCCGTGCCCGACACGGTGACGAAGCTGACCAGGAACAGCCCCACGACCAGGGCGTTGGCGGTGGTGGCGGTGCGCTTCGGGTTGCGGGCCAGGTTGTCCGCAGCGATCTTGGCGGTCAGGGTGCGTCCCAGGAGCCGGCGCAGGCCCCGTCCGAACAGCCGTGCGAGCAGCGGCCCTCCCACGACGATGCCGGCGAACAGCGCCAGCGCGCCGGGGGCGAGCACCCACCACTTGGCGAGCACGAAGCGGTGGAGGCCGAGCAGCACCAGCGCCAGCACGAGCAGCGACGCTCCGGCCACCAGCCGGAAGCGGGAGGTGCCGGAGCGATCGACCTCGGCGTCGCGCATCGCCTCCACCGGCTTGGTGCGCCCGGCGCGGAACGCCGGCAGCATCACCGAGATCACCGTGATGACGGTCCCGGCCACCACGGTGGAGAACACGACCCACGGGGTGATGGCCACCCCGGTGCCCGGCAGGGGGAGGTCGAAGTGGCCCAGCAGGGCTTGGATGGCCAGGGCGAGGCCGGCGCCGGCGAACAGCCCGGCCACGCTGGCGACCACCCCCAGCACCGTGCCCTCGGCCATCAGGGACCGGCGCACCTGGGCCGGGGTCCCACCGATGGCGCGCACCAGCGCCAGCTCCCGGCTCCGTTGGCTGACCACCACCGTGAAGGTGTTGTAGATGACGAAGCCGGCGACGAACAGCGCAAGGTAGGCGAAGCCCACCAGCACCGGTCGCAGCACGTCGAGGAAGTCCTGGGTGTCGGCCACCTGCGACTGGCGGAACTCGGTGCCGGTGCTCACCTCCAGGTTGGCCGACAGCGCGGCACGCACC
Organism: uncultured Microthrixaceae bacterium; assembly: GCA_964420125.1. Lineage (GTDB taxonomy): Bacteria > Actinomycetota > Acidimicrobiia > Acidimicrobiales > Microtrichaceae > CAYQQQ01. Next base: position 147,385 of record CAYQQQ010000006.1, read on the forward strand.
CGGGCGGCGAGCTCCTCCTCTCCGACGTCGCCTCGCACCAGCACCTGCTGCCACCCGGGGACGCCGCCGGTGAGCACCTCGAGGCCGTCGGCCTCCGAGAAGGAGATCGTGCCGCCGGGGTCCACCGACGACGAGCGGCCGAACCCGGTGACGCCCACCAGACGGCGCTCCATCTCTCCCGAGGGCGTCGCCAGGCGCACCGGGTCCCCGAGATCGAGCCCGGCGTCGCGGGCGGTCTCCTCGTCGATCGCCACCTCACCAGGGGACGTCGGAGCGCGACCCTCTCGCACGTCGAAGGGGTTGAGCTCGTCGTCGGTGATCCACACCCGGCCGAGCGAGCGCGACCGCACCGGCTCGTTCGACTCGTCGAGGAGCTGCACCGACTGCACGATCTCCCCGGCGGCGGCGGTCACCCCCGGAAGGGCGCGGACCTCCTCGAGGGTCTCGGTGGGGACCGAGCTCCACAGCGACGAGTCGCCCTGGGGCGCCTCCACGGTCACGTCCACCCCGGCGTACTGCTGGTCGACGTTGCCCTCGACGGCGTCGCCGATGGCGGTGGTGAGCATGAGGGCGGCGGCCACGAAGGCGGTGCCGGTGACGATGGCCACCGCAGTGGCCAGCAGGCGGGTCAGGTTGGCCCGGAGGTTCTTCCAGGTGAGTCGCAGCACGGCCGGCTCACACGCTCAGCGCGCCCATGTGGGCCAGCACCGACTCCCGCGTGGGGTCGAGCAGCTCGCCCACGATGCGGCCGTCGGCCAGGAACAGCACCCGGCTGGCGTAGGTGGCGGCGACGGGGTCGTGGGTGACCATCACCACCGTCTGGCCGAACTGCTGGACGGCGTCGCGCATGAAGCCGAGGATCTCGGTGGAGGAGGTGGAGTCGAGGTTGCCGGTGGGCTCGTCGGCGAAGATGATCTGCGGTCGCTCGACCAGCGCCCGGGCGACCGCCACGCGCTGCTGCTGTCCTCCGGAGAGCTCGCTGGGCTTGTGGTCGAGCCGGTCGGCCAGGCCGACGGTGGTGACCACCTGGGCCATCCAGTCCGCATCCGGGCTACGACCCGCCAGGTCGAGGGGGAAGGTGATGTTCTCCTGCGCGGTCAGGGTGGGCAGCAGGTTGTACTGCTGGAACACGAACCCGACCCGCTCGCGCCGCAGCAGCGTGAGCTGCTTCTCGCTCAGCGAGTTGATCTCGGTGTCGCCGATCCACACCTGGCCGGCGCTGAGGCGGTCGAGACCCGCCGCGCACTGCATGAGGGTGGACTTCCCCGAGCCCGAGGGTCCCATGATGGCGGTGAACCTGCCGGCCTCGAAGCCGACGGTCACGCCGTCGAGGGCGCGGACCTCGGCCTCTCCGCTGCCGTACACCTTGTAGGCGTCCAGCACCTGGGCGGCCCAGGTCCGGGCCGCGGGAGCGTCGGGGGAGGGGTTCACGGCGTCGGTCATGTGGGGGCCTCGAGGCCTTCGCAGCGTACCGGGGCGTGGGTCACTTGGGGCTCTCCTCCCATCGCACCTCGACCTGCTCGAAGCCCGCGGCACCGAGGAAGGTCCGCAACCACTCCTCGGTGTTCTCCCGGGCCGTATCGGTCAGGTCGGAAGCTGCGGCTGCCTCGTCGAGCTTGGTCTCCGCGGCGGCGTAGAGCTGGCGGTCGTCGAAGGGGTTGGAGGACACCACGTCCTCGAGGCGGTCGATGAGGCCGCGCTCACGGGTGACGATCTTGGTGCCTGACTCCTCGATCTCCGCGTCCTGGAGCTCGGGCTCCGGCAGGGTGACCGTGATGCCGGTGCCGTCGTCGGACACCACGACGGCGTCCTCGTCGAGGTTGCTGAAGTCGACCGTGGCCCGCACCTCGCCGGTCACCAGGGCCACCACCCGCTCGCCCTTGAGGAAGTCGGGCAGGTAGGCGGCGTCCTGCTCCAGGTCGACGTCCTGCACGAAGGTCGCCTCCGCCGCGGTGAACTCCTCCATGGAGCGCATGCGCTCCAGCAGCGCCGGCCCGGAGCGGTCGACGGTCTCGGTGGCGAAGGGGTCGAACAGGGCGACGCCGAGGAGGACCAGCAGCACCAGGGCGACGGCGAGCGCAGCGATGATCCCCACCAGCGCCGTGGCGCTGGGCGCGCTGCGTGTTCGGATGAGCCGGCCCATCCCCCAGACGCTAACGCCGTGGCGGCGTCGGCCGAACGGGGATGGTGGGCTCGACCGGCAAAGATCTCAGCAACGCGGCAACGGGTGTCGCCACGGGAGGGGCCGGAGGCGGCTCATCCGTGGGGCACGTCGTGGAGGAAGAGGTGGACGCCGGCCTCGGTGCTGCGGCGAGAGCCATCCGCACCCCCCGGGCGGCGGGCGTCGCCGGGGTGGTGTTCGCGCTGGTGCTGCTGGCGGTGCTGGTGCTCGTGCGCTGGGCGGTTCCTCAGGATCCGCTGGGCTCGGGGGAGTGGCTCGCCGATCCGTCCCGCCGGCGGGCGGTGAACGTGGCGATGGAGCTGGTCCCGATCGCGGGCATCGCCTTCCTGTGGTTCCTCGGCGCCATCCGCTCCCGGTTCGGCCACATGGAGGACCGCTTCTTCGCCACGGTGTTCCTGGGCAGCGGGTTCGTGTTCGTGGCCATGATGTTCGCCACGGCGGCCATCGGGGCCTCGCTGTACGACACCTTCTCCGCCGCCGAAGCCGAGCAGGCCGAGGTGCTCTGGCAGTTCGGGCGCCGTACCACCTACTCGTTCATGGTCGTCTACTCGATGCGCATGGCGGCGGTGTTCGTGTCGGTCACGACCATGATCCTGCTGCGGCTGCGGCTGATGCCCACGTGGCTCGCCGCCTTCGGGTTCGTGACGACGGTGATCATGCTGCTGGTGAGCCAGGTGGTGCCGTGGTTGGAGCTGCTGTTCCCGGTGTGGGCGCTGGTGCTGAGCGCCCACATCCTGGTGACCAACATGCGGGCACCGCAGCTCAGCCCTCCAGCGGCGTGAAGGTGGCCTGCATGGCGCCCTCGTCGTCGCGCACGGTCAGGGTGTCGCCGCTCCACTCGTAGGTGCGGACGGCCTCCAGCGCCGCGACGTACTGGGCCTCGAGGTCCATCACCTCCTGGTCGCAGCTCCTCTTGGTGGAGGCGACGTCGGTGATGCGCAGCTCGTCGCCGTCGGACTCCCAGCTGCCGGTGAGCCGGTTGCACCCGCCGCTGCCGGAGAAGGCGCCGTCCTCGTCGAACCGGGCGGTGAGGGCGCCGGTCAGCTCGTTCGACTCCAGGCCGCCCTTGCCGTTGTTCACGCCGGTGGCGGTCCAGGAGGTGCCGGCGAGATCGGTGGGCTGGGCCGCGTAGACCGCGACCACCGTGCCACGGGAGTCGGTGAGCTGGAGCTCCTCGGCGCCCAGGTCGTAGCCGGCCACGGTGGGCAGGAGGCCGACCAGGGCCTGCTCCTGGGCCTGCACCGCAGGGTCCTCGCAGGCCATCTCCGTGATGGGCCCGAGCTGCAGGGTGAGCTGGTCGCCGTCCTCGGTCCATCCGCCGGCGAAGTTGTTGCAGCCGGTGCTGCCGGCCAGGTTGCCCTCGGTGCCGAAGCTCAGGGTCGCGGGTCGGTCGGTTCCCGCGTCGGCCAGGGTGCCGCCGTCGCTCCACGACCGCAGGATCCAGGCGGTGCCGGCCAGCGGCCCGCTCTGGGCCGCGGTGGTGGTGCTCCGCTCTGCGTCGGTGGTCGTGGCGGCGTCGTCGCCGTCGTCGCCGCAGGCGGGTGCCAGCACCACGACGGTCGCGAAGGTGGCCAGGCCGAACAGGAAGCTGCGCATGTCCGCACGCTACCTGTCGGCTCCCGCCTCCCGGGGCGCACGACCGGGCCATCCAGCGGGGTCCTGCTGGTAGAAGTCGCCCAGCACGGCGTAGAGCTCGGGGTGCTCGCGGCACAGCAGGTGGGGATCGTCGAAGAACGCCTCGGTGGCAACGGCGAAGAACTCGGCGGGGTTCACCCCGGCGTAGCTGCGAAGGCTGCGGCCGCCCCGCCCCTGCACGACCTCCTCGTAGGCGGCGGTGCACACCCGCACCCACCGCTGGAGGTCGTCGGTGGTGGCCAGCGGCGGAGTGCCGTCGACCGAGCCGTCCAGCATGTCCAGCTTGTGAGCGAACTCGTGGAACACCACGTTGTGGCCCCGGCCGGGATGGCGGGCGTCGTCGATCGCCTGGTCCCAGGCGATGAGCACCGGGCCGTTGTACGACGCCTGGCCGAGGATGGCCATCGGGCCGTCGGAGACCACCCCCGGCACCTGGGAGTGCTCCCCGTCGAGCACGAGCGTGCTGGGGTGCACCACGATCGCCTGCACCCCGCGGTAGGCGTCCGGCGGGAGCTCCAGCACCAGCAGGGCGGCCTGCACGGCGATGGTCACCACCATCTCGTCGGTCAGCTCGAAGCCGTTGGCCGCCTCCCAGGACTTCTCGGCCACCAGCGCCAGCGCCAGGTCCTCCAGTCGGTCGCGATCGTCGGGGCCGAGAGCACCCCACCAGCCGAAGCGGCCGGCGCAGAGGTCGCGCCACTGCGGCAGGAAGCCCGCTGCGTAGCGCTCGCGGCGCATCCGGTGCCGGCGGGTCTCGAAGTGCACGGCTGCTCAGCCCGCCGCCGGTCGTGGATCCGTCACCCGCCGTGCCACCAAGGACACGAGCTCCGGATCGGCGCCGACGTGCTCGTCGAGCTCGACCTCCACCCCGGGGTGGCGTTCCCGGGCCTGCGCGACCAGCTCCGGCAGGTCGCGCAGGACGTGGTTGCCGGGGTGCAGGAAGTAGGGGAGCAGGCGGATCCGCTTCGTCCCCTCTCCGGCGGCGACGTCGATGGCCTCGGCGATGGTGGGACGGTCGATCTCCAGGAAGGCCGGGCGCACGTCGGCACCGGTGCGGGCGGCCACGTCGGCGCACAGCTCCGCGTGCTCGGCCGCGGTCGCCGGGTTGCGGCTGCCGTGGGCGATGAGCAGGACGACGCTGGAAGAGGGACCGGGCACCGGCGCCACGGTACGGTCCGGATCCGTGGGCGACAACGCGAGCGACACGTCGGCAGCGTTCCCGGAGGAGTCGGTGGGCGTCGGCCCGCATCCTGAGCCGTGGCCCGAGGACCCTCGCCTCGACCCGGAGCTGCTGACGGCGGGGGACCGCCGCAACGTGGTCGACCGCTATCGCTACTGGCGCCTCGACGCGATCGTGGAGGACCTCGACCGCACCCGGTTCCCCTTCCACGTGGCGGTGGAGAACTGGCAGCACGACCGCAACATCGGCACGGTGGTGCGCAACGCCAACGCCTTCGGTGCCGCCGCGGTGCACATCGTGGGGCGGCGGCGCTGGAACCGGCGTGGGGCCATGGTCACCGAGCGGTACCAGCACGTGGCGCACCATCCCGACGTGGCGTCGCTGCTCGCCTTCTGCGACGAGGCGGGGTTGGTGCCCGTCGGCATCGACAACGTGGAGGGGTCGGTTCCGCTGGAGACGGCGGTGCTGCCGGAGCTCTCGATGCTGGTGTTCGGCCAGGAGGGCCCGGGGCTGTCCGCCGAGGTGCGAGCTGCGGTCCCGTTGCTGTGCGCCATCACGATGTACGGCTCCACCCGCTCGCTCAACGCCGGGGTGGCCTCCGGCATCGCCATGTACGAGTGGGTGCGCCAGCACGGCCTCAGGAGGAGCGCTGCACCGTGAGTCCCACCTGCTGGCCGTGGGCCAGCTCGAGGTTGTGGCCGTCGGGGTCGACGACGATGCCCCAGTAGCCGACCGGAGGGCCGCTGTCGTGCGGCCCGTCGGTGGTGTGGCCGGCCGCTGCGGCGCCGGCCAGCGCGTCGTCGACCGCCGCTCTGGAGCCGACCCCGACACCGAGGTGCGACCAACCCCCGAGGTGGTGGTCGACGGGGTGCTCGAGCAGGACGACCACGAAGGGCCGGGTCAGGTCCGACAGCCAGGCCACCCGTTCGCCGGGTTCTCCGCGCTGGTGCACGACCTCGAGGCCGGCGTACTCCGCGTAGAACTCGACGCTGCGGTCGAGCTCCGCGACAGGCAGGGCCACGTGGGTCAGTCCGAGATCGACGCTCACGCCGGGAACCCTAGGTGCCCCGAAGCACCGACTGGCAGGTGTGGGACCACACCGGGGTGGCTGACGGCTGCCAGTTGGTGGGGTGCGGCCCAGCGGGCGATGGGAGACCAGCGGCGGCGGGGCGACGGGGCGGCGGGGCGGCGGGGCGGCGGGGCGGGGTGCGGGTGGCCGGACGGTAGCGTCGGTGCTCGTGAGCCGAGACGACGCCATCGACCGAGCCGCCCCCGGCGCCCCGCGCCCCCCTGCGGACCTGTTCTCCCTGGAGGGGCGGGTCGCGGTGGTCACCGGAGCCTCCTCCGGCCTGGGACGCCGCTTCGCCGAGGTGCTGCACACGGCCGGCGCCGAGGTGGTGGTGGCCGCCCGCAGGGCGGACCGGTTGGAGGCGCTCGCCGAGCGCCTGGGCGACAGGGTGCGGGTGGTGCCCGCAGACCTCACCGACGCGAACGCCAGAGAGCACCTGGTGCAGACAGCGCTGACCGTGAGCGGCTCGATCGACGTGCTGGTCAACAACGCCGGCTACGGCACCCCCGCCCCCGCCGAGACCGAGACCCTGGAGCACTTCGAGCACACGATGGGGATCAACCTCACCGCCGTGTTCCACCTGAGCCAGCTCGCCGGGCGGCGCATGATCGCCGCCGGGAACGGCAGCATCGTCAACGTCGCCTCGATCCTCGGGCTGGTGGGTGCGGCCCCCGTGAAGGAGGCGTCCTACTGCGCGGCCAAGGGGGCGGTGGTGAACCTCACCCGGGCCCTGGGTGCCGAGTGGGCGCGCAAGGGGGTGCGGGTCAACGCCATCGCCCCGGGGTGGTTCCCCTCGGAGATGACCCAGGAGCAGATGTTCGACGACGCGGCCGGACTGGACTTCATCGTGCGCAACACCCCGATGGCCCGAGGCGGCGACGAGCACGAGCTCGACGGGGCGCTGCTGTTCCTCGCCGGCGATGCCTCCACCTACGTGACCGGCCAGGTGCTGGCGGTGGACGGTGGCTGGCTGGCGCGCTGAACGGGGGTGGCGCGGTTGCGCGCCGAGCGCTCAGCTCAGCCTGCGACGGGCGTGCCCGGGAAGGCGACCGGGTCGTTCGGGCGGGGGAACGCCGGGCGCTTCCAGGCGAGGATCCGGGCGAGCTCGTCGGTGATGGGCCGCCAGGTGGCGGGGTCCCAGCCGTCGGCCCTGCCCATCAGCGTCTGGTTGGTCCCGACGTGCACCAGGGCCGGGATCTCCTCCACGCCCAGGGCGGCCACCGCCTCGCGATCGGGATCGCAGAAGGTGAGGAACCGCTCCGCATAGGGGCCGAGGAAGGCCTTCGCGTCGTCCTCGATGCAGGTGATCAGCCACGCCGTGCGGCAGTCGGCCTCCTGCAGCTGCGAGAGCACGTTGACCGCTGCCTCCAGCACCCAGGCGCTCTGGTCGGTGTAGGGGTCGAGGACCACCGCCACGAGGTGGAACAGCTGGGTCTGGTCGGCCAGCGTGATGGGCTCGCCGCCGAGGGGATGCAGCTTGACGTCGGTGTTGAGGGCCACGGGCGGTGACGATAGCGCGACGGGTTCCCCCGCCCCCACTCCCGGGCGACCCTGTGCCCGCCTACCATCGTGGGGTGCATCCGATCGAGCGCCTCCGCTTCGTGGCTCGGGCCCAGGGCGTGCCCGGCGACGTGCTGGCGGTGGAGGCCGCCCGTGCGCTCATGACCTTCGCGGAGGACCCCGCCGGCATGACCGCCGCCTGCCGCAGGGTGCTGGCCCGCCAGGTCACCTGCGGGCCGCTCTGGTGGGTCTGCGCCCGCCTGCTCACCGCCGACTCGGTGCTCGATGCTGCCCGGGAGAGCATCCACCGCCTCGAGGCCGACACCACCCTCGCCGAGGTCTCCCTGGCCCTGGATGCGCAGGTCGGCACGGAGGCACCCGAGGTGGTCCTCGTGCACGCCACCGCCTTCGGCTTCGACGGCGCGCTGGTGCTGGCCGAAGACCTCGACGACCTCGACGACCGCCCCGACGCCGATGCCTGGCTGGTCGGGGGGGTGGGTTGCCACCTCGCCGAACCGCTCTGGGAGACCGCCCTGGCCCACCACCACGACGACGGCACCGCCCGGATCGTGCGGGCACCGATGGACCGGTTCGCCGACGTGGTCGGGCCCACCGGTCGTTCGCCGGTGGACCGCCTCGGTGCCCCCGACTGCCCGGTTGCGCCGGAGCTGCTCCGCCTGGCGGGTTGAGCCTCACCGCAGGCGACGCCTGGTAGGTTCACCGCGCGATGGGTGCTCTCGATCCTTCGCCGACCCCACCGACACGGCGGGGTCTCTGAGGTGGAGCTCCACCGCCACCGCACCAGCGTCGACGCCACCGATCCCTCCGCGGTCGAGGTGCACCTGCGCCCCGACGAGCGGGGCTTCCGCTGGCGGGTGGCCAACTCCGGGCGCGCCGCGGTGACGGTCCGCTCGGTCGTCGCGGTGCACACGCTCGGCGGACTGGCCGGACGGCTGCGGGTCTTCTGCAACGGCCACCAGTCACGCAGCGAGACCTCGACGCAGGTCCTCGGCGTCGACGTCGATCCTGCGGCCGTGCCGGGAGCTCCGCTGCTGGAGGTCCACGCCCACCACAGCGATCCCGAGGGCGCCCGTGCCGACACGCTGCGCTCCGAGCTGGTCACCGTGCTCCTCGACGACCGAGCCGCCGTGCTGGCCGGGTTCCTCGGCGGGGACCTGCACGACGGCGTGCTGTCGGTGGGTCCCGGCCAGACCGGCCAGGAGCTGCGGGTGCAGGCCTACCTGGGCGACGTGGTGCTGCGCCCCGGCGAGGAGCGGGAGCTGCACGACGTGTGGGTGCACCCGGTGCAGGACCCACAGGCGGGACTGGCGGCGTGGGCGCAGGAGTGCGGCCGTCGTTCCCTCGCCCGCACCCGTGCCCCGCAGCAGGTCGGGTGGTGCGGTGGTCACCACTACGGAGACCACCTCGGCGAGCTGGAAGTCCGCCAGAACCTGGCGGCGGTGGGCGGATGGCCCCTCGACGTGTTCGAGATCGACGCCGGCTACCAGGCGGCGGTGGGGGACTGGCTGGCCACCAACGAGCGCTTCCCGTCGGGGCTGGCGTCGTTGGCCGCCGCCGTGTCGAGCGCGGGGTGCCGCCCCGGTCTGTGGCTGGCGCCGTTCCTGGTGGGCGCCGACGCCGTGCTCGCCGCCGAGCATCCGGACTGGGTCGCCCGTCACCTCGACGGCGGTCCGCTCACCGCCCTCTACGACAGCCGTTGGGGAGGCTTCGTCCACGCGCTCGACACCTCGCACCCCGGTGTCCAGGACCACCTCCGGGCACTCGGCGCCGCGCTGGTCGAGCTGGGGTTCACCTACCTGAAGCTGGGCCACACCGGTGCACCGGGGCTCCCGGGGGCCTTCCACGATCCGTCGATGACGCCGGCGCAACGGGTCCGAGCCGGCCTCGACGCCCTCCGCGACGGGGTCGGCGCCTCGACGGTGCTGGTCGGCAGCGGCGCCCCGCTGGGGCCGTCGATCGGGGTGGTCGATGCCATGCGGATCGGTCCGGACGTGGCGCCGTGGTGGTCGCCACGCCAGGACCTGTGGGGCGCGCCGCCGTACCTGGGCACCATCCCCGCCACCCGCAACGCCTGGCGCAACACGATGACCCGCTCGTTCCTGCACCGGCGCCTGTGGCTCAACGACCCGGACTGCGTGCTGCTGCGCGCCGAGGACGACGACGAGCTGAGCCGCGAGCAGCTGCGCGCCTGGGCGCTGCTGGTGGCGGCCAGCGGTGGTTCGGTGATGGTCTCCGACGAGCTGGGCCTGCTGGGCCCGGGGGCACGCGACCTGCTCGAGGAGGTGCTGCGGATCTCCCGGCGGGTCGATGCCGCGGCGGTGCAGGGCGACGTCCCCGTGTGCGACGACCTGTTCGACCAGGCCGTGCCGGGACGGCTGCGGGGCGACGGCGTGCGCTTCGAGGGCGACCCCGACCACGGCTCGGCCCGCGTGGTCACGTTCTGAGGGGGCGGCGGTGCGCGTGCTGGTGGTCACCAACGACCTGCCCCCGAGGGTGGGCGGCATCCAGTACTACGTGGACCAGCTCGCCAAGGGGCTGGTGGCCGCCGGCGACGAGGTCGTGCTGTTCGGCTCCCGCTCCCCCGGCGCGGAGGCCTGGGATGCGGAGGCCCCCTACGAGGTGGTGCGGGCCGCCACGTCGGTGCTGCTGCCGACCCCGGCGGTGCGCCGCCGGGTGCACCGCCTGGTGGAGCGCACCGGCGCCGAGGTGGTGGTGTTCGGCGCCGCCTTCCCGCTGGGCCTGATGGGGCCCGGGATCCGGGCCCGCACCGGGGTGCCCTACGTGGCCTTCACCCACGGCCTGGAGGTGTCGGCGGTGCGCGCCCCCGGGGGCTGGCTGCCCTTGCGTCGCATCGGCGACGGTGCAGGTGCCGTCACCTACGTGTCCCGTTGGTGCCGTGGTCTGCTGGAGCCGGCGTTCGGTCCACGGCCCCGCCACGTCATGCTGCCCCCGGCGGTGGATCCCACGGAGTACCACCCCGGTGTCCTCGGTGCGCCGGCGCGGCGCCGCCACGGTGTGGGCCCCGACGAGCCGCTGGTGGTGTGCGTGTCGCGGCTGGTGCCCCGCAAGGGCCAGGACGTGCTGATCGAGGGGCTCGGGGAGCTGCGCCGGCGGGTGCCCGGTGCCCGTCTGATGATCGTCGGTGGCGGTCCTCACGAGGAGCCGCTGCGTCGTCAGGCCGAGGCGGCCGGCGTGGCCGACCACGTGGTGTTCACGGGCATGGTGACCGGCGAGGAGCTGCCCGGCTGCTTCGCGGCGGCGGACGTCTTCGCCATGCCCTGCCGCGAGCGGCGTCGTGGCCTCGAGGTGGAGGCGTTCGGCATCGTGTTCATCCAGGCCGAGGCGGTGGGTGTGCCGGTGGTGGCCGGCAACATCGGCGGCGTGCCGGACTCGCTGGTGGACGGTCGCACCGGGGTGCTGGTCGACGGCACGGACGACGCGGCGGTCGTCGACGCGCTGGCGGGGCTGCTGGGCGACGACGGCCGTCGCCGTCGGATGGGCGAGGCCGCGGCCGAGCTCGTCGCCGAGGGGTTCACCTGGCCCCACCGCACCGACGAGCTGCGCCGGCTGCTGGCCGAGGTCGCCGGCTGACAGCTGCGGGGGCGGATGGCCGAGTTCGCCGCGGGCCGAACCGGGCCGAGCCGAACCGGGCCGAGCCGGGCCGAGCCGGGCCGAGCCGACTCGCTGGCAGGAGCGTCCGATCCTTCCGCGCGCTCTGCCTGCGGATCACCTCTGGAGGCAGAGGACGCGACATGTCGATCGCTGCGCCTCCAGAGTCCATCTGAAGGCGCAGCGGTCCACGTCGCGAACGGCAGCGCTCGAGCCGGGCAGCCGCGCGATGGCGGCACGGTCCCCGTGACGTCGTGCGCGCGGGGCGGCCTGTGGCCGCTCAGACCTTGGCGAGTCCGGCGGTGTACTGCTCGAAGGGGCGCGCTTCGCCGAGGCCGCCCGAGCGGAACGTGTCGGCCACCGACCCGTCCTTGTCGACCACGACCGTGAGCCGCTCGGCGCAGCCCAGGGCGTCGTTGAAGCACCCGTAGGCCTGGGCGACCTCGCCGTGGGGCCAGCCGTCGGAGAGCAGCGGGAAGTTGTAGCCCTCCTGCTCCTTCCAGGCCTTCAGGGTGGGGGCGCGGTCGCAGGTGATGGCGAGCACCTGGTTGTCGGCGGTGTCGAAGGCGTTGAGGTTGTCGCGGAGCTCGCACAGCTCGCCCTGGCACACACCGGTGAAGGCGAAGGGGATGAACACGAGGGTCACCGACTTCTCCCCGCGGAACGACGAGAGGGTGACCTCGTTGCCGTCGGTGTCCTTGAGGGTGAAGTCGGGGGCCTGGTCGCCGGCGTTGAGGGTCATGGTGTCGGATCTCCGCTGGTGCGTCGGTGGACGGGGTCGCCGGGTCGGGTGAACCGGCAGGCCGGCGCGTCAGCCGAAGCGTCGCACCAACCAGTCGGTGACCAACCCGTTGACCTCCTCCGGGTATTCCTGCTGCACCCAATGGCCTGCCCTCGACACGGTGTGCAGCTCGAGGTCCGAGCACCGCTCGGGCATCCGCGCCGCGAGGTGGGGAGGCAGGGCGGCGTCCCACTCGGCGCACAGCATCAGCGCCGGGACCTCCAGCGGGGCCCGGCCCACGTCGTGGTAGGTGGCGTCGTTGGCGTCGATGTTGCGGTACCAGTTGATCGCCCCTCGGAACCCGCTGCGCTCGAAGGCCTGCACGTAGTGGTCGAGCTCCTCGGGGGAGGCCACCGGCTCGGCCAGCCTCGGGAGGTCGTCGAGGCGGAGGAACGGGTTGAAGGTGGCGCCGGCCTCACGGGCGATCCCGTGCTCGGCGAGGCGGGAGGGGTCGACCCCGCCGACCATCAGCGCCTCGAACACGGCGCGCACGTCGCGCTCGAGCACGGGCTCGGCCACGCCGGGGCGCTGGAACCAGAGCATGTACATCTGGTCGTCCTCGTCGAACATCTCCCGCAAGCGCACCGTGGTGGGGAACGGGGTGTACGGCGTGCCGATGCCCACCACCCCGGCCACCCGATCGGGGTGCAGGAACGGCATGGCCCAGGCCACGAAGCCGCCCCAGTCGTGGCCGACGAAGACGGCGCGCTCGATCTCCAGGCAGTCGAGCAGGTCGGCCAGGTCGCCGCAGAGCTGGCCGAGGCCGTAGGCCTCCACCGCCGCCGGCGCGGAGCTGGCCCCGTAGCCCCGTTGGTCAGGGGCGATGGCGCGGAAGCCGGCATCCGCGAGGGCGGGGAGCTGGTGGCGCCAGGAGTAGGCGAGCTCGGGGAACCCGTGGCACAGCACCACGGGCGGCCGGTCACCGCCGTCGCCGAGCTCGTGCACCGACAGGTGGACCTCCTCGGCGGGTGGCCCGGAGGGGTCGTGGCGGCCCGAGAGGGTGTGGTGCACGGCAGGGGGGAAGGCGGTCATCGGCGCGAACCGTAGCGGAGCAGGCCGCCGCGGGGTCGGGCCCAGGATCGGGTCCGCCCTGCGCCGGACCCGGCGGACGTCGTGCGACCTGTGGCGGAGTGCCTATGGCGGAGGCCGCGACCGAGGGGTACCTTCGGGCGATGCGTGCGGGACGGGTGGTGAGGTGGATCGGCGGCTTCGGCGGCGCGCTGGCGCTGGCGGTGGCCCCCTTCGGGGCCGTGGGCGCCGCACCGGCGACGACGAGCCGGAGCGAGGCCGCGGTGGTGGCCGGCCCCGACGGTCCCGGCGAACCGCTGCCGCAGCTGCAGGAGCACGCCGAGGAGCTCGACTCGGCGCTGGAGGTCGTCGAGTCGCCCTCCGAGGCCACGGAGGCGGCCGTCGAGGCGATCGAGGCGGCACCGCCCGGCGCGCTGCAGGGTTGTGCCCCCGACGAGCCCGGCGACCCCTGCGTGCGGGTCCGACCCGTCGGCGGGGAGGCCGTCGCCGAGGTGCACGCCGGCCGTGAGGCCGAGCCCGCGCCGGCGCTGCGGAGCTCGGCCACCATCGAGACCGAGCCCTCGCCGTTCGGGTCGTCGGCCGACACCTGGACGCCGCTGTGCACGGGGAACGGCTCCGACGGGTTCCGGGTGCAGGCGGTCTACGCCTACGCGCAGAGCCAGGGGCCCCCGTCCACCCCGTACACCGACGCGGTGAAGCGGGCCGTCGCCAACACCGACCTCACGTTCTCCCGGTCGGCGTCCGCCACCGGGGGCTCGCGCAGGGTGCGCTTCGTGACCACCAGCGGCGCCGGCGGCTGCCAGGTCGACCTGGTGAAAGCACCGGTCAGCTCCGGTCTGGCCAGCTTCGACGCCCTGGTGAACGAGCTGGTCGCCGCGGGAAAGATCAGCGGCGACGAGGAGAAGAGGTGGAAGTACCTCATCTGGACCGAGGGCGACCTCGTGCCCTCCGTGCCGAGCGCCTGCGGGATCGGCCTGAGCTACTCCGACGACGTCCCCGGGACGTGGGACAACTACAACGCCCTCACGTCCTACGCCGCGGTGAAGGCGCCCTGCTGGGACATCGACGGCGGGGGCTCGGTGCCCGCCCACGAGCTGATGCACACCCTCGGCGCCGTGCAGGACTCGGCACCCCACTACGACGGCCGGGGTCACTGCACCGACGACCACGACAACATGTGCTACGGCTCTTCCACGGTGGTGGTCCCCGGCTGCACGGACTACGCCCTGGAGGCGCTGTTCGACTGCAACCACGACGACTACTTCCACACCTCCCCGGCCGCCGGCAGCTACCTGTGCCGGTCGTGGAACACGGCGCGCAGCCCGTACCTGCTGGGCTACGACAGCGCCACCGGGGCCCTCGGGGCCATCCCTGCGGTGTGGGCCACTCCGTCGCAGAACCGGCTGCAGATCCAGTGGTCGCCGCCCAACTCGTGTCCGAGCGCCAGCGCCTACCGGATCGAGGTGTCGGGCTGGGGCAGCGACGTGGTGCTCTCCGACGTGCTCTCCTACACCGTCGACGTGCCTCCCGGCGACCGCACCATCACCGTCACCCCCTACCGGGACGGGCAGTGGTGGCCGAGCCTGGCCCGCAGCATCGTGGCCTCCTCGGTGGCGGTCGCCAACTCACTTCCCGTCGGCGGCATGGTCCTGTCGCTCAACCAGGGCAGCAACTACGGCCTGCTCGCCTGGGCGATCGATCCCGAGACCGGCGCCCCACCTCGCATGCGGGTGACGGTGGAGGGGGTCAGCAGCCGGGAGTACGACTGGAACTACACCTGGGCGGACATGCCCGCCTTCACCGGGGTGAACGACACCCGTTCGCTGGTGTTCCTGGCGCAGCTCCCCTCGGGCACCCGGCGGGTGTGCTTCGACGCCCTCGATCCCCAGGGCGGTGGCTGGACCAACCTGGGCTGCACCACCCACACCGTCAAGTAGCCCACGTCCCCTCGTGGGAGCCTGCGCGAGGCGGCTCGGCCGTCAGTTCCAGAGGTCGTTCCACAGGTCGCCCACCCAGCTGCCGATCTGCTTGCCGAACAGGATCGACACGGTGGTGAACACGGCCACCATCAACCCCATGACGATCCAGGTGGACAGCGGCACCGACCCCTCCTCGGGGATGCCGGGGATCCGCCGTCGGATCTGCACGATCGTGCGCTCCGCCCAGGCGAAGGGCAGCATCGCCAACCCGACGATGATGATCACCCAGCCGGGGCCGGGCAGCGGCAGCAGGGCGATGCCCACCCCGATCACCACGAACCCGCCGAACGCCCGCAGCACCCGCCGCAGCACCCCCGCCCGGGCCTCGGCCTCGGTCTCCTCCCGATGCCCGGTGAGCAGCTCCGCCTCGGTGGCCGCCTCGGCGATCGTCTCGCCGGCGTCGCGGAAGGGGTGCCGAAGCGCACCTCGGTCGGGACGGCCGGCGCCCTCCCCGGCGGTGGCGCCGTGAACCGGCGGAGCGGTCGGGGGGGTCGCGGCATCCGCACCGGGATCCGTGGCGGGCTCGCTGGCCGGATCGCCGGTCGGGGCGTCCTCAGGGGTCGGTTCCACCCCCACAGTGTTGCCGCGTCGCCAGGGCCTCCGGCGCGCAGGACGGCGTCGCGTCGCCGCCGTCGGTCGGGTCGAACCCGAGGGGTGGGCGGCCTCGGGCCATCGGGAACGATGTGGTCGTCGGTCAACTCGGGTAGAACGGTGCCATGGGTGACGACGTGAGCGGGGCTCCACCAGCCGGTTCCGAGCAGGCGGGCGCGAAGAAGGCCGGCGCGAAGAAGGCGGGCGCGAAGAAGGCGGGCGCGAAGAGGGCGGGCGCGAAGAAGGCCGGCGCGAAGAAGGCCGGCGCGAAGAAGGCCGGCGCGAAGAAGGCCGGCGCGAAGGCGACGGGCGCGAAGAAGGCGGGCGCGACGACGGCGAGCGTCGACGCTCCGTCGACGAGCAGCCGGCCGAAGGAGTCCCGGGTCCGGCGGATCGATCCCGAGCCGGCCACCGAGCCGACCGCCCCCGCGGCGGGGGCCGGCGGCGTGCCTCGACCAGGGAGGGCGACGCCGCCCTCGCGTCGCCCCAGCGGCGACCGCAGGCGCTGGGCGATCTGCGGGTCCATCACCCAGGACCTCCTCAACGACCTGGTGTTCTTCGGCCTCGGCGAGGGTGTGGCGCTCGACGCCGTGGAGCAGCAGGTGAACCTGCCGGGCATGGGCGAGGTGACCATGCGCCTGGCGCTCGCCATCACCGGTGTCCGCTTCGACCTGCGGGGCGACGACGGCGGGCGCGCCCGGGTGACCGTCCTGGGCGTGGGCGACGTGGGCGTGATCTCCAAGGACTACGAGGGCGACGTGATGGTGAGCCCTGCGGGCTTCGCCGCCTCGCCCTCCCCGCCCGCACCGCTCCCGGTGGCGCTCACGGCCCTCGCCGAGCCCTTCCTCGAGCTGCGCGACGACCGGACCGTCTCGGTGGGCCTCGACCTGCGCCACGCGGAGCTGGTCGAGCTCGGTGTCGACCTCGACGCCGGCGTCCCCGAGGGCGTCGACGCCCAGGCATGGGCCGGCATCCTCCAGATGACCGCCACCATGTTCGCCATGATGGGCGACACCCTCTTCGCCGGCCTCGCCGACAGCATCAGCTCCGTGGGGATGGACCTCGGCGAGGACATCGGCACGCTGCTCGCCGACCTCGGTGTGGATCACGGCCCGGCGGACGCTCAGGTGAGCTCCGGTGTGCTGTCCTTCGGCCTGCCCGCCCAGGTCGAGGTGGAGGGCCGGGCGATGCCGGTGCCGGTGGCCGGCAAGCGCCTGGGGGTGTCGGTGGCCCGATCCGGGGTTGACCGCATCGCCGCCGACCTCCTGGAGCGCGCCATCGGTGGGATGCCGATGCCCTTCGAGCTGGAGATCGACCTGGGCGAGCAGCAGATCGGGAGCCGTCTCCGCCAACCCCGCATCATCTCGGACCGCTTCCCCGACCTCCGCAGCACGGTTCGCACCGAGGTGGGCGTCCGCCTGGTGCGGGGTCGCCTGGAGATCGCCGTGTCGGCCGCCTGGGTGGAGCTGCCCTCGTTCGTGCCGAGGTTCGTCAACACCGTCAGCCGGCGCCTGGGTGGGCTGCTGGCGATGGCCCCTCTGCGGTTCCGCTTCCCCGCCACGATGGAGCTGCCCATCGTGCCCGGTTCCGACGAGGCCGTGGCGGTGAGGGTCGACGACCTCCGGGTCAGCGCGGACGGTGTCGGCGTGGTCGTGGCCATGGCCTGAGCCGTCGGCGCCGGGGGAATAGCGCGCCGGCGGCAGGGGTTGGCCAGGCCATGCTCAACACGGGTGACATCGTCGAGGACTTCGAGCTCCCCGACCAGAGCGGCACCCCCCGCAGGCTCTCGCAGCTGCTGGAGGACGGACCGGTCGTGCTGTTCTTCTACCCGAAGGCCATGACCACCGGGTGCACCAAGGAGTCCTGCCACTTCCGCGACCTCGGTGCCGAGTTCGCCTCGGTGGGCGCGCAGCGGGTGGGCATCTCGGCGGACAGCGTCGAGCGCCAGGCGGAGTTCGACTCCCGCCACGACCTCGGCTATCCGCTCCTGTCGGACGCGTCGCGGCGGGTCGCCGCACAGTTCGGCGTCAAGCGCCCGGGACCCCTCTTCAACCGTCGCGCCACGTTCGTGATCGGTCCCGACCGCCGGGTCCTCGGGGCCTTCCGCAGCGAGATGAACATGGACGTCCACGCGGACGAGGCGCTCGAGGTGCTGCGGGCCCAGACCGTCTGAGCGCCGCCACCCGGAGGCTCGACCCCACCGACGCCGTGGTGGTGCGTCGGCCGCTACGGTCAACCCCATGCTGTTCGACGGCTCCCGCCCCTGGCTCGACCCCGGCTTCACCTCGCTGCACCGCCTGCCGATCCGCCCGGCGCTGATCCCCTGCCCGGACCTCCGCACGGCGCGCCGCCACGATCCGTCGGCATCGCCATGGTGGGTCGACCTCGACGGCACGTGGGACTTCACCCTGGTCGAGCGTCCCGAGCAGCTGACCCCTGGCCTCCTCCACGACGTGGGCGCAGAGGGCACGATCGAGGTGCCCGGCGCCTGGACCCTGCAGGGCCACGGCCACCCCCACTACACGAACGTGATCATGCCCTTCGGGGAGGAGCCCCCCGACGTGCCCGCCGACAACCCCACCGGCGTGTACCGGCGGACGATCGCCGTGCCGGCGGAGTGGAAGGGGCGCCGCACGGTGCTGCGGGTGGGCGCGGCCGAGTCCGCGGTGTTCGTGCACGTCGACGGCCGCGCCATCGGCGCGTCGACCGACAGCCGCCTCCCCGCCGAGTTCGACCTGACCGACGTCGTGCGACCTGGGCGCAGCCACACGCTGGCGCTGGTGGTCCTGAAGTGGTCGGCGGCGACGTGGCTGGAGGACCAGGACCAGTGGTGGCACGCCGGCCTGCAGCGCAGCGTGTCGCTCCACTCCACGGCGCCGTCGCACCTGATGACCGCCCTCCTGCGGCCGGAGCTGGCGGAGGTGCCCGAGGCGGCGGTGCCGGCGGACCGCCCGGTCGCCGGGCGGCTGGTGGTGGAGCTCGGCTTCGACGGGCCGCTGCGCCGCGAACCCGGCTGGACCGCCGAGGTCGTGGTGGAGACGCTCCGGGGGGCTCGGCTGGCGGGCACCGGACGGCTCGAGGTGGGGTTCTGGAACGGCGAGAACGTCTTCACGCAGATGCTGGGCGCCATGCTCGCCGAGCCCGGCGTGGTGCGTGCCGAGCTCGAGGTGCCCGAGGTCCTGACCTGGTCGGCGGAGTCCCCCACGCGGTATCGGGCGGTGGTCACCCTGCGCGACCCCTCGGGCGCCGTGGTGGAGGTGGACGCGCTGGTGCTCGGGTTCCGCCACGTCGAGGTCGGCGAGCGGGAGCTGCGCATCAACGGGGCGCCGGTGATCCTGCGCGGTGTGAACGTCCACGAGCACGATCCGCTCCGGGGTCGTGCGGTGCCGGCTGAGCTGGCCGAGCACGACCTGCGGATGGTCAAGGCCGCCAACCTCAACGCGGTGCGGGCGTCCCACTACCCCCACGACGAGCGCTTCGCCGCCCTGTGCGACGAGCTGGGCCTCTACCTGGTCGACGAGGCCGACGTCGAGACCCACGGCCGACAGCACTCGCTATGCCACGACCCCCGCTTCGACGCGGCCATCCTGGAGCGGGTGCAGCGGATGGCCCGCCGGGACGTGCACCACCCCTCGATCGTCGTGTGGTCGCTGGGCAACGAGTCCGGGTACTCCGACGTGCACGACGCTGCTGCAGCCTGGTTGCGCTCCTGGGATCCGAGCCGTCCCGTGCAGTACGAGGGACCGTTCATGCACGACCTGCACGCCGAGGCGCCGGTGAGCGACGTCGTGTGCCCCATGTACACCTCGGTGGAAGGGATCCGGGAGTGGGCCGAACGGGCCGCCGACCCACGGCGCCCCCTCATCCTCTGCGAGTACGACCACGCCATGGGTAACGCCGGGGGATCGCTGGTCGACTACGACGACGCCTTCGAGCGCCTCGACGGCCTCCAGGGCGGCTTCATCTGGGAGTGGCTGGAGCACGGCATCCCCCTCGTGGGCCGGGAGGGTCCCTCCGGAGGACCGTCATGGGGCTACGGGGGCGACTTCGGCGACGAGCCCAACGACGCCAACTTCGTGTGCGACGGCCTCGTCTCCGCGTCCCGGGAGCCGCACCCCCTGCTGGGCGAGGTGAGGTGGATGGGGCGGCCGGTGCGGGTCGTGGAGCTCGAGCACACCGCCCGGGCGGCCTCGGTGGTGCTGCGCAACCAGCGCTGGTTCACCGACACCTCGGACCTCGAGGCACGCTGGGAGCTCACCGCCGATGGAGAGGTCACCGCGGAAGGTGTGCTGGGCGGCGCGCCGCTGAGGCCCCGGACCCTGCGCAGCGCGACGGTGCGCTGGCCGGCGCGGGCGCTGCGCCCCGGCGCCGAGCACCTCCTCACCCTCTGCTGGCGCCGGCGCGCCCGCACCGCGTGGTCCCCGAAGGGCGAGGTCGTGGGCTGGGAGCAGCGGGCCCTTCCGGCGGCGGACGACGCCGCGCTGCACCTCCGTGCTCGCACGTCGCCCGGGAAGGCTCCCCCCACCCGTCGCCGCACCGGGGGTCCTGCGCTGCCCGAGGGGTTCCCCGGGGCGCTGACGCCGACGCTGTTCCGGGCGCTCACCGACAACGACGGGATCCGGGCCGGTTGGATGCGGGGGTTCAACGGCTCGCTGGGCCGATGGGTGGACGACCTGGGCCTCGACGCCTGCCGGTGGGACGAGCAGGCCGGCACCCTCCAGCCCGGTGCCGAGGTCCCGCCCTTGCGGGTCCGAAGCGAGCTCACCGACCTCGACGCCGGCTGGCGCCGCCTGGTCGTGCACCTCGAGCTCCCCCCGGAGCTGGCCGACCCACCCAGGCTCGGCGTCCAGTGGGAGCTTCCCGGGGAGCTGGAGCAGCTGGAGTGGCTGGGGGAGGGGCCCGGCGACGGCTACCCCGACCGCCGCAGCGCGGCTCGTGTCGGTCGGTGGCGCTCGACGGTGTCGCAGCAGTACGTCGACTACGGCATGCCCCAGGAGCACGGCCACCACGGCGGACTTCGCTGGTTGGCGCTGCGCGGGCCCTCGGGAGGTCTGATGGTGGTGGCCGACGGCTCACCGGGCTTCTCCGCCCGCCACCACGGCGACCTCGAGCTGTGGCGGGCAAGGCACACCCACGACCTCGCTCCGCTGCGCGGCGCGCGGGTCACCCATCTCGCCGTCGACGTGGCCCAGCGCGGACTCGGGCAGTCCTCCCTGGGAGCGGAGGCGGCGGAGGCCCATCGGATCAGCGCCGGCTCACACCGCCTGGAGCTGCTGGTGCGGCCTCTCGCCCGTCGCGACGACCCTGGCGCCTGGTACGCCCACCGCCCCCGCTGACCCACACACCCCCCTGGTTCTTGGACGAACGGCGACGGTGGGCGACTGGGACGGTCCGAGTTCCGGGCCGGCCCCCGGTTCTTGGACGAACGGCGACGGTGGGCGCCGCGGACGGTCCAAGTTCGGGATCAGCCGACCTGGGCGGCTGCCTCGGCCAGCTCGTCTCGGAAGTCGGGGTGGGCGATGCTGACCAGGGCCGCCGCACGCTCCCGCACCGTGAGCCCCTGAAGCTCCACCGCGCCCTGTTCGGTGATCACCACGTCCACCTGGTGTCGAGGGGTCGTGACCAGCATCTCTGGGCCGAGGTTGGACACGATACGGCTCACGCGCCCCTCCGCCTGCACGGTCGCCGAGCGGAGGCACAGCAGCGAGCGGTCCTCGAGCTCCAGGCCGGCGCCGGCCAGGAAGTCCTCGTGACCTCCGGTGCCGGAGTGCTGGTGCCCGGAGATGGTGTCGGCCGCCACCTGGCCGTACAGGTCGATCGCCGTCGCCCCGTTGATGGACACGAAGTGCCGGTTGCGGGCGATGTTGCGGGCGTCGTTGACCACGTCCACCGGCAGGAAGCGCACCAGCTCGTTCTCGTGCAGCCACCTGTAGAGCTCGGGGGATCCCGCGGCGAAGGTCGAGATGGAGTAGCCGTCGAACTCGCCCTTGTGGTCGTTGGTGATCTTGCCGGCCTTGTGCAGCCGCATGAGGCCGTTGGTGAACATCTCCGAGTGCACGCCGTAGCCGCCGCCCGGCCCGTCGGCGAGCAGGGTGGCGATGAGGCTGGGGATGGCGCCGATGCCGGTCTGCAGCGTGGCGCCGTCGGGGATGTACGCCCGTGCGTGCTCGGCGATGGCGAGATCGGCCTCGGAGCCGGCGGCGTCCGGCAGGTTGATGGGCTCGGCCTCGCTCTCGAAGAGCACGTCGATCTCGTCGACGTGCAGTCGGTGCATGTGCTTGGGGGGCAGCCCATAGGTGCGGGGGTAGGCATCCGCGTACTCGACGATCAGCATCCGGTCGGGATCGGCGCCGCAGCGGTGCAGCTCATCGACGGAGGCCCCGGCGTACAGCGACAGCGACAGGTACCCGTGCTTGTCGGGGGGTGCGGCAGCGGTGGCCATCACCCGCGCGTTGAGCGCCTGCATGATGGGGGCGAAGCGGCGGAAGTCGGCGGGGACGTACTCGATCGCGGCGCCGCTGTCGCGCAGGAACCGCTCGGCAGGCCCGAAGAACCCGCTGCGGTAGCGCACCCCCGGCTTGGTGAACACCGAGTACAGGTCGGTCAGCAGCGCCCCGAAGAGGTTGAGGTCCACCCAGTCGTCACGTTCCCCCAGAGCGTGCAGGAAGGCGACGGGATGGGCGGGACCGAGGCCGAGCACGACCGAGTCGGTGGGGTGGATCCGCTCGACGGCTTCTGCTGGGGAGCTCACGATGGTGGCCACTACTGTTCTCCTCCCGTCCGCTCCACGCGGCTCACGGGTCGTTGATCGGTGAAGGACTTCGGGCAACGTAGCGGACGCGCGACGGGTCGCGACGGAGACCCACGACACCGTCGGGACGCCGAAGGAGGCACAGGTGAACTTGGCGAACCTCTGGGAGGCGATCGCAGCGGAGCTCGGGGAGCGGACGGTGCTGATCCACGGCGAGCTCCACCGGTCCTGGGCCGACTTCGAGGACCGCGCCGCCCGCGTGGCCGCCCACCTGGCCGAGGCGGGGGTCGGACCGGACGCCAAGGTGGCGCTCTACCTCTACAACGGCCCCGAGTACGTGGAGTCCACCTTCGCCGCCTTCAAGCGCCGCGCCGTGCCCGTCAACGTCAACTACCGCTACCTGGCCCACGAGCTGGAGCACCTGCTCGACAACTCCGACGCCGAGGCGGTGGTCGTGTCCGCCGAGCTCCTCGAGCGCCTCGAGGAGGTGCGGCCCCGGCTCCGGCGGATCCGCACGGTGCTGGTGGTCGGTGGGGAGCCGGCAGCGAGCCTGCCCGAGGGCGTGCACCGCTTCGAGGACGCGGCCACCGCAGCCCATCGGGTGGATGCCCTGCCGGGGGAGATGACCGACCTCTGGTTCCTCTACACCGGCGGAACCACCGGGATGCCGAAGGGGGTGATGTGGCCCCACGCCAGCCTGCTGATCGCCGCCGCCCCGACCTTCCGCATCGTCAAGGCCGAGGTCCCGGCCACACCGCAGGAGGGTGCGGGCATCGCCCGGCGCTTCGCCGAGGCCGGCCGGTCGGTGCGGATGCTGCCCGCTGCGCCGCTCATGCACGGGACCTCGGGCATCCCCCTTCACGGGGTGCTGAGCACCGGGGGTTCGCTGGTCACCCTCACCTCCCGCACCTTCGACGCCGACGAGCTGTGCGCCGCGGTCCAGCGCCACCGGGCGGGCCAGCTCTGCATCGTCGGCGACGCCTTCGCCAAGCCCATCGTGGAGGCCCTGGATCGAGCCGAGGCCGAGGGCCGACCGTACGACATCTCGTCGCTGAAGGTCGTGGTCAGCTCGGGGGTGATGTGGAGCCAGGCCACCAAGGACGCCATGCTCCGACACTGCGACGCCGCGCTGGCCGACATGCTCGGCTCCTCCGAGGGCGTCGGCTTCGCCAACTCGGTGTCGCGTCGCGGCAGCAGCGTGGCCACCGCCCGGTTCGTGCTGGGTGAGCACGCCCGGGTCTTCACCGAGGACGACAGGGAGGTGGAGCCGGGCTCCGGCGAGCAGGGGATGCTGGCCGTCGGCGGGCCGATCCCCCTCGGCTACTACAAGGACCCCGACAAGACCGCCGGCACGTTCCGCACCATCGCCGGGCGGCTGTGGTCCGTTCCCGGCGACCACGCCACCGTGGAGGCTGACGGCACCATCACCCTGCTGGGCCGGGGGTCGGTGTGCATCAACACCGCGGGGGAGAAGGTGTACCCGGAGGAGGTGGAGGAGGCCCTCAAGCTCCACCCCGCGGTGGCGGACGCCAACGTGGTGGGCCTCCCCGACGAGCGCTGGGGTCAGGCGGTCACCGCCGTGGTGGGTCTCCATCCGGGGGCCGAGGCGGGTCAGGCCGAGCTGATCGCCCACTGCAAGTCCCACCTGGCCGGCTACAAGTGCCCCAAGCGCGTGGTCAGCGTCGACCGGGTGCAGCGCGGCGCCAACGGCAAGCCCGACTACCGGTGGGCCACCGAGGTGGCGACCACCGCTGCGGCAGCCGATCAGGTGTAGGCGGCTTCCAGCTCGCGGATGCGGTTGAGGAGCCGATCCAGCGTGACCGGCTCGGAGAGCAGGAAGCCCTGGGCGAGGTCGCAGCGCATGTTGCGCAGGTGGGCCAGGGTCGGCTCGTCGGCCACGCCCACGGCGGTGACCTCGATGCCCAGCTGGTGGCAGAACTCGATCGTGGAAGCCACCACGGCGGCGTCCTGGGCGATGGCCGCCATCGTGGCGATGAAGCTCCGGTCGATCTTGAGCCCGGCCACGGCGAGGCCCGACACGGCGCCGAGCGACGTGAACCCGGCGCCGAAGTCGTCGACGGCCACCGACAGGCCGAGCTCGTTCATGCGGTTCACGAAGTCGGCCGTGCGCAGCGGGTCCTCGGAGAGCAGCGACTCGGTGATCTCGATCTCCAGGCGGTCGCGGGCGTCGATGCCGTCGGCGGCCAGCAGACCGAGGAAGGAGTGGAGGTCGTCGGTGCTGCCGAACGAGGACAGGTTGACGGCCACCTTCAGGCCCGGCTGCACCGCCTGGAGGTCCGCGGCGGCCTGGGCGGCCTCGCCGAGGATCCATCGTCCGAGCGGGGCCACGAGGCCCGATCGCTCCACGAGGTCGAGCATGCCGGGCGAGCGGTCGGCGTCAGGGTTGCGCCAGCGCAGGAGGGCCTCCACCTTCACCACCCGGCCGGTGCGCAGGTCGATGACGGGCTGGAAGCGCAGCTCGATGTCGCCGTCCACCAGGCCGGTGCGCACCGTGTCCAGGACTCCGGCGCGGGTCTCGTCCTCGGGGCGCTGCTCGATCGCCCACGACACGCCCCGGGTGGCCGCGCTGGCCGCGGCCGTCTCGGCGGCGCGCAGCAGGCGGAGGCCGGTGCCGGGCCGGTCGGTCATCGCCGCTCCCACGGTGGCCCGCACCTCCACGGCATGGCCCTCGACGTCGACCGGAACCTGGAGGGCGCCGGCGACGGTGCGTGCGGTCGTGGCCAGCTCGCTCTCGTTGAGCGTGGAGACCGCCATGGGCATCGGGTCCTCGCCATCGAGCTGATGTCGCCGACGGCGTTCGTAGTCGGTCTCGGCGTCGGGCTCCAGCAGCACGGCGATGCGTCGGTCGGCGACGCGGGCCACCAACGGCGACCGGCCCACCACCTCCGCCACCCGTCGACCGACCGCGGTCACGAGACCGTCGCCGGCGTCGCCGTGCTGCAGGTCGACGACCACCAGGCCCACGGGGAGCCGGCCGAGCTGCGAGGCCTCTGCCAGCCGCTCCTCCAGTCCGGCCACGCTGGCCAGCCCGCTGCGCTGGTCGTGGTGGGCCCGTTGGCGGAGGTGGTCCTCCAGGTCGGCCTGTCGGGTGATGTCCCGGAAGCGCAGGGCGATGGTGCCGTCACGGAGGCGGTCGAAGGTGAGCTCCATCCGCTTGCCCGGCGCCTCGTCGAAGCGCAGGCGCTCGAAGGTGAGGCGTTCGCCGGTGTGGGCGGTGTCGAAGGCGGCAGAGCGGAGGAGCTGGGCGGTCGCGGTGGAGAACAGCGGGGTGAGGGGCGCCCCGGTGGCCTGCTCGGTGATGCCGAGCAGGTCGGCGGCCGCGGCGTTGCGGTCGACGACCATCAGCGAGTCGGGGTCGCGGGCGTCGAGCAGGGCCAGCACCACCACGGCGTCGCTGGACACCTCGAGCAGCTCCTCGGCTCGGCGGCGCTTGCGGACCCCTGGCTGGTCCTTGGAGACGTCGACCAGCGTCAGGTGCAGCGGCTGGTCGAGGCCGGGGTCGATGACGTCGAAGCGGAAGCTGCGCCATCCCCCGCGGGCCTGTGCGAGGCGGATCACCGGCGCCTCGGCGTGGGTGGCCATCCCCACGGTGCGGAAGGTGGCGAGGTCCTCGACGTGGACCAGGCTGCGCAGCCGGCCCGGCTCGAGGAAGGACGCGGGCTCCCAGCCGAGCACCTCGCCGATGCTGGAGGAGACGTGGTGGGCGTCCGCCCCGACCTGGACCTGGCGCACGACGACGACCCCGCCGGCGACGAGCGCATCGTCGTAGGCGGCGCGCACCGCGGCCAGCTCTCGCTCGGTGGTGCGGCGACGGGTCCAGGGCAGGGCCATCGACGGACACTCTAGGGTCGTGGGTCCCCCAGCGCTGGCATCGACGACCGTAGGGTGGCGCGCCGTGAGCGCAGCATCGGTCGGCGCGACGGGGTCATCCAGGGCGGATCCGTGCGGTGGCGACGACTGGGTCTGCGCCCGGGTCTACGACGCCACCTCCAACGAGGCGCTGGCCTCGGCGGTGAGCTGGCTCGCCGACAAGCCCCTGCGGATCCTGGCGATCCTCGTCGCGGCGTTCGTGGCCAACCGCGTGATGCGGCACCTGGTGCGCAACAGCATCACCCGCACGATCTCCGGGGCCGACCGACTCGGCGGTGTGGTGCCCTCCGGCGCCGGGGCGCGCCGCCGCCGGGTGCGGGCGGAGGCCCGCGCCGCCACGTTGGGCACCGTCGCCGCGTCGATGGTGACCGCGGTGGTGGTGTTCTTCGCCCTCACGTCGGTCCTGTCGGTGCTCGGCGTGAGCCTGGCAGCCCTGCTGGCCTCCGCAGGCGTGGTCGGTGTGGCGCTGGGGTTCGGCGCCCAGAACCTGGTGCGTGACGTGCTGGCCGGCTGGTTCATCCTCGCCGAGGACCGCTACGGGGTCGGCGACACCATCGATGCCGGCGCCCCTGCGGTGGGCGTGGTGGAGCGCGTGACGCTGCGGTCCACCCGCCTCCGGGCCGAGGACGGCACCGTGTGGCACGTCGCCAACGGGGAGATCCTGAAGGTGGGGAACCGCAGCCAGGGTGCTGCCGGCGCCGCCGCAGCCGATGACGACGCCGGCGGCGGTGAGGGCGACGGCGGCGTTGACGGCGGGGCCGCGGTGGGTCCGGGTGCCGCCGAGGTCGCGCCGGGCGACGGTCCACCACCGTGATCGTGCCCACCGCTACGGTGAGCCTCCGGCGGACGGAGTCGAGGCCACTTCGCGCGAGCACGAAGGTGACCATGAACAAACTCCTCCCCCAGGTGATCGGCGGTCTCGGTGCTGTGGTGCTGATGGTGCTGATCTGGCGCGGTGACGGTGCCGCCGCCGAGACCGTGCAGGACGTGTTCGGCTGGATCGGCGGGTTCCTCCAGGACGCCGTCGACGCCATCTCCGACTTCGTCAACGACTTCTGAGCTCGGTGGCCCTCACCCCCACCACGCCTCCGCTGCGGCCACGCCAGCGCGGGTGGCGTCCCGACGAGATCGCCGACAGCTTCCTGCTCGCCGACGAGAAGGTGCTGCTGAACGAGCACCAGTCGCTGCGGGCCTGGCTCCTGGGCCAGGTCCCCTTGGCGCTGGGCGGGGTGGTCGTGGTGCTCGTGCTGTGGTGGGTGCTGGGAGGAGCGTCGGCTGCGCTGGCGAGCGTGGTGCTGCTCGCCCTGGCGGTGGTGATCGCCGGGCGGGCCTTCGAGGCCAGCTACACCCGCTACGTGATCACCGACATGCGGGTGCTGCGGGTGTCGGGGGTGATGAACCGCAACGTGGAGTTCATCCCCTGGAAGAAGGTGACCGACGTGAGCCGACGGGAGTCGGTGTTCCAGTGGATGGTGGGCTCGGCCACCATCCGCATCGAGTCGGCCAACGAGCGCTCTGCGTTCCGGGAGATGACCGACGTGCACCGCCCCGAGCGCTTCTACCGCCTGCTGGTGACCATGGTCGACCGCCACAACGGCCGGGTGGCGGTGGAGGGCATCGACCCCGGCGACCTCGAGGACTGATCCTGGCGCTTCCGGTGCTCGGCAGGCACCGCACCCGTGCCCGCTGGGTGTCAGAGGGGTGATGGAGCCTCAGCGGAACCCGAGGATCGTGGTCCGGGCCGTCGTGGTGTTGCCCGCCTCGTCGAGCGCCGTGACCGTCACCGCGTCCCGGGCCGCCCGGGAGCTGGGCCTGTAGCGGAAGCTGTAGGTGGACCCCGTCACGCGCACGGCGGTGGCGGGGATCGTGCGGTCGTTCACCCGGAAGGTCACCCCGGTCACGCCGACGTCGTCGGTGGCGGTCGCGGTGACGGTGGTCCAGCCGAGGACCACCGCCGGGCTCCTCCAGGAGCCGGTCCCGACGCGCCGGTCGCCCCACCAGATCTCCCCTGGACGTGGCCGGCTCACGGTGACGACGGGGTCGGTGGTGTCGGAGGGGGGCGACGGGTCGGTGACCGTGACCGCGGCGCCCAGCTCCGTGATCCCGCCGTCGCCGTCGTCGAGGCGGACCGCCACCGCGTAGGCACCGGCGGCCGACGGCGTGCACACGGCCGAGGCGCCGAAGGGGCCTCCGCCGCAGGCGAAGGCGATGGCCACGGGATCGCCGGCGACGTCCTGCACGTCGGTCACCGAGAGGGTGAGCGCGGTGCCGGTGGTGCCGGTGGGCGGAGCCACCAGGGTGGCGGTGGGGGCGACGTTGGTGACCTCCACCGTGGCCGAGCCCGTGGCCTGTCGGCCCGCCTCGTCGGTCACCCGGGCCGCCACCGGAAGGCTCGCCGGGCCGTCGAGCGCCTCGATCGTGGCGCTGGCGCCCGCGCCGTCGTCGAACGCGCCGTCGTCGTCGAGGTCCCACTCGACGGTCGATGTGCCGGCGGCGCCGTCGACCGTGGCGTCGAGCGTGGCCGTAGAGCCCTCCGCCGTGGTGTCACCGGTGACGTCGATCCCCAGGGTGGCGCACTCGGGGGTGAGCGTCACCGTGGCCTCCCCGGAGGTGGTGCCCCCCTCGTCGACCGCCCGGTAGCGCGCGGTGGCCGGCTCGCAGGAGGCGCCGGGTCGGTCCCACACCAGCGCCGTGCCGTCGGCCGAAGCCGCCACGTGGTCACCCGTCACCGAGGTGACGTGCAGCGTCTGGTCCTCGGGGTCGGTGTCGTTGGCCAGCACGTCGAGCTCGGTCGGCCCGCTGGGAGCCACGGCCAGCTCGTCGTCGAGGGCGTCGGGTGGGTCGTTGGCGCCTGTCTCGGGCGGCAGCGACGACGTGCGCACGATGACCTCGCCGTCGAAGTGGTCGGCCTGCAGTGGCTGGTCGAACACCAGCGAGTGCACCTCGGTCACCCGCAGCGTCTGGGCGTTGGCGTGGCCCGGGTTGATGGTGACGACGTCGCCCGCGGCGAACTGGTTGGAGGAGATCTCGATCTCGTGGCTGCCGGCGGGGGCGTCGCCGCTGAGCTGGGTCGGCGCCGTGATGCTGCCCTCGTTGCCGGCGTCGCCGGAGTCGACGCCGTTGCCGTGCATCGAGCGGTAGATGATGTCGCCGAACACGGCATGGCCGGCGATGTTGGGATGGAACCCCCCGTAGACGGTGCCCTGAGACGACAGCGAGTCGCCGATGCCGTTGGACCAGTAGAACCCGGCGCAGACGCCGTGGTTGCGGAACGCCGACATCACCCCGCCGACGCGGTTCCACCCGTGGGCCTGGGCGGCCTCGGCGCCCCGCTGGTTGAGCGGCACCTGCATGGTGAACTCGAGGAACTCGAGCTCGGCGGGCTCGAGGTGCTTGGTGGCGAAGCGGTAGTCGCAGTACTCGCCGGCGTCGTCCTTGGAGGGGTCGGGGTACTCCAGCAGGTACACGTCGTCGGCCTCGATGCCCATCTCCCCGATCCGGTAGGAGAGGCTCGCGTACATGTCCGGGAGCCGGCCGAGGCGTTGGCCGATGACGTCGCCCACCGGCTCGCCCTCGAAGGGCACGTCGGCGCAGTCGTCGTGGTCGAGGCAGTGGACGAGGAAGTTCTCGAACTTGATGTCGTTGATCCCCGAGGTCATCAGCAGCGCGTCGACCTTCCGGGTGCCGAGGATGGAGGGGATCGTGTAGAGCTGCGGGGGGAGCGGCGGGCCCAGCGACGCCTGGGTCCCGGTGCCGGGGAAGCTCCCGAGCAGACCGGACTCGGTCCAGGCGCCGGAGCAGGCCAGGTGCACGAAGGTGACCGACGTGTGGTCGTCGTCGAGGGTCCCGGGGTCGTCGTCGTCTTCGATGCGCAGGGCGGCCTGGGCCGGGCCGGCCAGCTCGGAGCGGTCGCACTGGGCGAAGGACCATCCGGTCATCGGGTCCATCGCCCCCTCGCCGGAGCTCATCGAGTCGCCGATCGACACGATCACGATGTCGCGGGGTTCCAACCGCTCGGTCTCCTCCACGAGGATCTCGTCGTCGGGGCCCGTCAGCCGGGCACGCAGCGTGAAGGGGCTGAGGTTGTCGAGGGCGAGGCGCCAACGGCACGGCTCACCCGTGACCGCGGTGAACTCGTCGAAGGGGGTCTCGGTGTCGCCGGCCACGGTGAACAGCTCCAGCTCGCCGTCGTCGCAGCCACCGGGGCGGTCCAGGGTGATGTCGATGTGCCACTCGTCGGGGTGGGCGCCGGCGTAGTCGGTGACCGCCGTGCCGCCGCCGGTGAAGCGCCGCTCCATCTCCCAGCGCAGCTCGGCGGGGGTGCGCACCTGGATGGTGCGCTCCGCCGTGCCCGACACCTCCTCGCCGTCGCGCGTCCCCGACACGTCGAAGCGCACGGTGGACGCGCCGCCCGCTCCGGAGCCCGCCTGGTCGTCGTAGGTCAGCTCCCACAGCAGCGCCTTCGTCTGCCCGGGCTGCAGGGTGAAGCCGACGGCGTCGCCCTGGGGCGCGCTCAGCACCCGACCGGGGACGTCCGCGAAGTGGAGGTCCTCGACCTGCACGTCGGTGACCTCGTGCTCGGTGGAGAGGTTGGTCACCTCGACCCGGGCCACGACCTTCTCGCCCAGCTCGGCCTCCTCGGGGACCTTGGTGACGTCCACCTCCAGGTCCTCGGCGGTGGTGACCCGCACGGTGCTGCGGGCCTCCTCGGCGAGCTGGCCGTCCTCGCCGTCCCACACGGCACGGGCGACCACGTCGGCCGTGCCCGCCCGCAGGGCCCGGTACTCGAGGGTGAGCTCGCGGGTCTCCTCGGGCTGGAGGGTGCCGATCCCCAGGTCCGGCCCGGGCCCCCACGGCTCGAGGGGATCCTCGGTGGCGCCCTCGGCCGGCTCGACCCTCGGGAGGCCGTCGAGCCCCACCCCGGTGAGCTCCTCGGAGCTGGTGTTGGTCAGCTGGACCGTCACCTCGAACACCTCGGGGACCGGGTTGCCGTCACCGTCGGTCGCCAGGGGGACCGTCGAGGGGGCGTCGACGTCCACCGAGAGGGTCAGCGGCGCCTGGCCGGCCCGCACCCGCTGGCTGGCGGACACCGGCGCCCCGTTGTCCGCGGCGGTGCCCGCTGCGCTCACCCGCACGGTGGCTCCCCGGGGGTCGTCCAACGTGCCGGGGATCTGGAGGTGCACTGACTGGCCCTCGCCCAGCAGGGGCACCGTGGAGGGGTTCGGTGCGCCGAGCTCGGCGCCGCCGGGCACGCTCGGGTCGACCTCGGCGGTGACGTCCACACCCGAGACGTCGACGTTGCCGATGTTGACCAGGTCGGCCGACACGGTGAACGCCTCGCCGTCGGCGAGCTCCGTGGGCGACACCGAGAGGTTCTGCAGCTCCATCTCGCGCACCACCCTGGCCTCGAGGGAGGCGGTGGCCGAGTCGGTGGTGACCACGCCCTGGTCGGTCTCGCTGCGGATGGCGGCCACCAGGTCGGTGGTGCCCTCCGCCAGGGTGCGCACCTGGTAGGTGAACACGCGCTGCTGGCCGCCGTACATCTGGAACCCGCCGGGGATCGGGGCGGGGTCGGGGCCGCTGACGATCTCGGCCACGGAGGGGTCGCCGACGGTCAGGCCGAGGTCCGCGGGGTCGAGGTCGACCTCGGCGTAGCCGGCGTCCGACGCGCCGGCGTCGACGGTGACCCGCACGGTGCGCTCACGGTCGAGCGCCACGGGCTGCTGGCCGAGCACCTCGACCGACACCTGGGGCCGGGGCCGTTCGTGCAGCACGGTGAACACCTGCTGGTCGGCGTCGCCCACGCTCACGTGCACCATGTCGTAGGGGGTGGGCTGTCGCGCCGGACCGTGGGGGTCGACGGGGCTGTGCTCGTCCCAGAGGTAGAGGTCCCACTCGCCCGGGGGCAGCCCGAAGGCCCAGTCGGGGTACACGGTGGGGTTCTGGGCGTTGATCCAGCGGGCGTCCACGCAGCGGGGGCCGCCGTCGGGGGGTCCCCACGGAGCGTCCAACCCCGGCGTCGTCCCCGGCCGGTAGTACTCCCAGCCGCCGAGGAACAGGCAGTCGTCCAGCGTCGGGTCGTCGCCCGGCCTCACCGCCACCCCTCCGGAGGTGCGGCGATCGGTGAGCGCAGTGCCGTCGGGTCGGTTGGCCTTGACGTGCACCTTGTACATGGTGGGGGTCACCCACACGGCGCCGTAGCCGGATCGTCGGCCCCCGCTGTAGGCGCCGAAGTTCTGCCAGAGGGTGCCGTCGAGGCCGTGCCAGGAGCCGCCCGGGGTGTAGCGGACGGTGCAGGTGAGGTCCCGGACCCCACAGCCCCCCTCGACGGTCATCCCCGCGTTCATGGACGGCCACAGCACGTTCCAGTCGGGGTCCTCCGGATCCCCGACGTTGTCGGCGGTGTAGGTCCAGGTGACGGTGTCGCCCCAGGCGATGGCGGCCCGGCGCGGGCTGATGGCTGCGCCGTTCTCGTTCGGCAGGAGGCACTGGGTGCCCTCCGGGTAGCCCTCCGGCACCACCCAGGTGTTGGGGTTGGGGCCGGGGATGCAGTCGGGGTGGGGGCGCACCTCCTCGGCGGCCGCCGGTGTGGCGACCGTGGCGGTGCCCAGGGTCACCAGCAGTCCGCCCAGCAGCGCGGTGACCGCCACCAGCGCTCCCCAGCGGGCGCGACGGGAGCGGGCTCGCCCCGTGAGGGCCATCGTGCCGTGGTGTGCGTCCATCGTCGCCTCCCGTGGAGCGGGGCTCTCCGCGGCAGAGGGGGCACCACGCGCCGGGTGGAACGCTACGCACCAGGCGCGAACGAAGCGCGAACGGCCCCGACCGGCGCCCGACCACGCTTCTGGCAGCTGTGAGCCCCGCCGGTGTGGTCCCACGCCAGTCAGTTGGACTTCGGGAGGCCAGGAGGTCGGGCGTCGCGCCCACCGCCCAGGGCCGAGCGCCGGGCGTTCAGTCGGCAGGGGCGAGGGTGACCTCGACCGCGAAGGCGTCGCCGGGGCGAAGCTCCAGCCCCGCCACCCGGCCGGCGTCGCAGACGTCCCCCTTCACGCGCTCGAGCAGCTCCAGGCGCTCGGGGGTGTCGGTCACCACGGCGCTGGCGATCGGGTTGCGCATCGAGACCTTGGCCGCCGACTTGGCCCCCCGCAGCTCCCCCAGCACGATCCCGGCCACCCTCAGCGCGTCGATGGCCTCGCCGCCGGCGGCCTCTCGCAGCGGCGCGGCCTCCGGCCAGCGGGCGCGGTGCACGGAGCCCTCCATCCACCACGACCACACCTCTTCGCAGGTGAAGGGCAGGAACGGGGCGAACAGGCGGTGCAGCGTCGACAGCGCCAGCTCCAGGGCGGCGCGAGCCGAGCCGGTGGCGGCGGGGGTGTGGTCGCCGCCGTAGGCGCGGGCCTTCACCAGCTCCAGGTAGTCGTCGCAGAAGGCCCAGAAGAAGGCCTCGGTGCGCTCCAGGGCGCGGGCGTAGTCGACGTCCTCGAAGGCGGCGGTGGCGTCGTCCACCAGGTCGGCCAGGCCGGCCAGCATCGAGCGGTCGAGCGCCTCGGTCACCGCCTCCGCTCCGAGTCGGGTGACCTCCCCGGTGTCGGGGTCGACCCCGAAGCCGAGGGCGAACCTGGAGGCGTTGAGGAGCTTGATGGCCAGGCGTCGGCCCACCTTCATCTGGGCGACGTCGAAGGCGGTGTCGGTGCCCGGCCGGGCGCTGGCCGCCCAGTAGCGCACGGCGTCGGGGGAGTGCTCGTGGAGCATCTCCGTGGGCACCACCACGTTGCCCTTCGACTTCGACATCTTCTTGCGGTCGGGGTCCAGGATCCACCCCGAGAGCGCCACGTCGGACCACGGGACGTGGCCGAACTCGTAGTGGCTCCGCAGCACGGTGGAGAACAACCAGGTGCGGATGATGTCGTGGCCCTGGGGTCGGAGGTCCATGGGGAAGGTGCGGGCGAACAGGTCGTCGTCCTCGCCCCAGGCGCAGGCGATCAGCGGGGTGAGCGACGACGTGGCCCAGGTGTCCATGATGTCGGGGTCGCCGGCGAAGCCACCGGGCACGCCCCGCTGGTCCTCGCTGAACCCCGGCGGGCACTCCGCCTGGGGGTCGACCGGCAGGGTGCGCTCGTCCGCCACGATCGGGTGCTCGAGCTCGGGCTCGCCGGCGTCGTCGAGGCGGTACCACACGGGGATGGGCACGCCGAAGTACCGCTGGCGGGAGATCAGCCAGTCGCCGTTGAGGCCGCCCACCCAGTTGTCGTAGCGGTGCCGCATGTAGTCGGGGTGCCAGCGCAGCTCCGCCCCCCGGGCCACCAGCTCCGCCTTGAGCGCCTCGGAGCGTCCGCCGTTGCGGATGTACCACTGCCGGGAGCTGACGATCTCGAGGGGCTTGTCGCCCTTCTCGTAGAACTTCACCGGATGCGTGATGGGTCGCGGGTCGCCCACCAGCTCGCCGGTCTCCCGCAGCATCTCCACCATCTGCGCCTGAGCGCCGCCGGGGGCCTTGCGGGCGATGCGCCCGTAGCGCTGCCGGGCATCGTCGGTGGTGAGCCACTCGGGTGCTTCCGCATCGAAGCGGCCGTCGCGGCCGAGGCAGGCGCGGGTGGGCAGCTGCAGCTCCCGCCACCAGGTCACGTCGGTGAGGTCGCCGAAGGTGCAGATCATGGCGATGCCGGTGCCCTTGTCGGGCTCGGCCAGCTCGTGGGCGACCACGGGCACCTCCACCCCGAACACGGGGGTGGTGACCGCGGAGCCGAACAGGGGCCGGTAGCGGTCGTCGTCGGGATGGGCCACCAGCGCCACGCAGCTCACCACCAGCTCGGGGCGCGTCGTGTCGATCAGGACGTCGCCTGCGCCGTCGGTGCGATGGAAGGCGAGCTGGTGGTAGGCGCCGGGACGCTCCCGGTCCTCGAGCTCCGCCTGGGCGACGGCGGTCTGGAAGGTGACGTCCCACAGCGAGGGGGCCTCGGTGGAGTACGCCTCTCCGCGGGCCAGGTTGTGCAGGAAGGCCCTCTGGGAGATGCGCCGACAGCGCTCGTCGATGGTGGCGTAGGTCATGGACCAGTCGATGGACAGCCCGAGGTGGCGCCAGGTGGCCTCGAAGGCCTGCTCGTCGACCACCAGCAGCCGTTCGCAGAGCTCGATGAAGTTGGGCCGGCTCATCCGCACGTAGTCGGCCCGGTCCTTGGCCGGCTGATCGGGGGGCTCGAGGCCGGCCTGGTAGGGCACCGTCGGGTCGCAGAGGACCCCGAAGTAGTTCTCCACCCTGCGCTCGGTGGGCAGGCCGTTGTCGTCCCAGCCCATCGGGTAGAAGACCTCCTTGCCCCTCATGCGCTGGAAGCGGGCCACGGTGTCGGTGTGGGTGTAGGAGAACACGTGGCCCACGTGCAGCGACCCGGACACGGTGGGGGGAGGCGTGTCGATGGAGAAGACGTCGTCGCGGCTGGCGCGGCGATCGAAGCGGTAGGTGCCCTGCTCCTCCCACACCGCGGACCAGGTGTCGTCCAGGCCGTCGAGGGTCGGCTTGGCGGGGACCCGGCGGGTGGGGCGAGGGGTGGGAGGTTGGGCTGGCATAAGGTCTGAAGGGTAGTGGCCTCCCGACACCTCGCCGAAGGTGGTTCGCGGTGTCGGCGGTGGGCCGAGGGCGTCGAAGGGGGCAGCGATGGACCTGAGCAGCGGAGCAGCGATCGTGACCGGCGCGGCCGGGGGGATCGGGGTGGCCATGGTGGGCGGCCTGCGTTCGGCGGGGATGGCCGTGGTGGCCGCCGATCGGGACGAGGACCGTCTCCGGGCGCTGCAGGCGTCGCAGGAGGGCGGAGAGGGCGAGGGCCGGCCGGCGATGAGGATCGTCGCCGGCGACGTGCGCGACCGCGCCCACCACGAGGCGCTGGTGGACGCCGCCCGCGACCTCGGCGGGCTGCGCCTCAGCGTGTTGAACGCGGGGGTGACGGTGACCGGGTGGAGCTGGGAGCTCCCGTTGGAGGCCTGGGAGCTGGTCGTCGACACCAACTACTGGGGGGTGGTGCACGGCGTGCGCGCGGCCCTCGCCGAGATGGTGCCCGCCGGCGAGGGGTGGGTGGTGGCGGTGGCGTCCGGGGCCGGGCTGGTCGCCACGCCCGCGCTGGCCCCCTACGTGTCCAGCAAGCACGCGGTGGTGGGGATGATGGAGTCGGTGCACCACGAGCTGGCACGCGTGGGCAGCGGCGCGGGGGTGTCGGTGGTGTGCCCCGGCAACATCGCCACGGGGCTGCCCCAGCGCCCGGAGGCCTTCGTCGGAGATCCGGCCGACCCCGTCCTGGCCGGCCTGCACGCCACGGTGCGCGCCGGTGTGGAGGCGGGGGCGGCACCCGACACGGTCGTGGAGGCCACGCTGGACGGCGTGCGCCACGAGCGCTTCTGGATCCTCCCCCAACCGGAGGTGGGTTGGGCCGCGCACGACCGGACCCGCCGGCTGGAGGAGGGCGAGGCGCCGGTCGACCTGCTGGGGTGAGGAGCACGGCGGACAGCGTGCTCGGCCATCGATCGCCCGGCAGGCGTCGAGGGCGTCGAGCGGGCGGCATCGGGGCGCGCCCGGCACGCCCCGCGCCCGCAAGCGGTCACTCCTGGGCCACCGCCACGCGGTTGCCGCCGCTGGCGTGCGCCTCCTTGGCAGCGCTGCGCGCCTGTTCGAGCAGGTCCTCGATGGAGGTCGCCCGGTGCGACTCCACCACCCCGGCGGAGAAGGTGAAGTGCGGCCCCTCGTCGGCGGCGATGGCGAGCACCAGGGCCTCCCGCACGCGCTCCAACGCCGCGGACGCCTGCGGTGCCGCGCAGTTGCTGAGCAGCACGCCGTAGCGCGCTCCCTCCAGGCGGCACACGAGGTCGTCGGGTCGCAGGGTCAACCGCAGGGTGTCGGCCATCAGCCGGAGGGTCTCGTCGGCGAGGGTGTCGCCGTGCTGCAGGCGCACGTCGGCGAAGTCGTCGATGTCGAGGATGGCCAGGCAGAACGGGGTGAGGGAGCGGATCATCTCCCGCAGGTTCCTGTCCATGGTCCCGGGACCGGGGAGCCCCGTCACCGGGTCCTCACGTCCGGCGGTGGACGGTCCCCGCTGCCGGCGTTGCTCGGCCACCCTGACTCCTGTGCGCTCGACCACCCATTCCAGGGTCTGCAGCGTGGCAGGGCTGACCCGCTCGCCGGGGGCCCCGAGCAGGGTGACCACTCCCAGCACCCGGTCTCCGAGACGCAGGGGCACGCAGGTGGCCGACACCTCCATGGTGGGATCCTGGACGTGGGCGCAGGCATCGAGGCCGTTGGAGGACGCGGTGGTGACCGTGGCGTTGGAGGCCAGAGCGGCGCACCCCGGTGTGTCGGGGATCGGACGGGCCGGCAGCAGCTGGCCGTCGAGCAAGCGGACGGTCCAGCCCACGCGCGGCTCCTCGGGCACGGCCAGCAGGAGCGTGAGGTCGCCGTCGGGGTGCAGCTCGTGGACGGCCCGCAGGGCGGCGCGCAGGGTGGCGGGCTCGGCGTCGGTCTGGGCGAGGGCCCGCTCGAAGCGGGCGCGGAACCGGCGGTCCTCCCGCTCCGATGCCAGGTCTGCCTGGAGGTCGTCCCTCGCGAGTCGCGCGGTGACCAGCTCCGACACCAGCGGTCGGACCACCCCGACGAAGGTGGCGACGATCGCCACCGCCCAGCCGATGATCCGCAGCAGGACGGCCTTGGCCCCGTCGAGGCCGCCGAAGCCGACCAGGAGCTCGGCCACCACCGGGGCGCCGGCCACTGCCAGTGCCACCCGCAGGGGCTCGGAGCCCCGAGCCGGCTGGCCGGACCGCATCGCGGTGGTCCCCGGGCGTGGCGGACGGTCGGAATCGGATGTCGGACCGGACTGCGGCACCGGCAGGCTCCTTCGGGTTCGAGGTCCCCGTCGACGGTATCGGCCTCCCATGCGTTCGCGGCCGGTCGAGCCACGAGTGCCGTCCCTTGTCCGCGATGCTTCCTGGTGCAAGGATCTCTGCGGGCCCTCGTGCGGGGCTTCGTGATCGGAGGGCGTCATGTCTCGTCGGGTCCTTTTCCGTTCCCTGATGGGCCTCGTGCTGGTCCTGGCCGCGGTGTCCTGCGTGCCGCCCACGCCCCCAGCGCCGCCGCCGGGCGCCACGCCCACGTCACGCCTCAGCTCCGACGGCGAGCTCGTGTGTGCGGTCACCTCAGGCGGCGACCTCAGGTGCTGGGGTGCCGGCTACTTCGGTCTGCCGGGGTCCACGAGCTCCGAGCAACGGCTGTCGGCCACGACGGTCACGGGGCTGAGCGGGGTCAGCGCAGTCGCGGTCGGCCGACGCTTCAGCTGCGTCCTGCTGGGAGGCGGACAGGTGAAGTGCTGGGGCTCCAACGGCGAGGGCCAGTTGGGCGATGGCACCACCACGAACCGTTTCGAACCGGTCGACGTGACCGGGTTGGGCGCCGCCACCGAGGTCGCCGCCGGCACCGCCCACGCCTGTGCCGTGGTCGGCGGTGGGGTGTGGTGCTGGGGTCGCAACGACGACGGCCAGCTGGGTGACGGCACCACCTCGGACAGCTCGGTGCCGGTGGCGGTGAGTGGGATCACGACCGCCACCCAGGTCGCTGCCGGGGCAGCCCACACCTGTGCGCTGCTCGCCGACAAGACCGTGCGCTGCTGGGGGGATGGGACCGGCTACC
This sequence comes from uncultured Microthrixaceae bacterium, assembly GCA_964420125.1. Classification (GTDB taxonomy): domain Bacteria; phylum Actinomycetota; class Acidimicrobiia; order Acidimicrobiales; family Microtrichaceae; genus CAYQQQ01. The sequence goes on from CAYQQQ010000006.1 coordinate 186,261, forward strand.
AGCTCGGCTCGGGGACCACGGCCGACTCGACCACGCCGCTCCAGCCGGTCGGCCTGCCGGCGACCACGGTCGTCGCCGCCGGCGGGTCGGGCACGTGGGGCGCCTTCAGCTGCGCGCTCGCCACCACCGGGATCGAGTGGTGCTGGGGTGGCGGCGCCCCGCCCACCGCCAACTCGCACGTGCCGAAGCCGACCGGCGTAGGCGGGGTGGTGGACATCGCCGGGGTCTGTGCGATCACCGCAACGCGTGAGATGCGCTGCGCCGACTCGGGTTCTTGGCTGGTCGAACCTGGTGCGGCCGACGTCGCCGACGTGGTCAGCGGGCCGGTGTGCATCCTGCGCAACGACGACTCGGCAGCTTGCCGGGGCGGCAACAACGGTGGTTCCAACGGCAACGGCACCGGGGAGTGGGTGGCAACCCCGCGGCCCGCGGTGCCGACCATCAGCCCTGCCGAGGAGGTGGCCGTGGGCGACGTCCACGCCTGCGCCCGTCTCACAGGCGGCGAGGTTCGCTGCTGGGGCAACGGCGTGCTGGGTCAGCGCGGCGACGGCCTGACCGGCTACCAGTCGAGCCCCACCTCGACCGGCCTCACCGACGCCGTCGCCGTCGGGGCAGGGGAGTTCCACTCCTGTGCCGTGCGTGCCTCGGGGGAGGTGTGGTGCTGGGGTCAGCTGTCCGGCTTCTCCAGCGGTGCGCCCGCTGCGATCACCGGCACCGCCTCCGCGGTGCAGGTCGACGGTGGTCAGGGGTTCGCCTGTGCGACCCGCGCCGGTGGCACCGTCGACTGCTTCGGCAACAACAGCCACGGCGAGCTGGGCGACGGGACCACGACCAGCTCGATCACCCCGGTGGCGCCGGTGGGCATCACCGACGCGGTGCAGGTGGAGGCCGGGTTCAACCACGCCTGCGCCCTGCGCTCCACCGGCGCGGTGCGGTGCTGGGGGCGCAACGTGAGCGGCGAGGTGGGCGACGGCACCCACACCCAGCGCACCTCTCCGGTGGACGTCACGGGGTTGACCTCGGTGGTCGACCTGGCGGCCGGCTTCGGGTCCACCTGCGCGGTGCGCGGCGACGGGTCCGTGTGGTGCTGGGGCGAGAACGCCGACAAGGTCGGTCCCTCGGGGTGGAGCCCGGACCTGGCCCTGCCCGCCGCCGTGCCCGGCATCACCGGCGCCGTGTCCGCTTCGATCGACAACAACCGGTTGTGCGTGGTGCGCACCGACGCCTCGGTGCGTTGCGTCGGGTGGCAGTACCTCTACGGGCTCGTGGGTGACGGAGCGCTCTTCGAGGACGCAACCGTCCCGGTCTCGCCCGCCGGACTCACCACCGCCGACCAGGTGGCAGCCGGCCCGAACCACGCCTGTGCGGTAACCGTCGGCACGGTCCGCTGCTGGGGCTACGACCACGACAACCAGCTCGGCGACGGCGGTCCGGGGGCGCAGGCCGTGCTGGGTCCGGTGCTGGGCATGCCCTGACGGGAGCCGGTCGCCGCGGACCATCGAGCGGGGCAGAGCGTGCCATCCGAGGCCGCCTCCCGCGCGCAGCGAACCCATCGAAGGGCCGGATCACGACGCCGGTAGGCTCGGCGCCGTGATCCGCCTGCACGACACCCTCACCCGCACGGTCGAGCCGCTCGTCACCCGCGAGCCCGGCAAGGTGTCGATGTACGTCTGCGGGCCCACCGTCTACGGTCCGCCGCACCTCGGCCACGGTCGCTTCGCGCTCGTGTTCGACGTGCTGCGCCGCTACCTGATCTGGTCCGGCCTGGAGGTCACCTACGTGTCCAACATCACCGACATCGACGACAAGATCATCCAGCGGGCTCGTGAGGAGCAGCGTCCCGCCACCGAGGTCGCCGTGGAGTGGGAGCAGGTGTGGTGGGACGTCATGGACGCGCTGGGCGTGCTGCGCCCCGACGCCGATCCCCACGCCACCGCCTACGTGGAGCAGATGGTCGCGCTGATCGCGCAGCTCGTCGCCGACGGCGACGCCTACGTGACCGACGACGGGGTGTACCTCTCGGTAGGGCGAGTCCCGGGCTACGGCGCCCTCGCCCATCAGAGCCTCGAGGACCTCGTGTCCGGCGGGGGTGAGCGCACGGTGGTGGGGGAGGCCGACAAGCGCAACCCCGCCGACTTCGCGCTGTGGAAGCTCGCCAAGGAGGGGGAGCCGGCATGGCCGTCGCCCTGGGGGGACGGGCGGCCGGGCTGGCACACCGAGTGCGTCGTGATGAGCCTCGACCTGCTGGGCGACGGCTTCGACCTGCACGGCGGGGGGCTCGACCTCAGCTTCCCCCACCACGAGAACGAGCGGGCCCAGGCCGTCGCCGCGGGCCGAACCTTCGCTCGACGGTGGGTGCACAACGGGTTCGTGGAGGTGGGGGGCGAGAAGATGTCGAAGTCGCTCGGCAACTTCACGACCCTGGTCGACCTCATCGCCGAGCACGACCCACGCGCCTACCGGCTGGTGGTGCTGCAGTCGCACTACCGCTCCCCGGTGGAGGTCACCGCCACCTCGATCGCCAACGCCGAGGCGGCCCTGGATCGGCTCGACGCCTTCGCCCGGCGCGTGCGCGACCTGCGGTCGGTCGCGCCCGATGCGGAGCGCCTGGCGGCGTTCCGGGATCGCATGGACGACGACCTCGACACGCCCGGCGCCATGGCCGTGCTGTTCGCCTGCGTGACCGACGCCAACCGGATGCTCGACGCCGGCGACGAGGAGGGCGCGGGCCCGGTGGCGGCGGCCTGGCGGGCCATGCTCGACGCGGTCGGGCTCGTCGTGCACGACGACGACGGCGACGTGCCGGCGGAGGTGACGGCTCGGGCGGCCGATCGCGACGAGGCCCGTGCCGCCAAGGACTGGGCGACCGCCGACGCCATCCGAGACGAGCTCACCAGTGCCGGCTGGGTGGTGGAGGACACGTCGCAGGGCACGACCGTGCGGCGGGGGTGAGCGCCCTCACTGCGGTGTCCACACCACCTGGTAGTCCGCCGTCTGACCGGAGCCGGGGTTGAGGTTCGTCAGTCCCGGGGGCGCTCCGGGCTGCGCCGGCTGTTCCACGACGCCCAACCCCTGGCCGCTGAGCTGCTCGAGGCTCGCCATGGGGTTGCCGTTGTCGTCCCACTCGAGCTCGAGCTGCCACTGGTTGTCGTAGTCGCCCACCAGGATGAGCTGCGCGACGAACTCGACGCCGGGTCGGGGGTTCGCCAACCCCAGGTTCAGGCCCGGTCCGTTCGTCGAGCCCTCCCCGAAGTCGAACCCGATCGCCGGGGACTGGTCGCTGATCCAGGTGGAGATGTCCGGGGATGCGCTCTGGATGCTCAGCGGCACGGGGGAGAGGTTCACCAGGTTGACCTGGATCGTGTTCTGGGCGTCGTCGATGAACAGCGACACCTCCGCGAACCGCTCGGGCAGGGTGTGCCCGGCGTCGTCGCCGATCGGGCTCGCGGAGATCGTGAGCCGGCCGGCAGCGGCATCCCAGGACGGATCCCGCAACTCGACGGCGACGTCCACCGCCGGGCCGTCCTTCGAGTGGCCGGTGACCGCGGCGTTCGGCGGGTCGTCGTCGAAGCCGAACGCCGCCCAGGTGTCGACGAAGTCCTGCACGGTGCCGTGGTGGGCGCCCCGGTGGGGTCGGTCCTCGAAGGTCAGGACGTCGTCCTCGGGGACGTCGATCACGAGCTCCCAGCTGCCGTCGTCCCGGGCGCTGGCGCTGGCCGTGCCGCCCTGGATCACGAAGAGCAGCTCGGCGGCGTCGTCGGCAGTCGGTTGACCCAGCGGTGGCGCCGCCTCCGCGACCGCCGAGGTGGTCGGCTCCGACGGCTCCGATGCGCTCGACCCCTCTCGGGAGCCGGCGTCCTCGGCATCGTTGCCGGTGCAGCCGGACGCCGTCAGCACGAGCAGCACCACGGCGGCACCGCGCCATCGACGGGGCCCGGCGGAACGGGAGCATCCCATGCCGCGAGGGTAGGGGCGTCGACGTGCAAGTCCACCGCCTGCGTGCGGTCGTGGACGCCCATGGGGGAGTCGGTGGCGGGGGCCCGGGGCCGGGTGCGCCGCGTCGTTGTGACCTTCGTCTCCTCCGCCCGCCCCGATTCGTTGCGGGAGTTACCGGTTGGTAACCTACCCAGCGGTAACGTACGCCAGGCACCCGATCCCGGGGCCGTGTTCGAAGGATGGGGACCGATGGCCGAGTTCGAACTGACCGAGGACCAGCTCCAGATCCAGAAGTGGGTGCACGACTTCGCCGAGGGGGTGCTCCGCCCGGCCGCCGAGGAGTGGGACGAGCGCGAGGAGTTCCCCTGGCCCATCGTGGAGGAGGCCGCCAAGATCGGCCTCTACGGGTTCGACTTCATGGCCCAGTCCGCCATGGACCCCACCGGGCTCACCCTGCCCCTCGCCATGGAGGAGCTCTTCTGGGGTGACGCCGGCCTCGGCCTGTCGATCTTCAGCTCCGGGCTCGCCGCCGCGGGCATCGCGGGCAACGGCACCACCGAGCAGATCCTCGAGTGGGTTCCCCAGTGCTATGGCACCCCGGAGAAGATCCAACTCGGCGCCTTCTGCGTGAGCGAGCCCGACGCCGGCTCGGACGTCAGCTCGCTGCGCACCAAGGCCGTGTACGACGAGGCCAAGGACGAGTGGGTGATCAACGGCACCAAGGCCTGGATCACCAACGGTGGCATCGCGGACGTGCACGTGGTGGTCGCCACCGTCGACCCCGAGCTCAAGGGCCGGGGCCAGGCCAGCTTCATCGTCCCCCCCAACACGCCGGGGCTGTCGATGGGCCAGAAGTACAAGAAGCACGGCATCCGTGCCTCCCACACCTCCGAGGTGATCTTCGACGACGTGCGGGTGCCCGGCAGCCTGCTGCTGGGCGGCAAGGAGAAGCTCGACGAGAAGCTCGCCCGAGCCCGTGAGGCGCTCTCCAAGCCGGCGGGCGAGACCTCCGGCAAGCAGCCGGCGATGGCCACCTTCGAGGCCACCCGACCCGCCGTGGGCGCCATGGCGGTCGGCATCGCCCGCGCCGCCTACGAGTACTCCCTCGACTACGCCAAGGAGCGCTACGCCTTCGGCAAGCCGATCATCCAGAACCAGGCGATCGCCTTCATGCTGGCCGACATGGCCACCCAGATCGACGCCGCTCGCCTCCTGGTGCACCGCGCCGCCTGGCTCAGCCGCAACGGCGTGGGCTTCCGGAACGCCGAGGGTTCCATGTCGAAGCTCTACGCCGGGCGCACCGCCGTGTGGGTGACCGAACGGGCGATCCAGATCCTCGGCGGCTACGGCTACACCCGGGAGTACCCGGTGGAGCGCTGGCACCGCGACGCCAAGATCATGGACATCTTCGAGGGCACCGAGCAGATCCAGCAGCTGGTGATCTCGCGGGCCATCTCGGGGATGCGCATCGAGTAGCGGCGACAGGGTCGGGCGGCGGCTGCGCCGCCGAGATCATGGCCGTGTCGTTGCGAGGGCAGGGCGGCGGCTGCGCCGCCGAGATCAGAGGACGGCCTCCGCGGCGCGCCGTCCGGAGCGCACCGCGCCCTCGATGCAGGGGTACATGCTCCAGTCGCCGGCGAAGGCGATGGGAGCGGCCGGGGCCCAGTCGCGCAGTCGGGTGAGGTGCCCGGGCTCGAACACCGGCACGGCGTGGTCGTGGCGCACCACCGTCCAGCGGGTCGCCTCGGCGAGCTCGAACAACGCCGGCTCGAGTCGGCGGCCCTCCTGCCACAGCCGCGCCGCCAGGGACTCGTCGTCGAGCCCCTCGGCGATCAGCTCCGCCGACCACCACCCCTCGGCCGACACGGTCGCTCCCTGCATGCCGATCGGCACCCTCCCGTCGCCGCCGGGGCTGAGCGCCACCGAACCCACGCGATGGCGACCGGGCCCCCCCGGGTGGACGTCGGTGCCCTCCGGTGGGCTGGGGTGTGCCCTGACGGCGTGGGCGAGGACGTGGCAGGAGTGGCGCACCGACTCCAGCCAGCTCGGCCTACCCGGCTCCCCGGCGGCCACGATCTTCGCCGCCACCGGTGCGGGCACGGCGACCACCACGGCGTCGAACGCCCCGACCGGGTCCACCTCGACCCCTCTGCCGGTAGAACGGACCGCACTCACGTTGCAGCCGGTGCGGACGTCCAAGCGAGCGGCCAGGCGCCGCCAGGGCGCATCCATGCCGTCGGCGGGAACCCAGTAGCGGGCGGTCAGGGCGGCGCGCACCCAGCCCTCCACGAAGTCCGCCGACAGCTCCGCCACGTCTGCGAACACCATGGTCTCGAAGGCCGGGCGCACGAGGTACTCGACCACGCCGGGGCCCACCGAAGCCCGCACGGCGGTGTCCGCGGAGACCAGGTCGGACGAAGTCACCCGCGCCGGCACCTCCGGCACAGGGTGGCGCCGCAGCGCGCCGGCCGCCCAGCGGAGGAACCTCAACCGCTCTCCCCGCCCGAGCAGCGGGGTGCGCGCCAGCTCGAGCGGGCTGAACGGCGCCGGTCGCCGGACGCCATCGACGAGCAGGTCGGGCACCCCGTGGACGTCACGTCGGATCAGGGCGAGGCCACGGGCGAGATCGAGGGTGTCGTGGTAGAAGCTGGTCAACCACGCCGCACCCGCGTCGAGGCGATGGTCGGGGCCGAGCAGCAGGCTCCGCGTGCGTCCGCCGACGGCGTCGGTGCGCTCCAGCACCACGACCTCGGCCCCGGCTGCGTCGAGCCGCTCGGCCGCTGCCATGCCCGCCGGCCCCGCTCCCACCACCGCCACCCTCGCAACGCGTCCCATGGGCGCAGCAGGGTAGCGGGCCCGGCGCGGACGCACCCGACCCGATCCCGTCCCGACGGCGGGTCCCGCCGGCCACGTCCTGCGACGGGAGTCCGTCAGCCGGCGGCCTCGACGGGGTCGATGGTGCCGGCGCCCTTGGCCGGGTCGCCGTCGGGGTTGTCGGCGGTGGACGAGATCCGCTCGATCACACCGGCCACGTCGTAGCCCCGCGACACGAGGATGGCGGCCACGCCGGACACCAGCGGCGCGGCCATCGACGTGCCGTCGAGCTCCTCGTAGCCGTCGGTGCCCTCCGGCCAGAGGTTGCTCGGGGTGAGCGGCGCTGTGGAGAGGATCTGCACCCCGGGTGCGCTGACGGCGCGCTGGTCGCCCACGTTGGAGAACGACGCGACCTCGCCGGTCTGGTCGGTGGCGTTGACCACCAGCACGGGCACCCCGATGCGATAGGCGCGCTTGGTCGCTCCCTCGTTGCCGGAGGCGGCCACCACCACGACGTCCTCGGCGGCCGCCCTGCGGATGGCGGCGTTCAGCGGACCGCCCTTGGACAGGCGGGCGACGACTCCGGTCTCGCCCAGGGACAGGTTGATCACGTCCGCGCCGTTGTCGATCGCCCAGTTGATGCCCTCGGCGATCTGCTCGTCGGTGCCCGAACCGTCGTCGCCGAGCACCCGCACCGGCATGATCTTCGCTCCCGGCGCGGTGCCGGCCATCCCCACGCCGTTGCCGGTGGCGGCGGCGGCGATGCCCGCCACGTGGGTCCCGTGCCCGTTGCCGTCGTCGGGTTGGTCGTCGCCGTCGACCACGTCGTAGCCGGGGACCAGCTTCCCCTGGAGATCCGGGTGGTCCAGGTCGACTCCCGTGTCGACCACGGCGATCACGGTGCCCTCGCCTGTCGCACCGCGCGTCCAGGCCTCTGGCAGGCGAAGCGAGCTCACGGCCCACTGAGCGCCCATCAGGGGGTCGTTCAGGTCCGGGACCGAAGCGGGAGTGGACGCCACGGTGGTGCTCGTCGTGGTCGACGTCGTCGAGGTGTCGGTGCTGGCCGGCGCCGAGGTGCTGGTGGCGGTGCTCGTGGTGATGAAGGCGTCCTCGCCGCCACCGTCGCTGCAGGCCACGCACAGCAGCGCCACGGTGAGGGGTACGGCCATCTGTCGAAGGGGTCGCATGGGGGTCCACGGTGCCATGGGAACCCATCGGCGCCGCCGCCTCGGCTGTGAGCGCTCCAAGGGCGGTCTGATCAGGCGGGCCCGGTCGTGGCTCGCAGGTGCTCCAACGCGTCGTGTCGGCTCCTGGTCCGACGCATCGGCGGGAGGGCGTCGAGGATCGTCTGCCGGTACGGCTTCTCGGCCAGTCGCGGATCGAGGACCACCACCAGCCCGCGATCGGTGGCGGTGCGGATGAGCCGACCGGTGCCCTGTGAGAGCAGCGTGGCCGCACGTGGCACCGAGACCTCCAGGAAGGCCTGGTAGCCCGCGTCCCTGGGAGAGCCGCCGCGCTCGACGACGCGCGCCTCTGCCAACTCGGTGCGCGCCTGCCACAGCGGATCGTCGGGCCGGGGGGAACGGCAGGCGATCGACGATCACGCAGCTCAGGGACGGCCCGGGCACGTCCACCCCCTGCCACAGGCCCATGGTGCCGACGAGGATCGAGTGCTCCTCCCTGGCGAAGCGTGCGAGCAGCACCGGGGTGGGCGAGTCGCCCTGCGCCAGCACCGGCCACGCCAGGTCCCGGCGGGCCCGATCGGCGAAGCGCTCGGCGTTGCGCACGGAGGTGCACAGCACCAGCGTTCGGCCCTCGGCGACCTCGATGATCCGGGCGGCCTCGGCCCAGGCGGCGTCGAACCACTCCGCATGGGACGGGCTCCGCTGCCGGATGGGCACGTGGGCCAGGAGCTCCGGGACGTAGAGCCAGGCGGCCCGGCGGTGGTCGAAGGGACTGCCGACGTCGTGGAGCTCGGCGTCGGGGAGTCCGAGGCGGCCGGCCGTGGTGGGGCCCACGCTGGCGGAGGTGAGCAGCACGGGCCGGCCCTGCCAGGCGGTGGTCGCCAGGCGGTCGCCGAGGTCGACGGGCAGCCGACGCAGCGTCGTCGCGTCGTCCTCCACCCAGACCGCATCCCGCGCTCCGCCGGCCAGCAGCCGACCGGTCGCCTCCGCCAACCGGTCGGCGTCGCGCCGGCAGATCTCCATCGCCGGCGAGGAGCGGCCCTCGACGTCGGCCTGCCGGGCGAGGCGCTGCAGCTCCGACACGTGCTGGGCGAGGACCGAGACCGTGGTGTGCAGCGGTGCGTCGCCCGCCAGGCCGTTCGGAAGTCGCTGTCCGGCTCGCGACGCCAGCAGCTCACCCAGGCGATCGCCGGTGCGTCGCAGCGAGCGACGGAGGCGGTCCGGCGCGCCCGTCGCTGCGGCAGCTCCTGTGTCGTCGCCGCCCCGGCCGAGGGATCGGGCGTGGCGGCCTGCGCGCTCCACGTCCGCGAGGGTGAGGCTCGCACCGAAGGCCGCCGCCAGCACGTCCTCCGCATCGTGCGCCTCGTCGATCGCCAGGAGCTCCACCTCGCCCACGAGCGCCGATCCCAGGGCGAGGTCCGCTCCCAGGAGCGCCAGGTTGACCACCACGAGCTGGGCGTGCCTCGCCGCATCGATGGCGTGCTCGGCCCAGCACTGCTGGCCGTGGGGACAGCGAGCCGCGCCCGGGCAGGCCTCCGGGGTGGTCGACACCCAGGCCGCCAGGTCGTGGTCGATCTCGAAGGGCAGCTCGGCCAGGTCGCCGGTGCCGGTGGTGGCGGCCCACCGCCGCAGCTGCACCACGCGTTCCCGTTCGGGGTCGGTGACGGGCCGGGGTGGAGTGCCCGTCGGGTGGTCGAGCACCCCCAACTCCAGGCGCAGGGGGGCTTGCGCGCCGTGGGGTTCGGCGCGGGCGGCCAGCTCGTCGAACCGGAGCCGGCACAGGTAGTTGGCGCGGCCCTTGAGGACGGCCCAGCTCAGCGCGGGCTCGCCGAGGGCGTCGAGTGCTCGGACCAGGACGGGCACCTCCTTGTCGACGTACTGGTCCTGGAGGGCCTTGGTGGTGGTGGCCAGCACGGCCCTCCGCCCGTTCCCGAGCGTGGCGGCGAGCGCGGCGAGCACGGCGAGGCTCTTGCCCGTGCCGGTGCCGGCGCGGATCGCCACGCTGGAGCCCGTCCCGAGGGCGTCGGCTGCCAGGCGCGCCATCTCCCGCTGACCGGGTCGCGCCTCGCCCCGCCGGTCGAGCTGGTCCACCATGGCCTCGAGCAGCTCGCCGGCACACCGGCCGTCGCCGGGAGACGGCGTGGTGGGGGGAGAGGGGCGCACCGGCGTCACGCTACCGGTGGGCACTGCCACCGCCGGTTGCGGCCGGGTGAGCCCGGTCTCCGCCGATCTCCGAGGGCCGACCTGCCCGTGACCGGGTGGTAGAGTACCCCTATGGGTATGAACGCCGAGACCTGGGACGAGCGGTACCGCGAGTGGGAGTACGTGTGGAGCGTCGAACCCAACCGGTTCGTCGCCGAGCTGGTGGAGTCGGCGGGCCTGCTTCCCGGCGAGGGTCGCAAGGCGCTGGACTGGGCCTGCGGCGAGGGCCGCAACTCGGTCTGGCTGGCCGAGAACGGCTGGCGGGTCACCGGCGCCGACTACTCGCCGGTGGGGCTGGAGAAGGCCCGGCGGCTCGCCTCGGAGCGGGGCGTGGCAGACCACGTGGAGCTCCTCGAAGCCGACGTCACCTCCTGGCGTCCGCCCCAGGTGTTCGACCTGGTGATCGTGTCGTATCTGCAGCTCCCCGAAGCCGAGCGTCGCCAGGCGCTGGATGCCGCGGCTGCCGCGCTGCGCCCGGGCGGGACCCTGATCCTCGTCGCCCACGACTCGGCCAACCTCGAGCGGGGTTCCGGAGGGCCGAAGGACCCCGAGGTGCTCTACACGCCCGAAGCCGTCATGGACGACCTGCGCCGGGCACCGGTGAGCTGGGAGTCCCTCAGCGGTGCCACGCGGGAGCGGCCGGTGGACGGCGACTCGCGTCCTGCGCTCAACACGCTGGTGGAGGCCCGCCGTGTGGGCCGGGTGGTGGAGGTGTTCGCCGATGTCGGCTGCGCCTTCTCCCATCTCGGCCTCCGCCGATTCGTGGAGGCCCGGCGGCGAGCCGGTCGGGACGACGTGGTGCTCCACGTGCGCGCCTGGCCCCTCCAGATGGTCAACGGCAAGCCCATCGACCCGGATCGCATGTCCCAGGTGGTCGAACGGCTCCAGGACGGCCCGGCGGCCGGGGAGTTCGCAGGGTTCTCCAAGGAGGCCTTCCCGTCCAGCACCCTGCCGTCGATGGCGCTGGCTGCCGCGGCCTACGGGGAGGGCGTGGAGGTGGGGGAGGCGGTGAGCCTCGAGCTTCGGGATCTCCTCTTCGAACAGGGCGTGGACGTCGGCGACCCGTCGGTGCTGGCCGAGCTGGCCGACCGTCACGGGGTGACCTTCGACCCGCCGGCCGCGGTGGCGCAGGTGCGGGCCGACCACCGTGAGGGCGTCGAGCGCGGCGTCATCGGCTCGCCCCACTTCTTCACCGCGGCGGGCAGCTTCTTCTGCCCGGCGCTGGACATCTCCCGCGACGACGCGGGGGCGCTGCACGTGGAGATGGACGAAGCCGGCTTCGAGTCCTTCCTCGACGCCTGCTTCTCCGACGGTGCCGCTTGACCCGGTGATCCCGGGCGATCAGGCTGCGCCCGGCGAGGATCGTCCGAGGGGGGCGTCGTGCGCATCGTGGGGTCGAGCTGTCGTGGGAGTCACGGCCGGACGCGGCCGCCGGGTCGCGTCCGGGTGGCCCTCGTCGCTGCCCTGGCGGTCGCCGCGATCGGCGCGGGATGCGATGACGCCGGCGATGCTCGGGACGAGGCGGGGGAGGACGACGTGAGCGAGCAGTCGGGTGGACCAGAGCTCCTCGATCCCTCGGCGCGGGGCGATGACGTGATCGCCGCGTCGATGTCGGCACCGGGGCAGGGCGGTCCGGTGCGCTGGATCGCCATCGCCGAGGCCGCCCGGCGCGGCGACTCCGACGCCATCGAACGCCTCCGCTCCCTTCGACCCGAGGCGTTCACCGCCTCGTGGGAGAAGCTCGACGGCTACCAGGACACCGCGGACTTCGACCTGCTGTACCTGATGAACCTGCGGCTCGGCTACGCGGAGCTGCTGGCTCCGGAGGTGGTGGCGGCCATCGACCAGCGGATCCTCGAGTTCAAGTACTGGTACACCGACGCCACGCCCGGGGTGCTCGATCACCGGTGGTACTGGTCCGAGAACCACCGCATCATCTTCCACACCCTCGAGCTGCTGGCCGGCGAGCTGTTCGCAGACCGGGTGTTCGCCGTGCCCGCCGAGGACGGCACGCCTCTCACCGGCGCGGACCACGTCCGCCGGGCGTCGTCGATGATCGACGCCTGGATCGGCGAGAAGGCCGCCTACGGGTTCTCCGAGTGGCACTCGGACGTGTACTACCAGAAGGACCTCACCCCGCTGCTCACGCTCGCCGAGCACGCCGACGACGCGGAGCTGGCCTCCCGGGCCACGGCGGTGCTGGACCTGTTGCTGTTCGACCTGGCCCTGCACCAGGTCGACGGGAACGTCGGGGTCACCCACGGGCGCAGCTACGCCAAGGACAAGCTGAGAGCCACCGACCAGGACACCTTCGGCGCGGTGCAGGTGCTCTTCGGCACCGCAGCGTCGCCGGCATCGCCCGACGACGCCGGGGCCGTGCTGTTCGCCCGGGCACAGCGCTACCGCATGCCGGCCGTGCTGGCGGAGGTGGCGGCGACGAGCGAGCCCGTGCAGGACTGCGAGCACATGGGCGTGGAGATCGACCCTCACGAGCCGGTGGTCGACGATCCCCAGCGAGCTGACGGCCTGAGCTACACCGACGCCTCCATGGTTCCGTTCTGGTGGGAGCGCTCCGCGCTCACCCCGTGGCAGACGGTGGCGCTGACCATGGACACCGCGGACCGCTACGGGCTGTGGGACACCGAGCTCTTCTCGCAGTTCAAGGTGGTGCAGGACGTGACCGGGGGCGACCGGGGGGTGGCACGCGACCTGGCCGCTCAGTTCGCTCCGACCATCAACATCGGGCTGCTCGGTGCCGTCGACACCTGCACCTGGCGAGCGGGCGGGGTGATGCTGAGCTCGGCCATCGACTACCGACCCGGCGAGCTGGGCCACCAGTACCACGCCTGGCAGGCCACCCTCGGAGAGGACGCGGTGGTGTTCACCACCTCCCCGGGCAACGAGCCCCGTCCCGGCGAGCGTTGGCCCGACGGCGACCTCTACTGGAACGGAGGGCTGCAGCCCCGTTCGCTGCAGGTCGGCCCGGCCGCGGTCCACGTCTACCGACCGTCCTACGCACGTCCCGGCCCGGGCCTGCTCGAGGCGTTCGACTACCTGCCGCTCACCCACGCCTACCTGCCGATCGAGCGGTTCGACGAGGTGCGCACCGAGGGGGGCTGGACCTTCGCCCGCTCGGGTGAGCGCTACGTGGGGCTGTGGTCCTGGCGGCCGACGACCTGGCGGGACCACACCGGCGACGGCACTCCGACCGGCGGTCTGACGGAGCCCTTCGACCTGGTGGCCGAAGGGGGCGCCGACAACGTGTGGGCGGTCGAGGTGGGCCATCGCGGCGATGAGGGGGACCGCGGCACGGACGGCCGCTACGAGGACTTCGAGGCCTTCGTCGAGGCGCTCGTCGCCGCCACCCCGGAGGTCGGCCAGGGGCCCGCCACGGCGGATGACCTACCCGGCGAGCTCGACGTGCGCTTCGACTCCCCGGGGGCGGGGCGGCTCGAGGTCGGTGCACAGGGGGAGCTCCGGGTGGCCGGCGATCCCTGGCGGCCGAGCGCGGATCTGCGGTTCGACAACCCGTTCGTCCAGGCCGACGTGGGCGACACCTCGTACCGCATCGGTGCGGGGGCACGGGTGCTGAACATCGACCTGCTCACCGGGAAGCGCAGCGGCTGAAGGGCCATCCCCGAACGCGACAGCACCCCGGACCGGCCCGGGGTGCTGTCGTGGTGGTGATGATCTCGTCGGCTCAGGCGGAGCGCGTGCGTCGGTGGCGGAGCTCCGGTCGCTCCCCGCGCCCATGGCCGCTGTCGGCGGCGGGTTCGGCGGTGGTGTCCTCCGGGCGCACGACGCGCAGGTGGCGCGGTGCGGTGGCCACCGTCGAGGACGGGGTCGCCCAGCTCCGTCGGGTGGCCAGCAGCCACACCAGCACGAGGCCGACCAGCTCCAGGAGGTGCTGGAACTCCCCGAGGGCGGGGGCCCGGCCTCGGGCCACGTCGATCACCGCCAGCAGGACCATGGCAGCCGCCAGCGCGATGGTGAAGGGCACGAGCGCCCTGGCGGTGGCCGGTCGCAGGGCGACGAACAGCAGGGCCACCCCGTAGGCCACGCCGAAGGCGCCGAGGTGGGCGGCGAGGTGCCCGTGGTGCAGGTTGTCCTCGAAGAGCAGGGGCGGCACCGCCAGCAGGAGGTAGCCCACGGCGACGGCGCACAGCCCCGCCCGCAGCACCCACCAGACCCCGGAGCGGTCCATGGCCGCGGCCTGGGCGGCGATGCGCTCGGCCAGGTCGGACGGGCGATCTGGTCCCTTGGACGGGTCGCGGGGATCGTGCTCCACGTAGAGGTAGGTCGTCGCCGGCACCCGTTCGGTTCCCCACCTGCTCGAAGATCCCCTCCGCGAGGAGTCCGGAGAGGCTGGCACCGCCGGCGCTCGCAGGGCAGACTGAGGATTGTGAGCGCAACGGATCCACTGCGCCTCAGCCTGGAGGCGGCACGTTCGGGCGACGACCGGGCGGTGGCCGAGCTGGTGCGGGCCACCGAGAGCCACGTCCGTCGCCTGTGCGCGCACCTCGTCGGGCCGTCCGAGGCAGAGGACCTGGCCCAGGAGACCTACCTGCGGATGCTGCGGGCCATGCACGGCTACCGGGGCGAGGCACCGGTGCTGGTCTGGCTGCTGGCGATCACCCGCAAGGTCTGCGCCGACCACGTCCGCCGATCCACCCGACGTGCGGGCATCGTGCGGCGCTTCCCCAAACGGCCCCAGGACGTGGTCGCGGACCACTCCGTCGAGCTGGGCCTGTTGCTCGACGACCTTCCGGAGGACCAGCGCACGGCGTTCGAGCTCACGCAGGTCCTCGGCTTCCCCTACGAGGAGGCCGCGGCGTTGGTGGACTGCCCTGTGGGGACCATCCGCTCACGGGTCGCCCGGGCGCGTGGCCGGCTGCTGGGCCAGGTCCGCACCGCCGAGAGCGCCTGAGCCCTCGCCCACGCCCCGGTCCTCCGATGCGCCGGTGAGCGGCCACGGCGGTAGCGTGCCCGCCCATGGAGTTCGGGTTGCTCTTCGCCAACACGATGGCCTTCGCCGACGCCGAGGGCGCCGCCCTCCTGGGCCGCGCCGCCGAGGACGCCGGGTTCGACTCTGTGTGGACCGTCGAACACGTCGTGTACCCCGACGACTACGCGTCGCGCTACCCCTACGACCCATCCGGGCGGATGGCCATGTCGGCGCGCACGCCGCTGCCCGATCCGCTGGTGTGGCTCACCTGGGTGGCGGCCCACACCCGCCGTCTGCGCCTCGCCACCGGCATCCTGATCCTGCCCCAGCGCAACCCGGTGGTGCTGGCCAAGGAGGTGGCCACCCTCGACGCCCTCTCCGGGGGTCGTGTGGAGCTCGGCGTCGGGGTGGGGTGGTTGCGCGAGGAGTTCGACGCCCTGGGCGTCCCCTTCGAGCACCGTGGCGCGCGCACCGACGAGTACGTCGAGGTGCTGCGCGCCCTCTGGGACGGCGACCACGCGCAGCACTCGGGTCGTTTCGTGGAGTTCGCCGGGGTGTCGTCCAACCCCAAGCCGGTGGAGCGCGAGGGCCTGGGCCGCCGCGTCCCCATCCACATCGGCGGGCACTCGCCGGCCGCTGCCCGACGCGCCGGTCGGCTGGGCGACGGGTTCTTCCCCGGGGAGGGCCGGCTCGGCGAGCTGCTGGTGGAGATGCGAACCTCAGCCGAGGACGCAGGGAGAGATCCCGACGCGATCGAGGTCACCGCAGTGCACGCGGGCGTGCTCGGCGACGACCCCCTCGCCGCGGTGGAGAAGATGGCGGACCGGGGTGTGCACCGCCTGGGGGTGCCGGCGTGGGCGTTCGCGCTGGAGCCCGATCCCGCGGAGGCCATCGCCGCCTTCGCCGAGCGGGTGATCGTCCCTTCGCGGGGGTGAGGTCCGAGTCGTGGCCCCCGCTCGCGACGTCAAGCCCGGTAGGCGTGGACCACGGGCGCCAGCTCCTGTGGCGTGCAGCCGTGCAGGATGACCCCGTCCACTCCCAGGTCGAACTGACCCCGGACCGTGTCGGCGCACTGCTCGGGGCTGCCCGTGGCGGACGGTGCCAACCACTCGGGCGGCACGACCTCGGCGATCGCCTCGAGCTGGGCGGTCGTGGCGTTGGCGTCGATGGCGGAGAGGAACTGCCCGACGGTCGGATCCGCGCGGAACCTTGCCAGCCCGGCCGGGTCCCAGTCGTTGGTGCGCACCATCAGGTCGCCGTAGCCCTGCAGGTAGGTGGCCATCCGCCCCACCGTCTTTCGCAGGCGCACGTCCTCGGGCAGGTGGTCGCCGACGGTGGCCAGGCAGGCCCAGACCTTCACCGAAGCCGGATCCCGGCCGGCCTGCTCGGCGGCCTGCTTCACCAGCTGCACCGCCCGCGCGGTCGTCTCGTCGGTGAAGAACGTGTGCAGCACGACCGCGTCGAAGCAGCGCCCTGCGAGGGCGAGGGAGTTCGGACCGAAGGCCACCAGCAGCAAGGGGATGTCGTCGTCGAACTCGGTGCCGAGGTGCAGCATCGGCCAGCTCCCCGCAGGGCCGCTGTGGCCGAGGATCATCTCGCCGTGCCACAGCCGCCGCATGAGCTGGGCGAAGTCCTCCATCTGGGCGGTGGTGAT
>CAYQQQ010000007.1:0-192373 GCA_964420125.1 uncultured Microthrixaceae bacterium
TAGCGAAATTCCTTGTCGGGTAAGTTCCGACCTGCACGAATGGCGTAACGACTTCAGCGCTGTCTCAACCGTGGACTCGGCGAAATTGCACTACGAGTGAAGATGCTCGTTACACGCGGCAGGACGGTAAGACCCCGGGACCTTTACTACAGCTTGGTATTGGTGGTCGATTCGATTTGTGTAGGATAGGTGGGAGACTGTGAAGCAGTAACGCCAGTTATTGTGGAGTCATTGTTGAAATACCACTCTGATCGTATTGGCTGTCTAACTTCGATCCGTGATCCGGATCAGGGACAGTGCCTGGTGGGTAGTTTAACTGGGGCGGTTGCCTCCTAAAGAGTAACGGAGGCGCTCAAAGGTTCCCTCAGCCTGGTTGGCAATCAGGTGTCGAGTGCAAGTACACAAGGGAGCTTGACTGTGAGACAGACATGTCGAACAGGGACGAAAGTCGGAACTAGTGATCCGGCGCTGGCAAGTGGAAGCGGCGTCGCTCAACGGATAAAAGGTACCCCGGGGATAACAGGCTGATCTTCCCCAAGAGTCCATATCGACGGGAAGGTTTGGCACCTCGATGTCGGCTCATCGCATCCTGGGGCGGTAGCACGTCCCAAGGGTTGGGCTGTTCGCCCATTAAAGCGGTACGCGAGCTGGGTTTAGAACGTCGTGAGACAGTTCGGTCCCTATCCTCTGCAGCCGAAGGTGGATTGAGGAAAGCTGTCCCTAGTACGAGAGGACCGGGACGGACGCAGCTCTTGTGTGCCAGTTGTCCTGCCAAGGGCATGGCTGGTTAGCGACCTGCGGACGGGATAACCGCTGAAAGCATCTAAGCGGGAAGCCCTTTTCAAGATGAATCCACCCACAGGGTCAACCTGGTAAGGCCCGTGGGAGACGACCACGTTGATAGGCCGGAAGTGTACGCACAGCAATGTGTTCAGCTGACCGGTACTAATCGGCCGAGGGCTTGGGCTTTCGGATTACACCGAGGTTCGTGCTCGCTATGAAGTGCTCGAGCAACCGCCGCGTTGCGTCGTGACAACTGATCTTTCGGTGGCCATGGCGGAGGGGTCACACCCGTTCCCATCCCGAACACGGAAGTTAAGCCCTCCAGCGCCGATGGTACTTGGGACGAGTGTCCCTGGGAGAGTAGGACGCCGCCGGATTTCGTGAACGGGGGAGCTCGACAGCTCCCCCGTTCCCCGTTGTGGGCTGCGCTCGCGCGTCGTGCCGTGCTGCGGCGTTAGGTTGACGGAGGACCTCACCTGCCTGCAGCACGCCGCGGGGGAGGCGACACCCCGAGGTGGAGATGGCTGCACGACGTGACGACGCGAGCGACGACGACGGAGATCGCCCGGGCGGGTCGCGCTCTGGGGCGAGCTCCCGTCGCCCGTCGAACTCGTCCTCCAGCCGCAGGAGAGGGACCGGCCCTCGCGAGAAGGGCTCCGCACCTCGGCGGGGCCCTGGCGCGGACGCCGGGAAGGCAGGCGGGTCCGCCCCCCGCTCGAGCGGATCTGGGCGAAGCCGATCGACGCCCTCGCGGAGCGATTCGAGTCGAACGGGAGCCGGACGCGCGAGGGAGGCCGGGCGGGCGACCCCGCGCCGGGGCGAAGGTGAGGGAGAGGGGCGGAGGACGAGTCGAGGGGACCGCGGCAGGGCCGAGACCACGAGCAGGGGCGCACGCCGTCCTGGTTCCGGAGGCGGAGGTCCTTCCTCGGGTGGACGGCAGAGCGCGCGCGGCCAGCGGGATCGGGGAGACGAGGGTCGGGCGGATGCTGCGGCAGGCGCACGCATCCCGGGTTCCAAGGGCAGAGGTCAGAGCTCGCGCGGCGACCGGGAGAGGGCTCGCGGCCGGCAGACCGGGCCTTCGAGGGGGCCTCGCACCGCGTCCGGCTCGGGGGGCTCCCCACCGGGGCGAGGGGGGAAGGGACGGGCTGGTCCGCCGTCGCGGGTGCAGGGGCGGGAGGATCGCCCGAAGCGGACTCCCTCGCAGCGAGCGGGCCAGGCGGGTCGACCGCCCACATCCACGCCCGGGCCCCCACCAGAGCCGGAGCTGTGGATCGATCACGGCCCCGAAGCGTCCACGGCGCGACGCGGTCGGGGATCCGTGTCGCCCCGACGTCCGGCCGCCCCCCGGCGGCGGGCTCGAGCGCTCAAGGTGGAGGCTCCGGGGCTGGTGGCGCTCGTCGGCGCCAGGCGTGCCGCGGTGCTGGAGCAGCGGCTCTCCGAGGCGGCCAGCGACTTCGACGCAGAGCGTCTCGTCGATGCCCGCAGGATCCTGCGAGCTCTGGTGCGCGAGGTGCCGGACCTCCCCGAAGCTCGAGAGCTGCTCGGCGTCACGCTGTACCGCCTGGGGAGCTGGCGAGAGGCGATCGTGCAGCTCGAGGGATTCCACGAGTTGACCGGCGGGAGCACGGAGCAGCACCCGGTCCTGGCGGACTGCTACCGGGCGTTGGGTCGACACGCCCGGGTCGCTGAGCTGTGGGAGGAGCTGCGGCAGTCCTCCTCGGAGGCGCACCTCGTCAGCGAGGGTCGGATCGTGGCGGCGGGCTCGTTGGCGGACCAGGGCCGTTTGGCGGACGCCATCGCACTGCTCGCCAAGGGCTTCACGCTGCCGCGCTCGCCCGGGGAGCACCACCTCAGGCGGGCGTACGCACTTGCGGACCTCTACGAGCGCAGCGGCGACCTGCCACAGGCCCGCCGTCTCTTCTCGAGGGTGGCGACCGCAGACCCTGGGTTCGTCGACGTCACCGATCGCGTGGAGGCGTTGGGGCGTTGATGAACTGGGTGATCGACCTGGACGGGGTCATGTGGCTCGGCGCGCAACCGATCGAGGGCTCGCCCGAGGCCGTCGCCGAGCTGCTCCTGCGCGGTGACCGTGTGGTGTTCGCCACCAACAACAGCACCGAGTCGGGCGAGTCCCGGGCGGCCGAGCTCGTCTCCCACGGCTTGCCCGAGGGGATCGAGGTGGTCACCTCCGCCGACGCGGCAGCCGGACTCGCGGACGCCGGCGACCTGGCGTTGGTCGTGGGCGGCGACGGACTCGTCGAGGCCCTGCGTCGTCGGGGATGTCGGGCGACTCGCGCCTTCCCGCCCGAGCGCATGGATCTGATCGAGGGGCCGTTCACCCTCGTGGTGGTCGGGCTCGACCGCGAGTTCGACTATCGATCGCTGGACCTCGCGTCGTCAGCAGTGCGCTCGGGTGCTCGTCTCGTGGCCACGAACACGGATGCCACGTTCCCCTCCGAGCACGGGCCTCGACCGGGCGCGGGTTCGTTGGTCATCGCGGTGGAGACGGCCAGCGGTGCGACCGCCGAGGTCGCAGGGAAGCCGCACGGCCCCATGGCGGAGCTGTTGAGGGCGCGCCTCGCAGGGGCACAGCCAGGGGAGGTCGTGGTCGTGGGGGATCGCGTGGACACCGATGGGGAGCTGGCGAAGCGGCTCGGTTGGCCGTTCGCCCTGGTCCTCTCGGGTGTGACGGATCGGGCCCCGACGGACTCGGACCCACCGGTGGCCCACGTGTCGGCCACTCTGGCGGACCTCGTGGGGGAGTGGCCCCGGTAGGCTTTCGCCGTGCGGCGCCGACTCGATGCCGAACTCGTTCGGCGTGGCCTCTCTCCCAGCCGCCACGCCGCCCGTGAGGTCGTGGAATCCGGGCGCGTGCTCGTGGCCGGGGCACCGGCCACGAAGTGCTCCCGACTGGTGGATCCTGCGGAGTCGATCCTCGTGCGGGGCGATCCCCCGCGCTACGTGGGGCGCGGCGGGCTCAAGCTGGAGGCCGCGCTCGATCGGTTCGATCCCCCAGTGGTCGGGCTGCGGGTGCTCGATGCGGGTGCGTCGACGGGGGGCTTCACCGACTGCCTGCTCCAGCGGGGGGCCGCGAGCGTGGTCGCCCTGGACGTAGGCCACGGCCAGCTCCACGAGCGCCTTCGGGCAGATCCGCGAGTCGAGGTGCGAGAGCGCACGAACCTGCGCAGCGTGGATCGGGGCGAGCTGGGGATCCACGATGCCGCCGTCGCGGACCTCTCCTTCATCAGCCTCACGGCGGTGATGTCCGTGCTGGTGGGCAGCGTCCGACCCGGTGGCTGGCTCGTCGTGCTGGTGAAGCCGCAGTTCGAGGCGGGCCGGGCCGCGGTCTCGCGTGGACGCGGCGTCGTGAGCGATCCAGGCGAGTGGCAGGGTGCGCTGGAGCGCGTGCTGGGCTCGGCACAGGTGTCAGGAGCCACCCTGCGCGGGGCCGTTCCGTCACCGATCCGCGGTGCCGAGGGCAACCAGGAGTTCCTCCTCCACCTCGTGCGCGACGTCGGTGGACCGGCACACGACCCGAAGAGGGCGACCGTCGAGGCGACCGCTGCGGACGTGCTCGCCGGGGCTGTGGCGGCAGCGGAGCCGGAGGTGGGGAGGTGAGCGCGTTCGGGCTGGTGCTCCACGAGCATCGCTCCGTGGAGCTCGGCCTCGAGACGCTGGAGTGGCTGGAGGAGCGCGGGCACGAGGTCCGCCTCGTTCTCGCGGATGCAGATCGGCTCCAGCGGCCGGAGGTGGGGGTTCCGTCCGAGGACTTCGCCGTCGGCCTCGATCTCGTGGTGAGCCTCGGAGGTGATGGCACGATGCTGCATGCGGCCGCGCTCGCCGCCGTCGAGCAGGTGCCGATCCTGGGGGTCAACCTGGGAACGCTCGGGTACCTGACCGAGGTGGAGCCCGCAGGGATCCGCATGGCGTTGAAGCGCTTCCTCTCCGGCTCGTATCAGGTGGAGGAGCGGATGCGGCTCCAGGCGACCATCCACCGAGCCGGAGCGGAGGACCAGGTGCTCACCGCGCTCAACGAGGCGGTGGTGGAGAAGTCCACCCCGGGTCACACCGTGCGCCTGGAGGTGTCCTTGGACGGACGTCCGTTCACCACCTGGGTGGCGGACGGCCTGATCGTGGCGACGCCGACCGGTTCGACAGCGTACGCGTTCTCGGTGCGGGGGCCGATCATGGATCCGACCCACCGGGCGGTCCTGCTCGCGCCCGTCGCTCCGCACATGCTGTTCGACCGCTCGCTCGTCCTGCGCCCTGACTGCGAGGTCCGCGTGAGCGTCGTGGGCGAACGCTCGGCCGGCCTCTCCGTCGACGGCCGATCGCAGCAGAACCTCGGACCCGGCGATCGGGTGGACTGCACCGCCGCCAGGGAGCCGTCGCGCTTCGTGACCTTCGGAGAGCACGACTTCCACGCGGTCTTGCGCTCCAAGCTGGGCCTCTGGCAGCGCTGAGCGGGCGAGAGCGCACGCGGATCCGGTGGGGGAGTGACCCGGGAGGCCATCGCGCTGCTGGGTAGTCTCGACAGGAGATGTTGGTGGAGCTGGTGGTTCGGGACCTGGGTGTCATCGCCGAGGCGCGGCTCGAGCTCGGTGCGGGCATGACGGTGCTGACCGGTGAGACAGGAGCCGGCAAGACGATGCTGGTAGAGGCCCTCCGTCTCCTCTCCGGCGGGCGCCCGGATCCTCAGCGGGTCAGGGCGGGGGCCGAGGCGGCAGCGGTGGAGGCGCTGTTCGTGGTGGAGGACACCGAGTGGGTGCTGCGACGCGTGGTGCCCGCGCGCGGTCGGTCCCGTAGCTATCTGAACGGTGAGCTGTGCACGTCGGAGACGTTGGCTGGCGTCGCCGTCGGACTCCTCGAGATCCACGGCCAGCACGCGCAGCAGCAGCTGCTGCAGCCCAGAAGCCAGCGGGCCGCCCTCGACCGGTTCGGTGGGATCGACACGACGTCGTTGGACGCCGCCCGCAGGCTCCGTCGCGAGCTCGTCGGCAGCCTGGACGCCCTCGGAGGTGACGAGCGGGCCCGAGAACGGGAGGTGGAGCTGCTGCTCCACCAGGTGCAGGAGATCGAGGCCGTCGCGCCCGAACCGGGGGAGGAGGTCGAGTTGCGTGAGCTCGAGGACGTGCTGTCGAGCGCGCTGGAGCACCGGGCGGCTGGTGAAGCCGCTGTGGCGCTCCTCTGCGAGGATGGTGCGGTCCTGGACCGCCTGGCCGCCGCCGAGGCCGCCGTGTTGAGCCGCTCACCGTTCGGCGCGCTGGCGGAGCGGTTGCGCGGCGTCCACGCGGAGCTGTCCGACGTGGCGTCCACGCTTCGTTCCTGCAGCGAGGCCATCGAACCCGATCCGCAGCGCCTCGCCTCGATCCAGGAGCGTCGACGACAGCTCGCTGAGCTGCGACGGAAGTACGGAGATGACGCCGAGGAGGTGCTGTCGTTCGCCGAGTCGGCCCGTCAGCGTCTCCTCGAGCTCCAGTCCATGGAGGTGCGCCGTGGTGAGGTGGCCGAGCGGATCTCGGCGACGGAGCGGGAGATCGGGCAGCTCGCGCATCGGGTGGGAGAGGCCCGGCGTGCCGCCGCAGCGGCGCTCGGCCCGCAGCTCGACTCCCTGCTGGGCGACCTGGCGCTCGGAGGTGCACGGGTCGAGGTGTCCGTGGAGGACCGGGAAGAGCTTCCAGGAGCGGGATCGGAGGTCGAGCTGAGATTCGCCGCTGCACCGGCATCGACGCCGATGGCTCTGTCGAAGGTCGCATCCGGTGGCGAGCTCTCCAGGGTCATGTTGGCCTTGCGGCTGCTGCTCAGCGGCGGACCCACCACGATGGCCTTCGACGAGGTGGATGCCGGCGTCGGCGGAGCGGCTGCGCAGGCGGTCGGTCGCGCGTTGGCCGAGCTGTCCGAGCGCCATCAGGTGCTGGTGGTGACCCATCTCCCCCAGGTCGCCGCGCATGCGGACGCGCAGTTCGTGGTGAGCAAGTCCGTCATCGACGGAGACGCGGTGACCAGTGTGGAGCAGCTGGACGACGATGCCAGGGTGGTGGAGCTGTCGCGCATGCTCTCCGGTTCGCCGCAGAGCTCGACAGCTCGGCGTCACGCGGAGGAGCTGCTGTCGAGCGCCGCCGAGCGTGCGGGCACCCGCCGGCGATGAGCCTTCCCGTCGGGTTCGTGCTCGGGCTGCTCACCGGGTGGCTGTTCTGGCTGGGGGGTCAGGAGATGCTGAGACGGCCCATGTTCCTGCGTACGAACTACCGGGGCCGGGAGCTGGTCACCGCCGCCGGTCTTGCCGTCCCCCTCGCCCTCTACGCCGCGGGGGCGGTGATGGCGGTCCTGGTGGCGCTGGGCGCCAGTCCAGCACCGGAGGCCACGCGTTCGTTGACGCTCACCGGTGTGGCCGTCGGGGGGTTCGCGCTGCTCGGGCTCCTCGACGACCTGGCGATCGACCGTGACACGTCCGGCTACGCGGGGCACCTCCGCGCCCTCCGGCGGGGTCGTCTGAGCGCTGGTTCGTTGAAGATGCTGGCGGGGCCGGCGATCGCTCTGGTGGTGGTGCAACCGGTCTCCGGTCAGTCGTTGCTGTGGCTCCTGGTCGACGGTGCCGTGGTGGCACTCGCAGCGAACACGGCGAACCTGTTGGACCGGGCCCCGGGCCGGGTCACGAAGGTGGCCGTGGCAGGCTTCGCAGCGCTCACCGCGTCCGCGCTCGTCTCCACCGGGGGGAGGGTGCCGTCGTTGCTGGGCGCCGGGGTCGCACTGGGTGCTGTGCTGGCGCTGCTCGTCCCGGAGCTGCGCGAGGAGCTCATGCTCGGTGACACCGGTGCGAACGCGTTGGGAGCAGCGATCGGGCTCGGGGTGGTCCTGACGCAGTCACCGACGAGCACGGCGTTCGTCGCCGCGGTGCTGCTGGCGATGAACCTGTTGAGCGAGTGGGTGTCCTTCAGCGAGGTGATCGAACGGGTGGGTCCGCTGCGTGCGCTGGATCATCTGGGACGACGTCGTCCCTGAAGCCCACGGCTCCCGGACGGCAGCCTGGCCGCCCAGGACGGCGCCGTTCCCCATCCGCCCGCGCCGTGGGGCCTGCACTACCATTGAGCGACGCTGATGGCCGCCGATGCCGGCCGCTTCCGCAACCCGAAGTCCAACATGCCCTCGACGCGCCCTCGTACCAGCCACCCCGACCAGGAGCCATCGCCGCTGCCCGAAGGCGGGGAATCGACCTCTGGCGTGCCCGACGCGGGGAACGAGTTCGAGCCGGCCTCGGCCCGCGGGACGGCCCGCCGGCTGCTGCGCCGCAGCTCGGTGGCAGAGGTGGCGGCGGTCAGCACCGCGACGGTCACCGGTCGGGCGAAGGTGGGCCGTCGGACCAAGGACCTGATCAAGCGGCTGCGCCCTGGTGACATCGCGGTGATCGACCACCAGGACCTCGATCGAGTGGCGGGCGAGGGGCTCGCCGCTGCCCAGCTCACCGCGGTGGTCAACGCGTCACCGTCGATCTCGGGCCGCTATCCCAACAGCGGGCCGAGGTGCGTGGTGGAGGCCGGCATCGTGCTGGTCGACGATGCCGGGGCGGAGGTCATGGACCTGATCCGGGACGGCGACCTGGTGACGATCAGCGACGGAGTGCTGTCGGTGGCGGGCCAGGCGGTGACGCGGGGAGCGGTGCTCGGCCCTATGGAGATCGAGCAGCGCATGGAGGCCGCGCGCGACTCGATCGGCAACGAGCTGGAGCGGTTCGCGGTCAACACGCTGGAGTACATCGAGAAGGAAGCCAGGGAGCTCTTCGCCCCGATCGTGGTTCCGGAGCTGCGCACCGACTTCACCGGTCGACACGTCCTGATCGTGGTCCGGGGACACGACTACCGCGACGACCTGAAGTCGCTCCGCTCCTACATCCACGAGTACCACCCGGTGCTCGTGGGGGTCGACGGCGGTGCGGACGCGTTGCTCGAGATGGGGTTGCGGCCCGACATGATCATCGGCGACTTCGACTCCTTGTCCGAAACCGCCTGGGCCTGCGGGGCCGAGCTCGTGCACCACGTGCACCCCGACGGCCGCGCGCCGGGTCGCGACGAGCTGAGGGAGCAGGGGCTTGCGTACCAGGAGTTCGTGATCGAGGGGACCAGCGAGGATGCAGCCATGATGCTCGCCTACGAGTGCCGTGCCACGCTGATCGTCGCCGTGGGCACCCACTCGACCATGGTGGAGTTCCTCGACAAGGGGCGGGCGGGGATGTCGTCCACCTTCCTCACCAGGCTGCGGATCGGCCCGATGCTGATCGACGCCAAGGGCGTCAGCCAGCTGTACCGGGGACGGGTTCGTCGTCGGGACATCGTGATGCTCGTCGCGGCTGCCCTGGTCGTGATCCTGGCCGTCGCCCTGGTGTCGGAATCCCTTCAGGTGGTGTTGCGCAGCGTGTGGCTCGACATCCGCGATCTCTGGTACTCCCTGACAGGTCGGCTCTCCTGAGACATGGCCTCGTCGATCCCCACCCCGAGCAGGCCCGGATGGAGTCGCTGAGATGGTTACCTTCAGGTTCTACCTGGTGTCGGTCGTGGCGTTCTTCCTGGCATTGGCGGTGGGCGTCGTCGTCGGCTCCGTGCTCGACGAGGGGATCTCGCAGGGGCTGCAAGAGCGGCTCGACGGGGTGGAGCAGAACCTCGACGACACGGTGGCGCTCATCGACGAGAAGAACGCGGAGATCGCCGACCTGCGCGAGTTCGCACGTGCCGTGGCGCCCTTCGCGGGGGAGGACCGCCTGGCCGAGATCTCCACGCTGGTGGTGGCGGAGCCGGGCATCGCCAACCA
Source organism: uncultured Microthrixaceae bacterium (assembly GCA_964420125.1). Taxonomy (GTDB): domain Bacteria; phylum Actinomycetota; class Acidimicrobiia; order Acidimicrobiales; family Microtrichaceae; genus CAYQQQ01. Next base: position 9,586 of record CAYQQQ010000007.1, read on the forward strand.
GGCCGTCGAGGACCTCGTGGGCAGCCTCCGCGCCGCCGGGTCGTCCGTGGAGGGGATCGTCTGGTTGGAGTCCTCGTGGTCGTTGGAGGACGAGGAGTCCCGACGTAGGTTCGAGGAGATCGCCGGCGAGAGCGGACGCACCGTGGAGCAGCTGCAGGTGGATGTGATCAACGGGATCCTCGCCGAGGCCAGCTCGACCGAACCCGGCGCGGGGGAGGACCCCTCCGGCGAGGATGCGCCGCGATCATCAGGTGAGAGCGCCTCGACCGACGCGGTGGCCTTCTTCGATTCGCCGCTGCTGTCCGAGCTGCAGGACGCCGGCTTCGTGAGGTTGGTCCCACTCGGCGGTGGAGAGGCCGTGCCGCCCGGCAGCAGCGCGAGCGTGGTGGCGGTGACGGGCACGGCGTCCCGGCTGGAGGTTCCGGGCTCCGCTGCGGCGGACGTGGCCGAGGCAGCGGGCGCGCTGCAGCTGCCCTCGGTGCTCGCAGAGGTCCACCAGCCGAACAGCGACGAGGAGCGCGGTGCCTTGGTGATGCGCGCGGGCGAGGTGGCAGCTGCCCCCTTCTCGACCGTCGACGACCTCGATCTCGTCGCCGGCCGGGTGGCGACGGTGCTGGCGCTGGAGCAGGGACGTGACGGGGTGGTGGGCCGCTACGGCTACGGGCCCGGGGCGGACGGGGTGCTGCCGCCGTGGCCGGGGCAGTGACTGCCGCGGGGCGCGACCGTGAGGAGGTCGCCCGCTCCGCGGCCGGGATGGGAGCAGCCGCCGCGGTGTCGCGGGCCTTCGGCGCCGTGCGGGTGCTGGTGATCGCCGCGGTGCTGGGCACCACCTACCTCGGCAACACGTTCCAGAGCTCCAACACGGTGTCCAACGTGCTCTTCGAGCTGCTCGCCGCCGGCGCCCTCTCGGCCGTGCTGGTGCCCACCTTCGTGCAGCACCTCCACTCCGGCGACCGGGCCGGTGCGGAGGTGCTGGCACGGGAGCTCCTGGGGGTGGCCGTGGTCGTGCTCGGGGCCGTGTCGTTGGTCGGCGTCATCGCCTCTGGATGGATCGCGGACCTGCTCACCGCAGCAGTGGAGGATCCCGACGTTCGGGCCGCACAACGCGACCTCAGCCAGTTCCTGCTGTGGTTCTTCATCCCTCAGGTGGTCCTCTACGCCTGGGGCTCCATCTCCACGGCGGTGTTGCACGCACAGCGTCGGTTCGTGGTGCCTGCGATCGCACCGATCGGGAACACCGTGGTCATGGTGGCGTTCCTGGTGGCGTTCGGGACCGTCGCCGGGTCGGACCCGGGCCTGGTGCTCTCGGGCGGGGAGAAGTTGCTGCTGGCGGCTGCGGGGACCCTGGGGGTGCTCGCCTTCGTCGCCGTCCCGACGGTCGCATCGTGGAGGGACGGGATCCGTCTGGTGCCGAGCTTCACCCGACGCCACGAGGGCCTCCCCCGAGTGGTGAGCTTGTCCGGCTGGGCCGGCCTGCAGCACGCGGTGGCTGCTTCGCTGCTGGGTGCGGCCATCGTCGCCGGCGCGGCGGTGGAAGGCGGCGTGGTGGCCTACCAGGTGGGTTGGTTCTTCTTCCTCGCCCCCTACGGGATCGTCGCCCAGCCGATCCACACCGCCATCCTGCCGGAGCTGGTCCACGAGCACTCCGCCGACCGGCAGGAGGCCTTCGACGGGTCGGTGCGGTGGGCGCTGGACTCGATGGCGGTGCTGCTGCTGCCCGTGAGCGCCTTGTGCGTCGCTCTGGCAGTGCCGGCGATGTCCGTGCTGGCCTTCGGCGAGGCGAACACCGCGACCGGTGTCGAGCTGTTGGCGGCTGCGCTGGCCGGCCTGTGCGTGGGCTTGCTGCCCTACGGTGCGTTCTTCCTGCTGGCGCGGGCGTGGTACGTGTTGGAGGACAGCCGCCGTCCGGCGATCGCCGGCATCTGCGGCGCTGCGGTCGGCGTCGTAGGGATGGGTCTGAGCGCCTGGTCGCTGCACGGCGCCAGCTTGGTCGCAGGCCTGGGAGTCGCCCACTCGCTGGCGTTCTGCGTGGCCTCCGCCGTCCTGCTGGTCGCCCTCCGCCGCCGGCGGGGAGCATGGGTGGTCTCGCCTCTGGTCGGTGGTTCGCTGCTGGTGGCCGCGGTGGTGGGGCTTGGTGCGTGGGCCGTGCACCAGATCTGGGCGCCGCAGGGCAAGGGAGCCCAGCTGGTGGAGCTCGTGGTCCTCTCGGCGGTGGCGCTGGGGCTCTACGGAGCCGTGCTCCGGTTGGCCGGCGTCTCGGTCGTGGAACGACTCCGACCCCGGGCCGGGGAGGTGGCGTCGTGAGACGAGCAGGGCTCCTGCTCGTCGCCTCGGTGGTCGTGCTCAGCACGTGGGCGGACGCCGATGTGGCGGAGGCTGATCCGGAGGCGCCGTTGGGACGGGCGGAGCGCGTGCTGGTGTACTCGGTGCCGACCCTCGCCTGGGACGAGCTGGAGGAGTCCGGGGCCCGCAACCTGGAGAGCTTCCTCTCCGAGGCTGCCGTCGCAGGGCTCTCGGTGCGGTCGGTGAGCAGGCTCACCACCGCGACCGACGCCTACGCCACGCTCAACGCAGGGACACGTGCCGAGGGCACGCCGTTGGCGCAGCTCGCCTTCGTGGCCGGCAGCACACAGAAGGGAGGGCTGGACGAGAACGGCGATCCGCTGGAGGTCCCCACCGAGGCCTTCGCCGAGGATGTTCCCGCCGAGGCTCCCGACGTGCTGATCGAGGCGCCGTCCTCCTCCGGCCCCGAGCAACCGGCGCTGCCCGATGCGGTGCCGGGCGTCTACGTCGGCACGCCGATGGTGGAGGAGTTCGCCCGCCGCAGCGGGGTGTCCCCTGCCGTGGGAGAGGTGTTCAACTTCGGCATCGTGTCCATGGCCAAGGTGAACGATCGGCTCCTCTACGGTGCGGAGGTCGGGGCCTTGGGCGACGCGCTCGAGGACGGCGGGGTCGCTCGGGCCGTGATCGCCAACGGCGACCACGGCGAGGGCTCGGACGTGGTCGACTTCCGGCGTGAGGCGAGCGTCGGGGTGTTCGACGGCGACGGCCTCGTCGAGAGGGGCATGGTGGGGCGGGATCTGCTCGTGGAGGATGCAGAGGCTCCCTACGGCACCCGCCTCGACAACGCGGCAGTGCTCCGGTCGTTCGAGGAGATGTGGGAGCCGCGCTCCACGGTGCTGGTGGAGGCCTCCGACATGGTGCGGGCCGAGGACGCCAAGTCCCTCTCCACCGAGGCGCAGGCCGTTCGGCAACGGCGAGAGGCGATCCGGTGGTCCGACCAGCTCTTCGGGGAGCTCCTCGACCGGGTGGACCTCGATCGGGATGCGGTGCTCGTGGTGGCCCCCTACGCCATCGACGGCGGCACCTCGCTCACCGTGATCGGCCTGCGTGCACCCGATGGCGGCGCCGGGTTCCTCCTGTCGGGTTCGACGCGCCGGGCGGGCCACGTCCAGACGGTGGACGTCGCTCCCACGATCCTCTCGTTGCTGGGCATCGAGCCGCCGAGCTCGATGGAGGGCACACCAATGGAGGCCACCGCTGCCGGCACGTGGGAGTCGCGGCGGGACCGGCTGATCTCGGTGAACGAGGCGGCGCTCTTCCGGGATCGGAGCGTCGGCCTGGCTTCTGCGCTGTTCGTGGTCGCACAGGTCGTGCTGTGGGCGGGGGCCTGGTACGCCATGATCCGCGGGCGGCATCGCTCCCGCAGAACGGTGGAGGTGGCCACGCTGGCGGTGCTGCTGTGGCTCCCCGCCACCTTCTTGGCGGGAGCGATGCCGTTCTACCGCTGGGGCACGCCGTGGTACTGGGCCTTCGTGGTGGTGCTGTGCGGCGCGGCCGCCGTGTCGGTGTGGTCGCTCGCCAAGAGCCACCTGGTGGATCCGCTGCTGGTGACCCTGGCGATCCTGGTGATCCTCTTGAGCGTCGATGTCGTCCTCGGCGGCCCGTTGCAGCTCAACACCGTGTTCGGCTACTCGCCGACGGTGGCCGGACGGTTCGACGGCATGGGAAACCCCGCGTTCGCGATGTTCACCGCCGCGTCCATCATCCTGGCTGCGCTGGTGGCCCACCGACTCGGCGGCAGGCGAGGGGCCTGGGCCGGAGTCGGAGTTCTGGCCTGGGCAGTGGTCCTCGACGGCACGCCGTTCCTGGGCGCGGACGTCGGAGGTGCGCTCACCCTGGTGCCTGCGGCAGCCGTGACGGCCTCGATGCTCTTCGGATGGCGGATCCGCCTGCGCAGCGCAGTGATGTGGGGCGTGGCGGCGGTGGCGGCGGTGGTCGCGTTGGGGCTGGTCGATCTCATGCGCCCCGCGCCGGAGCGCACGCACCTCGGCCGGCTGCTGGCCGACATCGGCGCCAACGGCTTCGAGGCGCTGCAGACCGTCGTGCTGCGGAAGCTGGACGCCAACCTGTCGGTGCTGATGCGTTCCGTCTGGACCCTCATGCTGCCGGTGGTGTTCGCCTCGGTGGCGCTGGTCTTCTGGCGTTCTCCGGGGCGGTTGCGCACCATCCAGGAGCGGATCCCCGAAGAGCGCGCGGCGGTCGCGGGGCTGCTCACCGCCATGGTGCTGGGCTTCGCGCTGAACGACTCGGGCATCGCTGTGCCCGGCATGATGCTCGGTGTGGTGAGCGCCTCCCTGATCCACCTGATGTTCCGGGTCGAGGTGCCCGTCTCGGAGGGGACCAGCGTCGAGCGGAGCGCTCCGAGCCGACAGGATGCCCAAGCCGGTGAGGGCGGTGGGAGCACCGGCCCCGGCGAACGCGGCGATCAGGCCTCGGGTTCGCAGGTCGCACGCACGTAGAGCACGCCGTGGGGACCGTCGCGTGCGACGACGTCGAACCCCTCGTCCTCGAGGCGGCTGGGGAGGCCGGGGAAGCTGCCGAACCGCTCGGGTGAGCGGACCACCACCGCGCACACCCTCGGGTCCGTTGCTGCCCGAACCAGGGAGTCCTCGGTGTAGCGGCCCTGCTGCACGCGGAGCATCGAGGGATCCACGAGGTCGTCGGTGGTGCGACGCCCGGCACGCCACGCCAGCCCGGGTTCGTCGCTGAGCACCCAAGCGCCCTCGGGCAGTTGGCGCAACGCGGTCACCACCTCTGCTTCGGCGCCGCGGTAGTCGCCGGGTCGGAGCAGCCCGTCCAGCTGGATCCACAGCAGCGGAAGGCAGAGCACCCCGGCGACCAGCGCGACGCGCACGGGTGGACGCCACACCGCCACGGCCAGCACCAGCGGGGGGATCATGGCCGACACGTGGGGCCTCCACAGCGGGCTGACCATGAGCACAAGCCAGACCCAGGTGGTCACCAGCCACACCAGGACGAGGGTCGGTTGCGCCGGTGGGGACGCGGGGGGTCCTACCGGGTCGGGCTGCCCCTCCCTCGGCGTCGGGGGTCTGGTGAGGCGCCGTCGGAGCCACCAGGCGACGCACAGCGCCACGAATGCGAGGAGCACCAGGTCGCGATCCCAGAGGGTGGAGAAGATCTTGGCGGCGTTGCCGAGTGGCTCGCGGTCGGTGGCGGCATCCGCTCGGTAGCGGAAGCTCTGGTCCCACACTGCCGCGAACCCGAACGGCAGCGTGACGACCAGGTACACGACGGCTGCCGCAGCGGCGGCGATGGCCGACTCCCCCAGCGTTCGCCCGACGGGGAGACGCGATCGCTCCTCTGCAGGGAGTGCACGCCAGGGCAGCAGAGGAGCCAGCAGTACCATCCCCACCGGTAGGAGCACAGGGGCTTCCAGGGACTTGGTCGACAGGGTGGCCCCGACGAGGACTCCGAGCAACGCGACGCGCAGCGGGCTCCGCGTGCGCTGCATGGAGAGGGCGACACCGAAGGCGAACACCGCGAACGCCAACGCAGGACCATCGGCCGCGAGCGGTCCGGTGACCCACATCAGAGAGCCGGAGGTGGCGGCGAGCATCCCGGCGAGCACCGCCGAGGCACGGCCGGAGATCTGGCGTGCGCACCAGTAGAGGCCCACGGTGGTCGCCGCGCCGGCGGACACCGCAAGGACACGCGGTGCGTCCGACGTCCGGCCGCCGAGGAGGTCTCCCAGGTACACCAGCGGCAGGAAGAGGGGGCCCTGGCTGGAGAAGACCTCACGGAACGGCACCCCCCCGTCACGCATGGCGATCACGGAGCTGGCGAACACCCCGTCGTCGAAGGTCAGGTGGCGTGGGGAGAGGAAGGCAGGCAGGCGCAGCACCACAGCCAGCAGACCCAGACCCACCATGTCCCACAGCCGGTCCGACCGTCGGCGTGGTTCGGGAACCGGTCCGGTGCCATCGTCGGGGGCGGCGTCGACGGGGGTGTCGGAGGGGTGGTGGTCAGGCGGCATGGGCTTGGGACCGTGGGGATGCGACGGCGGGAGGCGGGATGGCGGGGGTCGGGATGGAGAGAGTGTACGGGGACCGACCGGGCCGGCCGAGGGAGCCTCGGCCGGCACCGATCGAGGGTGCGTGGGCCCCTCCGGTGCTCGCGCTACCCTCGGGGAAACCGACCACCAGGGAGTGGCTGTGGCCAAGCACATCTTCGTCACCGGCGGCGTCGCGTCGAGCCTCGGCAAGGGGCTGACCGCCTCTTCTCTCGGGCGACTGCTCAAGGCTCGGGGACTGCAGGTCACGATGCAGAAGCTCGACCCCTACATCAACGTCGATCCCGGCACGATGAACCCCTTCGAGCACGGGGAGGTGTTCGTCACCGAAGACGGTGGCGAGACCGATCTCGACCTCGGCCACTACGAGCGGTTCATCGACGAGAACCTCACCCGCGACTCCAACGCCACCACCGGCTCCATCTACCAGGCGGTCCTGGCAGCGGAGCGTCGCGGCGAGTACCTCGGCAAGACCGTGCAGGTGATCCCTCACATCACCGACGAGATCAAGCGGCGGATCTCGCGCCTGGCGGTCGACGGCACCGACGTGGTGATCACCGAGATCGGCGGCACGGTGGGCGACATCGAGATCCTGCCCTTCCTCGAGGCGATCCGGCAGTTCCGCTTGGACGTCGGGCGGGCCAACGTGTGCTACGTGCACGTCACGCTGGTGCCGTTCATCGGGCCCTCCGGCGAGCAGAAGACCAAGCCCACGCAGCACTCGGTCACGGAGCTGCGCAGCCGTGGCATCCAGCCCGATGCCATCGTGTGCCGCTCCGAGGCTGCCATCACCGCCGACCTGAAGCGGAAGATCTCCCGGCTCTGCGACGTGGAGCCCGAGGCGGTGGTCAACGCCGCGGACGCCGACAGCCTGTACGACATCCCCCTCGTGGTCCACGACGAAGGGCTGGACAGCGTCGTGTGTCGGATCCTCGGTCTGCCGGAGGTGGAGCCTGATCTGCACGAGTGGCGTGACCTGGTGCGCCGCGTCGCTGAGGCGACGTTCCCGACGCGCATCGGGATCATCGGCAAGTACGTGTCGCTCCCCGACGCCTACCTGTCGGTGGTCGAGGCCCTGAACCACGCGGGGTTCGCCCAGGGATGCGACGTGCAGATCGAGTGGATCCAGGCCGAGGACGTCGAAGGTCTGTTGGCCGATGGGCGGCTGCGGGACCTCGACGGCATCGTGATCCCGGGCGGGTTCGGCGAGCGCGGCGTGGAGGGGAAGATCGCGGCGGCGAGCTACGCCAGGGAGCACGACATCCCGTGCCTCGGTCTGTGCCTCGGGATGCAGGTGATGACCATCGAGTGGGCCCGCAACGGCCTCGGGCTGGACAAGGCGAACTCGACGGAGTTCGACCCCCAGACCCCGCATCCGGTGATCGACCTCATGGACTCCCAGCGCGACATCATCGAGAAGGGCGGGACCATGCGCCTCGGAGCCTGCATCGCCCAACTGCAGGAGAGCTCCGTGGTGGCCCGGGCCTACGGCACCACCGTGGTGTCCGAGCGCCATCGGCACCGCTACGAGTTCAACCCGATGTACCGCCGGCGCTTCGAGGGCTCCGGACTGCGGTGCTCGGGCACCTCCCCAGATGGGCGGCTGGTGGAGTTCATCGAGCTCGAGGACCATGCCTTCTGGGTGGCGACGCAGGCACACCCGGAGTTCAAGAGCCGCCCCACCAAGCCCGCACCGCTGTTCAACGCCTTCATGGCTGCTGCACGGGAGCGGGCCGAGGGTCGCAACCCCCACCTGCTGTCCATGCCCGAGAGCGCCGGGCGTGCCGACCCTGCCGTCGCAGGTTCGTCTGCGGGCTCCTGAGTCGTGGCCACCTTCGAGCCGCTCGACGAGGAGCTGGTGCACCGGGGCCACGTCATCGAGCTCCACCGTTGCCGGTTCAGAGCGCCTGACGGTTCGGTGATCGAGCGGGACGTCGTTCGCCACCCGGGTGCGGTCTCGGTCGTCGCACTCGACGAGCACGGCTCGGTGGTGCTGGTCCGGCAGTTCCGCGCACCTCTCGGGCGGGAGATGCTGGAGATCCCCGCGGGAAAGCGGGACGTCCCGGGTGAGCCCTTGGAGGAGACGGCTCGGCGGGAGCTCGCCGAGGAGACCGGCCTGGATGCCGACCACGTCGAGCCGTTGATCTCGTTCCACAACTCCGTCGGCTTCAGCGACGAGGAGTGCCACGTGTTCCTCGCGACCGGGCTCCACGAGGTCGGCCATCGTCGCGAAGGGCCCGAGGAGCAGCACATGGAGGTGATGCGGGTCGCGCTGGACGACGTGCCGGCGCTGATCGCATCGGGGGCGATCAGCGATGCCAAGACGGTGATCGGCGTGTTGGCCGCACAGCAACGGGTGTGAGGTGGCCGGGACGCTGTCGGTCGGAGCGCTCCACGATGGCAGGATGCTGCCGCTCGAGGTGGAGTCGTTCCTCACGCACCTGATGGTGGAGCGAGGCCGGTCGGCGCGGACGCTGTCGGCCTACCGGAGCGACCTCGGGCGGTGGGACGGCTTCCTGCACTCCCGCGGCGTTCCCCTCCTGGACGCCCGGGAGGCCGACGTCGTCGAGTACGTGGCATCGCTGGAGCGGGACGGCTACGCGGCGGCCAGCGTGCAGCGGATGATGAGCGCGGTCCGAGGCCTGTACCGCTTCCTCGTGGTGGAGGCGTGCTGCAGCGACGATCCGACGCGAGAGGTCTCGCTGGCCCGTCGGCCGGACCCTCTGCCGAAGGCCCTGGGAGAGGAAGAGGTCGCCGCTCTGCTCGACGCCGTCGGTTCCGCTGCCAAGGGTGGCGAGCCGGTGGCGTTGAGGGATGCCGCCGTGCTGGAGCTCCTGTATGCCAGCGGGGCGAGGGTCTCGGAGGTCTGCGGTGTGGGCTTCGGTGACGTCGACCTGGAGGCGGGTCTGATCCGCGTCCTCGGCAAGCGCTCCAAGGAGCGGATCGTGCCGATCGGGGCGCCGGCCGTGCGTGCGACCGCACGGTGGCTGGAGCTCGGGCGTCCGGTGCTGGCCGAGCGCGCCCGGCGATCGGCTCGTCGTGCGGTGCGCGACGATGCGGATGCGGTCCTGCTGGGGGTGCAGGGGCGGCGCCTGAGCCGCCAGGCGGCCTGGGAGGCCATCCGTCGCTGGGCCAAAGTGGCAGGGGTGTCGGGCGAGATCAGCCCCCATGTGCTGCGCCACTCGTGTGCCACCCACCTGCTCGACCACGGGGCGGATCTGCGCACGGTGGCCGAGATGCTGGGTCATGCGTCGGTGAGCACCACGCAGATCTACACCCGAGTGGCCACGGCACGGCTGTTCGAGGCCTATCGCCAGGCTCACCCTCGGGCTTCGGCGATGTCGCCCCCGAGCTGGACGGACCCGGTGAGCTGATGGCGCTGAAGCCGCTCCACCGGGCCCGGAGGTTCTTCGGATCGCTCTTCGGCGGATCGCCCGCACCGACCGAGGAGGCCTGGGCCCGCAGCTGGCTGTCGCCGGCGGAGGCACGGCTGTTCGAGCAGATGCGGGGGATGGACCGTCAGCATGCGGTGGCGGTGGGACGTGCGGTGGAGCGTCACTGGGAGGGCGAGCCCCCGAGATGGGTCATGGCAGCCGCCCTCCTCCACGACGTGGGCAAGACCGTGGCCGACCTCGGCGTCTACGGGCGCGTCGTGGCCACGCTGTCGGAGTGGGTGGGCGGTGCCGACATGGCCGAGCACTGGGCGGACACGACGGGGTTCACGCGTCGTGTCGGGCTCTACCTGATGTACCCGAAGCTGGGCGCCGACCTGCTGGCCATCAACGAGGCCGATCCTCGGGTGGTGGCCTGGTCGATCGAGCACCACCTGCCCGAGGCGGACTGGACGGTGCCCGTGGACGCGGGGCGGCTGCTGTCGGCGGCCGACGACGGCAAGCTGGGCGCCTGATCCCGACCGGCGCCGACGCCAGCTGTCAGTGCGCGTGACGTCGACGGTCCGCCCGTGAGCACCCTTGGCATGTCCCGGTCAAGGCGTAGTGGGGAGCAAGGGTGAAGCGGTACCGGGACCTGAGGTCGTGGCGGAGGCCTTCCAGCTCGTCCAGGGGCACCTCGATCACCCGGCCGCAGTCCACGCACACGAGGTGGTGGTGCGGCGTGCTGCCGACGTGCCACACCGTGGGGCCGTGGTCGAGGTGGACGTGGTCGACGATGCCCAGCTCCTCGAGGGCCTCCAGCGTGCGGTACACGGTGGAGACGTTCACCGCGACCCCGGCTCGTGCCAGCTCGCCGGCGATGGTCTCGGCCGTGGTGTGGTGGTCGCCGGTGAGGAGCACCTCCACGATGGCCCGTCGCGCAGCGGTCCGCCGGCCTCCGGTGGCGACGAGGCGGTCGAGCACCGCGTCGACCTCAGGGGTGGCATCGGGGATGGTCATCGGAGCCGAGTGTAGGGATCCGTCGCAGCCGTGGATTCGACCCTCGGGATGCGTCATCCTTGTGGGGTAGGTGCAGCCTGGGGGAAGAGGTGCGCCGATGACACCTGGCAGTCCTGACCCGGACGACGCCCCGCCATGGCGGGCGCTGTTCGACCTGGCGCCGACGCCGCTGCTCGTGCTGGACGCCGAGCTGGGCATCGTCGCGGTGAACGACGCCTACCTGCAGGCGACGATGACGCAGCGGAGCCGGATCGTCGGCCGCCACCTCTTCGAGGTCTTCCCCGACAACCCGGGAGATCCCGGGGCGGAGGGGGTGAGCAACCTGCGGGCGTCGCTCGAGCGCGTCCTCCGCGACCGGCAGCCGGATGCCATGCCGCTGCAGAAGTACGACGTCCGCCGGCCGCCCGAACAGGGGGGCGGCTTCGAGGAGCGGTGGTGGAGCCCGCTCAACGTCCCGGTATTGGGACCGGGTGGCGAGGTGCAGGCCATCATCCATCGGGTCGAGGACGCCACTGAGCTGGTGAGGGCCTCCGTGGGCTCGGATGCCGCGCTCGGGGTCGGCGAGCTGCGCCCCGGGGCCCAGGGGCTCGAGAGCGTCATCGTCCAGCGCGATCGCGAGGTGGCCGAGGCGAGTCGACGGCTCAAGGAGAGCAACGCCGAGCTCGCTCGGATGTACGCGAGGACCAAGGAGCTCGACCGGCTGCGCACCGAGTTCTTCGCCAACGTGAGCCACGAGCTGCGCACGCCTCTGGCCCTGATCCTCGGACCGGTGGAGCAGCTCAGGGAGGGCTTCCCGGACGCGCCCCGTGCGCAGGGCCTGATCGACCTGATCGAGCGGAACGCGCGGGTGCTCCAGCGCCACGTGGAGGACCTCCTGATGGTCGCTCGCTCCGAGTCGGGCGAGATCGAGCTGAGCTATGTGGCGATCGACCTCGCCGAGCTCGTGCGCCTGTTGGTGGCCAACTACGAGAGCCTGGCGGAGGAGCGGGGCATCGACCTCACCGTGATCGCCGATCGGGCTGTGCAGATGCAGGGCGATCCGGTGCTGCTGCGACGGGTGGCGGCGAACCTCGTGGACAACGCGCTGAAGTTCACACCCGCCGGCGGGTGGGTGCGCGTGGAGGTCGACGCCGATCAGCTCGCGGGTCGGGCGGTGATGGAGGTCCTCGACAGCGGCCCCGGCGTGCCGGAGGACCAGCGCTCGGCCGTGTTCGAGCGGTTCCGCCAGCTCGACGGCGGAGCGTCGCGTGCGTTCGGAGGCGCGGGGCTGGGCCTGAGCATCGTGCACGACGTGGTGGAGCTGCACGGAGGGGAGATCTCGGTGGGTCGGGCCGACGGCGGGGGTGCGCGCTTCCGCGTGGAGCTCCCGCTGATCGCTCCAGCCGGGGTGTCCGTGCTCCGGGACCCGTCCGCCGTCGATCGGCCCGAGGGCGGCGTGGCGGTCGGGATGTCGCAGCGCACGGCCCTCCCCCCGTCGCTCGCATCGCGTGAGCCGGTCGTGGCCCCAGATGCCCCGCTCGTCCTCGTGGCGGAGGACAACGACGACATGGGGGCGTTCCTGGCGGGCGTGCTGGCGGGCCAGTACCGGGTCGCTCGTGCCGCCGACGGCGCGACCGCCTTGGAGATCGCCGGCAGGTCGAGGCCGGATCTGGTCCTCACCGACGTGATGATGCCGGAGATGGACGGGTTGGAGCTCGTGGAGGCCATGCGTCGCGATCCGCAGCTCGAGGGAGTCCCGGTCGTGGTCCTCACCGCCCGTGCGGACGATGCCCTGAGCGCTCGGCTGCTGCGGGCGGGTGCGAACGACTACCTGAACAAGCCCTTCTCCGTGGAGGAGCTCACCTCCCGGATCGCCAACCTCCTGCAGCTCCGGCGCAGCGAGCTCCGTGCGGTCGAGGCAGCGGAGGCTGCTCGGATCTCGGAGCGCCAGACGCGTGAGGTGCTGGATGCGGCTCCCGATGCCACGGTGGTGATCGACGACCACGAGGCCATCGCCTACGCCAACTCGGAGGCGGAGGCCATGACGGGCAGGGCGGTGTCGGAACTGGTGGGGCGGGGGGTGGAGGAGCTCGTGCCCAGCCGCTTGGCCAGGCGTCTGCTCGCACTTCGCCTGGGCGTGCTGAGCGCGGAGGGCCCTGAGCTCGAGCTGGACGCTGGGACGGACATGGCCATCGTGGGTCGTGACGGGGTCGAGGTGCCCGTCGACGTCAGGATGTCGAAGGTGCTGTGGTGCGGCAACGAGGCGGTGATGGTCGTGGCGCGGGACATCCGCTCGCGCAAGGCCATGGAGGCGAAGCTGCAGCGCCGAGCGGACGGAGCCCGGGCTCTGGCGGAGCTGGCCCTGGTGCTGCCGGCGCTCGGAGCCGACCTCGACGGCGTGCTGACCCGGGTGGCGAAGATCGTGGTCGACGCGATCGGGGACACCTGTGGGATCTTCATGGTCGGGGGGCACCCCACGAACCTCGACCTGATCGCGTGGGCGAGCAGGAACCCCGGCGACGAGGCGCTGGCCAGGGCGGCTGCTGCCCGCGCACCCGTGTCGCGAGATCAGGGCCCGATCGGCGAGGTGTTCCGCACCGGTCGGACGCTGTTCAACCCGGCGGCGGATGCGGAGCAGCTGCGTTCGGCGACCCCACCGGCTCACTGATCGGTGGTGGAGGCCACTGGTGCCTCCAGCGGCGTGGTCGTGCCGGTGCGCGGCGTCGGGGGCGAGGTGGTGGGTGTCGTCACCGGCCGGCGATTCGAGGGGCGACCTCCCCTCGACCTGGACGACGTGGAGCTGCTGGAGGAGCTCGCGGAGCGCATGTCCTTGGCAGTGCAGAACGCCGAGCTCTTCAGGGCGGTGACGGACAGCGAGGCGAGGTTCCGCATCCTGAGCGAGCTGTCGGATGCCATGGCGGGCAGCCGGACCTCGGAGGAGGCACTGGCGACGGCCACGCGCTGCCTGACGGGTGAGCTCGCCGACCTCTGCGCCGTCACGCTGCTCGACGCGACGGGAGAGGTGCTCGTGCCGGTGGCCTGGGCAGCCGCCCCCGAGCACGAGGACGTGCTGGCCCGCATCGTCTCGGGGGTCACCCCTGTGCAGGGCACCTTCGCCGGTGTGGTGGCCACGACGAAGGTGGCGGTGATGTGGGATGTCGAGCGCGACCCCACTCCGCCGGGCGTGCCGAGCTCCTACGGCTCGATGCTCGAGCGGTTGGGAATCAGCCGGCTCCTGATCGTGGCCCTGTGCTCCGACGGCGAGGTGCTGGGGACCCTCGGGCTGTCCAGGAGCCGTGTGGGTGCCCCCTACCGGGAGGCCGACCGGGCTCTGGCGATCGAGGTCGCCTCCCGGCTGGCCTCGGAGATCAACCAGGGCAACCTGAGGACGAAGGCCATGGACACCGAGTCGCAGCTGCGGACGATGTTCGACACGTTCCCGGCGGGCATGGCGCTCGCCGAGCTGGACGGCTGCCTGTTGCAGGTGAACCCCGCACTGAGCGCCATCACCGGCTTCCAGGCCTCCGACCTGCTCGGAAGGAGCCTGTCGGAGCTCACCCATCCGGAGGACCGGGAGCTCGAGCGCGAGGCGGTCGAATCGCTGCTCGAAGGAGCGATGCCCTCCAACGTGGTCTTCCAACGTCTCGTCGCCCGGGACGGTGAGACGATCTGGGTCCGGATGGAGCTGCGGTTGAGGTACTCCGCCGGGCGACCGGTCGGCTACACCGCAGAGGTGGAGGACATCACCGCACCCGGGCTGCGAGAGGAGGACGTGGGGCACCGGGTGCTCCACGACGTGGTGACAGGGTTGCCGACGCGTGTGCTGCTGATGGACCGGCTCCGCCACGCGCTCAGCCGTCTGGATCGGGTGGAGACCGGCCTCGCTGTGCTCTTCGTGGACCTCGATCGCTTCAAGCCCATCAACGACACCTTCGGCCACGCGGTCGGGGACCACCTGCTGGTGGAGCTCAGCCGCCGACTCTCGGCCACCGTTCGCCCACCCGACACGGTGGCACGGGTGGGAGGTGACGAGTTCGTGGTGCTGTGCACCGACGTCGCCGAGGAGACCGCGGCGGAGGCGGTGGCGGCCCGCGTGATCGAGGCGCTCGGGGAACCGTACGTCTTCGGGGACCACGAGCTGGTGCTGTCGGCCTCCGTGGGCATCTCCACCTCTTCGGATCCGGAGGCCGACCCCCACGAGCTGCTGCATCGGGCAGAGGCTGCGATGTACGAGGCGAAGGAAGCGGGCGGGGCGAGGTTCGCACGCCTGGGAGATGCCGTGGGGCTCGACACCCTGGATCGCTTCGAGATGGAGGTCGAGCTGCGGCGCGGCATCGATCGAGGGCAGCTGCGCCTGCGGTACCAGCCGATCGTGTGGCTGCCGGGAGGGGCGGTGGCCGGGATCGAGGCGTTGGTGCGCTTCCACCACCCGGCGAAGGGGCTGCTGACGCCGGACCGCTTCCTGCCGATCGCCGAGGAGTCCGGGCTGATCGTGCCGCTGGGAGAATGGACGATCGTCGAGGCCTGCCGCCGCGTCGCTGCGCTGAGGTCGGTGGGTGAGGACCTCCACATCGCCGTGAACCTCTCGAGCCGGCAGCTCGAGGATCCCCGCCTGGTGGAGGCGGTGAGGGGGGCGATCGAGGTGAGCGGTGCGGATCCGGCACGCCTCGTGTTCGAGATCACCGAGACCTCCTACATGCGGGCAGATCGCAGCGTGGCGCACGCGATCGAGCAGCTGATCGACCTCGGAGCGCAGTTCGCCGTGGACGACTTCGGGACCGGCTACTCCAGCCTGGTCTACCTGAAGCGGTTCCCCCTGAGCGTGCTGAAGATCGACCGCAGCTTCGTGGCCGGTCTGGGGACGAACGCCGACGACACGGCCATCGTGAACGGCGTCGTCCAGCTGGCGCACAACCTCGGTCTGCACACGATCGCAGAAGGCGTGGAGACGGAGCAGCAGCGCGACCTGCTGGCGGACATGGGGTGCGAGTTCGCCCAGGGCTACCTCTTCGCACGACCTCTCGACGAGGACCAGCTGGAGCGGTACCTGGGTCGTGCGTCGTCGGGCGCTGCGGAGTGAGGAGGTGGCGGCGTCCGCTCACCCACGGGGCAGCAGGCCGATGTGGGCCAGGGCGCGTGCCAGCACCGGTACGGCGACAGCGGATGCCTTCTCCGCTCCCAGCCGCAGGAGCCGCTCCGTCTCGGCGAGGTCGTCGCGCAGCTCGGCGAAGCGCTCCTGGACGGGCCGCAGCACCTCCACCACTGCATCGGCGGTGTCGTTCTTGAGGGGACCGTACTGGTGGTAGCTGCCGGCGAGCTCTGCGGGGTCCCGGCCCGTGCAGGCGCCGAGGATCGACAGCAGGTTGCTCACCCCGGGCTTGGCGACGGGATCGAATCGGACGTCAGCGCCCGAGTCGGTCACCGCTCGACGGATCTTCTTGGCCGTACGTGAGAGGTCGTCGGTCAGCATGACCGTGCCGGCGTCGCTGTCGCTCGACTTCGACATCTTGGAGGTGGGGTCCTGGAGGTCCATGACCCGGGCTCCGGTCGACGGAACCACCGCCTCCGGCAGCACGAAGGTCGCTCCATAGCGGCTGTTGAAGCGCTCGGCGACGTCTCTGGTGAGCTCGATGTGCTGGCGCTGGTCCTCCCCGACGGGCACCTTGTCGGTGTCGTAGAGGAGGATGTCGGCTGCCTGCAGCGCCGGATAGGTGAACAGCCCGGCCGACACGAAGTCCTTCTGGCGCGAGGACTTGTCCTTGAACTGGGTCATCCGGCTGAGCTCGCCGAAGCTGGTCGCGCACTGGAGCACCCAGCCGAGCTCGGC
Organism: uncultured Microthrixaceae bacterium; assembly: GCA_964420125.1. Taxonomy (GTDB): domain Bacteria; phylum Actinomycetota; class Acidimicrobiia; order Acidimicrobiales; family Microtrichaceae; genus CAYQQQ01. The sequence continues at coordinate 26,156 of CAYQQQ010000007.1, forward strand.
GTGCTGAGGCACGTGGCTCTGCACGAAGAGGGTGCACACCTCGGGGTCGAGCCCGCAGGCCATGAGCACCTGCGCCAGCTCGAGGGTCTTGCCACCCACCTCGCCGGGCTCCTTGGGGACCGTCAACGCGTGGAGATCCACGATGCAGAACACGCTGTCGTCGACGTGCTGTTCGCGGACCCAGTTCTGCACCGCGCCCAGGAGGTTGCCGAGGTGGAGGTCACCGGTCGGCTGGATCCCGGAGAAGACACGTGGCATGGCGCACGATCGTACCGGGAGGAGCGTGCCCCGTCGGCCCCGGTGGCTCAGGTCGGCTGATCCATCGCCGAGGCGTCCGGCCGGGCCCGAGCGCGTGCGCACCCGTGCGCGGGAATCACACCGGTGTAAGTCCGTGGGCGCGACGGCAGCTACCATGGCGAGCGATGGCCTACGACGTGCGCACCCCCGTGTTCGAGGGTCCGTTCGACCTCCTCCTGCACCTGATACTGCGGGAGCAGGTCGAGCTCTACGACATCTCGCTGTCGGGGATCGTGGACGCCTACCTGGTGGAGCTGACCCGGATGGAGACGCTCGACCTCGAGATCGCGACCGAGTTCCTCCTGATCGCCGCCACGTTGGTGGAGCTCAAGACCAAGCGGCTGCTGCCCGACGACCCGGATCTCGACCTCGACGACGAGCTCGGGCTGTGGGAGGAGCGCGATCTCCTCCTCGCCCGGCTGCTCGAGTGCAAGACGTTCAAGGACGCGGCGAGGACCCTCGAGGCCCTGCACAACCTGGCCTCCCGCTCGGTGCCTCGTCGTGTCGGCCCGGAGGAGCGCTACCTGGAGCTGGCGCCGGACCTGCTCGAGGGTGTCACCCCCGAGATGCTGCGCAAGGCCTTCGCGGCAGCGATGCAGCCGCGGCCGGTGCCGCGCATCGACCTGTTCCACGTGGCCCCGATTCGCGCCAGCGTGGTGGACGCGGTGGCCGACCTGTGCCGGGAGCTTCCGTCCTCGCGGCGCATCACGTTCCGCGAGCTCACGGCCTCCCTCGTCGATCGTGTCGAGGTGATCGTGCAGTTCCTCGCCATCCTGGAGCTGTTCAAGCAGGGCCTGGTCGACCTGCTCCAGCCCGTCACCTTCGGCGACATCGAGGTGGTCTGGCGCGGTGGCGACTCGGTGCCGGCCAGAGCGCTGGAGGCGGTCGACGCCTACGATGGCTGAGATGGCGGGCACCGAGGACACCAGCGAGCACGAGCGGCGCCGAGCCCTCGAGGCGCTCCTCATGGTCGCGGAGGAGCCGGCGACCACTCAGCTCTTGGGCGAGCTGCTGGAGGTGTCGCCGACCGCGATCGAGGCGACGCTGCAGACCATGGCGGGCGCCTACGAGGCCGAGGGCCGAGGCTTCGCTCTGGTCCAGGTGGCAGGCGGGTGGCGCTTCGAGAGCCACGAGGCCTGTGCTCCCTACGTCGAGCGGTTCGTCCTGAGCGGTCAGACCGCTCGCCTGTCGGCGGCCGCGCTGGAGACCCTCGCCATCGTGGCCTACAAGCAGCCTGTGAGCCGCGCTCAGGTGGCCGCCATCCGTGGCGTCAACGTGGACGGGGTCATCCGCACGCTCACCCAACGTGGCTACATCGCCGAGGTGGGCCATGATCCCGGCCCGGGCCAGGCCGTCCTCTTCGGCACCACGGCGCTGTTCCTCGAACGACTCGGGTTGAACAGCATCGACCAGCTGCCCTCCCTCGGCGACTTCATCCCCGACGCCGAGGTGGTGGAGCTGCTGGAGCAGGGCCTGCGCGTGGAACCCGAGCCGGGTCCGGCCGACGCCGCCATGGCTGCCGGTGTCCCGTCGCGAGCGCCCGACGTGGACCGCACGTCCCTCGAGGCCCCCGCCGGAGCCGAGGCGCCGCCGGGTGAGCCCTGATCCCTCCACTGGTGCGGTCCCGCCGCCGGGCGATCGATCGCACGACGGCGAGCGCCTCCAGAAGGTGATGGCCCGTGCGGGGATCGGGAGTCGGCGGCAGTGCGAGGACCTGATCGCGCAGGGACGCGTGACCGTGGACGGTGAGCCTGCGGTGCTCGGCCGGCGGATCGACCCGACCGGCGCGCTGGTGGAGCTCGACGGCGTGGCCATCGGCGTGGCCCCGGGACTGGTGCACTACCTGTTGAACAAGCCCGCCGGCGTCGTGACCACCGCCGAGGACACCCACGGCAGAGCGACGGTGGTGGGCCTCGTGCCATCTCGGCCCCGAGTCCACCCTGTCGGCCGCCTCGACCTCGACACCGAAGGCCTCCTGCTGCTCACCAACGACGGGATGCTCACCAACCGCCTGACCCATCCCCGCTACGGGGTGGTGAAGGAGTACCTCGCCGAGGTCGAGGGGCGCCCCTCCAGAGGCGACCTGCGTCGCCTCCGCGAGGGGGTCGAGCTCGATGACGGCGTCACCGCACCTGCGGAGGTGTCGCTCGTGTCGGACTCGGTGGTGCGCCTCGCCATCCACGAGGGCCGCAACCGCCAGGTGCGTCGGATGTGCGAAGCCGTCGGACACCCGGTGCGACGCCTGGTCCGGACCCGCATCGGTCCGTTGCAGGACCACCGGCTCGCTCCCGGCCAGTGGCGGGAGCTCACCGTGGCGGAGGTGCGGGCGCTGGAGCGCGCCGCTTCCGGTGCCGACCCTCGTGGGGCCGCACGGTAACCTCGCGGAGATGCCCCCGCAGCTGGTGGCGCTGAGAGGCGCCACCACCCTTGATGTCGACGACGAGGGACACATGGTGGAGCGCGTCCAGGAGCTGCTGAGGGAGATGCTCCAGCGCAACGGCGTCCTCCACGACGACCTCGTGTCGATCCTCTTCACCGCCACCGACGATCTCCACTGCGCCTTCCCCGCCCTGGCGGCCCGGAGGATGGGCCTCGGCGACGTCCCGTTGATCTGCGCCCAGGAGCTCGACATCGATGGTGCGACGCCCCGCTGCGTCAGGGTGATGATGCACCTCGGCTCCGAGCGCGATCGGTCCCAGATGCGGCACGTGTACCTGGAGGGTGCGAAGGGCCTTCGGGACGACCTCCCGGAGTGAGCGTCGTGGGCATCTCCTCCCCGGGCGCCCAGCGACGGGCGGCGGTCGTCGGCACCGGCCTCATCGGCGGATCCGTGGGAGCCGCGCTGCGCGCGGCGGGATGGCACGTGACCGGCTCGGACGACGATGCTCCAGCGGCACGACGAGCGTTGGATCTGGGGCGGATCGACGAGGTCGGCGAGGATCCGACAGCCGAGCTCACCGTGGTGGCGGTTCCGGTGGGCGCCGTGCCGATGGTGGCGCGCCGTGCGCTCGAGGGAGGCGGCGTCGTCACCGATGTGGGTTCGGTGAAGGCACCCGTCGTGGCCGAGGTCGACCATCCCCGGTTCGTCGGCGGGCATCCCATGGCGGGATCGGAGGCTCTGGGTGTGGACGGCTCCCGTGGCGATCTGTTCGAAGGGGCGACGTGGGTGCTCACGCCGGTGGCCGACACCGACCCCGAGGCGTTGACCTTGGTGCACCAGGTGGTGCGATCCCTCGGGGCTGATGTGCTGACCCTGGCGCCTGCGGATCACGACCGTCTGGTGGCCACGGTCAGCCACGTGCCGCACCTGACCGCTGCGACCCTCATGGGCGTCGCTGCGGAGCAGGCGGAGGAGCACGCTGCGCTGTTGCGCATGGCTGCCGGTGGGTTCCGGGACATGACGCGCATCGCTGCGGGCGATCCGGGGATCTGGATCGACATCTGCCGGGACAACCGCGACGCCATCCTCGACGTGCTCGACCACCTCATAGGCTCGCTGGAGCAGATGCGCCTCGTGGTCGCCACCGGCGACGGGGAGGTGTTGCGGCGACGGTTGTCCAGGGCACAGGAGGCGCGAAGGAACCTGCCGGCGGGTGCCCCGCCGCCGGAGCTGCTGGTCGAGGTCCGGCTGCCCGTCGCCGATCAGCCGGGAGAGCTGGCGTCGGTCACCGCACTGGCCACCGAGCTCGGCGTCAACGTCTACGACATCGAGGTCGCCCACGGTGCGGAGTTCCAGGGAGGGGTGCTCATCCTGGTCGTCGCGGCGGACATGGCGGACCGCTTCGTGGAGGAGCTGGCGCGCCGGGGTCGCCATGCGACAGAGCATCCCCTGGGTGATGCCCAGTGAGCGGGCAGCCCGACCGGATCGAGGTGGTCCCCCTGGCCGGCCCCCCGGAGGGCCGCGTGTCGGTCCCGGGCTCGAAGTCGATCACGAACCGTGCGCTCGTGTGCGCCTCGTTGGCGCGAGGGAGATCGGTGCTCCGCGGGGTGCTGGACTCCGATGACACGGCTGCCATGGTGGGGTGCCTGGGGGAGTTGGGTTGTCGTGTGGTGCACGACCGCGACGCCTCCAGGATGGAGGTGGAGGGGCTCGGCGGTGCCCCGACGGTGGAGGGGGTCGTGCTGGACGCCCGGTCGTCGGGCACCACCGCACGTTTCATCGCTCCGATGGCCGTGGCCGGCGGAGCCTCGGTGATGCTCGACGGCTCTCCGCAGCTGCGCGCCCGGCCGATGGGAGAGCTCTTCGACGCCCTGTCGTCGCTGGGCGTCGACGTTCGTCCGCTCGGCACCGTCGGCCACCTGCCCGCGACCCTCGAGAGCGGGGGTGCAGGGATCCGGGGCGGGACGCTGTCGGTCCGCGGAGATGCCTCGAGCCAGTTCCTCTCAGGCCTGCTCCTCGCAGGTCCGATCCTGGTCGGCGGCCTGAGGGTCGATGTGGTCGGACCTCTGGTCTCCGAGCCGTACGCGGAGATGACGGTGGAGGTCATGCGAACCTTCGGTGCGCGCCTGAGGGTGGACGACGGCCGTGGGTTCGAGGTGGCCTCGCGGGGATACCAGCCGATCGAGCTCGACGTGGAGCCGGATGCCTCGGCGGCGTCGTACTTCTTCGCACTTGCTGCGATCCTCGGCGGGCGGGTCGTCGTGGAAGGGCTGGGGTCGCGGTCGCTGCAGGGCGATCTGCGCTTCGTGGACGTGCTGGAGGAGATGGGAGCGCGGGTGAGGCGAGGGCCGCACGCTACCGAGGTGGAGGGTACGGGCACCCTGAGGGGGGTGACCGTGGACATGGCCGACATCTCCGACACCGCGCAGACGCTGGCCGTGGTTGCCCCGTTCGCCGACGGGCCCACCACGGTGACCGGCATCGGCTTCATCCGTGAGAAGGAGACCGATCGGATCAGGGCGGTCGTGGAGCAGCTCCGCTCCCTCGGGATCGACGCAGCGGAGCTGTCCGACGGGTTCACTGTCCGCCCCGGCCAGCCCCGCCCGGGGATGGTGCGCACCTACGACGACCACCGGATGGCCATGAGCTTCGCGGTGCTCGGGCTGTGCTCTGGCGGCATCGTCATCGAGAACCCCCGCTGCGTGGACAAGACCTTCCCCCGGTTCTGGGACGTGGTCGCCGAGCTGCGACGTCGCGCCGGTGAGGGTTCGGCTCCTTAGGATGGGCGCGATGCGAGTGATAGCGATCGACGGGCCGGCCGGCTCGGGGAAGTCCACTGTGGCTCGGCGCCTCGCCGAGCGGCTCGGTCTGGAGTACCTCGACACGGGAGCGATGTACCGAGCCGTCGCCTTCGCTGCCATCCGTCAGGGGATCGATCCCGCCGACGACGTCCCGGTGGCGGCGCTGAGCCGGGCGGCGGAGATCCGGGTCGGAGAGGACGGGGTGTTCGTCGACGACATCGACGCGACCGTCGAGATCCGTGGCCCCGAGGTCACCCGTGCGGTGTCGCTGGTGGCCGCCAACCCCGAGGTTCGTGCGGAGCTGCGAGCCCGCCAGCGGCAGTGGGCGATGGAGCGGGGCGGCGGGGTGATCGAAGGTCGCGACATCGGCACGGTCGTGTTCCCGGATGCGCTCTTGAAGGTCTACCTGACCGCTTCGGAGGAGGTTCGCGCCGCCCGACGGGCGAAGGAGATGACGGATCTGCGCTACGACCAGGTCGCCGCCGACATCGCTCGACGCGACGCTGCGGACTCCGGGCGGGCCGACAGCCCGCTGACCGAGGCCGGGGACGCGGTCAACGTGGACACGACCGGGCTCACCGTCGACGAGGTCGTCTCGGCGATCGTGGAGATGGTCGACCGACGTGTCGCTCAGCGCGCTGACGCTGGCGAGCGAAAGGACCTTCCATGACCTCCACGGCTGGAGCCGATGTCGCGCTCGAACCGATCTCACCGCTGGCTCGGGCGCTCTACGCAGCGTTGCGAGGCTTCGCCGTGACGGTGACGCGGCTGCTCTGGCGGGTCGAGGTGCGGGGCAGGGAACGGATCCCCACGGTCGGACCGTTCGTGCTGGCCCCTGTGCACCGCTCCAACGCGGACTTCCTCCTCGCCGGGGTTGCCGTGCCCCGCCGGATGCGCTTCATGGCGAAGGACACCTTGTGGAAGAAGGGTCCGGGATGGTTCGGCCGCTTCATGGAGCGCCTCGGTGGGTTCCCGGTCGACCGTGAGCGTCCGGATCGCAGAGCCATCCGCACCGCTGAGGACGCGATCGCGCTGGGGGATCCGGTGGTGATCTTCCCCGAGGGCCGCCGCAAGGAAGGGCCGCTGGTGGAGGACCTGTACGAGGGCGCGTCGTGGGTGGCGTGCCGGCAGCGGGTTCCGATCGTCCCGGTGGGCATCGGCGGTTCGGACGAGGTCCTGCCGAAGGGCTCCCGGATGATCCGGCTCGTCAAGGTGCGCATAGTGATCGGCGAGCCCATCTATCCGGACGTCGAGCTCACGGGTCGCATCCCCCGGCGGGTGATGTCCGAGGTCACCGAGGAGCTGCGCAAGGAGCTGCAGTCGCTCTACGACCAGGTTCGCTGAACTGTGCCGTGAGCGGAAGCACGAGGCTCGGACTGGGGGGGGTCAGCCGGCCTCGGGGAAGATGGCGACACCCACCCACATCGCTGCCACGGCGAACACGGAGCTCATCGCCCCGCCGACGGCCAGCAAGGCGGTGGTCGCCTTGTCGCCGAGGTGGAGCGCGGGGCCGAGCCGTTTGGCGTATTGGTGCAGGAGCGCTCCGATGCCGCTGAGCGCCACGACCAGGATCTTGATCTCGATCAACGGATGGGGGAGGGCAGCGAGGGGCACCGCCAGCAGGTTCCAGATGCCCGTCACCACCGCAACGCCGTAGGCAGGCCAGGCCAGCCGGTTGAAGGCACGGGCTGCCTTGAGCGGACCGTCCGGCGAGAGCTCCCGGGCGGTCGGCACCAGCCCCGCCAGCACGATCTGGCCTCCGACCCAGATCGAGGCAGACAGGACGTGCAGGAACAGGCGCAGCGTGGTGAGGGAGGTCACGGCGACCGATGGTGGCCGACGGGGCCCGATCGCGGCAAGGCAGGGCGTCAGAGGAGCTGGGCCAGCACCACCGAAGCGGGTCGGTCTCGATCGTTGACCGGTGCCAGCGCGCCCGGATCGCCGCCGAGGCCGATCGCCGCGAGGAGGTCGATGACGCTCAACATGTCGCGCAGCGCCCGCGGCGGTGGGAAGTACTCCTCCTCGTCGGTCACGCGCACCTCTTCGACCCCACGCGTCGGCGCGAGCGTGGCGAGCACCTCCTCCACGAGCTCCTCGGGTGCGGAGGCGCCGGCCGTGACCCCTACGGTGCCAGCGAGGCCTGCGGGCAGCTCCGAGGCGTCGTTGATGCGCAGCACGCGCGAGCAACCGGCTTCGCGTGCGAGCTTCTCCAGTGCACGCGTGTTGGAGGAGTTGGCGCTGCCGATCACCACGACGGCGTCGCACCGGGACGCGATCTCCAACAAGGCTCCCTGGCGGTTGGTCGTGGCGAAGCAGAGGTCGCTGCGGCCGGGCGTCCAGAGGTCCTCGAAGCGCCGGTGGGTCGCATCTGCGACCTCCGCCCAGTCCCGGTGCGACAACGTGGTCTGGGCCAACAGCGCTACGGGACCGTCGAAGTCTGGCAGTGCTTCGACCTCCTCCACGTTCTCGACCCGATGGATGGCCTGCGGAGCGACCGCCATCGTGCCGACCGCCTCCTCGTGCCCCTCGTGTCCCACGTAGACGATCTGGTAGCCCTTGCCGGAGCGCACCTTGACCTCGTGGTGCACCTTGGTCACCAGGGGACAGACGGCGTCCACGACGAAGCCGCCGGCCGCCTGGGCGGCCTCCACGACCTCGGGGGCCGAACCGTGGGCGCTCAGCATCACCGGCCGCCCCGGAGGCACATCGGCGATGTCGTCGACGAAGACGACGCCCAGGTGCTCGAAGCGCTCGACCACGATCCGGTTGTGGACGATCTCGTGGTAGCAGTACACGGGCGGTTCGAACACGCGCACCATCCACGCCAGCGCCTTGATGGCCATCTCGACCCCGGCGCAGAACCCGCGTGGGGCGGCCAGCAGCACCAGCTCGACGCCGTCGTCGGTGGGGTCGTGCACGTCCCCCACCCTACGGGCGATGCGGTGGCAGCGGGAGTCTCACGGAGCGTGCCGGTAGGAGGCGACGTCGTCGAGCTGCGCCACGACCTGCGAGCCGAGGCCGACGGGTTCAGGGTCGAGCCCGGAGCGGTAGCGGAGCTCGGCGGTGAGGAAGTGCCGGACCTCGGGCCAGACCTCCGGCGAGTCGCGGTAGGGAGGCGCCGGGCATCCGTTGTCGCCCAGGGTGAAGAGGAAGTCGGGGATCGGCAGGCCCGTCGCGCGGGCCAGGGCGGCGAGTCCGCCGTCGCCGATCTCGCAGATGTCGGTGAAGGCGTTGTTGTGCCCTGAGCCGTTCAGCTCGACGAGCTTCTTCTCACCGGGCGTGTAGGTGTAGCCGGTCCGCACGTCGTCGATGGACGCGATGCCGTCCTGTCGCCCGCCGATCCACATGATCGGTTTGTCGGCGGGCAGGCGCCAGCCGTTCTGGGCGATGCTCAACAGGGAGATCCCGGAGGCCATGGGGATCGCCGATGGCACGTCGGAGCGTCGCAGCAGGTCGAGCGAGGTGCCTCCCCCGGCGGAGTGCCCTATCGGGAAGACCCTGGAGGAGTCCACCACGCCCTCGAGCAGACCCCCCGGTGCGACGTCGGCATCGTGGAGCGCGTCGATGGTCTCGTCCGCCACGACGGTATCCGCTCGGGGGCGCGTGACGGCGCCCCCGAGCACGCTCCAGAGCCCCCGTTCGAAGTAGTCCGGGGATGCCACCACGAAGCCCCAAGTGGCGAGGTGGGCGGTGAGCACGCTCGACTGCAGTCGGTAGCTGGCGGCACCGTGGGAGAACAGGACGAAGGGGAACGGACCCGCCGCGGCAGGTACGTCGCGGTAGGCGTCGGTCAGGAAGGGCGGGTTCACCGATGCCGGGATGAGGGAGTCGAACGCCGGCGGGATGAAGTCGCGGATGTAGTAGGCGTCGCGTGGCGTCGAGGCGACCTCGGAGGGTTCGGCCGGGTACCAGACCTCGACCGATCGGTCGCCCAGGCTCAGAGTGGTGACACCGGCGGCGTAGGGTCCGGCGGTGGCATAGGCCGCGTCGGTGGCCCTCGCAGCATCGTCGGGATCGGGGCCGGTGGCATCCGGCGGCGGCTGCGGCACACAGGCCGTCAGCAGTGCCGTCATCGCCACCGTCACGACTGCGTGGACGGGGCGCCTCGGGCTCCGGTGTCGTGCTGCGGGGTGCATCGCCATGGGCCGATTCTGGCACCGGGGTACCCTTGGTGTCCGTGCGCCCTGCCCTGATCACCTCCGTCGCGCCCGGGTCGCCGGCCGCAGGTGCCGGAGTGCAGGCCGGCGACGAGCTGCTGTCGGTGTCGGGTCGGCCTCTGCGTGACGTCATCGAGTACCGAGTGCTCGCCGACGAGCCAGAGGTGAGCCTGGAGCTGCGTCGCGACGGCCGGCAGGTGCACCTCTCGCTCGACAAGCCGCCTGGGGCCCCGCTGGGCATCGAGGTCGACTCGCCGGTGTTCGACCAGGTCCGCACCTGCGACAACCACTGCGAGTTCTGCTTCATCTACCAGCTCCCTCCCGGCATGCGACGAAGCCTCTACGTGAAGGACGACGACTACCGCCTCTCGTTCCTCTACGGGAACTTCACCACGTTGACCCGCTTCACCGAGGCGGACCTCGAACGGGTCGTGGCCGACGGCCTGTCGCCGCTGCACGTGTCGATCCACGCCACCGACCCCGACGTGCGTGCCGAGCTGCTGCGGAACCGGCGGGGGGCGACCAGCCTTCGGTGGCTCCGGGCACTGCTCGACGAAGGCGTGGAGGTGCACGGCCAGATCGTGGTGTGTCCGGGCCTCAACGACGGCGGCGTCCTGGTGGACACCTTCACGGGTGTGCTGGGGGACTACCCGGAGCTGGCAGATCTGGCGGTCGTCCCGTTGGGCGTGAGCCGATTCAACCGGGAGCCGCGGATGCGCCCGCACACCGCCGCCGAGGCCGCGGCGGTGCTGGACGCGGTGGAGCAGGCTCAGGAGGCGTTCGAGGAGGTGCTCGGCCATCCCATGGTCCACGCGGCCGACGAGTACTACTTGATGGCGGATCGCCCGTTCCCGCCGGCGGAGCGCTATGGTCGCTTCACCATGCACGAGGACGGCATCGGCATGGCCCGGGCCTTCGAGGCCGAGCTGTTCGGTGAGGACATGGGTGCGCGGGCCGGGCGCGCGGGGTTCTTCCAGTGGGTCGACGGCGCCCCGGCGATCGGGTATCGGGCTCCGCGGCGCAGCGGCGAGGAGCCCGGGGAGATCCGGGCCGGCGCGGTGCCGGTCGGCATCCTGACAGGGGTCTACGGAGCCCAGGTCCTCGATCCGCTGCTCGCTCGACTCGGCGTGCCGTCGGTGAGGGTGCTGCCCGTCCCCAACGAGCACTTCGGTGGCAACGTTGCGGTGAGTGGGCTCATGGTCGGCGCAGACGTCGCAGCGGTGCTGCACGGCCAGCCCGAGGGGCATCGCTACCTCCTGCCGGACGTCTGCCTGACTCGGGGCGAGTTCCTCGACGGCACCCGTCCCGACGACCTCCCCCGATCGGTGGAGGTGGTCGCCACCAGCGGTTCGGCCCTGCGCGCTGCGCTCGAGGCGGCCTGAGGTGGGGTGGATGCGATGAACCGGCTCCCGAAGGTAGCGGTGATGGGTCGGCCGAACGTGGGCAAGTCCACCCTGGTCAACCGCATCGTCGGACGCAGGGTCGCCATCGTGGAGGAGCGTCCGGGCGTCACTCGAGACCGCAAGGAGCTGGCCGCGCAGTGGTCGGGGCGGGAGTTCGTGGTGGTGGACACCGGTGGCTGGCTGGCCGGAGGCAGCGAGCTCGACCGGAAGGTCTCCCAGCAGTCGGAGGAGGCGTTCCGCGACGCGGCGGTCGTGTTGTTCGTGGTCGATGCTGCCATCGGACTGACCGACGAGGACGCTCGTGCGGCCCAGGCGCTGCGCTCGATCGAGACGCCGGTGCTGTTGGTGGCCAACAAGGTCGACGACGCCCGTCACGAGGCGCTGGTGTGGGAGCTGCTGGGGTTGGGCCTCGGCGACCCGTTCCCCGTGTCGGCGTTGCACGGCCGCGGCACCGGCGACCTGTTGGACCGGGTGGTCGAGCTGCTGCCGGCGGAGGAGGAAGGTGCCCCGGGCACGGGGGAGTCGGTGCCGGGTCATCGGGATGGGCGCCGCAGCGAGGGCCTGCCGTCCTCGAGCGGGGCACCCGAAGGCCCGCGGGTGATCTCCGTGGCGCTGGTGGGCCGCCCGAACGTCGGCAAGTCCACGCTGTTCAACCGCCTCATCGGCGAGGAGCGAGCCGTGGTGCACGACATGCCGGGCACGACCCGTGACACGGTGGACACGGTCGTGGAGACCGACGCCGGCCCGGTGTGCTTCATCGACACCGCTGGCATGCGCCGGCGCTCCCGCATCGACGAGGACACGGAGTACTACTCGGTCGTGCGGGCGTTGCGTGCGGTCGACCGGGCGGACGTCGCGCTGCTGGTGGTGGACAGCACCGAGGGGATCACCCACCAGGACCAGCGGCTGGCCGAACGAGTCGACGGTGCCGGCTGTCCCGTGGTCGTGCTGTTGAACAAGTGGGAGCTGCTCGACGCCGAGCGCCGCGCTGATGTGACCCGACAGGTCGCTCAGCGGCTCCACTTCCTGGGCGCCTCACCGGTGCTCAAGGTGTCGGCGTTGACCGGAAAGGGCATGCAACGTCTGATGCCGGCCCTCTCGGGTGCGATCGAGGCCTACACGACGCGCGTGCCCACTCGTCGGGTCAACGAGGTGCTGCGCGCCGCCCAGCAGGCCCAACCCGCCCCCCATGGAGCTCGCGTGCTGTACGCCACCCAGGGCGCCACCGACCCGCCGACCTTCACGCTGTTCACCAACAAGGAGCTCCCTTCGACCTACCTGCGCTACCTGGAGCGCAGCCTGCGTGACGCGTTCGACCTCGGGGCCACCCCCCTCAAGCTCCGGGTGCGGCGCCGGGGATGAGCTCGCGACGGCTCCACAGGGAACGCCGCCCCGGGTGAGGTGGCCGTGCTCGGCGTCGGCCAGACTGGGCCGGTGAGAACTCCCGCACGCCAACTGCTCGCCTTCGTCGCGGCCGCGACCCTCACGCTGGGGGTCGCCTGCTCCGATGACGGCGAGAACGTCGACGCCCAGGACGAAGAGGAGAGCTCCCAGGAGTCGGAGCCTGCACCGGTGAAGTCCACGTGCGAGGAGACGAGCTCTGAGGCGGACGCCGTGGTGCAGCGAGGCAAGCCTTCGGTGGTGGTGCCCGACCCCGTGCCGAGCGAGCTGCAGGTCGAGGACCTCGTGGAAGGCACCGGGGCAGAGGTCATCCCCGACGGCACGGTGGAGGTGCACTACGTGATGATGTCCACCGAGGGGGTGGAGGTGGACTCGTCCTGGCCGCTGGGCTCGCCGTACGAGGTGCCGTTGCAGCAGATCGGTGGAGAGTTCGCCGAGGCGATGGAGGGGATGAAGGAAGGCGGCCGTCGCCAGCTGGTCATCTCCGCGGAGGAGCTGTTCGGCGGTCGCTACCCGGACGGCGTGGAGGCCGACGACATGATCGTGATGGTGGTCGACCTCGTGTCGGTCAGCGAGGAGGAAGCCCCCTCCGAGGCGGAGCCGGAGGCTGATGGGAAGGCCCTCGACGCAGCCGAGGAGCGGGGTGAGCCGGAGATGACGGTGCCCGAGGACCTCCCGAGCGAGCTGACGGTCACCGATGACGTGGAGGGAACCGGCGACATCGTGTGCGCCGGGGACACGGTGCTGGCCCACTACGTCGGTGTCGACGCCTCCAGCGGCGAGGTCTTCGACAACTCCTGGGAACGTGGGGAGCCGGCGACCTTCGCCCTCGACCAGGTGATCGACGGATGGTCGGAGGGCCTGGTCGGGATGCGGGTCGGTGGCCGCCGGACGCTGGTCATCCCCGCCGCCCTCGCCTACGGCGTCGACGACACCGACACCGCCGGCACGCCCACCGGCGACCTGGTGTTCACCGTCGACATGGTGGGCGTGGGCTGAGATGGCTGATCCGCACGCGGAGAAGCTCCGGCAGGCTCGCCGTCGAGCGCTGGAGGGGAACCTCGAGCGCGGTGGCGCCAAGCTGGCCGAGCAGAACAAGCTGTTCGTGCGCGACCGGATCGAACGCCTCTGCGACCCCGGCACGTTCGTGGAGGACCAGCTCATGGCCAACGCCGCCTATCGCGAGGGGATGGACCCTGATCTCCCCGCCGACGGTGTGGTGACCGGCGTCGGCGAGGTCGACGGGCGACCGGTGTGCATCATGGCGAACGATCCCACCGTGAAGGCGGGATCCTGGGGGGCGCGCACCGTCGAGAAGATCGTCCGGCTCACCGAGACCGCGCTGCGCGACGAGCTCCCGGTGGCGTGGCTCGTGGATTCGGCGGGCGCCCGCATCACCGACCAGGTGGAGCTCTTCCCCGGTCGGCGGGGGGCGGGACGCATCTTCTACAACCAGGTCCGCCTCTCGGGTCGCGTGCCCCAGGTGTGCTGCCTGTTCGGACCCTCCGCGGCAGGAGGGGCCTACATCCCGAGCTTCTGCGACCTCGTCATCATGGTGGAGGGCAACGCCTCCATGTACCTCGGGTCACCTCGCATGGCGGAGATGGTCATCGGGGAGCACACCACCCTCGAGGAGATGGGCGGGGCCCGCATCCACGCCACGGTGTCAGGTTGCGGTGACAACCTGGCGGCGGACGACGAGGACGCCATCGAACAGGCGAGGGAGTACCTGTCCTACCTGCCCCGCTGCTGGCGAGAGGATCCTCCCCGCTACGAGAGCCACCCTCCATCGCGGACGCTCGACGACTCCATCGTCCCGCTGGAGGACACCGCCGGCTACGACATGCACGAGGTGCTCGACGGTCTGCTCGATGCCGACTCGCTGTTCGAGGTCAAGCCGCTGTTCGCTCCGGAGCTGCTCTGCGGGTTCGGCCTGCTCCAGGGTCGACCCGTCGGTGTGGTGGCCAACAACCCGCTCCACAAGGGAGGCGTGCTGTTCACCGACTCCGCCGACAAGGCAGCGCGGTTCATCTGGCTGTGCGACGCCTTCGGGCTGCCGCTGGTCTTCCTGGCAGACGTGCCCGGGTTCATGATCGGCACCCAGGTGGAACGGGAGGGGATCATCCGCCACGGCGCCAAGATGATCACCGCCGTGTCGGAGGCCACGGTGCCGAAGATCTCGGTGATCGTCCGAAAGGCCTACGGCGCGGGCCTGTACGCCATGTGCGGGCCGGCCTTCGACCCGGTGGCGACGCTCGCCCTTCCGTCGGCGAAGATCGCGGTGATGGGCCCCGAGGCGGCGGTCAACGCCGTGTTCGCCAACAAGATCGCCGCCATCGAGGACCCCGACGAGCGCGAGGACTTCATCTCTGAGCAGCGCCGGATCTACGAGGAGGACGTGGACCTGCTGCGTCTCGCCTCGGAGCTCGTCATCGACGGGATCGTGGAGTGGGGGGAGCTGCGCGACGAGATCATCCGACGACTGGAGCGGGCGACGGGGAAGTCACGGGCGTTCTCCGAACGCCGCCACGGGGTACCGCCGGTATGAGGAGGCCGGGCCGTCGTGCCCTGGTGTGAGCCCTGCGGCCGCTTCTACACCCCCTCGACGCTGAGCGCCGAGGGCGATTGCCCGGCCGGCCACCACGTGGCAGACCCCACGGGGATCGCTCCACTGACGCAGTCTGACGCCCCGGGCCGCGACGCGGCGGTGTCGGCCGAGGGGGAGAAGGTGAAGGCGCCATGGCACTTCTGGGTGCTGGTCGCAGCAGTCCTCCTGTACCTCGGCTGGCGGCTCGTGCAGGGCATCGCCTGGCTGGCAGGCTGAGCTCCTGGTGGACCTGCGGGTTCAGCTGCGGCGGGCCGCCAGGATCAGCGTGTCGCCGCGTCCGATCCAGGGTCCGATGAGCGCCATGGGCGCGAACACCGTCGTGTAGGCGAGTCGCTTCGGTTCGGTGATCACCCTGCGTGGTGAACCGAAGGTGTAGCTGAGCGGTATGCGCCGGTGGTGCACGACCACGTCGTGGAACCCCGCCAGTCCGAGCGCGTGGCGGATGGTCCGCTCCGAGAACTGGCTGAGGTGGTACGGCGGCTCGGGATGGGGCCATCGGCCGACCCGATCGGCGACCTTGAGCGAGGCGCGGGGGAAGACTCCGTCGACGTTGGGTGTGGCCAGCCACAGCCACCCCCCGGTCGTGAGCCGGTCGTGGCAGTCGCGGAGCAGGCCGACCGGGTCGGTGACGTGCTCGATGACGTCCCACATGGTGACCGCGTCGAAGTCGCGCAGCTCGTAGGGAAGGCTGTCCAGCGTCCCGATCGCGACCTCCAGCCCGCGCGCCCGGGCGATCGACGCGGTGTCGGCGTTGAGCTCGACGCCGTGGGCCTTCCACCCAGCGGCCTGGGCGGCGGCCATGAACACCCCCGTCGCGCACCCGACGTCGAGGAGCCGTCCGGGTGGCTGGATCGCCGCCATCTGGTGCAGGTAGTCGGCGGCATGACGCTCGGCCCTGGCGGTGAACGTGGGATCGTCGGCTGCCAGCTCCCTGTGGAAACCTGCCTCCAGGGAGTAGAGCGCGGCGAGATGGTCCTCATCTGGTGGGTTGGCGACGAACACGAGATCGCAGCCGGCGCAGCGGCGCAGGTCCCACTCGTCTTCCCGCCACAGCTCCTGGGCTTCGTCGGCTCCGCACACCGGGCACGTCGCCGTGGAGGGGTGTGGCTGCATGGGGGCCGAGGGTACCAAAGGCCGTCACGGGCCAGGATCCCGGGTGGTGCCTCGGTTGATGGCGGCCGGAGGCGATCGGCTACGCTGCGACATCCCGGGCTGTGGCGCAGTTTGGTTAGCGCGCTTGACTGGGGGTCAAGAGGTCGGGAGTTCGAATCTCCCCAGCCCGACAGGCCGAGAGGCCATCAGTACCAAGGGATTCCGGCTCCGAGGCGACTCGGAGTCGGGCCCGTTTTCCGGCCCAGGTGTCCTACTTGGTGGCCTACTCGACCGGAGTCGGACGCACCAACATGCCACGCCCGGCGAGAGGGCTGCGGGGGTCGTGATGAGCCGGGCACGCGCCGCAGGTTCGGCCCGCGGCCCCGGGCCCTCGATTCGGATCGACGTCTGTACGAGCTATCCGCCGGTGGGTTGCCTTGCGAGTGTTGTGACGGAGCGTCAGCTCCGGCGGGTGAGACGAGGTGCGGAGGTAGGCTGATGGGCATGGGAGCGCACCGAGCGATCATCGAATCGACGCGGGACGAGATCAACGATCTCGTGCGTCAGCACCGGGGCAGAACGGCGTCGTTGTTCGGCTCGGTCGCCAGAGGCGACGACACGCCCGAGAGCGACATCGACTTCCTCGTCGAGTTCGAGGCGGGCAGTTCACTCTTCGACCTGATGGATCTGCAGGAAGCGTTGGAGCAGCTCCTGGGCGTGTCCGTCGACGTCGTGTCGCTCGGTGGACTGAAGGACCGCGACGATCACATCCGTCGAGAAGCTGTTCCGATTTGAGTCGTTCCGACGACCTGCGGATAGCGGACATCCTCGAGGCGGCCGAGCAGCTCGCTTCGTTGGTCGCTGACGGGCGAGAACGGTTCGATACCGAGTCGATGCGGCAGCGTGCCGCGGAGCGCCTGCTCGAGATCATCGGTGAGGCCTCCAACGCGATCTCGGACGAGTTCAAGGGTGAGCACCCCGACGTGGCGTGGCGGCACGTGGTGAACCTGCGACACCTGGGCGCTCACCGCAGACCCTTCTACTGTCGGCGTGTTGGCTTCACCGACGTCAACCACTCGTGGCCTCTCTGGTCGGTCTGGTACCCTGCCGACTCGCTCCAGCAAGAGAGGCGGTTGGTGGCAGTGCTTCGACGGATGATGGTCGTCGCCGTGGCTGTGGTGCTCGCGGCGTGCTGGCCGGCGGCGGCCGGAGCTGACGGCGTGGGGTACGAGATGTCGTGCCCAGCCGATTTCACGATGCTTCAGCCGTTCACCGCCACGTGGTTGCCGCCGCTGCAGCCACCGGGTACGGCGATCGGAAAGGTCGTGCTGGTCGACAACTCCCTGAGCGGCGAGCACACGTTCATGCGGCCCAGCGGAGCCATCCCTGCACCTGCAGACCGCCTCTGGGCGGGACAGAAGGTGTGCACGGTCACCACGCACTCGCTTCCCACCGGTGAGATCCTGATATCGAAGGTCGATGGCAGGGGGGTGGGCGTCTTCGGCTACGTCTACGACGACTACCCCGACCCCCTCATGCTTCTCGCCACCATCGACGGCAAGGCCCAGAAACACGTGCTGGCCAACTACCCCTGGACCGCTCAGCCACGGTGGTCGCCGCGGGCCGACGATCGTGGCTTCCTCGTGCTGGTGGCCGATGTGCCACCCGGTGAACACGAGCTGTGCATCCGCCCCGAGAGCCGAGGTCTCCTCCAGGAAGACCTCGTCACCCGGGTCCCGATGTCGGTGGTTGCCTGCACCCGCATCACCGTGAAGTGACCTGAGGTAGCTCCGGGCAGCGGTTCACGGCCGGGAGTCCGTTGCCAGGCGAACCACACCGCCACCGATGCCGACGGCCGACGGTGCAGCCGTGGTTCAGTCTCGGGTGACGCTGCGCCGCCCGAGCTCCGGAGTCCACCACTCGACGACGAGGGCGGTGCCGTCGGAGTCGAGCCGGGTGAGGACCACCTCGGTGATGTCGGCGAGGAACATGATGCCGTCAGGTGAATCGCTCTCCGCCACAGCCCGTCCGGCGATCTTGGCCTCGCCGGGCCACTCGCGCTCCTTGCCGGGCTCGGGATGAAAGGTGGGGCCGTGGATCGCGAAACGGGGGTCACGGGCGAGATCCGCGGCCTTGCGCGCCCCGACCATCGAGCCGAAGCGGAGCTCACCGCCGGTGAGCTCGCACTCGATGCCGGAGATGCGCGGCGACCCGTCGGCGCGGAGGGTGGCGATGGTCTTGTGCCGGCCCACATCGAAGAGCCTCCGCACCCGCATCGCGAGATCGAGCTGCGTGAGCTCGATCTCACCCCATGTGGCCACGGTACGGCACGCTACCGTTCGCCATCGCCGATGCCGCAACGGCGATGGCGAACGGAAGGACAGCCTGCCCACGCGGCGTCGCCTCCAGCGCTGGATCGACAGGGCCCTCGTTTCAGTCGACCAGGATGTCGCCCGAAGGCGAGGGCGTGCCCTGATCCTCAGGTGGCGTGTCGTCCTCGGGAGGCGTGTCGTCCTCGGAAGGGGTCTCGTCGTCAGGGATGGTGTCGTCCTCGGGTGGGTTCTCGTCCTCGGGGGGGTTCTCGTCCTCGGGAGGGGTCGAGTCGTCCTCTGGAGGCGTGGTGTCGTCTTCGGGTGGGTTGTCGTCCTCGGAGGGTTCGGTGTCGACGCCATCGGTGGTACCCGGGGCGGAGGTGCTCGGCGCTGAGGGCGAGAATGCCGGGAGGAGCGGGTTGCCGCACTTGCAGCGGGTGACCGGCTGCGGCGTCGAACCTGGTGCGGTCGTCGACCCTGGACCGGTCGTGGTGGGAATGGATGTCGTGGGCGCATCCGTGGTCGTCGGCATCGACGTGGTGGTATCGAGGTCGGGGTTCGGAGGCGTCGCGGTGATCGGCTCTCCGGTGAAGTTCGGATCGACCAGCACCGCGGTGCCGGCGACGAGGCGGGACTGGCGGGCGTAGGCACGCCCGTCGTGGAGCCCATGGTTCGTCACGTCGGTGTCGGTCTCGAGGATCTGAGGTTCCAGGCCGTCGATGTAGGCGGCCACCTCCGCCTGGGGCACGCCGAGGACCGTCGACCACTCCCGCAGGGCGTCGGGGCGGCTCACCAGCTGCTCCAGCAGCGCCGACTTGTCGCACGTCCCCCCGCTCGCGGTGTCGACCGGAGCGGTGAAGGCGTCCGGGCCGATCTCATCGGCGGGCTCGATCACGAACCCGCCTGGGGTGGCGGCGTACTCACCGGTGCCGTCGTCGCTGCAGGCGGTGCCCAGCAACGCCAGCGAACCGATCACCGTGAGCACGGAGACCGTGGATCGGCGTCGAGCTCCATCACGTGGCATGTCGACCTCCCGAGTCGTTGTAGACGCAACAGAGTAGCGCACCCGTCGAGGGGGAGTTGGATCGACGGGAGATGGTCGCCGCTCGACCTCGTGACGGCGACGAAGGTGCCAGGCATCCCCGATTCGCGGTGTGCGGCCCACTAGACAGACAGCTGTCCAGTCGCCCAAGGCGGGTGGCTGAAGAGCCAGCACACAAGGAGGTCGCAGATGCGACGTCTTCTCGGATTCACCACGATCGCCGTGCTCCTCGTCGGCGGCGCCGCTGCATGCGGCGACGACGAGGACGAGAGCGGTTCAGACAGCACGGAGACGACAGCCGACGACTCGGGATCCAGCTCCGGGTCGGATTCCGGCAACAAGGACGTCGACGAGTACTGCGACGCCGTAGACGCCTACGTCGAGGAGGCCCAGAAGGCGATCGAGGACCCGATGAACGCCGACATGGACGCTCTCCAGAGCAAGGGCACGGAGCTCGCCACGCAGGCATCGGACCTGACCGCCACCCTCGTGGACGATCCGGATCTCGCCCAGAAGGTCGCCGACTGCAGTGAGAAGGCCACCAAGGCCCTCACCGGCGGCTGACCCCAGGCGCTCTGGGCGAATCGGGGAGCTGCAGGTGCTCCTCCCCGATGACGGACGACAGCAGAGCTCCATGGGCCGCTCGGCTCATGGAGCTCTGCTCATGGACGGGCCCGTGTGTGGACGCGAACCTCGTCGGGATGCTCACCGACGAACTCGTCGCCGCCGCCACCGACCTCGCCACCAGCGTCGGGCCCCTCAGCACCCTCGAGGCGCTCGAGCGGGTGCATCGGGTGCTCGATGCCATCGACGCCCAGCTGTGGGAGGAAGATGCGGATGTGGTGATCGACCTGCGCGAGACCAGCGCCATCCTCGCTGAGCTCCAGCCGATCCTCGCCCGCGCCGAGGTCCGCATCACCGACCTGCGCTCCGCGTTGCAGGGCCGCTGATCCCGGGTAGGTGCGAGCACCCGTTCGGCGCGATGCAGGACTCGCCTGTACGCTTCCCGCGACGCCGAGGTGGGCCACGGCGAGGGGGCGAGGCATGACCGAGTCGAGGCGAGCAGGCGATCTCCGCTCGGGGGCGTGGCCCCAGGTCAGCGCCGCAAGTTCGGCAGGGATGTCCCGCCGCGAGCTGATGGCCGCGCTCGCTGCGGCGGGCCTCGGCGGCATCGTCGCCTCGGCCTGTGCGGCGGAACCTCCCGAGTGGGCTCCGCTCGACCCCGGTGCGCACGAGGTCGGACCCTTCCCCGACGGGGTGATGGCCGGCGATCCTCTCGACGACGGCGCCGTGATCTGGACCCGGGTCCTCCCACCGCGCGGAGATCCAGCGGCGACGGTGCCGGTGATCTGGAGCGTCGCCGCAGATGCATCGTTCTCGAACATCCTTGCCGGTGGGGCCGTCGTGGCCGGTCCCGGGGCCGGCCACTGCGTCTCGGTTCGGGTCAGCGGCCTCCCTTCGGACGGCTGGTACCACTACCGCTTCGAGGCCGCCGGGGCAGCGAGCCGGGTCGGTCGGATGCGGACGGCTCCATCTCCCGGTGGGTCGCCCGATCGGCTCCGATTCGCCTTCGCGTCCTGCCAGCAGCTCTCCAGCCAGTTCGTCGCCCACCGGGCCATCGCGGCTGAACCGGACCTGGACTTCCTCCTGCACCTCGGCGACTACGTCTACGTCAACGATGAGCTGACCCTGTCCCTGGAGGACTATCGGGACTGCTATCGACGGTGGCGGCGGCAGCCGCACCTGCGCGACCTGCACGCGGCGGTGCCGACCGTGGCGATGTGGGACGACGGAGAGTTCTACAACGGGATCGATCGCGGTGGGGACCCGCTGCGTCTGGAAGCCGCGGCGAGGGCGTGGTTCGAGTCGTTTCCGGTGATGGACCCAGGGGGTCGGCGAGCCTATCGATCGCTGTCGTGGGGTGGCCTCGTCGACCTCCCGGTCATCGACGTGCGGTACTTCCGCGATCCCGCCTCCGAGGAGACCGACTACACGACGCCGGGCGTACCTCACGACCCGGCACGCACCACCCTCGGAGCCGAGCAGTTCGCCTGGCTGACGGGGGTGCTCGGGGGCTCCACCGCGGCGTGGCGGGTGATCGGGAACCCCTACAACATCGCACCCTGGAAGCTGGTGAACCTGGAGTGGTTGCGCCCGTTCCGCCCCGGCATGCCGCCGGATGCGGGGATCTACGCCCCCAACGAGGCGTGGGACGACTACCTCCGGGAACGCCGTGACCTGCTGGCGTACCTGGCAGACCACGACATCGCCGACACCGTGTTCGCCAGCGCCCACACCCACATCTACATCACCTCGGAGCTGAGAGTCGACGACCGTCCAGGCTCGGCGCCCGTGGCCGTGGACTTCTGCACCGGCTCGCTCACGGCCGACCCCGACCCCAGGGTCGCGTACCTCCCCGACCTGCCGCTGGAGGTCGCCGAGGAGGTCCTGGAGGTGGCCGAACGCTGGGTGATCGCCAACAACGGCCCGTCGATGCGACACTTCAACCTCGTGGAGCAGGGCTACACGGTCGTGGAGGTCACCCCGGAGGAGATGCGTGTCACCCATCGGGTGATCGACACCCACGACCCCGATGCCTTGGCCCGCGACGGCGCCCGCTTCCGACTCCGGAAGGGCTCGTCGCGGTTGGAGGTGCTGGCGTGTCCCGATCCGGTGGGGGTGTTCGCATGAACGCCATCCGCCGACAGGGGCGACCAGTTCCCGCCCTCCAGGTGAACACCGTACACTGAGGCCGTGCAGGCACCCGACCCCTTGGGAGGCTCCGTGCAGGACGACGACGTGAGGCCGGCACCCGGCGCAGCGAGGGGTGCATGGGACGCTGCCCGCTCGCCCAACCGCGCCGGTGCCGAGTTCACGACGATGTCAGGGATCCCCTTGGCCCCGGTGTACGCCCCGGACGACCGGGGAGCCGAGGTGGCAGAGGGGGACTTCCCGGGGCAGTACCCCTATCTCCGTGGCCCCTACGCATCCATGTACCGCACGAAGCTGTGGACGATGCGGATGTTCGCCGGCTTCGGCGGACCCGAGGCCACGAACGCCCGGTTCCGTGACCTGCTGGCGAACGGGGGTGACGGCCTCTCGGTCGCCTTCGACCTGCCCACGTTGATGGGGCGTGACTCCGACGACGCGCTCGCCTTCGGAGAGGTCGGTCGGTGTGGGGTGGCGGTGGACACGGTCGAGGACATGGTCGACCTCTTCGACGGGATCGACCTGGGCGCCACGACCACCTCGATGACCATCAACTCGCCCGCTGCCCCGATCTTCGCCATGTTCATCGCGGCGGCAGAGGCGGCGGGCACCCCCCGAGGGGCGCTCGGGGGAACCCTGCAGAACG
Organism: uncultured Microthrixaceae bacterium; assembly: GCA_964420125.1. Classification (GTDB taxonomy): domain Bacteria; phylum Actinomycetota; class Acidimicrobiia; order Acidimicrobiales; family Microtrichaceae; genus CAYQQQ01. Next base: position 49,004 of record CAYQQQ010000007.1, read on the forward strand.
ACATCCTGAAGGAGTACCAGGCACAGAAGGAGTTCCTGTACCCACCCCGGCCGTCGATGCGTCTGGTCTCGGACTCGATCCGCTTCACCACCGCGGAGATGCCGCGTTGGCACCCCGTGAGCGTGTCGGGCTACCACATCCGCGAGGCGGGCAGCACCGCAGCCGAGGAGCTCGCCTTCACCCTCGGCAACGGCTTCGCCTACGTCGAGTTGGGTCGCGCCGCCGGCCTCGACGTGGATGCCTTCGCCGGACGGCTCTCGTTCTTCTTCAACGCCCACATCGACTTCTTCGAGGAGATCGCCAAGTACCGCGCCGCCCGGCGCATCTGGGCCAGCTGGATGCGGGAGCGCTACGGCGCCACCTCCGAGCGAGCGATGGTGCTGCGGTTCCACACCCAGACCGCAGGGGTGTCGCTGACCGCTCCGCAACCGGAGCTGAACATCGTGCGCACGGCGATCGAGGCGCTGGCCGGAGTGCTGGGGGGCACCCAGAGCCTGCACACCAACTCGATGGACGAGACGCTCGCCTTGCCGAGCGACAAGGCAGCGCGCATCGCCCTGCGGACCCAGCAGATCATCGCCAACGAGACCCGCGTGGCCCATGTCGCCGATCCGCTCGGAGGGTCGTGGTTCGTCGAGTCGCTCACCGACCGCATCGAAGCAGAGGCCCTGGAGCTCCTGGAGCAGGTGTCGGAGATGGGTGGGGGCTCCATGCTGGAGGGAAGCCTCCGGGGGATCGAGGACGGGTGGTTCCAGGGCCGCATCGCCGAGTCGGCCTACGACCTCGAGAAGCGTCTCAACGACGGCCGCTACTCCGTGGTCGGAGTGAACTGCCACCTCGAGGGGAACGAGGAGCCGCCGCCGGAGATCCTCTACATCGACCAGGCGGTGGAAGACGCGCAGGTGAAGCGGGTCTCCGATGTGAAGGCGACCCGTGACGGTCACGGAGTGGATGTCGTGCTCGATCGACTGCGCCGAGAAGCAGCAGACCCCGAGGTGAACCTCATGCCCACGCTCATCGATGCTGCGGCAGCTCGGGCCAGCTTGGGCGAGATCTGCGCGGCGCTCGGGGACGTCTTCGGCTGGTGGGAGGAGAACCCGGTCATCTGAGCCGGAAGGGAGACGTGATGGAGCGAGCCAACGATGGACGACGGGGCCGGATCCTGGTGGCGAAGCTGGGTCTCGACGGCCACGATCGCGGAGTGAAGGTGGTGGCACGCATGCTGCGCGATGCGGGCTTCGAGGTGATCTACACCGGGCTGCGCCAGACGCCGGCGACGGTCGTGGCGGCGGCTCGCGACGAAGACGTGGATCTCGTGGGGCTCTCCATGCTCTCGGGTGCCCACCTCGCGCTTGCTCCCGCAGTGGTCGACGGCCTGAAGACGGAGGAGCTCGACATCCCGGTGTTGGTGGGAGGGATCGTTCCCGATCAGGACGTCTCGGTCCTGCTCGATGCCGGCGTGGCCGCTGTCGTCGGGCCGGGCGCATCCGCCGACGAGCTCGTCGCCGCCGTCGACGCCGCGCTGAGCTGAACCTGTCCGCAGGACCGGGTGCCCGCCGGGGAATCAACCCCACGGCCGCTGTGGGGCAGGGGCCCCACGTTGCGGAGGAGGCGGGCGTGTCCGCAGGACCGGGTGCCCGCCGGGGAATCAACCCCACGGCCGCTGTGGGGCAGGGGCCCCACGTTGCGGAGGAGGCGGGCGTGTCCGCAGGACCGGGTGCCCGCCGGGGAATCAACCCTGTCGGCGCCGCCACAGGTAGGTGGTGTTCAGGTACCAGTTGACCACCAGGGCCACCACCGCGCCGAGCAGGTTGTGCACGACCCGGGCCGCGTCGTCGCCGATCACGCTGAAGAGGAATCCGACCTCCTGGAGCCAGGAGAACACGGCCACGTGCACGAGGGTCCCCACGAAGGTCATGCCGGCATAGACGACGAAGGCGGGGAGCAGCTTGAGGCCGCGGTAGCGCTGCTCCCAGAACGTGAACTCGTTGTTGATGACGAACATCATGAGGGTCGTGACGGCCACGCTGAGCACGAAGGACGAGTACACGGGGTCCAGGGCCTCGTTGAGGCCGGTGTCGACCCGGGGGAACCCGAGCGCCTCGAAGAGGGTGAACAGCAACGAGTTCACACCCAGGCCCAGGACCCCGACCATCACGTAGAGGAGGAACACCGGGTCGACCTGACGCCCCAGGCGAAGCTCGGCCACCGCCAGCAGGTAGGAGCGGATCACGCTGCGGTTGAGCTTGGTCTCGCCGTGGCGGCGGTTGGAGAACGTGTAGCCCACCTCTGCGACTCGCAGCTGGCGGTTGCGGCCGATGAACTCCAGGAGGATCTTGAAGCCCTTCGGGTTGATCTCCGACGCCGTGGCCTCGTAGGCCTCCCGGGTGATCACGAAGTAGCCGCTCATGGGATCCCCGGTGGGGACGCGCAGGAGGCTCTTGGCGATGGCCGTGGCGACCCAGCTGACCACCCGCCGCCGGGTGCTCCACTCGCCGTAGCCGCCTCCATCGGACTCCCGGGAGCCCACCACCACCTCCGCGCGACCGTTGCGCAGCAGGTCGACCATCGAGGGCAGGATCGCCTCGTCGTGCTGGAGGTCGGCATCGATGACGGCGAGGTACTCGCCACGTGCTGCTGCCATGCCGTCGAGCACGGCGGCGGAGAGCCCGTGATCGTGGAACCGACGCAGCACGCGGATGCTCGGGTCGTGAGCCGCCAGCTTCTCGGCCACCTCCCATGTGCGGTCGGGGGAGTTGTCGTCGGCGACGATGATCTCGTGGGGCAGGTCCCCCAACGCCGCGTGGAGCCGCTCGACGAGCTCGGGGAGGTTCTCCGCCTCATCGAAGGTCGGGGTGACGACCGAGAGGATGGGGGCGGTGACGGTGCTCATCGACGGTGCGAATCGTACCTGTCGGCGCTGTGGTGCCCGGGGCCATCGGCGGGCGGTCGATGCCGTGGCCCCTGGCGGAGGGAACTGGGATCGAGGTGCTCGATCAGCGGTCGTAGGTGCCGACCACCCGAGCCTGGGCCAGGATGAGCGGGTCGATGGCGGCGAGCAGCTGTGCTCGCGAGGCGCCGGTCGGCACATCGGGTGAGCCGCTGAGCGCGTAGAGGTGGAAGAAGTAGTGATGGGTGCCGTGCCCCGGTGGGGGCGCCGGACCGTTGTACTGGGCGGCGCCGAAGTCGGAGGTGCCTTCGGAGAAGGCGGCACCGCCGCCTTCGGGGATCCCCGTCGCGTCGGCGGGGACGTCCCAGAGGACCCAGTGGGTGAACCCGTCGGTGAGGGGAGCGTCAGGGTCGTGGCAGACGAGGGCGAACCCGGCGGTGCCCTCGGGCACCCCGCTCCAGGAGAGCTCCGGTGAGGTGTCGTCCCCGTTGCAGGTGTGTCGGTCGGGGATGCGACCACCGTGCTCGAACGCCGAGCTGGTGATCGAGAGGTCGCCGAGGTTCAACTTGGGCATCGTGCTCCTCCACAGGACGTCTGGGGCACATACTGTCCGACGGCGTCGAGCTCCGCCACCGGTGCCGACCTTGCGGTGCGGTCAGCGGCGATGATGGTCCCATGTGCGGCCGCTTCGTCTCGTCGTCCTCTGCGGAGGACATCGCCAGGTACTTCGACGTCGACGACGTGTCCGAACAGGCGCTCGCTCACCAACCGAACTACAACACCGCACCCACCAGCGACGTGTTCACGGTGTACTCCGACGGCTCCGCCCGCCGGCTCGACACCTTCCGATGGGGTCTGGTGCCGAAGTGGGCCAAGGACCTGCGGGTCGGCAGCCGCATGATCAACGCCCGGGTGGAGTCGGTTGCGGACAAGCCCGCCTTCCGCAGCGCCTTCCGACGGCGGCGCTGCATCCTGCCCGCTGACGGCTTCTTCGAGTGGAACCGACCGAGCGGGGCGACGCGCAAGCAGCCGTGGCACATCCATCGCCCCGACGGCGAGCCCTACGCCTTCGCAGGGCTGTGGGAGCAGTGGCGGGGGATCCTGCCCCGCGCCGGGAGGGAAGAGGGCGACGGGGTGTCCGCCGACGCCCCCGGTTCGGACTCGGGCGAGGACGAGGTGACGGTTCGCTCGGTCACCATCCTGACCGGACCGGCGAACGCGAGGATGTCCGAGCTCCACGATCGGATGCCGGTGATCCTCCCGACGAGGGAGTGGGACACCTGGCTCGACCCCGACCTCCAGGATCCAGTCGCGCTCGGACGCCTCCTCGTCCCCGCACCTCCGGAGCTGATCGAGTTCCAGCCGGTGTCCCACGAGGTGAACAACGTGCGCAACAAGGGCCCGCAGCTCATCGAGGCAGTGGACCTCCCCGCCTGAGCGAGGTGAGGCCCACCCCGTGAGCGGAACGGCGCCTACGGGTTCGCCGGCGTCGCCACGACGTCGCGCAGCTCGACGACGGCACCGGCGTCCGGAGAGCGCTCCACGCAGATGCCGCCGCTCACCGGGCGCCATGACAGGGCGTCGCCTCCGGCGTCGAGGACCTCTGTCGTGGGCAACGCGCCGATGCCCGGCACGGTGATCGAGGTGGCACCGGGGCGCGCCACGACGACCTGGCAGAACAGCGAGCGGTCGTGGCACCAGTGCCGGAGCTCGTCGCCTTCCACGGTCGTGGAGGCCGGACGGATCCAGGGTCGCGAGGCGAAGACGGAACGCCCCTCGCCGCCAGTCCATCCCGAGAGATCCTCCAGTGCCCCGAGCTGCTCCGCAGGGATGGTGGCGTCCTCCCCCCGGGGGCCCACGTTGAGCAGCAGGTTGCCCCCCTTGGCCACGATGTCGCCGAGCGTCCCGACCAACTCGTTGCGATCGAGGAAGTGGTGGCCTGCGCTGTTGCGGTTGTAGCCGAAGCTCTGGTCGATGCCGCGCACGCACTCCCACGGGTCGCGTGGGACGTGGTCGAACACGACGTACTCCGGTGTTCGCACGTCGAAGTGCGGCGGCTTGGGTGGGATCAACCCCTTGTCGTGCGCGGTGCGAGCGTTGAGGCGGTCGAGGAGTCGGCGCACCGACGAGTTGCCGGCCACCGCGGGGACCGGCCAGATCGGCAGCCAGCGGTCGTTGACCACCCCGTCGGGGACCATCCGGTAGTACTCCTCCAGCAGTGGCCACAAGGCGTTGCCCCGACTCGGCCAGCAGATGTCGTTCCACAGCACCGACGGTCGGTAGCGGCGGATCAGCTCCCGGATCTGTGCTGCTGCGTAGGCGGGGTAGTCCCCGCCGGGCACTGCGGCGAGCATGTCCCCGAGGTTCCCGATGGGGCGGTCCTCGAAGGTCCAGTCGAGACCGCCGGAGTAGTACACGCCGAAGCGCATGCCCTGGGAGAGCACCGCTTCGCGGAGCTCTCCCACCACGTCGCGGCCCGTGCCCCAGCCCCTGCGGTGGGGGTTGGCGATCTCCGAGGGCCACAGGCAGTAGCCGTCGTGGTGCTTGGTGACCAGGACGACGTAGCGGGCACCGGTCGCCGCGAACCTACGGGCCCAGTCGTGGGGGTCCCAGTGGGACAGCCCCTCCCGGAAGGCGTCACCGAAGGCCTCGTAGGGCGTGTCGCCCCACGCCTCGCGGTGGTGTCGGCTGACGGAGCTCCCCGGGAAGCGGAGCGAGTTCTGGTACCACTCCGTGTACGGCGACTCCGAGATGGCGTCCGGACGGCCGGCGGCCAGGAGCTCACCGATGTGGGAGTCCACCGGAGCCCACCCGGCCACCGATGCCGGGGTCCAGTGCACGAAGATGCCGACCTTGGCGTCGGACCACCATGCGGGCAGCCGGTGCCGTCTGAGGGACTGGAGGCCGCGGCCGCGCCGTGCGCAGTGCTCAGGCATCGGGAACCCGCTCTGCGTGGCCGGCTGCTCGCAGCTCGGAGCGGATGGCCTCTGCCGCGGCGTCGAGCGCCTCGGGAGCAGCTGAGGGGTCGGCGTTGGCGAAGCTGAGGTCGGCCTCGTGATCGATGGGGACCAGGTGCACGTGGCAGTGAGGTACCTCCATGCCCAGGATCATGGTGCCGATCCTGGCCGGGGCGAAGGCCGCCATCATGGCCTTGCCGACCTGCTGCTGGACCTCGGCCATCCGAGCCCACAGGGGCGCCGGGACGTCCAGCCAGTGGTCGATCTGGGTGACCGGGACCACCATCGTGTGACCGGGGCGGATGGGGCTGATCGTCAGGAAGGCAACGACGTCGTCGTCGCGCCACACGAAGCGCCCGGGCAGCTCCCCGGCGATGATGCGGGTGAACACCGACGGCGCGACGTCGTCCCCGGTGGAGGTGTCATCGCTCATCGCCCCACACTACGTGGGTGCCGGCGGGCCGGCGGGGGTCCGCCGCCGCGTTCGTGGGCCTAGAGTGACGGTGTGCCCGACGACGCGGCCAGACCGAAGCCCACGGCCACTCGGCGAGGGCTCGCAGGTGAGGAGATCCCCATCGGTGAGGACCGTCTCTTCACCTTGCCCAACCTGGTGACGCTCCTGCGGCTGTTCTGCATCCCGCTCTTCCTGTGGATGCTGTTCGGCCGCGACCTGCGATGGCAGTCGGCAGTGCTGCTGGCCGTGCTGGGGGCGACCGACTGGGTGGACGGCTACCTGGCCCGCCATCTCCACCAGGTCTCCAACTTCGGCAAGATGTTCGACCCCACCGTGGACCGGCTGCTGATGATCTTCGGCGTCGGTTCGATCATCGTGATCGGGGCGGTGCCGCTCTGGTTCGGGCTGCTGGTCATCGGACGTGAGGTCGTGATGTCGATCTACGTCGTTGCCATCACCGCGATGGGGGCTCGTCGGATGGACGTCACGTTCGTGGGCAAGACGGGCACCTTCCTCCAGATGGTGGCGTTCCCCATGTTCCTGATCGCCAGCGATCCGTCGCTCTCGGACGGCTTGCGTGACGCCTGCACGGCCGTCGCCTGGGTGTGCGGCCTGCCTGGGCTGGTCTTCGGCTACCTGGCCTTCCTCGGCTACCTACGGGAGGGGCCCGGTGCACTTCGGGAGGGACGAGCGGCGAGCGCGGCCGCCGGAGCCGACGGGACGGCTGCACCTGCGACGGTGGAACGTTCGACGGGAGGGCGCTGAGATGCCCCCCATGTGGAGGTGCGCGCGTTGAAAGCGGTGATCATGGCCGGCGGCGAGGGCACCCGGTTGCGCCCGCTCACCTCGAACGCCCCCAAGCCGATGCTGCCCCTGGTCAACCGACCCATGATGGAGCACATCGTGGAGCTCCTCCGGCGCCACGGCATCGAGGAGATCGTGGTGACCGTGGCCTTCATGGCCAATGCGATCCGGACCTACTTCGGCGACGGCTCCGAGCTCGGCGTGCGCATGGTCTACGCCACCGAGGACACGCCCCTCGGCACTGCCGGCTCGGTCCGCAACGCCATGGACGAGCTGCAGGAGACCTTCCTGGTGATCTCGGGCGACGTGCTCACCGACATCGATCTCGGACGGATCATCGCCGAGCACCGTGAGAAGGAGGCGCTGGCCACGATCGGCCTGGTGCGCGTGGAGGATCCTCTGGAGTACGGCATCGTCATCACCGACGAGTCGGGCAACATCGAGCGGTTCCTGGAGAAGCCCACCTGGGGGCAGGTCTTCTCGGACACCATCAACTCCGGGATCTACGTGCTCGAGCCCGAGATCTTCGAGTGGATCCCGCCCGACACGGCCGTGGACTTCTCGGGCGAGGTCTTCCCCAAGATCCTGGCGGCGGGTGGTCGGGTGGTGGGTGCGATCGCTGAGGGCTACTGGGAGGACCTCGGCACGCTCGAGTCCTACGTGCGTGCCCACAAGGACATCCTCGACGGTCGCGTGCAGGTCGACATCGCCGGGTTCCAGATCGCCGACGGCGTGTGGGTTGGGGAGGGTGCCGAGGTGCACCCCGAGGCCATCGTCAACGGACCCGCGGTGGTCGGGGAGAACTGCTTCATCGACGCCGGGGTGCAGTTGGGGGAGTACGCCGTGCTCGGCACCGCGGTGAGGGTGCGACGGGACTGCGAGCTGGAGCGCACCGTCGTGCACGACAACGCCTACCTGGGAGAGTCGGTGCGCCTCCGGGGGGCGGTCATCGGACGCTCGGCCGACCTGCGGCGCGGGGTGCGCTGCGAAGAGGGCGTGGTCCTGGGCGACGAGGTGTTCGTCGGCGAGGATGCGGTGATCTCCACCGACGTCAAGGTGTACCCGTTCAAGACCATCGAGGCCGGCGCGGTGGTGAACACCTCGCTCATCTGGGAGTCCCGGGGGGCGCGCAGCCTGTTCGGCCGCGGGGGTGTGTCGGGCCTGGCCAACGTGGACGCCACTCCGGAGCTGGCGGCGAAGGTGGCGCTCGCCTATGCGACCTACCTGCGCAAGGATGCCACGGTCGTGGTCTCCCGCGACTCCTCTCGAGCGGCTCGCATGTTGAAGCGGGCGATGATCGCGGGACTGCAGGCCGGTGGCATCAACGTCCTCGACCTCGAGCTCACCTCGATGCCGATCACGAGGTTCCACGCCCGCTCCGCGACCGTGGCGGGCGGCGTGTCGCTGCGGTTGCACGAGGACGACCCGGACTCGGTGATCATCCGCTTCCTCGGAGGCGACGGATCGGACCTGCCGGAGGCCGACCAGCGGAAGATCGAACGGCTCTTCTCCCGTGAGGACTTCCGCCGTGTCCGCCCGGCGGACATCGGGGACATCGATCTCGTACCACGGGCGCTCGAGCGCTACGCGGTCGCGCTCGAGCAGACGGTCGACGTCGACGCCATCCAGAACCGCCGCTTCAAGGTCGTGATCGACTACGCGTTCGGGTCGACCAGCTTCGCCATGCCGAGCGTGCTGGCCAAGCTCGGCATGGACGTCCTGGCGCTGAACCCCTACGCCTCCACCGCCGGGCTCCTCCAGTACGACCGTCGCCGCCACGCCGAGGAGGTCGCCGCACTGGTGCGGGCGTCCGTGGCGGATCTGGGCGCGGTGGTCGACCCCTCCGGCGACCAGCTCACCCTTGTCGACGACCAGGGTGACATCTTGAGCGACACCCAGTCGTTGCTGTGCTTCCTCGAGTTGGTCGCCGACCGATTGCTCGGCGACACCGTCGCGCTCCCGGTGAACGCACCGAGAGCTGCTGCGGAGCTGGTCGAGCGGCGGGGCCACAAGGTCCGGTGGTCGAAGACCTCGGCGCCGGCGTTGATGCAGGAAGCCGACTCCCCGGGCGTGGGCTTCGCTGCGAACCTGGAGGGTGGGATCATCCTGCCCGGGTTCATGGCCGCGTTCGACGCCGCTGCGGGTCTGCTCAAGATGCTCGACCTGCTGACCGCGCGAGGCGCACGGCTGTCGGAGGTGCTGGCGGCGGTGCCGGCGGTCCACCTGCTGCACGAGACAGTGGTGACGCCCTGGGAGCAGAAGGGGATGGTGATGCGCTCGCTCGTCGAGCAGACCCAGGGGCGGGACGTGCTGCTGATCGACGGGGTCAAGGTGTACCACGACCGTGGCTGGGTGCTGGTGCTGCCCGACCCGGAGGAGCCGGTCACCCACATCTGGGCGGAGGGCGAGAGCGCGTCTGAGGCGAAGCAGTTCGTCCAGGAGTACGCGCGCCGCATCCGCCAGATGGTCCGCTGACAGGGGACCGGATGGTCCGGGGGCGGCTTCGGCGTGAAGGGTGCTGCGTCGTGCACCCGCCGCTGCGACGACGCGGGTAGCGTGGCGAACATGAACGTCCCGGCCGAACTCCGGTACTCCGCGGAACACGAGTGGGTGCGCCTCGACGGCGGCCTCGCCCGGGTGGGCATCACCGACTACGCCCAGGACGCGTTGGGCGACGTCGTGTTCGTGCAGCTCCCCGAGGTGGGAAGCGAGATGGGTGCGGGCGCCGGCATGGGGGAGATCGAGTCGACCAAGTCGGTCTCCGAGGTCTACGCCCCGCTCGCCGGCACCGTCGTGGAGGTGAACACACTGCTCGAGGACTCACCTCAGCTGGTCAACGACGACCCCTACGGGGAGGGATGGATCGCCGTGATCGAGGTCTCGGGAGATGTCGGGGCCCTCCTCGATGCCCAGGCCTACCGGGCGTTGATCGAGGGCTGAACCTGTGACGGACGGAGTGGTGTGCCCGACGTGCAGCGTGTTGAACGCTGCAGGGTCGAACTTCTGCACCGCGTGCGGCGCTCAGCTGCCCGACGGCGAGATCACCACCGGGAACTTCCCTCAGCTCGGCACCGACGTCCCCGCCGAAGGGGAGACCGGTCAACTCGTGGTGACCCGGGGCGCGACCGCCGGCGCCCGATACGCCCTCACCGAAGCGGAGACCACCATCGGCCGCCATCCCGACAGCGACGTCTTCCTCGACGACGTCACGGTCTCCAGGCGCCATGCCAAGGTGCTGAAGGGGCAGGGCGGCGAGTACGTCGTCGAGGACATGGGTTCGCTCAACGGCACCTATCTCGACGGCGACCGGGTGGAGCGGGCCGCGCTGAGGGAGGGTGCACAGATACAGATCGGCAAGTACCGACTCGTGTTCGTGATCGGCACCCTCGGGGGCCATGCGTAGGCCGACGGCGGTCGCGCGGTGAGCGCGTCGTCCCCGCTGTCGATCGGTGAGGTGCTCTCGGTGCTCCAGGAGGAGTTCCCCGACGTCACGATCTCGAAGATCCGCTTCCTGGAGAGCCAGGGTCTGGTCCGCCCCGAGCGAAACGCATCGGGGTACCGGCAGTTCACCGACACCGACGTCGAGCGGCTCACCTGGATCCTCCGCCAGCAACGGGACCACTTCCTGCCACTGAAGGTGATCAAGAAGGCCCTGGAGCGGGGAGTCGACGTCCACGACGCCGGCGAGGGAGACCAGCCGACCTTGTGGTCGGCGTACGCGGACGCGGCTGCCCGCGACGCGGCAGCGGAGGCGGCACGGCAGGACGAGTTGCGCCCGGAGGCGCGACCCGCGACGAGCGATCCGACGGAAGGGGAGGTCGACGCCCAGGATCCGAGCCCACGGACCGAGCGCAGTGACGTGGGGTCGGATCGGAGGGCCCCCACGCGCCGACGCCACACGACACCTGCCGACGTCGTGGCCGCGCTGCAGGAAGACCCGCGGCATCCGGACCGTCCGCCGCCGGCACCCTCGACGCCTCCGGCGGTCGGGCGAGCGGAGTCGCTTCCCGACGTCGAGGAGGGGACCGAGCCCCTCACGCGCCAGGAGCTGCTGACGGCTGCAGGGATCGACGACGACCTCCTCGCTTCGCTCGAGTCCTTCGGCCTCGTCGAGCCGGTGTCCCATGCCGGTGAACCCGGGTACGGTCCCGCCGACGTGGAGGTGGCGCTGGTGGCGGGCCTCCTGGCCGGACACGGGGTGGAGCCCCGCCACCTCCGCATCTACAAGGTGGCGGCGGAGCGAGAGGCGGGCTTCGTGGAGCAGTTGGTCACCCCGCTGCTCAAGCAGCGCAATCCGGCGGCGAGAGCGAGAGCCCGCGAGCTGGGCGTGGAGCTCACGAGCCTCGGGGCCAGGGTGCACGCTGCGATCCTCGCCCGTCGGTTGGGGCCCGACGTCGCTGGCTGAGCCGCAGCGGTAGACTCGCCGGGTGGTCGAACTCGAACTCCTCGGCGTGCGGGTGGAGCTTCCCAGCAACACCCCGGTCATGCTCCTGCAGGAGCGAGAAGGCCGGTTCCGCAAGCTCTCGATCTTCATCGGTGGCCCCGAGGCTGCGGCCATCGCGTTCGCGCTCGAAGGGGTCGAGGCGCCACGGCCGCTGACCCACGACCTGTTCTGCCAGGTGATCGACGAGCTCGGCTCCGTGCTCGACCGCGTGGTGATCACCGAGCTGCGCGACACCACCTTCTACGCCGAGCTCCACCTCCGCACACCGGGGGACGACGGTGCGCAGGTGGTCTCTGCCAGGCCATCCGACGCCGTCGCCCTCGCTGTGCGCACCGGGTCGCCCATCTTCGCCACCGAAGAGCTGCTGGAAGAGGCCGGCTACGTCGAGCAACCGGAGCCCGCGTCCGCAGAAGAGGTCGTAGAGGAGTTCCGGGAGTTCATCCAGAACGTGTCGCCGGAGGACTTCGCCAGCTGAGGGTGCGGCTCTCGCGAGCTCGCCATGGGTCAGGGAGTGGGGTCGCGCCGAGGATCCGCCGGATCCGGGTGACAACACGGTAGTTTCGACCGTGTCAGTCCCCCGACCCTCACACCTCGGAGTCACGCACATGGAGACCTACGAAGAGGGCTTCAGCGGCCGCAGCGCCGCAGAGATCGTCGGCATCTCGTACCGCCAGCTCGACTACTGGGCGCGCACCGACCTGGTGCGACCGTCGCTGGCGGAGGCGCAGGGCTCCGGCAGCCGTCGCCGCTACTCCTACCGGGACCTGTTGGAGCTGAAGGTGATCAAGCAGCTGCTGGACTCGGGCATCAAGCTCGAGTCCGTGCGGGACGTGTTCGCCTACCTGCGGGAGCACCTCGGCGAGGACATCACCTCGGCCAACCTCGTCATCAACGGCCGCACGTCGGTGGTGGTGGCCAACGGCGACGAGCTGGTGGACGTGCTCCAGCGCGGCCAAGGTGTGTTCAACGTGCTGGCCCTGGGTGGGGTGAAGAGCGAGGTGGACGCAGCGATCGTCGAGCTGCGTCCCGGCGCGGTGGGGAAGGCTGCGACCCGAGTGGCCGGTCCTGCCGGCGGCGTGGGAGGCTCGTCGGCCTCAGCCGTCTGAGGCCGACCCGTCGCTGGCCGGCCCATCACCCGGAGCCGTCTCGTGCGACATTCTCCCCTCGACCACGTCCACAGGTCCCTGGGGGCCAAGATGGTGCCCTTCGGGGGCTGGGAGATGCCGCTGTCCTATCCGGGCGGCACCATCGAGGAGCATCTGAGCTGCCGGCGCTCGGCGGTGGTGTTCGACGTCAGCCACCTCGGCACGGTCAGGGTCTGCGGCCCGGGAGCCTTCGCGGCCCTGCAGGCGACCCTCACCAACGATCTCCACCGGATCTCCGCCGGACGGGCGCAGTACACCCACCTGCTCGGCGAGGATGCCTCGGTGCTCGACGACATCATCGTGTGGTGGTCGGCGCCGGAGCGCTTCGACGTCATGCCGAACGCATCGAACACGGAGCGGGTCGTGCAGGCGCTGAGGCGTGCGAACGAGGACGGCGTCGAGATCGAGGACGTGACCGCCGCACGGGCGGTGCTGGCGATCCAGGGACCCCAGGCGCGGGAGCGGCTTGCGTCGATCTCGCCGGCGGTGGCAGCCGTCGGCCGCTTCGCCGTCGAGGACGTGGAGATCGACGGCTACCTGTGCACCGTCGCCGGCACGGGCTACACCGGGGAGGACGGGGTCGAGTGCGCCGTGCCCGTGGAGGCAGCGCCGTCGCTGTGGGCTGCGGTCCTGGACACGGGGATCCACCCCGCCGGCCTGGGCGCCCGCGACACCCTCCGCCTGGAGGCGGGCCTCCCGCTGCACGGTCACGAGCTGGGGGCAGGGATCACCCCGCTGAACGCCGGGCTGGGCTGGGTGGTGGCCTGGGACAAGGGCGACTTCCCGGGTCGCGCGGCGTTGGAGCGGCAGCGCGCAGGCGGTGTCGCCCCCGTGCTGCGCGGCATGCGGGTTCAGGGACGTCGTCCGCCCCGTGCCGACCAGGAGGTGCGGCGTGGCGATGTGGCGATCGGGAGGGTGACCTCGGGGAACTTCTCGCCGGTGCTGGGTTGCGGGATCGCCCTGGCCCTGGTCGATCCCGGGGTGGAGCTCGGCGACCCCCTCAGCATCGATGCCCGGGGTTCGACCCTCGCCGCCACGGTGGTGGAGCTGCCCTTCGTGCGCGGGCGTTGAACGCGCCGCGCCCGGAGCACGTGGGTCGGGGCCGGCCCCCGGGGCCGGCTCAGCGGGCCAACGCCTCGACCGGAGGGCAGGAGCACACGAGGTTCCGGTCCCCGTAGCCGCCGTCGATGCGGGCGACCGGCGGCCAGTACTTCGGCGAGGCGGTCCCGCGCCCCGAGTCGGCCGTCGCCAGGGGCCACGCGGCCTGGGCACGGGTGTAGGGGTGGGTCCACTTGTCGGCGGTGAGGTGCTCCGCGGTGTGCGGGGCGTTGAGGAGCGGGTTGTCCTCCGGTGGCCATTCGCCATCAGCCACGCGACGGATCTCGTCGCGGATGGCGATCATGGCATCGCAGAACCGATCCAGCTCGGAGAGGTCCTCCGACTCGGTGGGCTCGACCATGAGGGTGCCGGCCACCGGGAAGGACAGCGTCGGCGCGTGGAATCCGTAGTCGATCAGCCGCTTGGCGACGTCCTCGGCGGTCACGCCCGAGGACTTGGTGATGCTCCGCAGGTCGAGGATGCACTCGTGGGCCACGAAGCCGTCACGGCCGGCGTAGAGCACCGGATAGTGGGAGGCGAGTCGGCGGGCGACGTAGTTGGCCGACAGGATCGCCACTGCGGTGGCGACACGGAGGTGGTCGCCCATGAGGAGCAGGTAGGCCCAGCTGATGGGGAGGATGGAGGCTGAGCCGAAGGGAGCGGCGGCGATGACGGGCCGATCGCCCGTTGCGGCGCCCTCGCGCTCGGCGGCGCGCGGCGAGCTCCGATGGCCGGGGAGGTAGGCGGCGAGGTGGGAGCGAACCGCCACCGGTCCCACGCCCGGTCCTCCGCCGCCGTGGGGGATGCAGAACGTCTTGTGGAGGTTGAGGTGGCTGACGTCGGCACCGAAGGCTCCGGGTCGAGCGACGCCGACCAGGGCGTTGAGGTTGGCGCCGTCGAGGTACACCTGACCGCCATGACGGTGCACGAGGTCGCAGATCTCGACGATCCCCTCCTCGAACACGCCGTGGGTGGAGGGGTAGGTGACCATGACCGCAGCCAGCCCCTCTCCGTGCTGATCGAGCTTGGCCCGCAGGTCCGCCAGGTCGACGTCGCCGTGTGCATCTGTGGCCACCACCACGACCTCCATGCCTGCCATCACGGCGCTGGCGGCGTTGGTGCCGTGGGCCGAAGCGGGGATCAGGCAGGTGCGCCGGTGGTGGTCGCCGCGGTCGCGGTGGTACCCGGCGATGGCGAGGAGCCCGGCGAGCTCGCCCTGGGAGCCGGCGTTGGGCTGCAACGAGACGGCGTCGTAGCCGGTGATGCGGCACAGGGCCTCTTCGAGCTGACCGATCAGTCGCAGGTAGCCCTCGGCCTGGTCTGCCGGAGCGAACGGGTGGAGCTCGGCGAACTCCGGCCACGTGATCGGGATCATCTCGACCGCGGCGTTGAGCTTCATCGTGCAGGAACCGAGCGGGATCATCGTGCGATCGAGCGCGAGGTCCGCGTCTGCGAGGCGGCGCAGGTAGCGCATCATCGCCGTCTCGCTGCGGTGGTCGTGGAAGCTGGGGTGCCCCAGGAAGCCGGAGGTGCGGCGAAGCGTGACGGGCAGACCGGTGGAGTCGTCGGCCGGTGGGGCGACGGAGATCCCGAACGCGGCGGCCACGCGGGCGACGGTGTCGGGCGTGCTGCGCTCGTCGAAGGCGACGCCGACCCGGTCCTCGCTCACGTGGCGCAGGTTGATCCCGCGCTCGAGGGCTGCCGCGACCACGTCGGCGGCCTGCCCGGGCACGTGCACGCTCAGGGTGTCGAAGTAGGTGGTGTTGTCCACCTCGATGCCGGCACCGACCAGGCTGGAACGGAGGGACGCGGCGTGGGAGTGCACGCGGCGGGCGATCTCGGTGAGCCCCTCCGGTCCGTGGTGCACGGCGTAGGCCGCAGCCACGTTGGCGAGCAGGACCTGGGCCGTGCAGATGTTGGAGGTGGCCTTCTCTCGGCGGATGTGCTGCTCGCGCGTCTGCAGTGCGAGGCGCAGCGCAGGGCGCCCCTCGGCGTCGAGCGACACACCGACGAGGCGCCCGGGCAGGGAGCGACGAACCCTGTCGTGCACGGCCATGAATCCGGCATGAGGCCCGCCGTATCCCATCGGCACCCCGAAGCGCTGGGCGGAGCCGACGACCACGTCGGCACCCCATTCGCCCGGTGGGGCGAGAAGGGTCAAGGCGAGCAGGTCGGTGGTGACGCACACGACCTGCCCACGCCCGTGCGCCGCGTCGACGAGCGCGGAGAGGTCGCGCACCGCGCCCGAGGATCCGGGGTAGGCCAGCAGCATGCCGAAGGCCGGGAGCTCGGGGAGACCCTCATCGGGATCGAAGGCCACCACCTCCAAGCCGAGGGGCTCGGCCCGGCAGGCAACGACGTCGAGGACCTGGGGATGGCAGTCCGCGTCGACCAGGAACGCGGGTGCCTCCACGGAGGACTGCCGACGGGCGAGGGTCATGGCCTCGGCGGCGGCGGTGGCCTCGTCGAGCAGGGAGGCGTTGGCCAGCTCCATGCCGCAGAGGTCCGCGACGAGGGTCTGGAAGTTGAGGAGCATCTCCAGGCGACCCTGGGAGATCTCGGGCTGGTAGGGGGTGTAGGCGGTGTACCAGGCTGGATTCTCGATCATGTTGCGCAGGATCACCGGTGGGGTGAAGGTGCCGTACCAGCCCGCGCCGATGAGGCTGGTGACCACCTGGTTCGACTGCGCCAACCCGCGGAGCTGCTCCAACGCCAGGGCTTCGTCACCGTGGCCGGCGCCCGGGAGGATGTCGCCGAGCTCGAGAGGTCGACGGTCGCGAATCGGCTCGGGGACCACGACGTCCAACAGCTCGTCCAGCGATGCCAACTCCAGCGTCGTCAGCATGTGCTCGACGGCGCTGTCGTCGGGGCCGAGGTGGCGCCGTAGGAAGTGCCCTCGGAGGACGGGATCGACCGACAGCGGCGTCGGCGACGGCAGCGGGGTGGTGGGTTCGGTGGTCATGGGGCTCCCTGGACGCGCGGATGAGATGGGTGCCCCCTCTGTCATGGGACCTGAGAGCTTCGGCGCCGCCGTGGCACCTTGCACCGTCGGTGAGCCGCGTCGCGGCCGCTTTCCAGAGTGGTGCCGCCGACCGGTTCCTGGGCCTGAGAGTTTCCGGGGCGGTTGCTCCTTCGGCGTCCCCGAGGGGAGCTCTCCCGGACGGCGGTTGGGTTGTCGCCCGCAGTGTAGGGGGTGCGCCGCCGCCGGCGCCGACACGACGGCGGCGGCGCGACACGAGGTTCAGGTGTCCGAAGCCGGGCCGGGGCGTCGCAGTCCCTGACTGGCCGAGGGGGGGACGCTGCGCCGGTCGAGGTCCTCGTCCGCGAAGGACCTCGGGTCCTCGAGCGGCTCGAGGTGCGTGGTGACGGTGAGGTCAGCGATCCGTTGCTCGAGCTCCTGTTCGATCCCCTCCACCAGGTCGTGCCCCTCCTGGATGGTCCATGCACCGGGGACGAGCACGTGCACCGACATGAAGGCCCGCCGGCCCGACTGGCGGGTGCGCAGGCCGTGGAACTGGACGCTGGCGCTGCGGTGGTGATCCAGCACCTCCAGGATCACCGCCTGATCGGCAGGGGGCAGCGCCGTGTCCATCAACCCGCGTGTCGAGCGTCGGATGATGCCCACCCCCGACACGACGATGTTGACGGCGACGGCGAGGGCGACGAGCGGGTCGAGGCGGTCGATCCCGGTCAACCCCACCAGTGCGACCCCGACGATCACCCCCACGCTGGTCCACACGTCGGTGAAGAGGTGGCGGCCGTCGGCCTCCAGGGTGATGGAGCGTTGGCGGCGGCCGGTTCGCACGAGGATGCCGGCCACCACGAGGTTGATCGCTGTGGCGATGGCGGTGACGGCGAGCCCGATCCCGAGCGACTCCAGGGGCTCCGGGTGCAGGAGCCGCCGAACCGCGGAGTAGGCGATGGTGCCCGCGGCGACGATGATCATCACGCCCTCGGCGAGGGCCGAGAAGTACTCCGCCTTGTCATGACCGTAGGCGTGCTGGTCGTCCGCCGGCTTGGCCGCCACGGTCAGAGCGACGAGCGCGCCGATCGCCGCCACCAGGTTGACCGACGACTCGAGGGCGTCGGACAGCAGCCCCACGGAGCCGGTGAGCGCGTACGCGGCTGCCTTGATGGCCATCGTGGCCACGGCCGCGCCGATGGAGAGCCAGGCGAAGCGGACCAGCCGTCGGCGTGCGTCGTTCATCCGCCGCCGATCGGTCGGCCGAAGGGGAGCTCCGGCACCCAGTTGGAGAGGTAGTCCTCCGCCCGATGGCACGCCCCGATGACCGCCCCGTCGGCGTGGTCCAGCACCTCCTGGGCCACCTCGGCCACCCAGGCGCGTGGATCGAGGCCGACGCGTCCGGCGAGCGGTCCCGCGGTGGTCAGGAAGTCGGGCAGCAGCCGGGAGCCGCGGCGGTCGAGCACGGCCAGGGCCCGGGGGGTGTAGGCCAGCTCGGCGGACGGCAGCAGGAGGGTCGCGTCCAGGCGCTCGGCCAGGGCGTGGTCGACCAGCCCGGCTCGCGAGCCGAACACCAGCAGCGCAGCATCGCTGCTCACGGCATCAGGGCCCTCTGCGACCACCGTCGCTCCTGCGGCGAGGAGGGCGTCCTTCAGGCCGGCCGCGCCTCCGTCGTGCTCGATGGCCACCTCGGTTCCCTCCAAGCCTCCGCTCAGCGCGTCCGCTGCGCCGAGCAGGCCGGCCAGGAGGTCCTCCGGTGCGGGGGCGACCACCGAACCGAGGGGCGCCAGCTCCTCGGGGGCAAGGCCCTTCCCGGCAGCCAGGGTGAGCTCGCCGGAGGCCACACGTGCAGAGAGCTCCTCGCAGAACGCGCCCAGCGCCGGCGCTCGCTGCTCGCCCTCGGCGCTGATCCCCGCCGCCGCACCGCTGATGGGCTGTCCCAGAAGTGCCCAGGCATAGGAGCGAGACCGGGCCAGGGCACGTGAGGAGTCGACGAGGACCTTTCGGGCGCATCGGGCGATGCCATCGGCCCGGGGGGAGGTGGGGAAGTCGACGACGAGGAAGGCGTCGGTGGAGCTCAGTCGCTGGAGTGTCACGACGGCATTCTGCCAGCACTGCGCAGCGAGGCGGTTCCTGCTCGGAGATGCCGGGGGACGGTTCCACGGGTCTCGACCGCACCTGAGGCAAGGGGTGGATCCGGAGGCCCGGTGCGAACGAACCCCCCGAACCGTTCGCACCGGGCCCTTGTCCGGCTCCCGGGAGCGGCGTGCCGCTCAACCGGACCAACTCTCGTTGGTAGTAAGGCACGATAGACCACGCCGGTGACGGCTGTCACGAAAAACTTCTCCGACGAGGACCCGGATCACGGTGAAGGGCACGCACCGTGAGCATGCCCGCGCTCCGAGGGTTCGACGCGGTCGCAGGCTGGGGATCTGGGCCGTCGCAACGCTCAGAGAGCGGACTGGATCGCTCGACGTTCGGCCAGCACGGGAAGGATCCGTTCCTCGATGACCTTGCGATGGGCGGGGTGGTCCCGATACTCCGCCCAGCCGTCCTGATCGTCGAAGACGGCGATCACGGCGAGGTCCGCGTTGCCCCCTGCGAGCCCAGCATCGGCGGCCACGTCGTAGGAGCGGATGGCAGGGATCTGTGCGGGCAGGGCCTCGAGGGCTTCCCGGATGTCGGTGACCGCCGCCGGTCCCGCGTCGTCGCGGAGGGTGAGCAGCACGATGTGGCGGATCATGGCCGCGCACCCTACACGGGCCTCCGATGGCGTCGCGGAGCCGCTACGGTGCGGAGGACCAGCGGGCCGAGCCGGCGCACGTCGTAGAGATGGGAGCAGCGCGAGATGCCGACGCGAGTGCAGATCACCCTCACCGTCAACGGTCGGGAACGAACCGCGGAGGTGGAGCCGCGGCTGCTGCTGGTCCAGCTCCTCCGGCAGCGGATGGGGCTCACGGGAACCCACGTCGGCTGCGACACCTCGAACTGCGGAGCCTGCACGGTGCACCTCGACGGCCAGCCGGTCAAGTCCTGCACGGTCCTGGCGGTGCAGGCCGACGGCCGGTCGGTCACCACCATCGAAGGGCTTGCCAGCGGAGATGCGCTCCACCCGGTGCAACAGGGATTCCTGGAGTGCCACGGACTGCAGTGCGGGTTCTGCACACCGGGCATGGTGCTGAGCGCGGTGGCGCTGCTGGAGGAGAACCCCGATCCCTCCGACGAGGAGATCCGCAGGGCGCTGGAGGGCAACCTCTGCCGCTGCACGGGCTACCAGACCATCGTCGACTCGGTGCGCTGGGCGGCAACGCACCCGAGCGGAGCCTGAGGTCCCGAGATGATCCCCGCTGCCTTCGACTACCGCCGGGTCGACTCGTTGCCGGCGGCGCTCGACCTGTTGGTGGAGCACGGCGACGATGCCAAGGTGCTCGCCGGCGGGCACTCGCTGATCCCGCTGCTCAAGCTCCGGCTCGCGAGGCCATCGCTCCTGGTCGACCTCGGCGGAGTGGACGGGCTGTCCTACGTGCGTGACGCGGGGGAGGAGGTGGCGATCGGCGCGCTGAGCACCCATCGCGACCTCGAGCGCTCCGACCTGCTCGCGGCGCAGGTGCCCCTCCTCGTCGAGGCCGCAGGGTCGATCGGCGACCCTCAGGTGCGGAACCGGGGCACCATCGGTGGATCCCTGGCTCACGGTGACGGCGCAGCCGACCTGCCGGCGGTCGCAGTGGCGTTGGGGGCCACGCTGGTGCTCGAGGGTCCTGCCGGGCGCCGCCGGGTGGCTGCCGAGGACTTCTTCCTGGGGTTCCTCGAGACGGCGATGGAACCGGAGGAGCTGCTCGTCGAGGTTCGGGTCCCCAAGGCACCCGGCCCGAGCTCCTTCATCAAGTTCCGACGCCGTGCGCAGGACTGGGCCATCGTCGGAGTGGCGGCGACCACGGTTCGGGGCGCGCCGCGGGTGGCTCTGGTGAACATGGGCTCGACCCCGGTGAGGGCCGCTGCGGTGGAAGCGGCGCTGGCCGAGGGCGCGACTCGTGCCGAGGCGGCGACGCTGGCGGACCGGGGGACCGACCCGCCAGGCGACATCCACGGATCCGCCCAGTACCGTCGGCACCTGTCGCGCGTGCTGGTGGAGCGGGCGCTCGACGCCCTGGGGTAGGTCGGCGGGAAATTCCTGCAACTCCCGCGACTTCTGGGCTCCTGCGGCGTCCTACTGGGTGAACATCGGCCCCACGGGGTCGCCATCCCACACTCGGTTCTCCAGGCTGGTGCTTCGGATCTGGATCCTCCTGAGTGCTTCTTCGAGCGGGGACCTCCGGGTCCCCGCTCCGCGTCAGGCGGTCGGGGGTGCATCTGGAGGCGCTCCCTGCGGCCCTGCGACGAAGGGACGCTCCAGGAGCCAGCCGTTGGGCAGGTGGTGCAGCTCACCGTGGACGTCCTCGACCTCCACGAAGGTGGTGTGGAGGGCGACGACGTCGCCCACGAGGTCCTCCACCCGCAGCGACCATCCCTTGCGCAGCTGATGTCGAAGGGCGCGTCCGGCGGCAACCTGGGAAGCCACCTCCCGACCACCCAGCGCCGTCAACAACGCGAACGCCAGGGCGGGTGCCCCGATGAGGCCCGCGAACAGCACCACGAGCAGGGTGGTGTCCACCCCGGCGACCCGCAGCGCCACGACCACGGCGATCGCCAGGATCGTGCCCTTCAGCACCTTCTCGAGCGCCACCTGGCGCACGCCCGTGGCCTTCAGCGCCGACTGGCCGACCGCCGCGGCCAGCGCCAGGGCGAGGGCGTAGCCGACGATCAGCAGCACCCCGGCCAGCAGGAGGCGGGGAAGGCCCTCGCGCAGCAGCGACCCGAAGTCCTCCAGCTCGTCGCGGTCGAGGATGCCCGCTGCGATCACCGCACCGGCCGCCACCGAGGCCCAGAAGACCCCGCTGGCGGTGGAACGGGCGTGCTGCCGCGTGAGGGGGCTCCTCTCGCGACGTCCCATCAGGGAGCGCACGATGCTGCCACCGATCTCCCCGATCAGCAGGCCGACCGCGATGGCGACGGCTGCCCAGAGCCATGGATTGTCGGTCATGGGTCGCGCTCTCTCATCGGGACCTCGCAGTCCTGTTCCCTGTCGGCCTCCGGTGGGGGGTTCGTGAGCAGATGGTGCACGGTCTCCCACCCAACGCTCGAGAGGTCGGACAGCGTGCTCATCAGCGAGCTGCCCCGGAGGCGACGGTCCACGCCGGCCATCGCCACCGAGCGGAGGTCCTCGGTCGGGGCCAGCAAGGCCCGCAACGCCTCGCGGACGGCCGGGTCGGAGTCCTCGGTGGCTGCGGGAGCGGGACCGTCGAGAGGATCCGGCTCCGGGGCGGTGTCGGGGGGCACCTGTGGTGCCGGGCGACGTGATCGTCGGGTCATGGCGACTCCTCGGTGGTCTGCAGCGCCTCCTGGAGCGCACGCCGGGCGCGCAGGAGACGGGTCTTCACGGTGGGGACCGCCACGCCGAGCGCGTCGGCGATCTCCTGGTAGGTGAGCCCCTCGACCTCTCGCAGCACCACGATGCTGCGGGAGAGCTGGTCGAGGTGCTCCAGTGCATCCCGCACCACGGCGAGGTCCGCGAGCGCGGAGCTGGACCGTGCCGGGTCGATGCCTCCGGCGCGATCGGGGAGGGCGGAGGGATCGGTGACCGCCTCGCGGCGCCGTCGCAGCATCGAGATGGCCGTGTTGTGGGCGATGCGCAGCACCCACGAGCGCAGCGAGGCGTCGCCTCGGAAGCGAGGAAGGGACTGCCAGGCCTTGATGAGGGTCTCCTGCACCGCGTCCTCGGCGAGGCTGGGGTTGCGGAGGATCCCGTTGGCGACGCGGAACACCGCCTCGGCGTGCTCGTCGATGAGCGCCGCGAGGTCGCGGTCGATCCGTGGGGACACCAGGTCGCGGTCCGTGGCGGGGGGCTCGCCCCCGGAGGCTGGCACGATGCCTCCCAGTGTGGGGCGGGTGCCCTGCGAAGCGTCGCGGCCGGCCGGGGTGGGGTCGGCTCTGCCGCTCGACGGCACAGGTAGGCTGCTGGGCCATGGCCCGGGACCTCCGATCCCCGTCGCTGGTGGTGCTCCACGGCCACGGCGACGACGGTGGCGACTCCCGTCGCCTCGGGGAAGGGCTGGCGCTCGGCTGGAAGATGCACCTTCCCGACGCGCCGCGTGGGAGAGATGGAGCGCAGAGCTGGTTCGCCACCACTTCCCGTGGGGTCGACCGGGCGTCGTGGTCGCGATCACGTGACCTGCTGATCGAGGTGATCGATCGGTGCGCCCCGGGACCCGTCGTGCTCGTCGGGTTCTCCCAGGGCGCAGCGATGGCGCTGTCGCTGGGCGACGTCGGTCGGGTGGCGTCGGTGGTCGCCTTCAGCGGGTTCTTCCCCGAGGGCGACGGTCTCGTTCCCGAGCGCGGTGCGGACACCCTGGTGGTGGCAGGGAGCGAGGACGAGGTCGTCCCGGCCTTCCTGTCCCAGGATGCAGCCGCGGCGTTGTCCGACGCCGGCCGAGCAGTCGTCCTGGAGGTGCTGCCCGGGGGCCATGAGGTCGGCGAGGCAGCCCTCGCCACCGCCCGGGGATGGTTGCGCCGGCGTCACCCCGAACGGCTGCAGCTCGCGGGCGGCCTCCCCACCGACCGGATCGGAGCTGGCGCCGAGCCGGTGTCGGGACCCGCGGTGGACGATTGAGGAGCAGGCCGGCGGTGCGACCCGCGCCGGGTGCAGCGGTTCGGGGGGTCCCACCGGACGTGCGGATCGTGTTGGCCTCCGCCTCGCCGTTCCGCGCCCGACTGCTGCGTGAGGCGGGGATCCAGGTGGTGGTGGATCCCGCCGACGTCGACGAGCGCGCGTTGGACGAGCTCTTCTGGCGACGGGGCCCGGAGGTGCTGGCGGTCGAGCTCGCCCGTCGGAAGGCGGCGGTGGTGGCCGCTCGGCACCGTGGTGCCTGGGTGATCGGTGCGGACCAGGTGGGGGTGGTGGGGGAGGGGGGTGCCGCCCGACTGATGCTCAAGTGCGCGACTGCGGATTCGGCGGTCGAGCAGCTGATGGAGCTGAGCGGCGGCGAGCACCGCCTGGTCAACGGCGTGGTCGTGATGGTGGCACCGGAGGGTCCGGCGGTGGAGGGCATCGACGAGCAGGTCGTGCGGATGCGGTCCTTCCCGGAGACGGCGGCTCGTCGCTACGTCGATCGGTTCCGGCCCTTCGACTCGGTGGGCAGCTACCGCCTGGAGGACGAGGCCGCGACGCCTCCCGGGGAGCGACTGGTCGAGCGGATCACGGGGGAGCACGACAGCGGGGTCATCGGCCTACCGATCCCGCTGCTGTGGAGGCTCTTCGACCGCCTCGCAGAGCTGATCCCGAGCGACGAACGGGGGTGAGCTTCGGGGTCTTGGCCCACGGACCGGACGCGGGGGAGGTTCCGGTTCACCCATGGTGTGTGGCCGAGCGCTGGTGGTGGTGTAGCCTGCTTCGAACCGGCGCCAGGGCGAGCAACCGGGGGGTGTCCATGCCGCGCTACGAGCTGATACGGCTAGCACAGCTGATCTTTTCCCTGCTGGTGATGTTCGCCGCCTTCCTCGGCGGGCTCGCCGTCGGGTGGTGGCGATGGGGCAGGGCGGGCGCCCCGGCCAAGGCGGATCGCCCCCGCAGCGACGAGCGGCCGACGTCGGGAGGGTTCCGACCCCAGCCTCCGAGCCGTCCCGTGAGCCCGGAGCTGTTCACACCGGCCGAACCGTCGGTGGGGACTTCGGAGGAGCCGCGGGCCGTCGGGACCTCCTTCACACCGGGCCCCCGGGAGCTCGCTCCCAGCGTCGACCCGTTCCAGCGCTGAGGTCGCCCGGCCGCACCGCAAGGCCCCGCGGGCGTCGTCCCCGAGCGGGGCTTCCTGAGCGGGTGCTGCTGTGTGCGCGGACGTGCCGACGCAGGCGCCAGGGGTTTCTGCCAGCATCTTGAGGATGGATCACGAGAGCACGAGGAACCAGCTGCTGGTGTCGGTGCCGGCGACGGGGGATGCCAACTTCGAGCAGACCGTCGTGTACGTGATCGATCACGACGGGGACGGTGCAATCGGCGTGATCCTCAACCGCCCCGGCGAGGCGTCGGTGCCCGAGCAGCTGGACGTCGGGGTTCCCGAGGCGTCTCCCGCAGTGCTCTTCGAGGGGGGGCCCGTGTCACCCGGGGCGATGATCATCCTGGGGCGCCGTCGCCTGGAAGGGGAGGGGCGGGGGATCGCCGCCGTCGGCGGTGCTGTGGCGGTGGTGACGGCGCACGCCGTGGAGGACCGCGACGTGGCCGGCATCGACGTGGTGCGCGTCTACTCCGGCTACGCGGGTTGGGCACCGCGCCAGCTCGACGCCGAGCTGGCGTCGGGGGTGTGGGTGGTGGTCGACGCCCTTCCCGACGACGTGTTCTGCGCGGACCCGACACGACTGTGGCGGGCGGTGCTGTCCCGGGAGGGCGGCCGCTTCGCCGCCATGGCACGCTACCCGAGCGAGCCGGGGCTCAACTGAAGGTCCCCTCGTCGTCGTCGAGGAACCGCTCCTCGACGACCTCGGCCTCCCAGATCTCCTCCTCGTACCAGACGGTGCCACCGGCCTGCGCACCCTTGGCGGTCTCGCTCGGATCGCCGTGCGTGGAGAAGTACCTCTTGGCCGCGCGACCCACCGACCAGGCCAGCGCGGCGTTGCCGGCGGCGCCGACACCGGCGCCGATGCCGTAGGGCACCAGGGCGGCGAGGCTCCAGGGACCGCCTCGGGCCGCCAATCGCCCGGCGAGGCGTCGGGTGCGCCCTGCGCCCGCCAGCGCCGCGGTGGCGCTCGGAAGTCGACGCAGCACCCTGGCACCCCCCACCGCTCCGGCTCTCGCCGCGACCCCGGTGAGGCCGATGGCCGCGCCTTCGCTGGCACCGAGGACGGCGGCCACCCACGTGAGGCGATCGCGAGCGGAGCCGTGCTCGAAGCCGTGCACGATGCCCACGGCCATCACCATCTCCCCGAGGCGGCTGACGCCGTAGGTGGCCTCCGCCCCCAACGTGGCGGCGGCGACGGTCAGCCCGGCGACCGGAGAGGCGGCGGCCCCGCCGCTCATCGCGCCCCCGACGGCCAGGTCACGGGCGCACTGACGTACGAGGCGGTCGGCGAGCTCCTCAGAGGACTCCCGGGGGTGCTCCGTGCGCAGTCGTGCCACGGTGTCGAGCGCGGCGGCATAGCGCTGCTCGACGATCCGCTCCAGCACGGCGCGCGGATCACCGGCTCGGAAGCCACCCTGAGGGTCCGCGGCATCGCTCACGCAGGTGAAGGGTACTGCTGGTCTGTCTGGCCCCGCAGCGACCGCCGCGGCGGGAGGTGGGTGGTCTCAGGCTTCCTCGACGCGCAGGTCGTAGGCGACGGCCCGGCGGCGTCGTTCCGTGGAACGACGCTTCCAGAACGTCTGCTTCCAGTGCCGCAGACGACGACGTGGCCGAGCAACCGAGTGCGGTTCGGGCTGATCGTGCTCGTCGGTGTAGCCGTGGGTCGGATGGGGGAGCTCCAGCACGAGGTCGTCGTGGTCGTCCTCGAGGGATGCCACGTGCAGGGCCTGGTGCACGGTGCGCCGCACCCTGCGGTGCTCGGCCTTTCGGCGTTCCCGATCCTCCTGCAGGGCGGACGTGGGCCCTGCGTGGCGACTGCGGTGGCGGCTGGACATCGGCACCTCCTCGGGTTGTCGGTCGCCCCGAGCAGAGCCCGGTGACGCCGGTG
Source organism: uncultured Microthrixaceae bacterium (assembly GCA_964420125.1). Taxonomy (GTDB): domain Bacteria; phylum Actinomycetota; class Acidimicrobiia; order Acidimicrobiales; family Microtrichaceae; genus CAYQQQ01. The sequence goes on from CAYQQQ010000007.1 coordinate 75,511, forward strand.
CTCCTATGAGACACTCCTGTCGCCTCGATGTAAAGGACCTCGACCTTCGGGACCCTGGAACGGACATAATGAGGATTTACGGCGTTTCGGTGGGAGGCCGGGGACCATGCGCTGCCGCAGCGCCGGAACCCCGCGGCAGTGCAGCGGAGCGGCCCGGCTACCGTGATCGCAGAGCGGGGTTGGGTGCGCTGCGAGCGACAGGATGGCCGATGCCCGAGACGTGCTCCAGGCTGGAGCGAGCCGAGCGACGATGACCGCCTCGTTGCGTCGTGCCGGCTGGATGGGCGTCGTTCGCCTCGGCGCCCCGGCGACGATCGCCGCCGCCCGGTTGAGCGGCACCGAGACCGTGGTGCTGGGAGGCGGCGAGATGGTGCCCACGCCCGGCCTCGGTGCGCTTCCGGTGAGCACCCGTCATCGGGCCGCAGGTCTCGCAGGGGACTCGTTGGCCCTGCCTCCGGCGACGGTGCGCATCGTGAAGGGTGTTCAGGTGTCGACCTCCCAGGGCGTGGTCTACACCCCCGACGGGCGTGTGGTGCTCGACAGCGTGGCGACGGAGCGGCTCGGGCAGCTGCGCAGGCCGCGCCGTGGAGCGGCCCGTGAGCAGCGGGGGCGCTCGGTGGCACCCTACGGAGTGCCGGGTGGCGGCGCCTGCGAGGCGTTGCTGGAGGCGCTGCCCAGGGCGCTGCTGCTCCAGCACCCCGCCCTGCGACGCTACGGATGGGTGGAGCTGCTGTGCCCGCCGGAGCGAGCGCCGGTGGAGTCCTGGCTGCTGGATCACCTGCCCCGTGGCCACCTCCGACTCGACCGGGGGTGCGATGCGGATCTGGTGGGCGCCCCTCGGGTCCTCGTGCCCACCGCGGTGACCCGCTGTGGTGCGGGAGCCGTCCCCCGCTGGTACGACCGTTGGGTTGCAGGGGTCGTGGAGAGGCTCCCCGGGGCCGGGCCGCCCCGGCGTGTGGTCCTCGTGCACGGCTCCAGGGATCCCCTCCTCGGCACCCCCCTGTGGCACCAGCTGGTGGAGCTCCACGGCCTCGTGCCCCTGGACACCGCGTCGATGCACGGCGATGACGTCGCGAGGGGGCTGGCGGTCCTGCGCGACGCCTCGGTGATCGTGGGTGCGAGCGACGACGCGCTGTGCCATGCACTGGTCACCCGGAAGGCGAAGGTCGTCGAGGTCGGGCTCCGCGAGGTGATCTCGCCCCGAGTGGCCCAGCTGTGCCTGTCGCGCGGTCTGGCGTACGAGTTCCTCCAGCCGAACGAGCTGCTCCCCCGCCTGTCGGGAGTCGGGACGCGCCCGATCTGACCGACCTCTGCAGTTGCATGCATCGCCGTATTCGAATACGGTGCCGTATGCGAAATGAGCGGGTGCTCCCCCGGTCGTGCTGGAGGTGGATCAGGTGGGATGGCAGGCGCACGAGGCGTGTCACCGCGATCGGGCTCATGGCGGCCGTGCTCGTCGCCTGCGCCCCCGTGGAGCTGTCGAGCCCTGCGGGCCGACCCCGGTGCAACCCGCTGCGGGTCCACGCCTGCGGCTTGCCGTTCCCCAGCGACGCCTTCACAGTGGACGACCCGTCCTCGCCCACCGGCCGGCGCGTCGAGGTGAGCGACGAGCTCGTGAGCCAGCTGTACCGGGCCCAGGTGCCACCGTCGATGTGGCCCTCGGCGGTGCTCGACGGTGCGAGCGGCTTCTCGGCCGCCACTCCCGTGCTCTTCGAGCTGGAGCGGCCCATCGATCCCGCCAGCCTCCCCGACGACGGAGGAGCGGCGTTCGTGGTCATCGACAGCGACACGCGCGAGCGCGTCCCCATCCGAGCCGAGATCGACGCCGAGGCGGCAGGCACCACCGACGGAGCCACGGTCCTGCGGGCGTGGCCCTCGGCGGGGTTCGAGCACGCTCACCACTACGTGGCGGTGCTGACCGACTCGCTGCGTCATCCGGACGGCAGCGTACCGGCGCGCTCGGAGGGCTTCGACGCCGTCCTCGACGGGCGCGGCGCCCTCGCCGAGCACCACCAGCCGCTGTTGGAGCTGCTCGACGCCGCGGGCGTGCCACCGGCGTCGCTGGTGGCCATGACGGACTTCACCGTCCGCGACGCCGGCGAGGTGCGCGACGGACTCCTGCGGCCGATCCAGGCGGCCCTGGAGGCGCCTCATCCCGTGGAGGTCACGTCGGTGACCCCACTGGAGCTGCCGGAGGGTGCCGTGCAGGTGGACGGCACCGTCGAGCTCACGAACTTCCAGGATCCTGAGGACGGACGCTTCCGCTCCGACGGCGACGGCCGTCCGTACCGCACGACCTTCCAGCTCGTGGTCCCCGCGTCGGCCGCCCACAGCCCCGCCCCGGTCGCCGTCTACGGCCATGGCTACGGCGGGGACAAGTCGCGGATGGTGGAGTTCCTCGGCGACGACGCCGCCGCCGGCGTCGCCACGATCGCCATCGACTGGTCCTACCGTGGCGATCGCATCGCCCAGGACGGCTCCTACGTCATGGGCCTCAGCCAGCCCGGCGACCAGGCGGCGTTCGCCGCCATGATCCCCCAGGGCGTGGTCGACGTGGCATCACTGCGGTCGGCGATCTCGGGGTCGCTCGCCGGTGTGGACGTGCAGCCCCCCGGCGGCGACGGCGTCGCCGACCTCGACGCCTCCAGGGTGCTCTACGAGGGGACGTCCTACGGCGGGATCGTCGGGATCGCTGCGCTCGGAGCCGTACCGGATCTCGACGGCGGGATCCTGCACGTGTGCGGGCTCGGCGCGCTCGACATCCTGCTCGACATCCCGGTGTGGCCCCTGCAGCGGGGGGTGCTGCCCCGCGTGGGCTTCGGAACCGACGCGTCGGTGGGTGTGGCGCTGATGCAACACGCCCTGGATCCGGCGGAGGGCACGAACTGGGCGGGCAGCTACCGCTCGCCGTCGGTCGGTGGCAGCTCCCGGCCGGTGCTCCTCCAGTACGGCGAGGACGACAGCTGGGTCGCCAACCGCGCTTCGGAGGCGTTGGTGGAGCGGGCAGGTCTCGCCGAGGTTCGGGAGCCGACTGCGGAGCACCCGAGCCGCTTCGACGGGGGCTACGGCTGGCAGATGCTGACCAACGACGGGAGCGTGCCCGCGGCGGCGTGGGGCATGTACGCGCACTCGCTGTCGACCACGATGCCCGCGGCACGTACTGTGACGGCTGCCTGGCTGCAGGAGTACCAAGGGGGAACGACGCCGTGACCGTCGCACCGCGGACCGCCCTGTGCGCGTCCCCACCGGTGGCCCCTCGATCCCGCAGGCCGGGTGCTCAGCGGACGAGCCCGAAAGAGGGGACCATGGCCACGCGACGACTGACTCGGCAGGAATCCCAGCAGCGGACGCGGGAGCGTCTCGTCGCCGCAGGCGCCGAGGAGTTCGCCCGCCGCGGCTTCGCCGCCACCTCGATCGAACAGATCGTGGAGCGAGCGGGCTACACGCGCGGTGCGTTCTACTCGAACTTCGCGAACCTCGAAGAGCTCCTCCTCGCCATCATGGACACCCGGCTGGCCGAGGCCCGCACGGCGTTGGCGGAGACCTTCGCCGGGGCCGGGGACCTCGACACCCTCCTCCGGGAGCTCGAGCGGCACAACGATGCCAGGCCCACCCACCGCCACGCCGGAGCGTTCCTGCTCACCATCGACTTCTGGCTCTACAGCATGCGCCACAAGCGCGTGCGCCGTCGGTTGGCGCAGCACTACGCCGAGGTGAGAGCCACCTACGCCGAGGTGATCGCCAAGGTGTGCAGTGCCGCAGGACGTGAACCGCCCCAGGCGATCGGCGATCTCTCCGCAGCGCTGCTCGCCCTCGACACGGGCCTGCTCCTGCAGCGCATGGCCGACGACACCGTGCTCCCCGACGACCGCTACCGACAGCTCATGGCTGAGCTGGGCCGGTGCATCCTCTTCGCCGGCTCCGAGCCGACGGCGCCCGCCGCCGACCTACCACCGCCGGGTCCGGCGACAGGGCCCATCGATCCACAAGTGTGAGATCGAGTCGAGAGAAGGGAACCTCACATGAGCGCAGATGCCCGACCAGCCCAGAGCGCGACCATCCGACCGAGCACGGATGACGAGGACCGCGGGTACGTCTTCCGGGGTGCGCGGCTGCTGCTGGTGGAGACCGAGGTCGCCGCTGCTGCCGCTCGGCGACTGCTGCCCCCGCAGATCGAGCTGAGCGAACCGGCCGTCGCCACGTTCTTCTTCGCCGACTATCCCAGCACCGCCTTCGGCTCCGTGTACCAGGAGGCCGGCGTGCTGCTGCACGGTCGGGATCACGAGGGCGATCTCCTGCACTGCTGTTGGATCGTCGTGGACGATGCGACCGGTCTCATCCTGGGTCGAGAGCTCTACGGGTTCCCCAAGAAGATGGCCGAGGTGGAGTTCCGCATCACCGGTGATGCGGCGACGGGAGTGGTGCACCGCCACGGGGCGGAGTTGCTGCGACTCGATGCCGTCCTGGGCGATGTGGACCCCGACCCCGGTCCTGTGTTCGCCCGGCGGTGCGTCAACGCCATCGGCTCCCCCATCACCGGGATGCGACTGGTCGAGGCCTCCACCGACGAGCGCATCCGCGAGGAGCGTCGAGCGACCGCCACCGTGGCGACCGGCAGCGGTCCGCGTGACGATCTCGGTGCGCTCGCGCCGGATGGGGTTCGCTCCGCGCGGCTGGTGAGCGTCGACTACGGCGCCGGTGACTCGCTGCCCCGGCTCGGCGAGGAGATCGACCCCGCATGGATGATGTCCGGCTACTGGGCTCGGGCCCTCTGAGGAGGTGGCCATGCGTGCAGCCCGGCTGGACGACGACGGCGAGTTCAGGGTCGCTGACGTCCCCGCTCCGAGCCTCGATGCCGATCAGGTCCTGATCGACGTCGCTGCCTGCGGCATCTGCGGCACGGACATCCACCTCCGCCGGGCCGGTCTCGTCGGCCACGGTGCCGTCATGGGCCACGAGTGCGCCGGTACCGTCGCCGCCCTGGGCGAGGAGGTCACGGGGTGGCAGGAGGGTGACCGCGTGGCGGTCATGCCGTACCAGCCCTGCGGCACCTGTGCCCACTGCCTCCGTGGGCGGCCGCAGCTCTGCGCCGAGCAGTTCCGGACCGGGCTCGGCCTCGGTCCTCGACCGGGGGCGCTCGCTGAGCAGGTGGCGGTGTGGGCGGGTCAGCTGCACGCCCTCCCCCACAACGTGCCCACGCTCTCCGGGGCGCTGGCGGAACCCCTGGCGGTGGGCATGCACGGGGTCGACCGTTCCGGCATCGCGCCGGGGGGGCACGCCGTGGTGATGGGCGGCGGCTCCATCGGTGTGATGACGGCCTACGCGTTGCGTGCGCGAGGCATCGACGACGTGGTGGTGAGCGAGCCGTCCTCCCAGCGCCGCTCGATGCTGGGCGAGCTGGGCTTCACGGCGGTCGCTCCCAAGGAGGTCGGCCGCCACGCCGATGACCCGGAGGTGGTGTTCGACACCACGGGAGTGGGAGCGGCGCTGGCGGACGCCACCTGGTTGGTGCGCCCCGGTGGCACGGTCCTCCTGTTGGGTGTGGTGGAGCAGCCGACGGAGCTCGTGCCTGCGCACTGGCTGCTGCGGGAGATCGAGATCCGCACCGCGCTCGCCTACGGCGACAGCTTCCCCGATGCGGTGAGCGCGTTGGGCGAGGGGTGCATCGACCTCGAGGCCCTGTCGGCGTCGACCATGGCGCTGGAGGACACCGAGGAGGCGTTCCGCCTCCTGGCCTCCACAGAGGCTCCTCCGAAGATCCTCATCGTCCCCTGAGCTCGGCAGACGAGCCTGATGCCGTGTCGGTGATCGACCGGGCAGGTCGTGCGGCCGAACAAGGAGATCTCCTCCGGCGACCGAAGGTGCAGGCGCGCACCGACCCCGCCGGAGTCACCTCCGACGGGGTCGGTGGGGGAGATCAGCTCGGGGGAAGGCAGGCGTCGGCGCCGCCCGCCTCGAACACCTCGACGGGGCACATCCCCCCGATGGGGTAGTACTCCCCCATCACCGCCTGCTCCGTGCCGGGCTCCACGATGCTCTGGACGGCGTGCCCGAAGTCTTCGTCCGGCAGCAGGTTGCGCAGCGTGAGGGCCACGTTCACCATCGGCTCCCCCCAGGGAAGCCAGGTGATCCCGTGCGCCTCGTCGGCCCCCATCGGTCGGTCGCCGGGCATGGACACCACGTAGGTGTAGTAGCCGTCCGCGTCGACGGTCGTCTCGAAGTCACCGGCGCAGTCCGCGGTCGGCAGCGGCGGGCGCAGCATGTGCACGCACATCGACCAGTACCGCACCTCCTGGGGGTCGGTCACGTGCGCACCGTTGCGGGTGTCCGGGAAGGCCGGTGCCTTCGCCCTGACCACAGCCACCTGTCCGGGCTCCGCATGGGCGACACCCACCAGGTAGGCGTCGTCGGGGTTGGGGAAGAGGTGCGTGGCTTCGTTGCGAGCGAAGGTGATCGGGGTCACCGAGCTCTCTGCCGCGGCCGGAGCAGGAGCATCGAGCCCTGCGGTGGGGGGGTTCGGCTCCTCGGAGGGCGCCTGGTGCTGCGCTGCCTGGGGGCACTGCGGGAGTCGACGCTCGATGCGCCCGCCGAACATGGTGATCCACACCTCGGGCAGCGGTCCGCCGGCCATGTCAGAGGGGTCGTCGGCGACGTAGACGCGGTAGTTGAGGAAGGTCAGCCCGCTGGTGGCTCCTCCGGAGAGGCCCGCCAGCACGTTGTCGCCGGCCTCGACGGGGACCCCGGAGCGGACGCTCACCGTGTAGCGGCGCTGTTCGGGGTCCTCCGGGGCCTCGGGGTCGACGAAGGGGTTGGTGCTCCCCTCGTCGGGGGCGATCTGCTGGTCGTTGAGGGAGTCGACGATCTGGCTCCCCTGGTAGGTCTTGACCGACGTGTAGCGCCCCTCCGGGTACGTGCCTCTGACCTCGACCTCCATGCCGGGCACGAGCACGATCGGCGTGGTCCAGAAGATGGCGTTGGTCTCCGGCCAGATCACGTTGTTGTCGGGGTCCATGACGAACCCCCAGGCGCACTGCGCTCCCCCGGTCGCCCCCGAGGACCCCGACGCGGTGCACCCCGCCGGGACCAGGCCGATCAACACCGTCAGCACACTGCTGAGCACTCGGACGTGCCAGGTTCTCATGTTCCGTTCCCTTCGCCGTGGCGGCGACGTGCTCCCGCCAACTGCCATCTAGCTCCGTATCCAGATACGGTGCTGGATCGGAAGATGGATGTCAAGCGAGACGGGTGGAACGAGGCGCGCGCGGTTCGGAGCGCGCAGATGGTGCTGGCGAACCGCCAGAGGCGACGCTCGTGGAGCAGCTCAGGGGAGGACGCTTCGGGGGTCAGGCCGGCTGCGCCGCCAGGCGGCGGCCGAGCTGCACCAGGTGCCGCGATGCCCCTCCGAGCTGCAGCTCGAGCTCCTTGGCGAGCAGGAAGCAGCGGTGCAGGGGATAGTCCCGATCCACTCCCATGCCGCCGTGGAGGTGCTGGGCGGCGTGCACCACCCGTTGGCCTCCCCAGGCGGCCCAGTACTTCGCGGTGTCGACCTCGTTGCCGGCATCCATGTCGTGGTCGAGCCGCCAGAGGGCCTGCAACGCGGTGAGCCGGATCGCCTCGGTGTCGATGTACGCGTCAGCGGCGCGATGCGACACCGCCTGGAACGACGCCAGGGGCACATCGAACTGCTTGCGCTCCTTGGTGTATGCGGCGGTGAGCTGCACCGCCGTCGCACACGCGCCGGCGGTCAGCGCGCACTGGGTGGCGAGCGCCCGCTGCAGCGCCCACTCCAGGCTGGCATGACCTTCGGCGACGATCTCGGCGGGCGCCTCGGCCAGCGCCAGGGCAGCCTGGGGATCGCCGAGCGTGGTCCGCAGGGGCTCGACCGCCACTCCCTCTCCCGCGCAGGGCACGAGGAACAGCCCCACCGAGCCGCCCTCGATGGCGGCGGGCACGATCACGGCGTCGGCGACGCTGCCGGCGGGCACGCAGACCCGAGTCCCGGTGAGCGTCCAGCCGTCACCCGAGCGCGCAGCGAGGGTGGTTGGCACGAGCGGTTCGCCGCCGATCTCGTGCCACGCAGCGCTCAGGATGCACTCTCCGGCGGCCACCTCGGGCAGCCACCGGTTGGCCAGCTCAGCGGACGCGAAATGGGCGAGGGGCAGCGCCCCGAGCGCGAGGGTCTCCCACAACGGCACCGCTGCGGTGTGGCGGCCGGCGACCTCCAGCACGGCGCCGAGCGCCACGAGCCCGAGCCCGGCTCCCCCATGGGCCTGCGGGAGGAAGGCGCTCAGCACCCCTGTCTCGGCCAACGTCGACCACAGGTCCCGGTCGACGCGCGGCCCGCCACCGCGCTCGAGCTCCCGGAGCCGCTCGTGTCCGGATGCATCCCCGATCACCGTGTCGGCGAGGCCGGCGATGGCCTGGGCGTCGTCATCGAGGGTGAAGTCCATGGGTGTCTCCTTGGCAGCGTGGTGGCGGTCGGTCTGACCGGCTCAGTGGCGAAGGGCTCGTGGGAGGCCGAGCCCGAACATGGCGATCAGGTCGCGCTGGATCTCGTTGGTGCCCCCACCGAAGGTGAGGATCAGCAGCGATCGGAAGTTCAGCTCCAGCCGGCCCCTCAGCACCGATGCGACCGACTCCCGCTCGAGGTAGGACTGCGGGCCGATGACCTCCATGAGCAGCCGGAACGCCTCGAGGTAGAACTCGGTGCCGAAGGCCTTCGTCGTGCTGGCGTCCGCCACGTCGAGCTCGGCAGCGGAGGCCATCTTCCAGTTGATGAGCCGCAGGAACTCCAGCCCCGCGTGGACCTTCGCCAGGTTCAGCTGGACCCACTCCTGGTCGATCACCCGACGACCGTCGAGGAGGCGGGTGGATCGGGTCCACTCCAGCACCTCGCTGTAGGTCTGGTCGAGCAGCCCCGGCGAGCAGAGGGTCACCCGCTCGTGGTTGAGCTGGTTGACGATGAGCTGCCAGCCCTGGCCCTCTCCGGCCACGAGGTTGCGGGCCGGCACCCGCACGTCGCTCCACAGGGTCTCGTTGATGTCGTGGCTGGAGAGCAGGTGCAAGGGGTTGACCTCGATGCCGGGGGTGCGCATGTCGACGATGAAGATCGAGATCCCCTTGTGCTTGGCCACCTCCGGGTCCGTGCGTGCCGCCAACCAGCAGTAGTCGGCGTCGGACGCGAGCGATGTCCACATCTTGCGGCCGTTGATCACGTACTCGTCGCCGTCTCGCACGGCTCGGGTTCGCAACGACGCCAGGTCCGTGCCGGCGTCGGCTTCGCTGTAGCCGATGCAGAAGCTGATCTCGCCCGCCAGGATGCGCGGGAGGAACTCGGCCTTCTGCTCGTCGGTGCCGAACTTCATGATCGTCGGACCGACGGTGTTGATCGTGAGCATCGGCACCGGTGCCCCGCAGCGCATCGACTCGTCGAAGAAGATGAACTGCTCGAACTGGGGACGTCCCCGACCGCCGTACTCCTGCGGCCACCCGATCCCCAACCAGCCGTCCACCGCCATCTGCTTGACCATGGCCCGAGTGGTGGGTCCGCAGCCCATCTCACGGTGCAGCTCCTCGCGGATCTCATCGGTCAGGAGCCCGTCGTAGTACTGGCGAAGCTCGTCGCGCAGGGCGACCTGCTCCTCGGTGTAGGCGATGCGCATCTCGACCCCTCGATGTCGCGGCCCGCCCGGGCCGTCGTCGTCCCGGGAACTGTAACCAGTTCCACCCACTCGGAGCGGGCGCGGTCGGGCGGTCGAATGCCCCTGTTCGGTTTCGGGCCATCACCGCCTGCCGGATAGCGTGGGTGCTCCTATGGCGAGTCGCATCGAGATCGAGCTGACCAGCGAACGCCCCGATGGCACGTGGACCTGGCGCGCCGCCGGAGCGAAGCAGCCCAAGGGCGATCTCGATGGCAACCTGCTGCCGCCCGGGGCCGCCGTCGGGTCGGTCTACCGAGCCGAAGCCGAGTTCCTCGTCGACGGCATCGAGATCGTGGGAGTCCAGGCGCCGAAGGCCAAACGCCAGGAGGCGAACAGGATCGAGGTGATCGGTTCGCGCCGGAACGAACCGTTGGTGACCACCCAGCTCGCCCCGAAGGGACGCGGTCGCGGCGGGCGTCGCCGCGATGGCGAGGAGGGCCGCGACGGGCCGCGGGAGCGCCGCCGCAGCGAGCCTCGGCCGGAACCTGTGCCGGAGCGACCTGCGCCCAAGCGTCTCCGACCCGGACGGGCACACCGCAACGCCGTGCTGGACGAGGTGCCCCAGGAGCAGCGCCCGATCGCGGAGCAGGTGCTGCAAGGGGGAGTTCCTGCGGTGCGGGACCAGGCTCGCCTGCAGAACGAGCAGGCCCGCAAGGAGAACCGACCCGAGATCCCGGTCGACCAGGTCGTGGCCATGGCCGAGCAGCTGGTGCCTCGTCTGCGCGCCGCGGAGTGGCGCGATCGGGCCGAAGCCGCCCTGAGGGACCTCGAGGAGCTCGACCTCCGGGACCTCCGATCGGTCGTGGTCGCCGCCGACGGGGCCGCCAGGGACGAGGAGGCACGCGCGCTGCGAGATCAGCTCTCGGCGGGCTTGACACGCAGGGTGGACCAGGAGCAGCAGCTGTGGGTCGCGGACATGGCGGCCAACCTCGACGCCGGTCGCTTCGTGCGCGCTCTGCGGATCTCCTCACGACCCCCGAAGGCGGGGGCTCCAGTGCCGACCGAGCTCAACGCCAGGCTGGTGGCGGCCGTCTCCGAGGGACTCAACGAGCGGACCCGCCAGGAGCTGTACGCCGCGGCGCTCGATGCCCTCGCGTTCGCCCCGATGCGTTCGCAGGTCACGCCGGCAGGTCGTCCGACGGAGCCCAGCGAAGACCTGTTGGAGGCCGTGCGCCGGGTGGCGGACAAGCTGCCCGAGATCGCGGCCGGCTTCGGCATCGACCCGAAGGAGGCAGCCGCAGCACGTCGGCGGAGGCGGAACAACAGGAGCGAGGGTGCCGGAAAGGGCGAGCGCGGGCCCAAGGCCGAGCGCGGGCCCAAGGCCGAGCGCGGGCCCAAGGCCGAGCCCGGGCCGAAGCCCGGGTCCGACGTCGTGAGCGACGACGCGGCGGCGAAGCCGGGGAACCGGGAGGGCGACGCTGTTCGGACGACCGATGCCGAGGAGCGCGATCGTCAACCGTCGCCCTCCACGGAGGCCTCGCCGACTGCATCGGAACCCAGCCAGGTACAGGTCGTCACCAGCGCCGAGGCCGAGGTCGCCGGGCGTGATCCGGAGTCCGTCGAGGCGCCCGTCGAGGGTGTCGGCGAGACCTTCTCGCAGGACGTGGAGATGCCGGCCGGGGAGCAGGCCCCCGAGGAGCTGCCCGCAGACGTCGTCGACGTCGCCGGGACGGGACCCGTCGACGCCGGCACGGAGCCGAGCGGAGGCGGGTCGGACAGCATCAGCGACTCCTCTGGCGGCCCTGACGGCCAAGGTGCCGGAGGTGGCGGGGACGCCTGAGCAGCGCGCTCACACGGGAGGTTCCAGCGCCCGGAGCGGCCCGATCAGGTCCGGCAGCTCAGCCGGATGGAAGGCCACCAGCCCTGCGGCCCTGGAGCGCTCCACCCTCGGGTTCCATCCCGCCCAGACGAAGCGGCAGCCCACCTCCTGCGCGCATCGCAGATCACCGTCGCTGTCGCCCACCAGCACGACCTCCTCGGCGGAGAGGCCGAGGAGGTCCAGCAGGGGGCGCAGGGACTTGTGGGCCCAGTCGAACGCGTCGGCGAACAGCGCGACCTCCGGGTGCCACCCCAGCCGGTCGAGCTCGGCGATGGCGCTGCGGGGGTGCTTGTTCGACAGGATCGCCCAGCGATCGATGCCGGCGAGCATCTCATCCACTCCGGGGAAGGGCCCGGCGACCGCGGTGTCGTAGGCGTCGACATAGGCATCCATCGGGACCCCCAGCCGTTCGCACTCCTCCGCCACGGCGGACCCCATGATCACCTCCTCGCGTGAGATGCCGAACTGCTCGAACGGCTCGAGGAGGGCGTCGTCGGTGTCCACCAGCGTCCCGTCGAGGTCGAAGACCACCATCGCCGGAGTCGACGGGGAACGAGGGGAGGTCGCAGACATCCCCGCACGGTACCGGTCGCCCGGATGGCCGGGGGAACTAGACCGATCGGTCAAGTCTGAGTAGGTTCCCCTCCATGACCGTTGAGTACGACAAGCAGGGGAACGTCGGGATCATCACGATCAACCGACCCGATGCGCGCAACGCGGTGAACACCGAGGTTGCACAGGGCATCGAAGCGGCGATCGATCAGATCGAGGACGATCCCGAGGTGTGGGTGGGCATCCTCACCGGCGCCAAGACCGACAAGGGCTACATCTTCTGCGCAGGGGCCGACCTGAAGCAGATGGCGGTGGACCCTGGCGGCATGTCCACGCCGAAGGGCGGCTTCGGTGGGTTCGTGCAACGCGAACGGACCACACCCGTGATCGCCGCCGTCGACGGCCCAGCTCTGGCCGGTGGCACCGAGCTCGTGCTCGCCGCCGACATGGTGGTGGCCAGCCGCACGGCGCGGTTCGGCATCCCCGAGGTGAAGCGCAACCTCGTCGCTGCCGCCGGTGGCCTCTTCCGCCTTCCGCGGAAGATCCCCCGCAACGTGGCGATGGAGCTGGCCCTGACCGGCACCCTCGACTTCCCCGCCGAGCGCGCCCACCACTTCGGGTGGGTGAACCGCCTCTGCGAGGAGGGTGAGGCGCTGGCAACCGCGCTGCAGCTCGCATCCGAGATCTGCGAGAACGCTCCGCTGGCGGTCGCTGAGAGCCGCAAGATCATGATCGAGGCCACCGACCAGCCCGACGAGCTCGGCTGGCGGGTGTCACAGGAGGGCATCGTCAAGATGTTCACCACCGAGGACTTCACCGAGGGGCTCACCGCGTTCGCCGAGAAGCGCGCGCCCCAGTGGAAGGGTCGCTGACTCCGCCCCGCCGGGCTGACCCTTCGGCTCTTCGCCCGAGCGGCTCATCGCCCCCGGGGCGGCTCGATCAGCTGATGGTGTCGATGATCCCGTGATCGGAGAGGAACTCCGCCAGGCCGTCGACCAGCGGCAGCTCGGGGACGTCCCACACCGGCACCCAGGCTGCCTCTGCTGCGTCGTCGCCCGCCGTGGGCGCGTCGTCGCCCAGCAGGACGACCTCGAAGTCGAGGATGACGAAGTGCCAGCCGGGCCCGATGCGCTCGACCCACCCGACCATCGGTCCGCAGACTCCCTCCAGGCCGGTCTCTTCGGCGAGCTCCCTCAGCGCAGCCTCTGCCAGCGTCTCTCCCTGCTCCACCCTGCCGCCGGGCAGCGACCAGAGGCCGCGCCCGGGTGGGGTCCCCCGGCGCACCATCAGCAGCTCGTTGGTCCGCTGCACGATCGCTCCGACGCAGAGCTCGGGGCGCGGGGCGCCCGCCACGTGGCTCTCGTCGCTCACCACCGGTGCTCACCGCCCTCGAGGCGCGTGTTCACCACCAGCGCACGGGTCACCATCCCGTGCGCCTCGAAGAAGTTCTTGGTGGCGCGGTCACCGGGCAGGGCCACGGCATCCAACCCCTCGCAGCCGAGGCGTCGCAGCTCCCGGACCGCGTGGCTGAACAGCTCGTGGCCGATCCCGATGCCTCGGAGCTCGGGCACCACGAAGAGGGAGTCGAGGCGAGCTCGACGGGTCGCCGGCTCCCAGGACGCTCGCAGGAAGCCGGCCGGCGTCGAGCCCAGGAGAGCCACCTGATCCGTGTGCAGCGGAGCCTCACCTTGCCCGGGGCTGCGAACCCCGGCGAGGTCGTCGAGGAGTTCCTGGCCGCCGCGCTGGGCCCTGGCCCAGGTCTGCGCCCTCCCCCACAGGGCCTCGAGGGCTTCACGACGTGGGTGATCGATGCCGTTCACCGCAACGACGGTGACCGCCTGGGGCGGCACTCGTGGCTCGGGAAGCTCCACCTCAGGCAGCGAGGAGTTGGGAGACCCGGTGCAGGATCGTCTGGCGGCGGCGGGTGGCGCGCTCGTAGGCACCGACCGCTCGGAGCTCGTCGGGCGTGAGGGCCGTCAGCCTCGGGATGACCTGTGATGCAGCCAGGCTCTCGTAGCCGGGGATGGGCAGGGAGTCCACCTCGGGAACGGGCCCGGAGGCCACGTCCTCGACGGCTGCCACCGAAGGTGCCGCAGCCGGCTCCTCTGCGGTGGTGAGCACGGAGAGGACGTCTGCAGCCTGGGGAGCCTCGTGAGCCGGGACGTCTGGGCCCTGCGACGGTGGACGGAGCAGCCGTCCGAGGCACGGCAGGTGGGCGAGCGTGCGGGCCGAGAAGGCGACCTGGCGCTGCGTGCGGTCGAGGAACCTGGGTACGACGCCGAGCAGCTCCCCCATCAGGGAGCCATGAGGATCCTCAGGCACGGAGTCAGCCATCGCTCAGCCCGCCGGGGCCCTTCGAGCCTTCTTGAGCTGGGCCTCGACCTTCGTGATCGCCCCGCACGGGTCGTAGCCTTCCGGACAGCTCAGCTTCCCGAGCCGACCGAACTGCCGGGGATGCACGATCAGGAAGCAGGTGGGGCAGACGAACTCGTCGGCCCCCTTGGCCGCCACCCTGTCCCCGGGGTCACCGGTGACGTCCTCGACCTCGTCCTCCTCGTCCTCGTCGTCACCGGAGGCGATGCGGTCCTTGAGGATCGTGTCGAGGTCGGCTTCCACGTCGTCGGGATCGATGTCCTCGTCGTCGTCCTCCTCCTCACCCGAGCGCGGGCGCTTGCGAGCGGCGGGGACCGCCTCCTCCTCCGCTTCCTCCTCGCCGTCCACCGCCGCGACCTCGTCATCGTCGTCGTCGGCCTCCAAGGGCACCTCGCCGTCGAGGTCCTCGAGGTCCTCGTCGAGCTCCCCGTCGATCTCAGGGTCGTCGAGCTCCTCGTCGAGTTCTTCGGGGTCGAGATCTGGTTCGTCCATGTGTCCTGTCGCTCGCCTGAGTTCGCTCCACCGGCCACTCGGAGACCGGATCGGCGTCCGTCGCACCGGTTCCGCCGGTCAGCGGCCGCAGAGTAGTCCTGCGGAGGGCCGGGGGCATCATAGACAGCTGGCCCGGAGATTCGGACCATAGCGGCGTCGAAGCCCAGTTCGGTCGTCGTGGCATGCACGATCGGGCTCGGCGCCGGGCGCTGGTGGCCACCTCCCGACCTCAGGAACGACGGCGTCAGCTGGTTGCCGCCGACCGGCGCTCCTCGGCGCGTCGCTCCGCGGTCAACCGCTCCAGGTCCTCTCCACCGGTGTGGTCCACGAAGGACATCAGGGCAGCGATGGCCCGATGGCCGGCGTGCTCGCCGATCAGGCGGTGCATCTGCTGGGCCACCGCCCGGTAGCTGGGGTGGCCCTGCACCGAGGATCGGAGCTCCAGGAGGTGCATGGCCTCCCGGGCGTTGAACTGCATGACGTAACGGATCCGGTGCGCCAGGGACACGGCATAGGACGCCCGCTCCGGGAACTGCCCTGCCAGGGCCTCCCACAGCGCCTCCGAGGTGGTCATGGCCTCCTCGTAGCGCTCGGCGCCCCCGGCCTCGGTGATGGACGGGGGGCACAGGTAGCCGTGGTGCGGACCCAGCTCCTGCCACTCGATCGTGGCGATGCGGTGGCGCTGGAGGTCCCGGAAGGCGCCGTAGTCGGAGAGGACGTCGAAGCGGTAGTCGGTTCGCTCCAGCGCTCGCCCGGGGCGGTGGCGGCGATTGGCGCGCTCGCCGGCGTAGGTGCGCAGCACGGACAGACGATCGTCCACGGACATGGAGCGGACCTTGTCGATCAGACGGGACTCCGGCAGGTCTGTGTAGGGGTAGAGGGCCGCAGCCACCACCTTCAGCTCGCCATCGGGGTCGAAGCCGACCAGCTCCACACCGGACTGCTGGGGCGACGCGGTGCCGTCGTCGAGGATCTCGTAGGCGAGCGTCTCCATCGCCTTGCGGTTGGCAGCCTGGTACTCGCTGATGGCGGCGCCCCGGTCCGGAAGGTCGACGCGCTTGAGGAAGCTGGGGATCACCTTGCGCAGCTCGACCAGCATCAGGCGGCAGTAGGTCCGGGCCTCGGGCAGCGGATGGGCCTGCATGCGCAGCAGGAGGGCCTCGAAGGCCTGGCCGGACCCGTAGATGCCCACGTTCGAGAGGGCGGCGGCAGGCAGGATCCCGCGGACCGCGTCGAACGCCTTGGCCCGGACGGCCTGGCGGTAGACGAAGTCGGAGTCGTGCTCGCTCTTCGGGTGCCGCAGGCGGAAGTGCTCGCTCATGCGCTCCGCCAGCCCGCTGTAGATCTCGAAGAGGTGGTCCATGTCCGCCACGTAGCGAGCTCCGAGGTTGGAGGCCAGGATCTCGGGGTCCCGGAAGTAGCGGTAGCGCCCCCCCAGGCGCTCGTCGTAGGGGATGTAGCGGGTGGACTGCTCCAGGTACGACATCAGTCGGCCCCACTCGAGGACCTTGGTCAACAGGTTGGAGGACTGCTCACAGGCCAGGTGCACTCCCCCGAGCTGGGCCACGCTGTCGTCGCCGTACTCGAAGAAGACCCTGTCGTAGAGCGCCTCTGCCCGTTCGAGGCCGATGGTGGCGTCGACGGACTCGTCGCCTGCGGTGTCGAGCTCTCCCACGAACTCGTCGAGGAACAGCCGGCGCAGCGACTTGGCCGAACGGGAGTAGCGGGCGAAGAGCGCGCCCTTGACCACCTCCGGAAGGTTGACGAGAGCGAAGACCGGCCCGTCGAGGTTGGTGAAGTAGCGCCGCAGCACGTTGCGCTCGTCCTCGGTGAAGGACTCCTCGACGTAGCAGGGAGCAGCACTGGCGGAGACCGACATCACCTGGCTCACACTAGTGGTGGGCTCCTGCGTGGGACGGGACCGGGAGGCCTCGCACGACCGGTGCGGGAGCGAGACCTCGATCCCCCATGGGATGCACCCGGGCCGGCTGCGGTGCCGATCAGGTCGGGGCGCCCCACACGTCGACCACGGTGCACGCCATCGCCTTCGCCGCATCGAGGATCGCGTCGTCCCCACCGGGGCCGCGGGCGTGACGAGCGAACTCCGCGGTGTGGATGGCCACCCCGCGTGGGGCGACGGCGATCATGGGATGGATGGCGGGCACCTCGTGGCTCACGTTGCCCATGTCGGTGCTCCCGATCACGGGCCCGTCGTGGGACGGATCCTCGCTCGTTCGGCCCACGACGGCCGCGTTGGCCTCGTAGAGGGAGAGGAGGCGGGCATCGTCGATCATGTCGGCGTAGGCCGGGTCGTGCCAGCGATGGGTCATCTCGCACCCAGCGGCGTCGGCCCCCGCCTGGAGGGCACGCAACACGCGCTCTTCCAGGAGGGCGAGCGCCTCGAGGTCGGCGGCACGCACGTACCACTCGGCGGCAGCGTGGCGGGGAACGACGTTCGGCTGCTCGCCCGCATCGGTGAAGATGCCGTGCACCCGCTCCTCGGGACGGATGTGCTGGCGGAGGGCCGCCACGTTGAGGTAGCCGAGCACGGCCGCGTCGAGCGCGTTGCGCCCCAGGTGCGGGGCCGCCGCGGCATGGGAGGCCCGGCCCTGGTACTCGACGGCGAGCCGCTGGACCGCGATGCAGGCCATCGTGGGCAGGTCGCGGTCGGCCGGGTGCACCATCATCGCCGCTGCGAGTCCTTCGAACGCACCCTCCCGTTGCATGAGCACCTTCCCGCCGCCCCCTTCCTCTGCGGGCGTGCCCAGGATGCGGACGCGCCCCCTCGCCACCTCCGCCACGGAGGCGGCGGCGAGCCCGGCGCCGAGGCCGGCGGCGGCGATGACGTTGTGACCGCAGGCGTGACCGACCCCCGGCAGCGCGTCGTACTCGAGCAGCACGCCGACCTCGGGGCCCTCGCTGCCCGCGCTGGCGACGAAGGCGGTGTCGAGACCGAACGCGGGTCGTCGGGGCTGCAGGCCGGCCTGCTCGAGGACGCTGCAGAGCACGTCGCAGGCATGGTGCTCCTCGAAGCACAGCTCCGGGTGCTCCCAGATGTCGTGGGAGACCTCGATCAGACGAGGTGCCAGGCGGTCGACCTCCGCCATGGCGACAGCCTTCAGCTGGTCAGGAAGGAGAGCGTCGGTGTCGCGCGGCGTGGTGGTCACCGGCCTCCACGGTAGCGGCGCGTGGTGGCGGCATCGGGTCGCCGCCCCGCGGCCCACCCCGCCGGCACGTGCCGGCCGTCGAGTGAGCGGTCGGCACGTGCCAGGCGGACGAGGGTCAGTCGTGCTCCAGGACGACCTTGCCGAACTGGTCTGCTCGACGCATCCTGGCGATGGCCCTCGGGTACTCCGACAGCGGGAGGATCTCGTCGATCACCACCGGCAGTCCTTCGGACATGAGGTCGGTGACGTGCTGGAACTCCTCTTGGCTGCCGCAGCTGGCCCCGATGATGTCGAGCTGCTTGAAGAACAGCCGTGGGAGGTTGAGCTCCACCTTCGGTCCGGTGGTGCCGCCGCACACGCACATGCGACCGCCGTGGCGCAGCGTGCGCAGGGAGTACTCCCAGGTGGCCGGGCCGATGCTGTCGACCACGATGTCGGCGGTGATGGGGTACGGCTCGTTGGAGTCGAAGGCGCCCTCGGCTCCGAGGCGGATCGCCCGCTCACGCTTGTGCTCGTCACGTGAGGTCACGAACACCGACGCCCCCATGTGCATCGCCAGCATCATGGCCGACGTCGCGACGCCGCCGCCGATCCCGGTGATGAGCACCGTGTCCCCCGACTCGATGTGGGCCCGCCGCAGCAGCCGCCAGGCCGTGGTGAGGCAGACGGGGTAGGAGGCCGTCTCGGCCCAGCTCCGACCGGTGGGCTTCGCCGCCAGCTGGTGGGCGTCGACGACGCAGTACGTGCCGTGCCCTCCCCAGGAGTGCTCACCGAGCAGGCGCATCTGGGGGTGCAGCACGGAGTCGAGCCCCCGTTTGAGCGCCTCGGCAGGCACGAGCGCCGTGTTGATCACCACTTCGTCGCCCACGTCCCAGTCCGTCACCTCCTCGCCGACCGACTCGACCACGCCGGCCACGTCGTTTCCAGGTACGTGTGGGAACGCAGGGGGCTTGGGCATCCCGGTGGTCAGCCACAGGTCCATGTGGTTGACCGCGGACGCCTTCACCCTCACGCGCACTTGGTTCGGACCCGGATCCGGGTCCGGTACCGACCCCCACTCGTACTCGCCCGGTGATTCCCTCAACAGCCACGCATCCATGAGGGACGACAGTACTGACAAATGTCACACCACGCGCTGGGCAGAATGACTATTTTCACCGATTCGTGAATCGGGCTCGGGTTCGGGATGGGCTCAGATGAGGATCACGACGGCGTCAGGCGCGACCCCGATCTCGACCTGCCGGGCGATGCCCAGGTCCACGCCGTCGAGGGCCACCCGGGCTCCGTCGGGGAAGGTGCGGCTGGTCCGCCGACTGCGCTGCTGCACCAGTCCGGGGTGGGGCACGTGCGTGCCGCTGCGGCGACGTCGACCGGAGCGCACGAGATCCCACCACCCGAGCGATCCTTCGAGCAGGTCGAGCACGCCGTCACCGGGGTGGGCCCGAGGTCCGAGGTTGTCGGGTCCGGTGAAGGCCGCGTTCATGGCGACGAAGGTGTGTCGGGCGAAGCGAGGTCCCCGGCCGGTGCGCGCCACCAGGTGAGCGGCGAAGCGGTGATCCTCCGTCCTGCCGTCGGGGCGGGTCAGCCGTGCCGTGCCGAAGTCGATGCTCAACAGCGTTCCACCGTTGGCTCGGAGGTCCTCGGCACGCCGGTGGGGCGAGCCGAGCGTCCGGTGCAGGTCACCGCCGACGAGGCCGACGACCGCTGGCGGCGGGTCCGAGCTCACCACCTGCACCAGCATGTGGTCGTCTGCGACCACGGGCGCCCCGGGTGGCAGGACTCCCGGCTCCCCCCAGTCCCGGCCCCGCCGGGCCGTCACAGCGGTCCCCCACCGGCTTCGACCACGTCGCGCCGCAGCAGCTCGGCGGCTCGACCGCATGCCCTCCCCGCCTCACCGGGAACCACGTCGCGGAGCTGGCGCAGCAGGTCGGTGAGCGACCTGGCGTTTCGCACGAAGTCGCCGCCGCTCATCTCCTCCTCGAGCACCTGCTCCAGCGGGTATCCCGAGACCCAGCGGTGCGCGGCGGTGGCGAAGCCGGCGGACGGCGCACGCGTCTCCCCCAGACCCGCCGAGCGCTCCACGTCGTGGAGCTCTCGACTCAGCGCGACCAGCTGCGCGAACCGGTCCTGGAGGAGCGGTGTGGGCAGCGACGGGGGGGGCGGTGGGTCGGCGCTGCGATGCTCGTGGGTCACGCAAGAGACCACAGCGGCGACACCGGCGGCATCGAGGCCGTCCAGCAGCGACGCGTCCACCAGCAGCGACACGAGCAGGTCGCACTCGTGGTAGATGCGGCGGAGTCGTCGCCCGGACCCGGTGAGCGTCCAGCCCTCGACGTGATCGAACCGCGCCAGCACCTCCACTACGCGATCGAAGCGGGCGACGAGGTCGGTCCCTCGCCGATCCAGCTGGGCCTCGGTGCGGGCGAGCTCCCCCAGGATGCGAGTGCGCGCCCGGGCCTGTCGCAGAAGGTCCTCTCGGTCCTCGCGTGCATGGACGGGGTGAGCCGCCACGAGGTCCTTCAGCTCCGTGAGGCGCTTCCCTTCGGCCCTCTGGGCGCCGAGCCGCAACTTGCGGGGGTTGAGGCGTCGCAGGCGCGCCGCGGCCTGGCGCCGGAACGCCGGATCCCGGGGCGTGTAGGGGACGGGCAGATCGACCTTCCCCACGGCGCGCACCGTCGGAGCGGGGCGTGAGGGGTCCAGCCGGCGCACACGTCCCTTCGAGGTGACGAGCTCGGCTCTCGTGCCCCGCCGCTGTGCCACCGAGAGCACCACCGCGAGCTCGGGGGCGTCCTGCCCCGGCAGCTGCACCACATCCCCCGGGCGCAGAGCGGCGATCGCCGCCTCCCGTTCGGTGGTGGTGCTGCCTGGTGGCCGGGCTGCCGCACGCAGCTCGGCGACGAGACGTCGGTACTCCTCGAGCGACGCCGCAGGGACCGCAGCACTGGCGGGCGCTGCGTCGAGCTCGTGCAGCTCGACGCGAGCTCGTTCGGCGCGCTCGCGCAGCGTGGTGAGCGAGCGGTCGGTCTGGAACTGGGCGAACGAGCGCGCCAGCACGCGCTGGGCATGCTCCCGATCGTTGCGCTCGATGAGGTTGACGGCCATGTTGTAGCTGGGTCGGAAGGCCGACTGGAGGGTGAACTCACGACTGGCCGCCAGCTCGGCGACGCGCTGGAACGGCACGAACGGGTTCCACAGCACCACAGCGGCACCGTGCTCGTCGATGCCGCGTCGTCCGGCTCGACCCGTGAGCTGGGTGAACTGCGCGGGTGTCAGCATGTCGTGGCCCTCGCCGGTGAACTTGGTGAGCCGCTCGATCACCACCGAGCGCGCCGGCATGTTGATGCCCAGCGCCAGGGTCTCGGTGGCGAACACCGCCTTCACGAGTCCCTGCACGAAGCACTCCTCGACTGCCTCGCGGAAGGCGGGGACCATCCCCGCGTGATGGGCGGCCAACCCCATGGCCAGGGTCTCCCGCCACAGGTCGAACCCCAGCACGTCCAGGTCGGCGTCACGCAGGACCAGTCCATGGCGATCGGCGATCTCCCGGATCCGTGCGGCCTCGTCGCCGTCGGTGAGGCGCAGACCCGCCTCTCGACAGCTGGCGACGGCGTCCTCGCATCCGGCCCGGCTGAAGATGAACACGATCGACGGGAGGAGGTCCTCTTCCCTCAGCCGCTCCAGCACCTCGAGCCGCCGAGGGGTTCGGAAGCGCCGCCGTGGACGACCGCGGCTCCCGCCACCGGATCGGGTGCCGAGGTCGGCATCGAAGCGCTGGCCCCGCGGGTTGGGTCGGCCTTCGACGAGCAGCGGCAGGAGGTGCGCCCGGGTGGCATGCCGATCATCCACGAGGTAGAGGCAGTCCAGCTCCACGGGACGGCGATGCTCGATGACCACGGTGGTCGGACCTCGCAGGGCACGGATCCACTCCCCGAGCTCCTCGGCGTTGGACACCGTCGCCGAGAGGCACACGAACCGCACGCCGAGCGGAGCGTGGATCAGGACCTCCTCCCACACGGGGCCGCGATAGGTGTCCTGCAGGAAGTGCACTTCGTCGAGGACCACCCACTGCAGGCCGTCCAACGCCTCGGAGCGGGCGTAGAGCATGTTGCGGAGCACCTCGGTCGTCATCACCACCACCGGCGCGCCGGGGTGGATGGCGTGGTCCCCGGTGAGGAGTCCGACGCTGGGATCGCCCAGCACGGTGCGCAGGTCGTTGAACTTCTGGTTCGACAGGGCCTTCACGGGCGTCGTGTAGAACACCCGGCCTCCACCGGCGAGCGCGTCGCGCACCGCCATCTCCCCCACCACCGTCTTGCCCGAACCAGTGGGCGCCGACACCAGGACGTTTCGTCCCTCGGAGACGGCCATGGCCGCTTCGTGCTGGAAGCGGTCCAGCTCGAAGCCGTGGTCGAACGGGGTGGAGCCGCTCAGGACGGGCCCTCGCCCTCCGGACGCAGGGTCTCGCCGAGGCCCTCGTCCCTCGGAGTCGGCGCACCGAGAGGAGCATCCCCGGCGGCGGTGGCCACCACCTCCCCGCTCGTCCCGTCGATGGCGCCGTCGGTCGTCTCGTCGACCGCAGCCGCCTGGCGGGCCTCCCGACGGTTGCGCCGGCGCTGCAGGCCGAGGCCGATCAGGATGCTGATGCCGTACAGGAACGCCATGGGGATGGCGAGCGCGAACAGGCTGAAGGGATCTCCCGACGGAGTGATCCCCGCAGCGAGCACGACGATGAGCAGCAGCGCCTGACGCCACCACGACCAGAGCCGCTGCGGGGTCACCACTCCCACCATCTGGAGCGCCACCATCACGACGGGGAACTGGAACCCCACACCGAACGCCACCATCATCAACAGCGCCAGGCGGGTGAAGTTGCCGATGCCGGCGCGGACCTCCACCTCGCTGCCGGCGATGCCGATCAGGAACTGCGCCGCTCGGGTGAGCGTGACGTAGGCCAGGGTCGCACCGAGGGCGAACAGCGCCATCCCCGCTGCGACGAACGCCACGGCGTACCGGCGCTCCTTCTTGTAGAGGCCGGGAGCGATGAAGCGCCAGAGCTGCCAGAGGATCACCGGCATGGCCAAGATGACCGCCCCCCAGCCAGCGATGCGCATCCGGAGGGTGAAGGGGTCGAGCAGGTTGGTCTCGAGGAACTTGCAGGTGGCCTCGGGATCGAGGGCGAGCTGCGCGTTGCAGTACGGCGCGTTGAGCACGTCGACGAGCCAGGGGTAGAGGAACCACGAGGGGACCAGCGCGACGGCCACGGTGGCGAGGCAGATGAAGAGCCGGCCACGCAACTCCCGTAGGTGGTCGCCCAGCGACATCTGGGCAGGGTCGCGCTCCGCGCCCTTCAGGAACCGGGGGCCGGCGGTCAACGTTCCTCGTCGGCGATCTGGGTGCTCGGAGCCGGGTCGGACTCCTCGACGTGTGCCGGGGTGTCTGCGCCGCCCGCGGCCGGGGCGCCGACGTCGGTCGCCCGGTCCGCGGGTTCAGGCGAGCGGTCGACGGGCGGGTGAGCCTCGTCGGCATCGGCCGCGGAAGGGCTCTCGACGTCCGATGCAGCATCGGGGTCGGCGGACGCGGCCTTGGAGCGCTCCTCGGCCTCGGCCTCGAGTGCGTACTGGGCCAGCTTCTGTCGAGGACGCACCGCGAACTCGCCCAGCTCTCGGATGGGCTGCATCGCAGGGTCGTTCACGATGTCCTGCATGTCGCCGGTCCACTCGGAGGTCAGCTTCCGGAGGTTGTGCAACATCCGGCCTGCACCCCGAGCCATCTCGGGGATGCGGTCGGGGCCGAGCACCACCAGAGCGAGGAAGGCGATGACGACGATCTCGCCACCACCGATGTTCTCCAGGATGAAGCCGAACTGGGCGGCCGAAGCCATACCGCCACTGTAAACGTCGTGCCGACGAGTCCTCGAACGCGCCGGTGCCCCGGGAGACCCGGGGCACCGGCGTGGTTCTTCGAGGGGAGACCAGTGGTGCTGCTCAGCGGTCGGTCATCGCCGCCAAGGTCTCGAACCAATCCGCGGTGCTCAACAGATCGTGGAAGTCGAGCACGTCGTCGTGATCGATGCAGTCGCCCTGGTGGGCCTCGTGGAGCTCGGCGGGCAGCGACCACTCGGTGCAGTGGACCCCTGCGGCCAGGAGCACATCGACGACGTGCGCCTCGGCCGGTCGGACCTCGATCATCCGGCACACCGGGCATCGGAACAGGTAGGTGGAGGATCCGTCCTCCCTGCACATCCGCACCCGAAGGTCGCGGGACCGCAGCTCGACGTCGCCGCAGTCGCTACACGTTGCTCGAATCAGTGCCATCTCGAGGCCTCCCGTTGTGGTCTCCTTCTCTCTTTCGGCCGTGCCCCCTGCGGGGTTGACCTTTCGGTCCGCGAATCTCCGGGCACGGGTGTGCTCCACGATCCGGACAGCTCGCCGCCGAGGGCCCCAGGAGCCGCAGCGGGTGCACAGGAGTGGGCTCAGAGACCCGACCAGCGCGACAGCGGCCAGATGACGGCGAAGGCGCGGCCCACCACGGAGTCGACCGGTATGGTGCCGATGAAGCGGCTGTCCGAGCTGTTGTCGCGGTTGTCGCCCATCACGAAGACCTCGCCCTCGGGGACGGTGACGGGGTCGTCCAGGTTGGCGGTGCTGGTGCCGACGGGCAGGTAGGGCTCCTCGAGCGGTCGATCGTTGACGTAGACGATGCCCTCGCGGGCGACGACGGTGTCGCCGGGCAGGCCGATCACGCGCTTGATGAGGTCCTCGGGGTCTCCCGGAGCGGCGGGAGCCGTCTCCGGGCGCTTGAAGACGATGACGTCGCCGCGGTTGATGTCGTGGAGCCGGTAGCTGAGCCGGTTCACCAAGACGCGATCCCCGACTGCCAAGGTTGGCTCCATCGACCCGCTGGGGATCCGGAACGACTGCACGACGAAGTTGCGCACCAGCAGGGCGATCAGCACGGCCCCTGCGATGACCAGCACCCACTCCACAGCGTTGCGCAGCGGCGACACCTCTCCGCGACGGGCACCTCTGCGGCTCACGAATGGAACGGCGACCGGTGCCGGCGCAGCCGACGGGCCCTCGGGCTCGGGATCGTCTGTGCTGGTCAGATCCGGCTCGCCGGGAGGTGCAGGCTCGCTGGTGGTCATCCCGTGGAGCGTACCGGCGATTCGGGATCGAACCCGTCAACGCGGTGCCGTCGGAGCATGGCCTTCGCCGCGTGCTGTCGACGGGAATCGAGCTGCCTCACCGTGTCGAGCTCGACGGCAGATGTTGCGGCACCCAGTCGCAACAGGAGCCGATCGAGGTACGCGTCGGTCATCGCCCGTAGGCGCACCACGACCACGTCGCCCTCCTCGCTCCACGATTCGACCGGGTCGGCTTCCAGCATCCAGCTGTCGTCGGCGGGCACTCGGAGCTCCACCAGCATCCCGTCGCCGCGGGGGTGGGCCGGATCGCCCAGCACTTCCGGGACCTCGAAGGCCGCGACCTCGCCGACGGGTGCGAGGTGCTGCACCCGGTCGATCCGGAAGTGACGTGGTGCGCCACGAAGGTGGCACCAGCCGGTGAGGTACCAGTGCCCGTCGATGCTCCGCAACGCCCAGGGATCGACCACCCGGGAGACCAGCTGGTCCCGACCCCAGCTGAAGTGGGACATCTCGACGCGTCGGCGCAGCGAGACTGCCCGCTCCAGCTCGACCAGCACTGCGGGATCAGCGGGGCCGAGGTCCACCTCCAACGCATCGGCCGCACCGGCACCGAGCGAGTCGGCGAGCTTCGCGACCGCACCGGGCAGGACATCGCGAAGTCGCTCGTCGTGCTGCAGAGCGATCCCCGCCGCCAGGAGCAGCAGGGCCTCGTTGTGGTCGAGCCGCGGTGGACGGCGGAAGTAGTCCGCCAGCACCACGGAGACCCAGTCGCCGTCGATGTCGACGTCGATCATGTGATCGGGGCCGATCGCCGGCTCCACGTTCAGGAAGACGGACGTCAGATCTGCGCGCAGCGTGTCCGGATCGGTGCCGAACCGGTCGCAGATCTCCTGCACGGTGGCACCCTCCCGGGAACCCAACCAGGGCAGCACCGCCAACATGGTCTCCACCCGTTCGCGCGTGGTGCGGGCAGCCATCAGCCGGCCCCGCCGGCGAGCTCGAGGAGGTGCTCGATCCAACGCCTGCGCAACTCGGGCGGGTCGAGCAGCTCGGCTCGGTCGAGGAACCCCGAGAGCCAGTGCCACAGGCCGGTGGCGTTGCGCACCTGGAGGCGCACCTCCACGGAGCCGTCTGCACGTTCCTGCACGACCTCGACGCCGGGGCCGTCGGCGAAGGCGAGCGGAGCGACCTCCGGGTCGAGGAGCACCCGCACCGGCTCCGCATCGCCCGTGCCGAGCTCCCAGGGCCGCACCCGCAGCTGCTCCACCCGGACATCGAGGTGGTCCGGGACCTCCTCGGCGAGCTCGACGGGGCCCGTGATCCGGTCGAGCCGGAAGTTCCTCGGTGCAGCCCGGTCCAGGTCGAAGGTGGCGGCGTACCAGTGCCCGCCGCGCAGCACAAGCCTCCGGGGGATCACGTGGCGGTCCCGTCCCAGGTGGGTGAAGCGGGTGGAGCGGCCCTCGCTGATGGCTTCGAACACCCGGGTGACCACGTGGTCGAGGTGGATCTCCGCCGTGGTGGAGGCGACCGGCTCCCCGAGGAGTCCTCCGAGCTTGCGCAGCGCGTCACGTAGCTCCTCGGCGGGGTCGAGCTCCGCACCTCGCAACGCGAGCCGCGTGGCGGCGGCGCGCAGTGCGGCCAGCTCCGCCGGCGTGAGGCCCGGGTCGGCGACGCTGCGGTCGACGGTGTAGCCGGTGGTGTCGCCGGACGGCCCGGACCCGCTGACGGAGCGCAGGGGAATGCCCATGTCCACCAGGTCGGCCTTGTCGCGTTCGAACGTGCGGCGGAACGCTGCGTCGCTCTCGGCATAGGTGCCGATGCGGGTGCGGATCTCCGCCGCAGTCAAGGGCGACGGGTTCGACTCGAGGAGGGCGGCCAGGTTGAGGAGGCGCTCGAACTTGGTGTCCACTGGCCACGACAGTAGCGCCGGGCTCGACCCGGGAGACCCGTGGCTACCCGGTGCCGGGATCGTCGGGCAGGCGCTGGGAGCACAGCTGCCCTGCCAGTGCCCCTGCTGCGGTCGCGGCAGCGAAGAACAACGGGTCCTCGTCGTGGGCGCGTCCCATGGTGGTGACCCGGATGCCCGCCCGGTGGAGCAACACCGAGGCATCTGGGGGGTGATCGAGCTCGATCGGCGAGACACCGGCGAGGCCGAGCACCTCGGGTGGGTGGGCGGCGACGAGGGGCACGACGTGGGTGAGCTCGAGGATGGAGCGGACGTGGTGCGACACCCCACGGTGCCGGGACCGAGGGTCCCCCTCGCTGGCCCGAACGCACAGCACGGGACGCCCCCCGCGCCGCTCGGCCACGTCCATCACCGAGGCGACCTCCACGGCGGTCGTGCCGAAGTCGGTGCCGGTACCCACGACGCCGGGTCCCATCCCGACCACCACCGCGTCGGCATCGGCGACGTGACGGGCGAGGCCGAGCGCCGACGGCAGCGAGACCGCCTCGAGGTCGCCGCCGAAGGCGTGCCCGCTCGTCACGGTCGCCGCCAGCAGCTCGCGCTCGACGAGCTCGGCGACCAGGTCGGAGAGCGCCAGCGGGAGCGCAGCGCCATCGGTCATGACGTAGGCCAGCCGCCGTCGGGGAGCGGCGGCGGCGAAGCCGAGCGCCACCATCGCGACCTGCGAGTGCACGGAGCAGGCGACCACCGGGATGCCGTCGAGGGCAGCGTCAGCCGCCTCCGGGTGAGCGAGCTCGGACGTCCCTGCATCGCTCTGGAGGCTGGTGTAGCGCAGCTTCATGATGTGCTCGGGGCCGGGAAGTCGCAGCTCCGTGCGCGCCAGGTTCCAGTGCACCACGTGCCACCCGCCGGTTCCCAGGCCTCTGTCGACCGCGGTGGTGTTGCAGATCACCTCGTCGTCCACGTCGACGGTGCCGACGAGCCGGGTGAGCGCATACGCCCTGGCGTCGCTCCCGTCGGACATCTCGACCCGCACGCGCTGGAGGCCGGAACGCTCGGCGAGGATCTCGCGCACGATCGCCGTCTGGTAGGTCGGCACCGGTCAGAGAGAGTCGATCAGCCGGTCGACCCGGTCGTCCTGGGAGCGGAAGGGGTCCTTGCACAGCACGGTGCGTTGGGCCTGGTCGTTGAGCTTGAGGTGGACCCAATCGACGGTGTAGTCGCGCTTGCGCTCCTTCGCCCGGCGGATGAACTCCCCTCGTAGGCGTGCACGCGTGGTCTGCGGAGGTGTGTCGATCGCCTCTTCGATGTCCTGGTCGGTGACGATGCGTTCGACCCGGTCCGCCTTCTGGAGCTTGTAGAACACGCTGCGGTCCCGCCGGATGTCGTGGTACTGCAGGTCGAGCAGCGCCACCCGCGGGTCACCGAGGTCCAGGTCGTGGCGCGCTCGGTACGCCTCGACCAACCGGAGCTTGGTGACCCAGTCGATCTCGCGGTGCATCGACATCGGATCCCGCTCGAGGCCGACCATGACGTGCTCCCACATCCCCAGCGCCTGCTTCTCCTGGGGCGCGAGCTCGTGGTTGTCGGCGTAGCGCTGTGCGCGTCGGAGGTACTCTCCCTGGATCTCGAACGCAGTCAGCTCCCGCCCGTTGGCCAGCCGGACAGCTCGGGTCAGGGTGACGTCGTGGCTGATCTCGCGGATGGCGCGGATGGGGTTCTCCAACGTCATGTCCCTCAGCACGACGCCCGGATCCTCGAGCATGCGCAGCACGAGGGAGCAGGCACCGACCTTCAGGAAGGTGGCGTACTCGCTCATGTTGGAATCGCCGACGATCACGTGCAGACGGCGGAATCGGTCGGAATCGGCGTGGGGTTCGTCGCGCGTGTTGATGATCGGGCGTGATCGGGTCGTTGCCGAGGACACGCCCTCCCAGATGTGCTCGGCACGCTGGCTGATCGAGAACTGGGCCCCGCGCGCGGTGTGGAGCACCTTGCCCGCCCCGGCGTAGATCTGCCGGGTCACGAGGAAGGGGATGAGCACCTCGGAGTACCGCACGAGCTCGTCGCCGCGGCTGGTGAGGTAGTTCTCGTGGCAGCCGTAGCTGTTGCCCGCCGAGTCGGTGTTGTTGCGGAAGAGGTAGATGTCACCCCGGATGCCCTCCTCGGCGAGGCGCTGCTCGGCGGACTCGAGCAGCTGGCTCAGTATCCACTCCCCCGCCTTGTCGTGGGCGATGAGGTCGTGGAGGAGATCGCACTCCGGGGTGGCGTACTCGGGGTGGGACCCCACGTCGAGGTAGAGCCGGGCGCCGTTGGCGAGGAAGACGTTGGAGGACCGGCCCCACGACACCACCCGGCGGAACAGGTAGCGAGCCACCTCGTCGGGGCTGAGGCGCCGCTGCCCGCGCAGCGTGCAGGTGACGCCGTACTCGTTCTCGAGGCCGTAGATCCGTCGTTCCATCCACGGCCAAAGCTACCGGCGGGCGGCTGGCGTGCAACGACACTTCGTCGCTGCACGCCCGTTCACCCGGCCTGCAGGTAGTCGGCCACGGTGGCGTCCTCGAGGCGGGTGAAGCACCGGCGCTCCCCGTCGCGACGCAGCACCGCCACCTCGAGCTCCTCGGCGGGAAGCGTCCGATCCGGCCCGGCGAGGGCGCCCACCGCGGCGCTCACCGCCGCGGCCTCGCCGCCGCCCTCGCTCCACGCGGCAGCCATCCGCTCACCGATGGCGTCGGCCTCGCCGCCCAGCACGCACCAGCCGCTCTCGTCGACCATGGTCCCGTCGTAGAGGATGTGGAACATCTGGTCGCCGGTGGGCTCGTGGCCCACCTCGCAGACGAGGATCTCGACCTCCATCGGCTTCATCTCGTGCGTGAAGACGTTGCCCAGGATCTGGGCGTACGCGTTGGCGAGGCCGCGCGCGTCGACGTCCTCGCGGCTGAAGGCGAAGCCCTTGAGGTCGGCGTGGCGGACACCGGCGATGCGGAGCTGGTCGAACTCGTTGTACTTCCCCACCCCGGCGAAGGCGATGCGGTCGTAGATCTCGGAGATCTTGCGCAGCATCCGGGAGGGGTTCTCGGCGCAGAGCACGATCCCCTCGGCCGAGGTGCAGGCCACCAGCGAGCGGCCCCGGGCGATGCCCTTCCGCGCGTAGTCCGCGCGGTCCTTCATCATCTGCTCCGGCGCCACATAGAACGGCATGGTCATGGCCGAGCCTCCGGCGAGGACAGGGCCATTCCCTCTGCAGGGGCGGGTGGCCGGGGGGCGTAGGGCGGGGGCATGGTCATGGCCGAGCCTCCGGCGAGGACAGGGCCATTCCCTCTGCAGGGGCGGGTGGCCGGGGGGCGTAGGGCGGGGGCATGGTCATGGCCGAGCCTCCGGCGAGGGGTCCGTGCCGCCACGTTCGACGGCGATCTGGTCGAACATCTCCTCGTACCGACGTTCGAGGTCGTCGTCGGCGATCCGCTGGAAGCCGTCGACGCTGATGGTCGCCACGACGGGGAAGATCCTGCGCAGCATGTCCGGACCGCCCGTGGCGGAGTCCTCGTCGGCGGCCTCGAGGAGCGAGCGCAAGGTGAGGTCGATGGCCGCATCGACGCTCATCTCCGGGCGCCAGCCCAACTTGATGACGGTGGTCGCCTGCATCTGACCGGAGCCCGTCGCCGCGTGGTCGTGCTCCTCGTAGCGACCGCCGGTCAGGTCGTACTGGAAGAGCCGTCCCGTGGCCCGCGCGCGGTCGAAGCCGGCGAACAGCGGCACCACCGCCAGGCCGGAGAGCGCCGCGGGTAGGTGGTTCCGAACCATCTGCGAGAGCTGGTTCGCCTTGCCCTCGAGGCTGAGAGGGGCACCTTCCACCTTCTCGTAGTGCTCGAGCTGCAACTGGAAGAGCCGGACCATCTCCACGGCGGGCCCGGCGGCACCGGCGATGGCGACGCCGCTGTGGCGATCGGCGGGGAAGACCTTCTCGATGCTCCGGTGGCTGATGAAGTTGCCCGATGTGGCACGCCGGTCGCCTGCCATCACCACGCCCTCGGCGTAGCGCAGCGCGACGCAGGTCGTGCCATGGGGGACGCCGGGGTGGCCGTCGAGGCTTCCGGCATGCGGCACCGGAACCAGCCCGGCTCTTCGTGCCAGGGCGGCGAAGTCCGGGCCCGGGTCCTCGTGCGGGGGATAGAGCGGAAGGGTCACAGGCGGCAGGCTACCGGAGCTCGGCGCCGACTCGGTGCGTGAGCGTGCGCTGCGGCTACTCGCCGCCCTTCTGGATGTAGGACTTCACGAAGTCCTCCGCGTTGGTCTCGAGGACGTCGTCGATCTCGTCGAGGAGCTCGTCCATCTCGGCCTTCAGCTTCTCGCCCGCCTCGCTCGAGGAAGGAGCCTCTTCGACGACCGTGTCGTTGCGCTGCGGCGCAGGCTTCTTCTTCAGCTCTCTCTCTGCCATCTCGTACCTCCCGAGGGAAGGCTCCCAGGAGGAACCGTCCCTGCGATCGACTCCACCGTACCCCGACGTCGCTCTCGTCCGCGGTCAACGACCGAGCCTGCTGAGCAGATCGGCAGCCGACGTCGCCTCGTCGAGGAGCCGTCCCACGTGCTCCTCGGTGCCCTTGAGGGGCTCCAGCATCGGCACGCGCTGGAGCGTGCTGGCTCCGGTGTCGAACACGATGGAATCCCAGTTCGCGGCGACGATGGAGCTGGAGAACCGCTCGAGGCACCGCCCCCGGAAGTAGGCGCGTGTTCCGGGGGGTGGGGAGGCGACGGCATCGAGCACCTCGGTCTCGGGGCACAGCCGCCGGAGCCCGACGCGGTGTGCGAGCCCGCTCGATGGCCGAAGGTCGTGGTACTGGAGGTCCATGGCGCGAAGCCTGGCATCGGTCCACTCGAGGCCGTGACGGTCGCGGTAGGCATCCATCAACCGGTACTTCGCCACCCAGTCGAGGCGATCGGCCACCGACATCGGATCGCGATCGAGGCCGCTGAGCACCTGCTCCCACTCTGAGAGCACCGCCTGACCGACCTCCTCGCCGCCCACGGACTCGAGTCCGTGCGCCTCGGCCCATCGCAGGGCCCGGGAATGGAGCTCCCACTGCAGCTCCAGCGCGGTGGCCGAGGAGCCATCCGCGAGCGGGAGCACCTCCGCGAGGCCGAGGTCCCGGGACACGGCGTGCATGGCCGCCACGGGTGCCGCCAGCGCCAACGGCTCCCCCGCGGCGCCATCCTCGATCATCGACAGCAGGATCGCGGTGGTGCCGAGCTTCAGGAAGGTGGCGACCTCGCTCATGTTGGCGTCGCCGGCGATCACGTGCAGACGCCGGTACTTCTGTGCGTCGGCGTGGGGCTCGTCGCGGGTGTTGATGATCGGTCGCTTGAGGGTGGTCTCGAGGCCGACCTCCTCCTCGAAGAAGTCCGCTCGTTGGGTGATCTGGAAGGGAACCTCGTCGGTGCGGGATCCGGGTGCCTCCGAGCCGACCTTGCCGGACCCGGTGAAGATCTGTCGACTCACGAGGTGCGTGGTCGCGTGGGCGACGATCTGGCCGAAGGGCACCCTTCGGCTCATCAGGTAGTTCTCGTGGCAGCCGTAGCTGTTGCCCTTGCCATCGGAGTTGTTCTTGTAGACGACGATCTCCTGCCCGTCCGGCAGGAGCGGCGCGGCGGCAGCCATCGAGCGGATCAGGATCTCCTCGCCCGCCCGGTCGTACCGCATGGCGGTCAGGGCGTCCTCGCACTCCGGAGCGGAGTACTCGGGATGGGCGTGGTCGACGTAGTACCGGGCTCCGTTGGTGAGCACGGCGTTCACGAGGTGCGTCTCGACCTCCGGGGCCAGCGACATGCGCACCGCCTCCTCGCGAGCGTCGTTGCCCGGGGTCTCGTCCTCGAAGTCCCATCCGACGCGCGGGGCCCCGGAACGGGCAGGGTCGAGCGATGCGAGGTAGGCGTTGATGAGCATGGACGAGGCGGAGATGGGGTTGGACTCCGCGAGGCCGCGCACCACGATGCCGTACTCGGTCTCGATGCCCAGGATCTTCTCGATCGCCATAGCTCAAGAACCCTACTGGTGCTCGGGATGGGTCGCGTGCGGCCGTGCGGTGCCTCTCGGAGGCGACCGGAGCGCCTCGACGGCCCTCGGCGTGGTGCCCCGGAGCGACCGGTCACTTCACCGTGGAGAGCGCCATGGCAGGATCGAAGCGGACGAAGAGCACCGAGGCCGAACGACCGCCGTTGGTGGTCTCCCCTCCTGCGGGGAAGGTTGCGAGGATCGCCCGAGTGGCTCCGTCGGCGTCGCGGAAGAAGCTGAGGCCACCGGGGCCGGTGCGGCCGTCGGACGCGCCGACCCACGGTCCGCTGGGGTCGGACACGCACGGCCCGGTCGGACCGAGGCACCGGGCGATGCCGGTGGAGTACCCGGCCTCCCACCAGCGGCCAGCGGAGTAGGTGAGCACGTAGCTGTCGCGAACGGGGTCGTAGACCATCGAGGGCTGCTCGATGAAGTGGTACTCCCAGGGGTGTTGGCGACGGAGCAGCGCCACCGGGGCGCCCGCCAGGTTGGCGGCACCGTCCAACGGGATGCTGTGCAGCGGGGACTCGGTGTCGCCGAAGGCGACCAGCAGGTACGGCGCTCCCCACTTGTCGAACACGACCTCGGGGTCGAGCGCGCCGCCGGTCCCGCCGAGGCCGCAGTGCAGCGGGGAGGGCTCGGGCACGAACGGCCCGGCCGGCCCGTCTGCCCAGGCCCGGCCGATGCACTGCGGGTTCTGGGGTTGAGGCGGGTGCACCCGGTCCGCCGAGAAGAACATCGCCCACCGCGAGCCGAACCTGGCCACCGACGGCGCCCAGAGCTGGGTGGGTGAGGCGGCCCACGCCGGCTTGGTGGGCATGCCCTCGACGGTGTGGGCGTTCTTCTCGGCGAGGCTGTAGCTGCGCGAGAGATCGGTGGTGGTGAAGACCGGCGCCCGGAGGTGGTTGTTGGAGCCGTACACGTAGTACGTGTCCCCTACCTGCACCACCGAGGGATCCGAGGTCTCGGGGAACTGGCCGGGCGGCAGGGCGTCCAGCTTCCGAACCGGACCCAGACATCCGGCCAGCAGGATCGTGGTCGCGGCGACGACGCCGATCCAGCACGCTCGCCACAGGACCCTCCGCGGATCGTGCGACCGATGCGCCTGATGTCGGCTGTGCATGGGTGAAGCCCTCCCCTGGCGGACGAAGGAGCAGGGTACCGCTCGTGCACCCGGGTGACTCCCCTGGCGGTGCGACGCAGGCTACGGTCCGCCGATGCCCGTTGGGCCCACGTGCTCCGCGTGGAGCTGGATCGAGGAGGCGCCGAGGTGCTGAGGGTCGTGCAGTGGTCGACGGGGAACGTGGGGCGCTTCGCGCTTCGCCAGATCGCAAGGCATCCGGATCTGGAACTGGTCGGGGTGTGGGTCCACAGCCCTGACAAGGTCGGTCGGGACGCCGGAGAGCTCGCCGGGATCGAACACCTCGGAGTGCCCGCCACCGACGACGCCGAGGCGCTGTTGGCCTTGGGTGCGGACTGCGTCTGCTACACGGCGACCGCCGACCTCCGCCCCGACGCCGCCATCGAGGACATGGCCAGGATCCTCACCTCCGGGGCCAACGTGGTCTCGAGCTCCGTGGTACCCCTCGTGTTCCCCCAACACGTCGACGCGGCGATGCGGGAGCCGCTGGAGGCCGCCTGCCGTGAGGGCGGCGCCTCGTGCTTCACCTCCGGGATAGATCCGGGCTTCGCCAACGACCTGCTACCGCTGACGCTGCTCGGCACCTGCGAGTACGTCGACCGGGTCCGGGTGATGGAGATCGTGAACTACGCGACGTATGCCCAACCCGACGTGCTCTTCGACATCATGGGGTTCGGCCAGGCGCTCGATGCCACCCCGCTGCTGCTGGCGCCCGGCGTGCTCAGCTTCGCCTGGGGCGGCGTGCTGCGCGCCGTCGCGGCCGGCCTGGACGTCACCATCGACGAGTTCGTCGAGGTCCACGAGCGGCTCCCCGCCGCCGCCACGCTCGACCTGGGGTTCGGTGTGGTGGAGGAGGGCACGACTGCGGCGCTGCGGTTCGAGCTCCAGGGCCTGGTCGGCGGCGAGCCCCGCCTCGTGCTGGAGCACGTGACCCGACTGGACGATGCACTGGCTCCTGACTGGCCGCAGCCGGTCGGAGGCTCGGGGTACCGCGTGATCGTCGAGGGCAACCCCAGCTACACCCTGGACCTCCAGATGATGGGCGACGACGGCGACCACAACACCGCCGGGTTGAGCGGGACGGCAGGCCGACTGGTCAACGCCATCCCCGCCGTCGTGGCAGCGGCACCGGGATTGCTGTCGGTGCACGACCTCCCACTGGTCACCGGCCGGGGGCTGATGCGCACCTGAGGGTGCCGGGGCGCCATCCGATGCTCGATGAGCCCATCCGATGCTCGATGAGCATCGTGGCCGGGATCGCTCGGGATCGACTCCGGTTCAGAGGTACTGCCCCGTTGCGACGCGCTCGATGGAGCGCCCGCCCGTGGGGTTCTGGTCGTCGTGCTCGCGGATGAGCGTGCGGACGTACACGATGCGCTCCCCCTTCTTGCCGGAGATCTTCGCCCAGTCGTCCGGGTTGGTCGTGTTGGGGAGATCCTCGTGCTCCTTGTACTCCTGGTGGATCGACTCGATGAGGTCGGCCACCTGGATCCCGCGCGTGCCGGCAGCGAGCTCCCGCTTGATGGCCAGCTTCTTCGCCCTTCGCACGATGTTCTCGATCATCGCACCCGAGGAGAAGTCCTTGAAGTACATGACCTCCTTGTCGCCGTTGGCGTAGGTCACCTCGAGGAACTGGTTGGCCTCGTCGTCGCGGTACATCTCCTCGACGGTGCGCTCGATCATCGCCAGGGTGGCCTTCTCCGGGTCGCCGCCGCCCAGCGACTCCACCTCCGCGCCATCGAGGGGGAGGTGGGCGGTGAGGTACCGGGAGAAGATCTGCACCGCAGACTCCGCGTCGGGGCGGTTGATCTTGATCTTCACGTCGAGCCGTCCGGGCCGGAGGATGGCCGGGTCGATGAGGTCTTCGCGGTTGGAGGCGCCGATCACGATCACGTTGCGCAGCGTCTCCACGCCGTCGATCTCCGCCAGCAGCTGGGGCACGATCGTGGCCTCCATGTCCGAGGAGATGCCGGAGCCTCGCGTGCGGAAGAGCGACTCCATCTCGTCGAAGAAGACGATGACCGGGGTGCCGTCTGCCGCCTTCTCCCGGGCACGTTGGAAGACCAGTCGGATGTGCCGCTCGGTCTCGCCGACGTACTTGTTCAACAGCTCAGGGCCCTTGATGTTGAGGAAGTAGCTGCGCGCTTCCCGCCCCGTCACCTCCGTCACCTTCTTGGCGAGGCTGTTGGCCACCGCCTTGGCGATCAGGGTCTTTCCGCAACCTGGCGGTCCGTAGAGCAGGATTCCCTTGGGCGCCGGGAGGCTGTACTCACCGAAGAGCTCCGAATGGAGGAAGGGGAGCTCGACCGCATCGGTGATCATCTCGATCTGGGTGTCCAGGCCGCCGATGTCGGTGTAGGAGATGTCGGGGACCTCTTCGAGCACGAGCTCCTCGACCTCCGGGCGAGGGAGCTTCTCGATGAGGATCCCCGAGCGAGGATCCATCAGCACGTTGTCGCCGGCTCGGAGGCGCTCACCTCGCAGGGAGTCCGCGATCTCCGCCACGCGCTCCTCGTCGGCGCGGCCGACCACCAGGGCGCGCTCGCCGTCGTCGAGGGCCTCCTTGAAGGTGACGACCTCGCCGGAGGTGTCGGGACGGCGCACCATCACCACGTTGTAGGACTCGTTGAGCACCACCTCGGCGCCCCGTCGGAGGTCCTCGGTGTCGATGGCGGGCGAGACCTCGACGCGCATCTTGCGGCCTGCTGCCTGCACGTCGACGGTGCCGTCGTCGTTGGCGCCGAGCAAGGTGGCGTAGGCCGCCGGGGGCTGGGTGAGCTTCTCGACCTCCTCCCGCAGCGCGGCGATGTGGTCGCGTGCCTCTCGGAGGGTGTAGCTGAGCTTCTCGTTCTGGCTGACGGCTTGGGCGAGCTGGCCCTTGGTCTCGAGGAGCCGCTCCTCGAGGGTCCGCACCCGCTTCGGTGCGTCCTGGAGGCGCCGAACCAGCGACGCGATCTCCTCCTCCAGCTCCTGCACCTGGGCGCGGAGGGTGAGGTTCTGCTCCTCGAGCTCGTTGGCATCGTTGGCGTCGTCCACAGCGTCTCCAGACCTCTGGTCGTTGCGTCTGTTCTAGTTCGGTGCCCGGCCGGGATGGCGGAGGGCCTCGCGCCTCCTGTCGGAAGTCACATCCTCGCCCCGAGTTTTCAACAGAGTTTCCGTCTAAACTGCGCGGTGTGCCTAGAATGCACGTCGGGCCGGACGGCCATGCTCGCCGTCGCGGTCACAGCGGTCGGGAGCATCCCCCGACTCCAACCCGGACCCCCGGCGGGTTACCGACCAGGAGAAAGGTCAACGACATGAAGGTGTGGATCGATCAGGACCTGTGCACCGGCGACGGCCTCTGCGAGGAGATCGCGCCAGCGGTCTTCACGCTGCTCGACGACGGCCTCGCCTACGTGAAGGAAGGCGACAAGGTCTTCAGCGATCCCGGCGGCGCCGAGGGCATGGCCAACATCCCCGACGGCGAGCTGGAGTCCGTCATCGAGTCGGCCGAGGAGTGCCCCGGGGAGTGCATCTTCATCGAAGCCGAGTGACCGGCGGCGCCGTGCAGCGGCTCCGCCGCAGCCCTCGCACGCTCAGCCGAGGCACCGCCCGGTGTCCACCGGCGCCGAGCCTGCTGCGGCGACCAGCTCCTGCACCGCCTCGGCTCTGAGCGCATAGGCCACGCCGGGTCGGTCCGGGGCGATGGCCACCGCGGTGCCCACAACTCGCCCGGCCGCGTCCAGCAGCGCGCTGCCGGAGTCCCCCGGTTCGAGCTGTGACGCCATCACCAACAGGTCCCGACGCACGAGTGCCTCGTCGTAGATGTCGTACCCGGTCGCCGTCAGCTCGTCGCCGATGAGGAAGGGGGACGGCTCGAACGGTCCCCCACCTGGGAACCCGAGCACGAGTCCGCCGACATCCTCCGTCGGGGAGACCAGGGTGAAGGCTGGACGCCGGAGGTCGCTGCGCACGAGCGCCAGGTCGACGCTCGGATCGAAGGCCACCACGCGCCCGCGGCCCGACGCTCCGTCGGGCGTGGTCAGCTCGATGCCCTCGGCACCGGCCACCACGTGCGCGTTCGTCGCCCAGAGCCCGTCACCCACCGAGTAGCCGCTGCCCGATTGCACGAGGTCGCACGCCCGACTCTGCAGCCGCGCGGTGCTGCTCGCCGCCTGTTCCAGCGTGGCGGCGTCGACAGGGCTTCCCTCGGGTGGCGGTGGGAGCTCCGGGGCGGGCTGCAACCCGGCCAGGATGGTCGGGAACTGCCCTGCGGCGAGGCTCCGCTCGAGCTCGGCGACCTGCTCCGGAGGATCCGGGAGGTGGTCGGTCACCACCTGTGCGATGGCGCTGCTGCGGGTGGACTGCGCCACCCACCCCTGGGTGGAGGCCATCAGCGGCACGAGCAGCCACAGGATCACCACCACGCCTGCGACACCGAGCAGCGAACCCCCCGCGGCATCCATCGCCCGCACGATCTCGTCCTCGGGATGCGGTCGCAGCCGTGAGCCGATGGCCACGCCCACGGCCTGGCCAGCCGAGGCGAGCAGGATGAAGCACCCGGCACCCAGGAGGAGGACGCCGGCGTCGGTCCCGGGGTCGATCCATCGTGAGATCGCGGGCACCACGCTCACCCCGATCGCCAGGCCGAGCACCGCGCCCACCCAGCCCAGCGCGCGGGTGATCAACCCGAGCCGCCAACCACCGACCGCAGCCAGGGCCGCGGCGACCACCACGAGCAGGTCGAGGCCGTTCATCGCCGAAGAGCGTCAGCCCGCAGCCTTCCGGGCATGGGTCAGGAAGCCGGTGTGGGCGACCATGCGATGGTCGGGTCGCACCGCCTGGCCCTCCACGTACCAACCGCGATGCAGGACCTCGAGGGTCTCGCACGCGAAGAAGCCGTGGAGCTCGAGGCTGTCGCGGAGCTGCGTGACCTGGACCACGCTCGGGGTGTAGGCGAGGAAGATGCCACCCGGTCGCAGCGCGGTGGTGGCGTGGGGCACCACCTGCCACGGCTCAGGGAGGTCGAGCACCACGCGGTCGAGGTCGACCAGCTCGGTGCCCTCGTAGCAGTCGCGCAGCTCGACTCGGTACCGCTCGAGCACCTCGGGGCCGAGGAACCGCTCCACGTTGGCCAGCGCGCGGCCGGCGAAGTCGTCGCGCAGCTCGTAGCCCACGATGTCGGCCCCGGCGCGCAGCATCGCCATGGAGAGCGCTCCCGAACCGACGCCGCTCTCGAGCACCCTCACCCCGGGGGAGATGTCGGCCAGCATCAGGATGGGACCGAGGTCCTTCGGGTAGATGACCTGAGCTCCCCTGGGCATCTTCAACACGAACTCCGACAGCGTGGGGCGCACGACGCGGAAGCTCTGGTTGCGCGAGGAGAGGACCACCGACCCCTCGTCGATCCCTACGAGCGCGTCGTGGGCGATGGTGCCGGAGTGGAAGTGGAACTCCTTTCCGGCGGTCAGGGTGCCTTGGTAGCGGCGCCCCTTGGCATCGATGAGCTGCACGAGCTCGCCTTCATCCAGCCGGGACTTCACGATGCCTCCTGGGGGTCGAGCGGGTTGCGGGTCTCCGGGGAGGCTCTCCGAGGCGGGGCCACGGCGCTCGCTCCGGTGGCACGTTCCACCAGGCGACAGAACGCACATCGATCCGACGAGCAGGGTGCACCGCAGGTGTCGCAGGACCGCAGCGCCCCCGGAGGCTCCGGTGAGCCGGTGGAGAAGAGGTCCACCGCCTGGCGGAGGAAGGACGAGTAGAAGGTCGCCTTCGTCCCCGGCGACTGCGCCTCGATGGAGTTGAGTGCCTCCTTGTAGCCGAGGTGCCGGTTGCCCTTGGCCATCGGGCACTCGTCGACCTGGTAGTCGATCCCCGACACGATGCAGTACGCGGCGGTCTCCCGCTCGGAGAGCCGGACGAGCGGCTTGGCCTTGCGGGGGAAGCCGTCATGGGCCGGGAGCACCGGTCGCTGGCGGCCCAGGTACTCCATCTGCCAGTGCAGCACGTTGCCCAGCAGCACGGCTGCCTCGTCGTCGAGGTTGTGGCCGGTGACCAGGACGTCGTAGCCGCCATCCCGGGCGGCTGCGTCGAACAGGTGCCGCTTGGAGAGACCACATGCCGAACAGGGTGTCCTGCGCGCTGCTCGGGAGCCTCCGGGGATGTCGTAGCCGAACTGCTGGGGGAGGTCGATCTCCACCAGCTTGGCGCCGTGCTCGCTGGCATAGCGCCGCACGTAGGCGGCGGAGTCGTCGCTGTAGCCCTCGATGCCGAGCCCGAGGTAGAGGCCGTCGGCGTCGTAGCCCAGCTTCCGCAGCATGTCCCACACGGCCAGTGAGTCCTTGCCGCCCGATGCGGCGACCAGGATCCGGTCGGTGGGTGCGAACATCTCCCATCGCTCGATGGTCCGGCCGACCTGGTCGGTGCAGAACTTCCGCAGGTGGGGGACGCAGAAGTTCGCGTTGTGACGGCGGAGGTCGATGACGGCTGGCTCCCGGCAGACCGTGCACTTCATGCGCCGCCGGAGATCACGGGACGGATCTCCACCTCGTCGTGCTCCTCCAGCGTGCCATCGCCGGGGACGATGGTGCCGTTGCGGATCACCAGGACCGACTCGCGGTTCACCTCGAGCCGCGCGAGGAGCACCGAGACCTGCAGAGGTCCGGACACCTCCAGCCGGCGTGAAGGGTTTCGCAGCCGTACGAGCACACCCCCATGATGACCCCTCCAGCGGTCCGCGCACGACCAGCGCCCCTCAGGGATCAGGAGCACCCGCTCAGTCGAACACGACCGGCCGTGTCCGTCGGTCGCCGCGCCGGCGGCTCGCCGCGCGGTAGCTCGCATCGCGCAGCGCCGACAGCTCCGCCTCGGCGGCCGCGCGGTCCCGACGGATGCGGGCCAGACGGCGCGACGGTGCCGTGGCACGATCGAACCGGCGTCCAGCTGCCCGCTCCGCCTCGAGCGCTCGGCGATGGCGACGGCTTCCGGGCCGGCGACGGTCGAGGTGCCGCTGCGCCCGCCGGAGCCGCCGGGCAGCGCGCAGCTGTCCTCGGGTCGGTCGGCTCATGCGCTCGTCGAGTCGGGCGAGGGACTTGGCCCGTTGCGCCGTCGTGCGCTCGACCCGACTGGGTCGGGGTCGGGCGATGACCGTGTAGGTCTCACCGGGTTCGAGGTGCACCGACGTGAGGCGCTGCGGCTCACGATCGATGGCCGAGCGCGCCTCGCGGGCCAGCCAGTCGATGCCCCGTTCGGCGAGCTCGCCCTGCAGGCCATCGCCGAAGACCCAGTGGAGCAACGTGCTCCGGACGCGCTGCAGCATCAGCCGCGCCGCACCTCGATGATGGCCGAGGAGCGCTTCCCGCCGCGTCGTCCGAGGAGGAAGGCGACGATCAGGAGCAGCACCCCGAGCAGCACGCCGGCGGCGATGAGCTGGTTCTTGGCGCTCTCGACCTGCTGGGTTGCCTCACCTTGGATCTCGGTCAGCTTGGACTTGATGTCGTCGGGCGTGATCCGACCGACGTCCTGATGCTCGGCGTAGCTCATCGTTGCACTCCGTTCTCGCCCATCCGCACCGCGACCAGCCGACCGTAGACGCCCGCCACGGCGATGCCCGCGACGGCGGTGAGGGCGAAGGGCACCCAGCTCCACCGACCTCCGTCGAGCTCGCCGGGATCGTTGAAGACATCGACGGTCTGCAGCGCCCTCAGCAGCGCCAGCAGCGCGAAGATCCAGCCGGTGCCGATCAGCAGGGCTCCCCCGGTGCCGAACCCGAGGTAGCGCCCGAGCGTCTTGATCGGGTCGACGGTCTCCTGCCTGGCGTAGGTGACGACGAGGTCCTTGAGCTCGTTGACCTGTGCGGCGGGCCCCTTCCGAGGGGGCGGCGCAGACCAGGGTCGCTTCGGGCTGGACGTCTCGGACACGGGCACCTCCTGTGCTCTGCAGTGTTGTACCACGTCGCAGCTGCCTCGGGGCGCGGTCGGGGTCTGCATCCGGGCCGAGCGGAGACGACACCGGCTCCGGAGGCGGGATCAACCAGGATCGCCGCCCAGGTGCAGCTGTGCATCGAGGATCTCGCGCTGCTCGTCGATCACCTCACCCAGCAAGCTCCAACGGGCATCGAGACCGGCAGTGGCCAGCAGCCGCTGCCGGTCGAGGGTGGCCAGTGGGCACAGCAGGCTGAGCTGCCACAGGAGCGCCTCCGGCTCCTCTGCGAGACGAAGCTCCGCGGGCCACGCCGGCGATCCGAGCTCGCAGGCCAGAGCGCCGAGCGCACGGGCCCGGGCCAGCACACGGGACACCGTCTCCGGGAGCGGGGTCTCGCCAACCTCGTCGAGCGGCTCGATCTCGGCGCGGGGATACGGGTCATCTTCGAGCCAGCGTCGTACGGCCGCTCTGCGGGTACCGACCGCCACGAGCATGTGCCCGCCGTCGGGCAGCTCCTCGGACTGCAGCACGCGGGCGACGCATCCCACCCGGGCTCGGACATCACCGCCGCCGACCTCGTGCCCCCGCTCGATCAGCACCACCACCATCTCGCGGGGGTCACGGTTGCGCAGATCGAACATGAGCACCCGGTACCGGGGCTCGAACACGTGCAAGGTGAGCAGTTGCCCCGGCAGGAGCACGTTGCCCAGCGGGAAGACCGCCATCTCCTGGCCGCCGGGCGGGCCCTGCACGTCAGCGGGTCGCCTCTGTGGGAGTCGGACCGGCCTCCGCCAACGGTGGAGCGAGGGGATGGTCCAGCAGCGTCTCGAGCACGCGTTGCTGGAAGGCGAGGTCCTCGCCGTTCACGCGTCGGTCGCCGGTGTTCTGCACGATCTCGAAGTCGAGCGTGGCTCCGGGTCGGGTGACCAGCCAACCGGAGAGGGCCGTCACCGTGTTGAGCGTTCCGGTCTTCGCTCGGAGGCGAGTCGGCCACTCCCCACCGGCGAAGCGGTCCTCGAGGGTGCCGGGTTGCCCGGGGACCGCGAGGCTCGTGGCGAGCGTG
Organism: uncultured Microthrixaceae bacterium; assembly: GCA_964420125.1. Classification (GTDB taxonomy): domain Bacteria; phylum Actinomycetota; class Acidimicrobiia; order Acidimicrobiales; family Microtrichaceae; genus CAYQQQ01. The sequence goes on from CAYQQQ010000007.1 coordinate 118,820, forward strand.
CCCTCGGGCCCGGAGCGACGCAGCACCGATGCGAGCAGGTCGCAGGTCACCCGGTTCTCGTAGGACAACCCGGAACCGTCGAGCATCACCACGCCCTCCACGGGGATCCCCTCACCAGACGCCCACTCCACGATCGCCGAGGTGCCGGCGGCCGTGCTGCCGGCGCCGGAGCGAGTCCGGCCGATCTCCTTGACGAGCAGCTCCGCGGTGGTGTTGTCCGAGTAGCGGAGGACCTCCTGCACCAGGTCGTCGACGGGAAGGGAGGACACCGACAGCACCTCGGGGGCGGAGCTCGGAGCCGTACCCGAGACGGGGGGGCCACCCACGACGACCCCTCGCTCGGCCAGTAGCTGGGAGATCACCGCTGCGGCGTGCTGCGCGGGATCCGGCGCCGGCCCCCCCTCTCCCCCTCCCGTCGTGGGGTCGATGGTCCAGGCGTCGTTCACGAGGAGGGCGGACAGCGGTGCGATCGTGCCACCTTCGCGATGGCGCTCCGGCCAGGTCGGGATGGTCGTCTGGTCGTCGTACCGACTGGCGTCACCCACGACGGAGCCGGTCACCTGGCGGATCCCCGCCGCGACGAGGGCGTCGGCGACGCTCTCCAGGTCGGTCTCCGGGAGTCGATCGGTTCCCTGGAGACGCTGGTAGGCCTCGGTGGTGAGGAGCGGGTCGCCTCCGCCCACGACGTAGAGGTTGCCGGCGACCACACCGTCCTGGGGAGCCGCGTCGGTCAGGAAGCGCGTCGACAGCGTCGTGTCGGCCCCGAGGACCTCGAGCGCTGCCGCGGCGGTCAGCAGCTTCATGTTGGAGGCAGGAGCGAGCTGTGCCGTCGTGTTGTGGGCGAACCACGGGTTGGTCCCGTCGCCGACCTCGACGCAGGTGCCCGCCGGCGCGGTGGCCAGCAACGGGACCAACGCCGCGTTCATCCGGCGGGTGGCGAGCGGTTGGGTCGTCCATCCCGGAACCCGTCGGGCGGAGAGGACTGCGGTGGAGGCGCGCCGGTCTGCGAGCTCCACGGCCGGATCGTCGGGGTGCTCGTCGAGCACGACGGCGCCGACGAGGGCGGCGGCCCCGGCGACGGCCAGGAGGAACGCCCAACGGGCGCCGCTGCGATGGCGTCGCGCTCGTCGCACGGGCGCAGGAGTCCCACCGGCGTGCACCGGCGGGGGCGATGATCCGTTCACCGTCGCTCCGACCGTCGCTCGCGGAGGAAGCGGGCTCGCTCCACGAGGTGACCGAGCGCGGCGACGGCGCGATCGGCCGAGGCGTAGCACAGGCGGCCGTTGGCCCTGAGCGTGGCAGGTCCGGCGTTGTCGGGGAACGCCACCGCCAGCTCCGTGGCGCTGAGGATCGGCTTGCCGGTGGCGATGGACACGTCGACCGCCGCTTGGGCGAAGCGGGCGTCCTGTCGCTCGTGGTAGGCCACGATCCGCTCCACCCCGTGGGGGTCGCCGTCGTGGCCGTGGAAGCCGCCCTCCCGCAGCATCCGGGCCTGGTTCGACTGGATGCCCAGCCCGAGGTGGATCACCGCGTCGACGGCGGGATGCTCGGCGATGAGGGCCAGCACCAAGGGGATGGTGTCGCGGGTCTCTCCTCCGGCGAGGTCGACGGGGTTGTTGCGGCTCCATCGCGGGGGCAGGTGCTCGTCGATGGCCGCTCGGAGGTCATCTGGCAGATCCAGCAGCTCGAGCTCGGGATGGCGGACGATGGCGTCGGCGGTGACCACCCCCCATCCCCCGGCAGTCGTCATCACCACCACCCGGTTGCCGGTCGGCAGCGGTTGGGTGGCGAAGGTCGCGGCCGCCTCGAACGCCTCCTCCACCGTCGACGCCCGGTTGATGCCGAACTGGCGGCACAGGCCGTCGAAGGTGCGGTCGTCGGTGGCGAGGGACCCGGTGTGGCTGGCCGCGGCGCGTGCCCCTCCGGCGGTGGCGCCGCCCTTCAGCACCACCACCGGCATCGCCTCCGCCGCCCGTGCAAGTGCGTCGGCGACCACGCGGCCGTCCTGGATGCCTTCGAGGTAGGCGAGTCCCACCGTGGTGGCGGGATCCTCGGCGTAGTGCTCCAACAGGTCGCCCACGGACGTGGCCGCCGCGTTGCCGGCGGAGACCGCTCGTGAGATCCCCACCCCCGTGGCGCAGGACCAGTTGAGGAAGCTCGAGACGAAGTTGCCCGACTGGCTCGCCACCGCGATCGAGCCCGCCGGCGGGTACGGAGCCACGATCTGGGCGCAGAGCCGTGCCGGCGTGGAGACCACGCCCTGGCCGTTGGGACCGATCAGGAGCATGCCGAGCGAGTCGCACAGCTCGACGAGGTCGTCCTCGGCGCGTCGCCCCTCCTCCCCGGCTTCGCCGTAGCCGGCGGAGGTCACGAACGCGGCGGTGATGCCCCGCTCAGCCGCAGCCCGGAGGAGGGCGGGATTCGCTGAGGCGGGAGTGCACATGACGACGAGGTCGATCTCCCCTGGGGGCAGGTCGTCGATGGTGGTGGCGCACCGCACGCCCAGGACCTCCGCACCGTCTCGGTTGGTGGCGAAGACCCCGCCCTGGTAGCCGGCGGCGAGGATGTTGTGCAGGCTCACGAAGCCGAACTTGCCGGGATGGGTCGACGCGCCGGCCACCAGCACTCCGCGAGGTTCGAAGAGCGCCTCGAAGTGGGCGCGGTCGTGCGTGGCCCTCCGGGCAGGGGGATCCCCTGCCCGACGGCCCCCGAGAGCGTCGTCGAGCTCGACGAGGGCATCCACCGCGACGGGCTTCCCGTCGCAGAGCACCAGTGGGTTGAGGTCGACCGAGAAGATGCGGGGATCGGCCACCACCGCGTCCGACAGGGCCAGGAGCACGTCGGCCACCGCGTCGCGATCGACCGGCGGCTCGCCCCGGAACGGTCCCAGGATCGCCGCAGTGCTCAACGAGGCCACCATGTCCCTCGCGGTGGCGCGGTCGATCGGAGCGAGCCGCACGGTGACGTCGCCGAGGGCCTCGGTCAGCACGCCACCGACGCCCAGCAGGACGGTCGGTCCGAACTGCGGATCCCGAGCCACCCCGGCGATCAGCTCCCGAAGGCCGGAGATCATGGGGGCCACGAGCACACCGACGGCGGCGTCCTCGGGACGTGCGGCTGCGAGCAGCCGCTCGGCCGCCTCGGCGACGGAGTCGGGGGTTGTGAGCCCGAGGCGCACCAGGCCGCGCTCCGTCTTGTGCGCGATGCCCTCACCGCACAGCTTCAGCGCCACCGGCAGCCCGATCTCTTCTGCGGCGTCGACGGCCTCGGCGACGGTGGTGGCGAGGACCTCGGGCGGGAAGGGCACGCCGTGGGCCCCCAGCAGGGCCTTGGAGTCCGCTTCGGACAGGGTGCGCGTGCTCGGGCGGGACATCCGGGCATGGTACGACCCGCGAACTGCGCTGGCCGAACGGCCCGGTGCCGGGGGCATCCTTGTAGCCTCCGGCAGATGCGAGGCATCATCGAGGGCTTCTACGGCGTCCCGTGGAGCTGGGACGAGCGACGCGCCGTGTGCAGGGCCCTTGCCGCCGCCGGCATGGACACCTACGTCTACGCCCCGAAGGACGACCCTCTGCACCGGGAGCGCTGGCGTGAGCCCTACGACGACGGGTTCCTGCGCGACCTGGGCCAGCTGGTGGAGGACGACACGCTGAGGGTGGGCTTCGCCATCTCCCCCGGGCTGTCCATGGACCCGGGCGACCACGCCGATCGGGCGGCGCTGATGGTCAAGCTGGAGCCCGTCGTCGAGCAGGGGGTCACGTTGATCGGACTCCTGCTCGACGACATCCCCCCAGCGGACGGCCTGGGTGACGCCCACGGGCACCTCACCCAGTGGCTGCGCGACGCCCTGCCGGCCGAGGTGGAGCTGTTCATGGTCCCGCTCCACTACACCGGCGTCGTGAGCACGCCGTACCTGGAGCAGCTCGCTCGGTGGGTGCCCGAGGACGTGCCCGTCGGCTGGACAGGCCCTCACGTGGTGAACGACGTGATCCGCGTGGAGGACGCCGAGGCTTGGGCTGATGTGATGGGAGGGCGTCGGCCCCTTCTGTGGGACAACACGCCGTGCAATGACGTGGTCATGTCCGACCGACTCCACCTCGGTGCGCTGCGGGGGCGCGACCCCGAGCTGCCGGGCCACCTGGCCGGGTACCTCGCCAACCCGATGCGGCAGGCGGCCGCCTCGGTGCCCCCGCTGATCTCGGCGGCAGCCTGGCTGCGCGGCGAGGACCCTCTGCAGGCGTGGCAGGACGCCGTGGGCGATGCCGCAGTGCTGGCCGAGGCCTGTGATCCCCGGGTACTTCCGTCCCTGTGCGACGCCGCGCTGGACGGCGACGACGCAGCGATGGTTGCTCTGGAGTCGTTCCTGTCGACGGCATCGGCGTGCACCGACGGTGGTCTGGGCCACGGCGTGGAGCCTTGGGTGGCACAGGTCCGCCAGGAGGCCGCCGTGGCCGCGCTGGCCCTGGACACCCTCCGCCGCCCGGTGGCCGAGGCGGCGCCGCTGCTCGCGGTGCTCGTGCTGCTCTGGCCACCCTTGCGGCGGGCCGAGGCGTCGGTGTTCGGTGGGCGCGGGGGCACGCGGCCGATGATGGGTCAGGACGAGCGCTCCAACTGGTATGCCGCAGCGGGGGCATGGCTGCCACCCGCCAGCGTGGTCGACCGCCTGGTGGCCGCCGCGCACGACCGGCTGAGCGCCCGCTGAGGATCGGCGCGACCGGTGCCGTCCTCATCCCTGGTGCGCTGCGCCGTCGCCGCGTCCGAGCACCCGTTGCCCGCCGAGTCCACGGGAGAGGTCGCCGGCCACCTGCTCGACGCAGGCCTCCGGGGTGCCGACATGTTGGTCGTGGCCGTCGCCGCCGGCCTCTCGGGAGCGCTCGAGGACGTCGCCACGACGCTGGCGAGCCTCGTGGATGCACGGCACTGCCTCGGCGTGTGCAGCTCCGACCTCGTCGGCGGGGGCCGCTGCCTCGGACCGGGAGGGCTGGTCGCTCTGGCCGTTGCGGGTGCGCCGTGGCAGGCGACACGACTCTCCGCGGATGCTCGTCTTCCGCCGGCCGTCGCCGCCGGTGCGGTGCCGGCGCTGGTGGTCGCACCCCCCGGCACCCCGCCCCCCTCGGCACCCGCAGCACTCGGCGGGTGCGCTCCCGCGCTGCCCGTGTCCGTGCACCTCGACGGCCGGGATGCACCCGACGGCGCCGTCGCGTGGTGCGAAGCCGACGACGGCGCCCGAGTGGCGCGGCTGGGCGGCTGGCGGCCGATCGGCCCGCCGTGGAGAGCCGATGGCACCGATGCAGGTGTGGCAACGCTCGACGGCCTGCCGGCGGCGGAGGTGGTGCTGGGCGAGCTCGCCGCCCTCGCGGAGCCGATCCGTGATCAGCTGATCGACGTCGCGCTGCGCGTCCGGCGTGGGGAAGCCGGGCAGGAGCTGGTGTCGCTGGGCGTCGGCGAGTCCCGGGACGTGCTGCGGACGTCGGTCCCGGTGCGCCCCGGGGATGCGGTGGAGCTGGTCGTGCGCGACGCCAGGGCCCTCACCCTCGAGCTGGAGCGCCGCTTCGAAGCACCTCGTCCGCCCGCGGCGTTGGTGTGCTCGCCGCTGCTGGGCACCGGCTCGGTGCTCGTGGACCCGCGCCGGGCGGCGACCCGCCTGGCGAGGACGGTGGCCTCCTCGAGCAGAGAGCACCCGGTCATCGGGCTCGCGCTGGACGTGGGCGACAGGCCGGCACCGGTGTCGATCCTCCTGTGCGGGGCCTGACAGCTCGGAGTGCATCGGCATCATCCGGGCATCGGTAGCATGCCGGGGTCGAACGCGAGCGAACGGACGGACCATGGCCGAGATGGACAGCAGCGACCCAGAGCTCGAGCGCCGAGCCATCGATGTGGTGAGAGCTCTCGCCATGGATGCACCTCACGCCGCGAGCTCTGGTCATCAGGGCACCGCCATGGCGCTCGCTCCCCTGGCTCACGTGCTGTGGACCCGCGTGCTCCGCTACGACGCGGAGGCCCCCGACTGGCCCGACCGCGACCGCTTCATCCTCAGCTGCGGACACGCCTCGGTGCTGCTCTACTCGATGCTGCACCTCACCGGCTACGACCTGTCGATGCAGGACCTGCGCGAGTTCCGTCAGTGGGGATCGCGCACCCCGGGCCACCCCGAGCGCGGGCACACGCCCGGGGTCGAGGTGACCACGGGGCCGCTGGGCCAGGGGTTCGCCAACGGCGTGGGGATGGCAGTGGCCGAGCAGTCGCTGCGCGCTCGGTTCGGCTCGGAGGTGTGCGATCACCACATCTACGCCGTCGTGTCCGACGGCGACCTCTCCGAGGGCGTCAGCCACGAGGCGGCATCCCTGGCCGGCCATCTGGGCCTCGGGCGGCTCGTGTACGTCTACGACGACAACCACATCTCCATCGACGGTCCCACCGAGCTCGCCCTGACCGATGACGCGGTCCGGCGCTTCCAGGCCTACGGGTGGCACGTCGTCCAGCTGGGTGAGGCGGCGGAGGACCTCGACGCGATGGAGGCTGCGCTGCGGGAGGGAGCAGCCGAGCAGGAGCGACCGAGCCTCGTCGTCCTGCGCACCCACATCGCCACGCCGTCGCCGAAGCACACCGACGACCCGGCCGCGCACGGACTCGCCTTCTCCGCCGAGGACATCGCCGCCACCAAGGCCGTGATGGGCCTACCCGACGAGCCGTTCCACGTGCCGGCAGAGGTGGCCGACCTCTACCGCATGGCAGGTGGACGAGGCCGCGTGGCACGTCTCGACTGGGAGCAGCGCAGCGCCTCCGCCCTGGCGGGTCGCGAGGCGGAGTGGGAGGCGTCGCTGGGGAGCCGGCCGCTGGGCAGCGGGTGGGCCGAGACCCTGCCCCGCTTCGAACCCGGGGAGTCGCCGGCGACTCGCGTGGCGAACCAGAAGGTGCTCGCCGCCGTGGACGCCGCAGTGCCGGGTGTGCAGTCGGGGTCGGCCGACCTCACCGGCAACACCGGGACCAAGTTGCCCGATGCGGCCGCGCTGTCGACCGCGGAGCGGGGAGGTCGCCAGGTGCACTTCGGCATCCGGGAGCACGCCATGGGCTCGATGCTCGTCGGCGCCGCGCTCCACGGTGGTGTGCTGCCCGTCGGTGGCACCTTCCTGGTGTTCTCCGACTACATGCGTCCGGCGGTGCGGTTGGCTGCGTTGAGCGGGGCGAAGTGCGTCTTCGTGTGGAGCCACGACTCGGTCGGCGTGGGCGAGGACGGACCGACTCACCAACCCGTGGAGCAGGTGATGTCCCTGCGGCTGGTCCCCGGCCTCACGGTGCTGCGCCCGGCCGACGGCAACGAGGTGGCCGCCGCATGGAAGGTCGCCGTCGAGGGCGACGGCCCGGTGGCGGTCATCACCAGCAGGCAGGGCACGCCGGTGCTGGAGGGAACCGCAGAGCTCGCCCTCGAGGGGGTCGCCCGGGGCGGCTACGTGCTCGACGCCGACGACCGGCCGGAGGTGGTGCTCGTGGGCACCGGCACGGAGGTGGCGCTGGCGATGGAGGCCGGCCGCACCCTGCGAGACGACGGTCACCGGGTGCAGGTGGTCTCCCTGCCGAGCTGGGAGCTCTTCGAGCAGCAGGCGCCCGAGCACCGCAGCGGCGTCTTCCCTCCCGGGGTGCCCGTGGTCTCGGTCGAGGCCGGCGTCACCACAGGTTGGGAGCGCTTCGCCCAGCGCAGCGTGGGCATCGACCGCTTCGGTGCATCGGCGCCCGGTTCGACGGTGATGTCCGAGCTGGGGATCACCGCGGAGGCCGTTGCCGCCGCTGCCCGGGACCTGCTGACCTGAACCGAGCGTCCTCGCCGGGAGGCGCGGCCGTTCTCGGGCCTGTCGGCAGGCTCAGAGAGAGAGAGAAAGAGGAGAGAGCGGTCGCACCGGAGTGCTGAGGTGACGGTTCGCACAGCGAACGGACTGGGTTCGAAATCCGAACCGTGTTAGCTTGCGCCACGATGTGCGCCGCCCACTCTCGGACCACGATCCAGACCGTCGACGCCGAGGGCGATCCGACGACGGCGCCGTGCTCGATCGCCCGGGCGCTGGAGGTGATCCGCGACCGCTGGAGCATCCTCATCCTCAGGGACACGTTCCGGGGCATACGACGCTTCGAGGAGCTGCGTCGCGACCTCGGGATCCCTCGAGCGGTGCTGTCGGAACGGCTGACCCACCTCGTGGACGCCGGCGTGCTGGCGAAGCGCCAGTACATGTCGCATCCGCCGCGCTTCGAGTACCGGCTGACCGACATGGGCAGGGAGCTCTCACCGGTGCTGGTGGGCCTCATGCAGTGGGGAGACCGGTGGTTGAGCGAGGGCAGCCCACCGACGGTGCTGGTGCACGAGCCCTGCGGCACGGAGGTGCACCTGGGGTTCCACTGCCGCACCTGCGACGAGGACTTCGGCCCGACCGACATCGCCAGCCAACCGGGCCCGGGAGCCGAGCGCCCGGGCGAACCACCGAGACGGGGGAAGCCGTGAGCACAGAGACGCGCACCGAGATCAGCGCCGATGTCGAGGAGGTCCTGGCCCTCCCGCCGACGGAGCTCATGGCGGCAGCCCGCCAGGTGCGGGACCACACGTGGGGAACCCGGGTGACGTACTCGCCGAAGGTCTTCATCCCCCTCACGAAGCTGTGCCGCGACCGCTGTGGCTACTGCACCTTCGCCCAACCCCCTGCGCACCTCGAGTCGCCCTTCCTGGAGGAGGAGACGATCCTGGTGCTGGCGCGTCAGGGTGCCGCCGCCGGGTGCCACGAGGCGCTGTTCACGCTCGGTGAGGCGCCCGAGGAGCGCTACGAGGTCGCCAGGGAGTGGCTCGAGCGACGCGGGTGGGACAGCACCGTGCACTACCTGGCGGCCATGGCCGACCTGGTGCGGGAGGAGACCGGGCTGCTGCCCCACGCCAACGCGGGAGCGCTGGCCCGGGACCAGCTCGCCGCGTTGCGACAGGTCGCTCCCTCCCAGGGGATGATGCTCGAGTCGCTGCGGAACGACCTCCCGGCGCACCGCGGCGCCCCTGACAAGGACCCGGTTCGCCGACTGGGCACGCTCGACGCCGCAGGTGAGCTGGCGATCCCGTTCACCACCGGGATCCTCGTGGGCATCGGCGAGTCGCGCCGGGACCGCGCCGAGGCCCTGGGCGCCATCGCCGACGCGCATCGCCGGCATGGACACGTCCAGGAGGTGATCGTCCAGAACTTCGTCCCCAAGCAGCGCACCGCCATGGCGGATGCCCCTGGCTGCCCGCAGGAGGTGCAGCTCGACGCCATCGCGCTGGCCCGGATGATCCTTCCTCCGGAGATCCACCTCCAGGCTCCCCCCAACCTGCTGGAGGACTTCGGCACCCTGCTCGACGCCGGCATCGACGACTGGGGTGGTGTGTCGCCGGTGACCCGGGACCACGTGAACCCCGAACGCCCCTGGCCGGCGCTCGCCCGCCTCGCTGCCGTCACCGAGTCCGCAGGCTTCGCCCTCGCCCCGCGGCTGACCGTCTACCCCGAGCACGTCCTCGATCCGTCGCGCTGGCTGGACGAGCGCCTCCACTTCGCCGTTCAGGATCGCTGCGACACCGAGGGCCTGGCCCGCGACGATCCGGGGTCGGTGTTCCCGCAGCGCACGGAGCTGCGGCCTGCGGTCGGGTCGGGAGACGGCGCTGAGGTGGTGCACATCGGCGCCCGGTCCACGCAGTGGTACGCAGGGGCCTCGGTGGACCCGCCGACGTTGGTGGGCACGGCATCGGCGGGTCACGTCGGAGGGGGCGACGAGGGACGGGGTCGGGGACGGGTGTCGGAGGTGCTGGCCGGGGTCCGACTCGGCCAGGAGGTGGGCCGCGAGGAGATCCTGGCCCTCTTCGCCGCCCGAGGTCCCGAGGTCGTCGACGTCGCGCGGGTCGCCGACGGGCTCCGGCGGGAGGCCGTCGGCGATGCCGTCACCTGGGTCGCGAACCGCAACATCAACTACACCAACGTCTGCACCTTCAAGTGCCGGTTCTGCGGCTTCTCGAAGGGTCCGCTGAGCCTGAACCTCCGCGGCCGGCCGTACCTGCTCACCCTCGAGGACATCGCTGAACGCGCCGCCGAAGCCCGAGCGGCGGGCGCCACCGAGGTCTGCCTGCAGGGGGGCATCCACCCGGACTTCGACGGCGAGTACTACCTCGACGTGGCCCGTGCCGTGAGCGAAGCAGCACCCGGGATCCACATCCACGGCTTCACCGCGCTGGAGGTGAGCGAAGGCGCCCGTCGATCAGGGGAGCCGCTGGAGGACTACCTCCGGCGGCTCATGGCCGCCGGACTGCGGACGCTGCCGGGGACCGCGGCGGAGATCCTCGACGATCGCGTTCGCCAGGAGCTCTGTCCGGACAAGCTGCGCACGGAGGAGTGGCTGCACGTGCACCGCAGCGCGCACCGCGTCGGGCTCCGCTCCAACATCACCATCATGTTCGGCTCGATCGAGCACTCCGCGAGCTGGGCGGAGCACCTCCTGGTCACCCGAGAGCTGCAACGGGAGACCGGCGGGTTCACAGAGTTCGTCGGCCTGCCCTTCGTGCACATGGCTGCGCCGATCTACCTGCAACGCCGAGCGCGACGTGGGCCGACGTTCCGCGAGGTCGTGCTGATGCACGCGGTGGCTCGGATCGTCTACCGGGACTGCCTGGACCACGTGCAGGCCTCGTGGGTGAAGCTTGGCTGGACCGGGATCCATCAGCTGCTGCAGGCGGGCGTGGACGACGTCGGGGGAACGCTGATGGACGAGAACATCTCGCGGGCAGCCGGAGCGGAGCACGGCACCGGGGCGGGCCGGGAGCACTTCCTGGCGGTCACCGAAGCGCTCGGTCGACCCCTGGTGCAGCGCACGACGCTCTACGAGCGCATCGGGATGGCGTCGGCGGTGGGCTGATCCACCCTCAGCAGGCGGTGCTCACCGTCACCCTCGCGGTGACGTCCTGTTGCACCTGGGACAGATCCACCGGGCCGCACAGGGAGCTCGAGCCGAACTGCAGGCGGACCGTGCCCGCCGACGACGGATCGAGCACCACCACGGTGGCCGGAGATCCGTCGTGGTACAGCCGCAGGGACGGGTCACGGGGAGGGAACGGCAACCACCCCGACGGATCCGAGGGATCGGTGTTGAACGCCACGTTGGCCGACTCCGGGTGCACGGCGGGATCCGAGGTGGTCAGCACCACGGCCCGCCCGGTGGCCGGGGCGCGCACGGTGACGGTGGTGCTCACCACCTGGGAGCGCCCGCAGGCCGACACCACCGCCGTCACCGTGTAGCTGCCCGCTCGCGAGTAGCGGGTCGACGTGTCGAGGGTTCCGCTGCGCGGCACACCTCCGGCGGTGCACAGGGCGGACTCCGCTCCGACCACGTCGCCACCCACAGCCGGGTCTCCCGACTGCAGCGACACCGTCGGCTGGACCTCGGCGGGCATGTCGGGGTCGGACCACACGACCTTGAACGCCGCCACCTCCCCCACCGTCGGGCTGGCGGTGACGGCTTCGATGGTCGCCGACAACGGGCGGTCCGCCACCGTGGTGGTCGTGGAGGGCAGTGGTACCGAGAACGGGGTCGTCGCGCTCGGTTGGCGGTAGGACGTCGGGATCGACGTGGTGGTGGGGATGAACGGCAGACTGGTGGTGGTCGCCAGCGCGGTGGTCGTGGTCTCCGCGAGGACCGCGTCCTGGTCGGTTGCCGTCGTCGTCGTGCTGCGGCGTGGCTCGGAGGCCTTGCGGTCGGCGACGATCTCGTCGTCGGGGGCCGTGTCGACCACGGCGAAGGCGACCGCACCCACCAGCACGGCCGCCAGCGCAGCTGCGGAGAGCACCGTGCGGCGGCGACGTCGCAGCCTCAGCGAGCCGCTGAGGTAGTCGACCACACCGTCGTGATCGGCCCCGGGCACCGCAAGGGCGTCGAGGACCTCTTGCAGGGTCCTCATGCGTCGCCCCCCGTCTGTGGCAGGTGACCCTCGCCGAGGCGCCGGGCGATGCGTCGCAAGCTCGTCCGCACCTCGGCTTCGCTTCGGCCCAGCAACGTCGCTGCGTCGTCGGGGGGCACGCCGGCGGCCAGCACCACGAAGGCGGTCTGGCGATCAGCGGCCCGGGAGGCGGCGACGGTGTCCTGCAGCTCCGACAGCGACAGCCGTCCCGCGGGCGCGACCGCCGTCAGGGGCACCCCGTCGAGCAGCTCTGCCAGATCGACCCCCTTGGGCAGCGGGACCTGGATGTCGCGCCCCACGAGGTGGTCCAGCGCCACCTCGGCGGTGCGGCGGAAGCAGCGCCGGACGGCCCGGTCGTCGTCGGAGGTGCCGTGGGCGACCACCGAACGCATGGCGACCCTCACGATCTCGCGGGCCTCGGCCCGCGAGTTGTCGAGGTCCACCCCGCGACGGTCGAGCGCCCGCAGGCACAGCCCGATCGCAGGGTCGAGCACCCGCTCCACCATGGAGGACAGCTCCGCCCGACGTCGCTCTGCACGGCGCTCGGCGCGCCGGGACGGGCCCCGGGAGGCGGCGCGGTCACGGTGGACGGCCTCTTGTTGGGGCGTGACGAACTGCGGCGCGGATGTGTCGGTCATGTCCTCCCCTTTCTATCGGCACCATCGCAGAACCGGTTGCACCCGAGCGCACATCGGTGCGCGGAGAGGGTGCCCGCCCTGCCGGAGCGCCCTCGTCCCACGCGCGTCGCGGATCGAGGATCCCGGCACCGGCACGTCACCCCGCCGCACGGCGGAGCTCCGTCCCGGGTGGCTCCATGGTCGCGCGTGCAACGGCGCGCTTCCCATCCCGGTAGGTTGGGCCACGTGCCTGGTGCCCCGCCGTCGGACGATCATCCGGGTTCGCTCACCGGAGACGACGTGCTGGAGAGATCCGTGGCGGACCTGCTCGACGCGGCCGGGATCGAGGCCAACCGGCGCTTCTACTCCGAGATGGTGGGCTCCGTGCTCCGGATGGGAAGGGAGGGGGTGGACCGCGGCGACGTCAAGATCGTCACCACGACCCTCAAGGAGCTGAGCCACGCGTTCGCCGTCTTCGCGGAGCATCGCGGCGTCCCGAAGGCTGCGATCTTCGGCTCTGCGCGCACGACACCGGAGGAGCCGGCCTACCAGGCAGCCGTCGAGCTGGGAGCCGAGTTGGCCCGCCACGGCTGGATGGTCATCACCGGCGGGGGCCCGGGCATCATGACCGCCGGGGTTCGTGGTGCGGGTCCGGAGGCCAGCTTCGGGGTGAGCATCACCCTTCCCTTCGAACCGCCCTCGTCGCGACGGCTGATCGCGGAGGGGCGGGCGGTCAACTTCCGCTACTTCTTCAACCGGAAGGTCACCTTCATGAAGGAGTCCGCCGGGTTCGTGCTCTTCCCGGGAGGGTTCGGCACCCTCGACGAGGCCTTCGAGCTGTTGACGCTGCTGCAGACCGGTCGGGCCGCCCCGGCTCCCGTGGTGCTCTTCGAGCCCCCAGGGGATGCCTACTGGCGCTCGTTCCGCCACTTCCTCGAGGTGGAGCTGCTGGACCCTGCGCTGGTGCACCCCGAGGACCTCGACCTGTTCAGCATCACCCACGACGTGCAGAGCACCGTCGCTGCCCTCACCTCCTTCTACCGCACCTACCACTCCATGCGACACGTCGGCGGCTACCTGGTGATCCGCCTGCAGCACGAGATCTCCGATGCCGCCCTGGCATCGCTCGCCGACCAGTTCGCCGACATCGTCGCCTCGGGGCGCATCGAACGCACCCCGGCCATGCGGGCCGAGCTCGACGACGGGGATCAGCCGGAGCTGCCCCGCTTGCGCTTCCGCTTCGTGAACGCCCGCTACTCCCGACTCCACGCCTTCGTGCGGGCGCTCAACGCCGTGGACGCCCGGCTCCCGGGCTGACGGTCGAACTGGGCGCCGGCGCGCGGCCGCGCTCGCGCCATCACGGCTCCCCGAGGTCGAGGTCGTCCGGCTCGGCGAGCACGACGATCGCCTTCTCCACCGCCCGCCGGGCCCGGGTGAGCCGCTTCTCGTCGACGGGCAGCTCGTCGCCCCCGGCGTCGATGGCCTCCCGAAGTCGGACGATCGCCAGCTCGGCGAGCTCTTCGGCGATCGCCTCCAGCCGGCCACGGATGTCCTCGAACTCCCCTGCCATGTCGCCTCCCGTCCGCAGCTCTGCCGGCCGTGCCCCCACGGGAACGACATCTGATACTACGCGAGGGTCCACGAGAGGTCGGGAGAGGGCGCGCACGCCGTGGTGGCGCAGCCGCGCGTGCTCGCCCCGGTGCAGACGTGTCGGTAGTCTCGCCACCGTGGCTCCTGCACCCCCTGATCACGATCCGACCAGTCGCGACTGGTTGTCCTTCGAGCACGACGGGGACACCTACCTCTTCGACGTCACCTTCCTGCGGAGCAACTGGCGCTGCATCTTCGGCGAGGGGTGCAAGGGGGTGCTCGAGGAGGACGCCGCCGAGCTCGGCCACGGCTGTTGCTCCCACGGCGCCCACTTCGCCGACAAGAACGATCGCGTGCGGGTCCGTCGGCTCGTGGAAGCCCTCCGCGACGATCAGTGGCAGCTGCGACGCGAAGCTCGTCGTGCGGGCGGCGCGATCCATCGCAACGAGGCCGGCGAGTGGGTCACCCGCCTCCACGACGGTGCCTGCATCCTCCTGAACCGTCCGGACTTCCCCCGCGGGGCGGGCTGTGCGCTGCACGTCGCCGCGCTGGACCGCGGCGAGCGGCCGATGGACTGGAAGCCGGAGGTCTGCTGGCAGCTGCCGCTGCGCCTCACCCACCACGTCGACGAGGTCGGGCACTCGCAGCACACCCTGCGGGAGTGGAAGCGACGGGACTGGGACGAGGGGGGTGCGGACTTCCACTGGTGGTGCACCGAGGGTCCCGAGGCCTTCGTGGACGCCGGCACCGTGCTGCACACCCTGCGCGACGAGATCGTGGGCCTCGTGGGCGAGCCGGTGTACCGGCAGCTGGTCGAGGAGCTCGACCGTCGCGAGCAGGAGGGGACTCCTGTGCCGCATCCGGCTCGCCGGGCCTCGATGGCGATCGCCTGACGCCGGCTTCGCGGGGTCGCTCCACCCCGTCGCCAGGGCCCCGATGGCTGTCGCCAATGGCTACAGGCGCAGCGGTGGTGTGCCGACATGTCTGCGGTGAGCGTCTTCACCGCGTCCGAGCTCGACCGTCTCGCACAGCAGAGGGGGATGATCTTCCCCGAGCACGTCGTGGAGCAGCTGGTGGCAGCCCTCGACTCGGGCAAGCACGTGATCCTGACGGGCCCTCCCGGCACCGGCAAGACCACGCTCGCCTATCTGGCAGCCGAGCTCGGCCGTCACGCCATGCTCTGCACCGGCTACCAGCCCACGACCGCGACCTCGGAGTGGACGACCTTCGAGACCATCGGCGGCCTGCAGCCGACACCCGAGGGGTTGATCTTCCGGCCCGGGTTGTTCGTGGAGGCGATCGAGTCCGGGAAGTGGCTCGTCGTGGACGAGATGAACCGCTCCAACTTCGACAGGGCGTTCGGCCAGCTGTTCACCGTCCTCTCCGGCAGCGCGGTGGTGCTTCCGTACCGTCGCTCCGGACAGGTGATACCGATCAGCCTCGTGCCTCCTGGGGTCGACCCTCCCGACGCCACGGACCCGATCCGGCTGCCCGCGTCGTGGAGGATCCTCGGCACGATGAACGCCATCGACAAGAACCTGCTGTTCGACATGAGCTACGCGCTCATGCGCAGGTTCGCCTTCATCGAGGTCACCCCACCGCCGGAGTGGGCGTTCGAGCAGCTCATCGAAGGCGGCGGCGAGCTGCTCCGGGAGCTGCTCCCCCTCCGGCGCTTGAACAACCTCGGTCCGGCCATCTACGTCGACGCGAAGCGCTACGTCGCGCGGAGGCTGCGCGACGAGGTCGCCCCGTCGCGACTGCTCTACGAGGTCTTCTACGGCTTCTTCCTCCCGCAGTTCGAGGGGCTCGACGAGTACCAGGCCGTCGAGCTCTTCAACGAGGTGAGCCCCCGCATGGAGGCCGCCGAGCGGGCAGAGACGCGGCGCGTCATCGAGGAGATGCTCGGCGAGGAGCTGCTGGTGTGACGACTCCCACGGTCAGGCTGTGGGAGCTGCGCGACCGTCGCGTGCCCGCCGTGGCCGCAGCCGCAGCGCTGACGGGACTGCCGATGCCGTTGCTGCGGGACGCCACCCGTGTGTCCCTGGCGGCCTCCGACGAGGCGGGAGTCCTCCTGGAACAGCTCCCCCTGCACATCCGGACGCTGCCCATGGCGCTGAACGACCACCTCGAGCACTGCGTGCACTCGGTGCGGGGGCCGGTGGTGTGGTCCGAGACGATCACCGCCAGGGCGAACGCCCTGGGCAACGAGGACGTGTTCGTGTGCCGCACGACCCGGCGGGACTTCGACGCCCCCTTGAACCGTGCCCTGGTGGGCGTGCTCGCCGAGGTCGCCGGAGCAGCGAGGGCGCTGCGCGGTCCCCTGGGGGATCTCCTCGAGCCGGCAGAGCGGAACCGCATCGACGATCGGGCCGCGCTCGCACGGCGGTGGCGCCACCATCGTCGGCTGGCCGACCTGCATCCCGGTCGGCTCCGCGCACGTGACCTCGCCCGCATCCGCGCGGGCCGTCACGCCGAGGCCGCCGGGTTGATCCTCGACGCCGTCGCCCGTCTGCACGACCCTCTCTGCGGCGAGGACGTGGAGGGCCTCAGCGACGCACCGACGCGCGACATGCACCGGTTCGTGCTGGACTGCCTGGTCTCGGGAGCCGCATCCCTACCCGAGCCGGGGCTGCTGGAGCTCGACCGTGGAGCCCTCTGCTGCGGGTGGCTCAGCTTCCGTCACCCGTCGGCGGTGGGCACCTCGGGTCCGGGGCTCTGCGTGGACGGCTCGCCGGTCGCCCCGGCCGGCGGGAAGGGATGGCCGGCGGGCGCGGCGAGGGTGGGTGCAGCGAGCGAGGTGGCGGAGATGCGGGGCGCGGCGTCGGGTTGACCGGCGCTCCCCTCGGGGCTCCTCAGCGCTCGACGCGGTCGTCCTCGTAGTCGTCGTCGCTGACTTCGACATCGTCGTCGGCCTCGGCCGGACGATCGCCCGCGAGGTCGTTGAAGATGCTCTCGATGTCGAGGTCGCCACCCCGCTTCAGGGCTCTGGCCTCTTCGTACCGGCGGTGCCGACCCTTCTTCACGGTGGACTCCCCGTCATTGGTGACCGAGTGACAGAGTGTAGCGCGAGGCGTGCGCGGAGACATGTTCACCGATGGCGCCGTGGCCGTGCGACTCCGGGCACACCTCCGGAGCCGCAGCACCTAGGACGAACCGCGGAGTGTGCAACGATGAACACCGAGGGTGGCGCATCGGGGACCAGGCCCTGGTGGGAGGAGGCCGTCGTCTACCAGATCTACCCCCGGAGCTTCGCCGATGCCGATGGTGACGGCATCGGCGACCTGGCAGGGGTGATCGACCACCTCGACCACCTCGTCGAGCTCGGGGTGGACGCGCTGTGGCTCTCGCCCTTCTACCCCTCGCCGATGGCCGACTTCGGCTACGACGTCGCCGAACACTGCGACGTGGATCCGCTGTTCGGCACGCTGGCGACGTTCGATCGGCTCGTGGCAGAGGCCCACCGGCGAGGGCTCAAGGTGGTGGTCGACTACGTACCGAACCACACCAGCGATCGTCATCGGTGGTTCATGGCATCGCGCGCCGACCGCAGCGATCCGCATCGGGGATGGTTCGTCTGGCGCGACCCCGCTCCCGGTGGTGGTCCCCCCAACAACTGGCGCTGCGCCTTCAGCGATGACCCGGCCTGGACCTTCGACGGCACCACGGGGCAGTACTACCTCCACCTCTTCCTGCCGGAGCAGCCGGACCTCGAGTGGAACGAACCCGGCGTGCAGGAGGCCATGGGCGACGTGCTGCGGTTCTGGATGGACCGCGGGGTCGACGGGTTCCGAGCCGATGTGGTGCACTGCATCGGAAAGGATCCCGCTCTGCCCGACGCGCCGGAGGAGCTCGCAGGGCTGCCCGCGTGCATCTTCGACCACGGTGCCGGAACCCACGAGCAGCTTCGCCGCCTGCGCCGGATCGTCGACGGCGGCTCACCCGGGGCTCACCTGCTGCTGGGCGAGACCGCCGTGTTCGATCGTGAGCAGCAGCTGAGCTACCTCGGTCAGGGCGACGAGCTCCACCTGGCGTTCAACTTCCTCCTCCTGCACGCACCGTGGGAGGCGACGGCGTGGCGCACGGAGGTGGCGGCGGCGCTCGAGGGCCATCGTCGGGTCGGAGCGTGGCCCACGTGGGTCCTGTCCAACCACGACCTCCCTCGTCACCGGACGCGCTACGGCAGCGAGGCCCGGGCCCGGGCCGCCGCCGTCGCGCTGCTGACGCTGCGGGGGACGCCCTTCATCTACCAGGGCGAGGAGCTCGGCCTGCAGGACGCGACGGTGCCTCCTGGCGCGGTGCTCGATCCCGGCGGGCGCGACGGGTGTCGGGCGCCCCTGCCCTGGGAGGCCAGCGACCTCGCCGGGTGGCCGGAGCATCCCTGGATGCCCCTACCACCCGGAGCCGCAGCGCACAGCGTTGCCGCGGAGCGCGACGACCCCGCCTCGATGCTGTCGCACTACCGCCGCCTGCTCCGCCTGCGCCACGCGCTGGCCGTGCTGCGCGTCGGCGACATGGAGCTCCTGGATGCTCCTCCACAGGTCCTGCGATGGCACAGGTTCCTACCTGCGGCAGCACCGGGCGACGAGCGCCGTGTCGAGGTGGCGGTGAACTTCGCCTCGGTGGAGGTGCCTGCCGCCATCTCCCCTGGACGAGTCCTGGGAGGCACCCGCGCGCCGACGGAGTTCCCCGGCGGGCGTGCCGACGGAACCCTGGGCCCGGACGAGGCACGGATCGTGGCCCCGGAGTGAACCTCGATCCCTGGGTACTCGTGCTCTGCGGAGCGGCCACCGCCTTCCTCGGTGCGCTCGGCGGCATCGGTGGCGCAACCCTGCTCGTGCCGTTGCTGCTGGCGCTCGGCGCGGACCCGCTCCGAGCCGCGCCGCTGGGCCTCATCGCCGTGGCCGCCACCTCCCTGGCTGCCGCCACCAGCCAGCTGGAAGACGGGTTGGTGCACCACCGGCTGGGCTTGACCGTCGAGTGCACCGCCTCGGTGGGAACGGTGGCGGGCGCGCTCCTGTCGACCTCCGTGCCGGAGGTGTGGCTCTCGCGTGCGCTGGGCATCGGAGCGCTCGCGGGTGCAGCGGCCATGCTGGCGCGCCGCAAGGTGAGGAACCTGCCCGAGCCGAGCTTCGCAGACGACTCGCCAGGCGAGTGGCCCGGCACCCTGGGGGGCACCTACCACCACGGAGGAGGAGCCGTTCCCTATCAGGCGGCGCGCGTCCCGCAGGGACTGGCCGTGAGCCTCGTCGCCGGGGTCATCGCCGGGATGGCGGGGGTGGGAGGCGGCTTCCTCAAGACGCCGTCCATGAGCGAGGTCATGAAGGTGCCGGTGAAGGTGGCGGCGGCCACATCCACCTTCACCCTGGGCATCGGCGCCGCGGTCGGGCTGCTGGTGTTCAGCGGGCAGGGCCGCATCGACGCCGTGGCCGCCGCGGGAGTGGCCCTCGGGGCCCTCCTCGGCGCCGGGGTGGGGGCCGGCACCCAGAGCCGACTCCCCGCCGGAGTCACACGCATCGCCACAGGGGTGCTGTTGGTCCTGGTGGCCGTCGTGGTGCTGGTGCGGGCCCGATGAGCACGGTTCCGCCCACCGGTTCCCCGGGGCGCCCCCCCGACCCCCGCGAGGAGCGGTTCCGGCCGATGGGCGAGTTCCTCACCGCGGAGCTGTTGGCCGTGGTGGTGCTGTGCGTGGTGGCACTGGTGGCTCCAGGCGAGGTGGCGGGGAGCGCGGCAGCCGGACTCCTGGCGTTGCTGGTGGCGATCCCGCTCGTCCGGGTGGCGTGGTTGGTCGTGCGCTGGTTCCGCCGCGGCGACCCGAGGTTCGCCGCCGTCGGCCTGTTCGTGCTCGGCGTGGCCGCGCTCGGCTGGCTCCTCAGCCGTTGAGGTCGACGAGCTCAAGCCCCTTGCCCCGTCGGAACACGAGCGCCTTGTGCCCGGCCACCATGCTCCGGATGTGCTCCCCGACGATCTCCGCTCGCCAGCCGTGGTTGAGGCGCGCGTCGCCGTCGCCCCGGAGGAGCTGCTCGAGGTCCGAGCGCGTCGCCAGCAGCGAGGTCTCGAGATCGAGCTCGCGGGCGCGCTGGCTCACCCACGCCGAGATCAGCGGCACCACAGGACGGAGCTCCGCCTCCAGCTCGGCAGAGGCACCGTCGTCACGAGGGGCGGGGGACGTGCCGCGGGCGCGCTGCACGGCGGCGAGGAGCTCCTCGCCGGAGCCTCCCTTGAGGGCGCGGCCGTCGACGCCGCGTAGCTGGCGAAGCTCTTCGAGCGTGGTCGGAGCGGAGGAGGCGATGGACACCACGGCCAGGTCGCTGAGCACGAAGCGGGGGGTGATGTCGGCCTCGGCGGCCCGCCGTTCCCGCCACGCCGCCACCGCCTGGGCCACCGCCAGACGGGAGCCCTTGAGGTGGCGGACCTCCTTGATCCGCCGCCAGGCCTCCGCCGGGGTCCGCGCTCCCCGTGGCTCGGCGCACAGCTCGTTGCACGCCTCCTCCACCCACGGAGTGCGTTGGCGGCGCTCCAGCTGCTCCCACAGGCGCTGGTGGAGCTCCAGCAGGTGTGCGACGTCGTCCGCTGCGTAGCTGAGCTGGCGCTCGGTCAGCGGACGACGCATCCAGTCGGTGAGGCGGTCGGCCTTGCCGGTGCGCACCTTCAGCTCGCGTTCGAGCAGGACGGCGAGGGACGGAGAGGTGTACCCCAGGAACCCTGCGGCGAGCTGGGTGTCCACGAGCCGGCCGGGGATCGTTCCGCAGGATCGCTCGAGCACCTCCAGGTCCTGGCGGGCGGCGTGCATCACCGCGAGCCCATCGCCATCGAGGACCTTGTGGAGCGGCGCGAGGTCCACGGCGAGGGCATCCACGAGCGTGACCCCGTGGTGGTCTGCGATCTGCACCAGCGCCACGTGGGGGTAGTAGGTGCGCTCGCGGTGGAACTCGGTGTCCACCGCGTACTGCGGGGCGTCGCGCAGTCGTTCGACCAGCTCGACGAAGGAGCGCTGGTCGTCGATGTAGTCCCAGTCACCGCTCACAGGTGCTCCGAGGAACGATCACGCCGGTCCGGACTCCGTCGGTCGACCGCTGGCGATCCACGCAAGCGTCCCGCCGGCCACGTTGACCGCGTCCCTGCCACCGGCCGCCAGCAGCTCGCACGCCCGCCTCGAGCGTGCGCCGCTGCGGCAGATGACGTAGAGGACCTCTGCCGAAGGGATCTCCCCCGCGCGTTGGCCGAGCTCGCCCAGGGGGATGAGCTGCACGCCGGGCACTCGCACCTCGACCCACTCGTGCACCTCACGCACGTCCACCAGCACGGCGCCGTCGTCCAGGCGGACGGCCAGCTCCTCGATGTTGACCTCGGCGATCGACACCCCACCACGGTACTGCCCGATCAGGACGCGCCCGCAGCCCAGTGCCGGAGGACGGCGAGTCCCGCACGGCGCAACGGTGCCTACCGGCGCCGGTCCTCTCGACCGGAAGGCCGGAGGTCGAGACCTCGGAGGCTCGCCGTCTCGGGGTCGTCCACGTCGCGCACCCCCGGTCCGGGCGGTGCCGGCAGCGTCAGGGACCAGGGACCCAGTTCGCGCAGCGCCCGCCGACCATGGCGGACGAGCTGCTCCACCTCCGCGAGCACGGCCGGGTGCAGCACGAACAGCGACCACTGGGGCTCGCCGTCGACCTGGTAGAGCACCGCCCTCGGTTCCGTCGCTGCGACCGCGGCATCGACCAGGGGGGTCACCTCCGATGCGGAGAGCTCCGGCAGGTCGCAGGCTGCCACCACGATCCGGTGGTCCGGCCAACGGCGTCCCACCACGGTGAGCGCCGCCAGCGGACCCCTCCCCGGCTCGTCGTCGACGACGCGCTCGAGGCCGTGGCGATCCAGCGCGGGGTCGCCACCGAGCAGCACCACCGGCGCGGATCCGGCCGCCTCAAGGGCGCTCGCCACGCGAATCGCCCAGGGAGGGGACCCGAGGAGGGCCTTGTCGGTGCCCATGCGCCTCGAGCCCCCGCCGCACAGCACCACCCCGATGGTCGGCAGCCGCTCGTTCATCCTCCGGTGACCCGGGACGTCTCGGCGGAGTCGTCCGGCGTGTCGGCGAGCGCCTCGTCGGGGACCGACTCCGGTACCTCTACTCCGACCACGGCCCCGGCGGGGTCCGTCGCCGCGAGCTCGGCACCCTCGACGGCTCCCGAGCCCATCGGGAGCCGGAGCCGGCGGAGCCGAGTCCGCCAGGAACGCCGCTCCTCCTCCGCAGCCAGCCGGTCGGCGCGCTCGTCGAGGAAGGCGGTCGTGTTGCGGTAGCCCTGGTCGATCAGCCCCTCGCTCTGGGAGAAGTCGTCGTAGCGCAGCTCGGGCCGCTCGCCGGGGGGCAGCACGATCGCCTCCACTCCCTGGGGGAGGGCTGCCAGATCCCTGGCGAAGCGGCTGTTGCGTGCGAGCCAGTAGGCCAGCAGCGCCCCGTCGATCGGGCGCCGGAGGTCCGCGTCGGGCCGACCCTGGGCGCCGACGTGCAACACGAAGAGCCGGGTGCACCCCAGCTCGACCGCCCGAGCTATGGGGACGTTGTCGACCACACCGCCATCGACGTAGCGCTGGCCGTCGAGCTCCACCGGAGGGAACACCGCGGGGAGCGCCGCCGACGCCAGCAGGGCGGGCACGAGGTCGCCCTCGCCGAACCACCGTTCCCTGGCCGAGTCGACCTCGGTGGCGACGCACTGGAAGGCGAGCTCCAGGTCCTCGAAGCAGCGCGCGTCGCCCAGGACGTCCTCCAGGCTGCTGCGGAGGCCGTCGTTGCGGTGAAGGGAAGCCCCCTTCCGCAGCAGCTGCACCGCCGAGGGGATGCGGGAGGAGGGCATCAGCTGCGGCGAGCCGACCCCCAGCCAGTGCGCCTCGAGCCGCAGCACGCCGGCTCGGGTCGGTGCCCGCGAGTAGGCAGCGCCGTTCATCGCTCCCACCGAGCACCCGAGCACCAGGTCGGGGACGAGCCCGTGCTCGGTCAGCGCGCGGAGCATGCCGACCTGCAATGCACCGAGGTTCCCACCACCGGAGAGCACGAACGCGGTGCGGCGTCGGCGGGGTGCGGAGCGTCCCACGATCAGCCCGCCCCTGCCTGTGGACGTCGAGCGACGGTGCCGGGGTGAGGGATGTCGCGTCGCAGCAGGAGCGGACACCCGTCCACAGCATCCTCGAGGGGGGCAACGCCGTTCACGTCGGCACCGTCCCTCGCAGCGACTCGAGCACCCAGGCGGCGAACTGCCCGGGGTGGGTGAGGTGCGCGCCGTGACCGGCGCCGGCGATCTCGGTGAGCGGTGTGCCGAACTGGCGGGCGAGCTCCTCGGCCGCCCACCGGAGCCGTGCCCGGCTGAGCTCGCCCCGGGCCGAGTGCACCGCGGCTCGGTGACGCTCGGGATCCGCAGCCGCCGACGCGTCGCGAGCCGAGGTCAGGTCGTCGAGCAGGGCGGCGCCGTCGGCTCGACGAGCAGCCCTGTCGCCGGGGCGCAGCCTGGCCCACACCGCATCGCCGACCATCGCCCGGTAGAAGTGCTCCGCCGCCGCCCCCGGCCCTTCCCGACGCCCGAGCTCGATGGTGTCCAGACCCGTCGATCGGCCGTACTCGGTGCGCCACGGCATCGGTGCCTCGAAGGAGCCGACCGCCCGCAGCCAGGAACCGACCCGGTCCAGCGGTGCGAGCTCGGCCGCTCGGAGCGCCACCAGACCCCCGTAGCTGTGCCCGACCAGCACGACCTCCGGGGCGCTGGCAGTGGCGGCCACCGCCAGCAGGTCTGCGGCGTGGCCCTCGAGGCCGACCGGGGAGCCCTGCGCCGGCGACCCGGCGTAGCCGCGCCGGTCGTAGGTCAGCACCTCCACGTCCTCGAGGCGACGAGCGACGCGCGAGAAGCTGGCGGATCGGTCCATGGCGCCGTGCACGAGCACGACCGCGACCGGTGCCCCTGGGCACCGCGCGCGGGTCACCGCAAGGCCGTCGAGCACCTCGGCGGTGGGTGCCGAGGCGCTCACGGCACCCGGGCGAGGCGCAGCACGTCGGTGGATCTCGAGGTGCCTCCCGCGCCGGCGAGGACCGCCACCACGTCGCCGGTGCGCACGTGCCCGCCGTCGCGTGCCGCGACGATGAGCTCGTCCATCGTCGCGAGGTTGTCCACGTGGTGGTGCACGTGGACAGGCACGGTGCCCCAGCTGAGGGTCAGCTGGCGGGTCGTCCGCTGCTGGGGGCTGAAGCCGATGATGGGCATCCGCGGTCGGAACCTGGCGATCGAGCGCACGGTGAACCCGCTCTCGCTGATGCACAGGATGGCCGCCACGCCCATCTCGGTTGCGGCTCGCCAGGTCGCGGCGGTCATCGCATCGGTGATCCGCGCTCCGCCGTCGCCGACCGCCCCCGTCCTGAGGAGCCGTATACGTCGCGCCCACGCCTCGTAGTCGAACTCCGCATCGGCGCGCTCCGCCACCCGGGCCATGGTGGCGACCGCCCCCACGGGGTCGTGGCCCACGGCCGTCTCGGCAGAGAGCATCACAGCGGAGGAGCCGTCGAAGATGGCGTTGGCGACGTCGCTCACCTCGGCCCGCGTCGGTGCCGGTGAGGTGATCATGGACTCGAACATCTGGGTGGCGGTGATGACCGGCTTCCCCCCGGAGATGCACTCCCGGGTGATGCGCTTCTGCAGGTGGGGCAGCTCCTCGATGCCCAGCTCGGTGCCGAGGTCGCCTCGGGCGATCATGATGGCCCCGGCCGCCTCGACGATGCCCCCGAGGTTCTCCACGGCGGCACGGGTCTCGATCTTGGCCACCAGCAGCGGCCCGCGTGGATGGGGCTCGGTGCCCACCCGCCGCACGTCGTGCGCCGAGCGCACGAAGGAGAGCGCGACCATGTCGACGTCCTCCTCCACGAACGCATCCAGCATGTGGAGGTCCTGGGGCGTGGGCGATGCCATGGACAGCCGGTCCGAGGGGATGTGCAGCCCCGGTCGTCCCTGGACCGGCCCGCCGTGGCAGACCACCGCCTTCGCCTGGTCGCCGTCGACGGACTCGATCAGCAGCGCCACGCTGCCGTCGCCGACCGCCAGCACGTCACCGGGGTGCACGTCGTGCAGGAGTGCGTCGTAGTCCACCCCGACGACGTCGGCGTCGGAGACCTCCCGACCGGGCACGAGGCTGATGCGATGGCCGTTGGCGAGCTCCACCGGACGGTCGCCGAAGGCACCGAGGCGAACCTTCGGACCCGGGAGGTCCACCAGCACGCCGACGGTGTGGCCGTGGTCGCGCGCCACCTGACGGATCCTCCGGTAGCGATCGAGGACCTCGGGGATCGTGTTGTGCGCGAGTCCCAGTCGGGCCACGTCCATCCCCGCGTCCATGAGCGCGGCGAGCGCCGCCGGGGAGTCCGAGGCGGGCCCGATGGTGACGACGATCTTGGTTCGGCGGGGCATGCCCCCACGCTACGTGCTGGTCGGACCCGACCGGCGCCGAGGTCGCTCAGGAGCGGGGCACCCGTGACCAGGGCAGGTCCTTGTCGACCCGCACGTCGCCGGGCAGGCCGAGGACGCGCTCGCCGAGGATGTTGCGCAGGACCTCCGAGGTGCCGCCCTCGATGGAGTTGGCCCGCGCCCGCAGGAAGTTCGCCGCCAGGTCGTCTCCGAAGAGGGCGCTCTTCTGGCCGTGCTCCTCGTAGGAGCCGTAGCACATCCCCTCCGGGCCCAGGACGTCGATCACCGCCTCGTAGATCGCCTTGTTGAGCTCCGCCATGGCGAGCTTCGCCACCGACCCCTCCGGTCCGGGGGTCCCGGCGCGCCGGTTGGCCGCAGCGCGCAGGTTGGTCAGCCGGTTCACCTCGGCCTGGACCCACAGCCGCGCCACCCGGTCGCGGGTGACCGGGTCGCCGTCGCCGCGGGTGCGCCAGGTGTCCACGAGCTGGCCGATGGGGCCGCTTCCCCGAGGCGGGGTCCCCCCGCCGATGGAGACGCGCTCGTTCATCAACGTGGTGATCGACACCGCCCAGCCCCGACCGACGTCGTCGAGGCGCATGGCATCGGGGATGCGGCTGTCGCTGAAGTAGACCTCGTTGAACTCGGCATCGCCGGTCATCTGGCGCAGCGGACGCACCTCCACGCCAGCGGCGTGCATGTCCACCAGGAACGCCGTCAGCCCGCGGTGCTTGGGCAGCTCGGGGTCCGTACGAGCGATCAGGAGGCCGTAGCTGGCCAGGTGGGCGAGCGTGGTCCACACCTTCTGTCCGTTGACGATCCACTCGTCGCCGTCGCGCACGGCACGCGTGGCGAGCGAGGCCACGTCGGAGCCGGCGCCCGGCTCAGAGAAGAGCTGGCACCAGATGTGCTCGTTGGAGAAGAGCGGTCGCAGCAGGCGCCGTTGCTCGTCGGTGCCGTGGACCTGGACGGCCGGGGCGCACATGCCGTAGCCGATGGGGTTGCCCATGCCCCCGATCGGTCCTCCTTCGGCTGCGACGCGCTGCAGGACGAGTCGCTGCAGCCTCGGGCTCACCCCGAGGCCGCCCTGGCCCTCCGGGAAGTGCACCCAGGCCAGACCGGCATCGAACTGCGCCTCGAGGAAGCTGCGCTCGTCGGTGTCGCGGGGCGGGTGCTCCCCCAGCAGCTGCTCCAGCGCCGCACCGACGCGAGCCTCCTCTTCGGCGTCGGTGTCCTCCGAGGTGAGCGTCATGGGTCCCCCTGTGGTCGTGCTGGCCGGCCTCTCTTGACCGCCCGGTCAAGTTACCCGACCGTTCGGCCCGGTTCGACCCGGCTCCGCGTGACCTCGGGGCTGCGCATCCTCCACCATGGAGCTCAGCACCGAGCACGCCGGGGCGCCCACGTGGTGCCTGCGAGGGGAGAACCGTTGTCGCATCCGTTCCTCGAACACCCGGGCCCTCTGGCCTTCGCCCACCGGGGCGGAACAGAGACCGCGCCCGAGAACTCCGTGGCGGCCTTCGGCGCCGCGGTCGAGCTGGGCTTCAGCTACCTCGAGACCGATGTGCACCTGAGCGTGGACGGGGTGGTGGTCGCCGCGCACGACGAGCGACTCGACCGGGTGGCGGACCGCCCAGGGGCGATCGCGGAGCTGACCTGGGCGGAGATCTCCACCGCGCGGCTGGGTGGTTCCGAACCCGTGCCGACCTTCGAGGAGCTGCTGAGGACCTTCCCCGACCAGCGCTTCAACGTGGATCCGAAGTCCGACGGCGTGGTCGAGCCGCTGGTCGAGCTGCTGCGGCGCCTCGACGCGGTGGAGCGAGTGTGCATCGGGGCCTTCTCCGACGACCGCCTCACCCGTCTCCGTGACGCCTTCGGGTCCGCGCTGTGCACCTCGGCGGGCCCCCGCGAGACGGTGCGGTTCGTCGCTGCCACACGCCTGCGGGGCGGTTCCCGGAGTCGGCGACGAGCAGCCGCGTACCAGTGCCTCCAGGTGCCGACCCACCACCGCGGCGTCGAGATCGTCACCTCCCGCTTCGTGGACACCGCCCACGCCCGCGGACTCCAGGTGCACGTCTGGACGGTGGACGATCCCCGGGAGATGCATCGACTCCTCGAGTTGGGCGTGGACGGGCTCATGACCGACCGACCGAGCGTGCTGCGCGACGTGCTCTCGGCGCGGGGCCAGTGGTGAGCGGACGCCGGCGAGGCGCGCACCTGCGAGTCGCCGACGATCGTGGTGCTCGTGCCACCGGGGTGCGCACCGACGGCTCCAGCATCGATTGACAGCGGAGCCAACACGGCTACAGTTCGCCATGCCGGCGCCCTGCTGCCATCCGCGGACGACGGCCCGAACTCAGGGGGACCAGCGTGCACACACCTTCACGACGCCGTCTGCGCATCTCAGCGATCTGCTGCACCGTCGCCTTCGCCCTGCTCGGGGCGGCATGTGGTGGCGGCGACGACGACTCCGGAGGAGGTGGTGGCGGCGGCGACGACGGCACCACCGGCACCCCTGTGGAAGGCGGTGAGATCGTCTACGGCCTCGAGGCCGAGAACTCCGGCGGGTGGTGCCTTCCCGAGGGCCAGCTGGCCATCGCCGGGATCATGGTCGCACGGGCCATCTACGACACCCTGACCGTGCCGGACTTCGAGGGCAACTACCAGCCGTTCCTGGCCGAGTCGGTCACCCCCAACGCCGACAACACGCAGTGGACGATCACCCTGCGCGAGGGCATCACCTTCCACGACGGCTCCCCGCTCACCGCCGAGGTGGTGAAGAACAACCTCGACGCCTACCGGGGTGCCTACCCCACCCGCAAGCCGCTGCTGTTCATCTTCGTGCTCAAGCCCATCAACGCGATCACCGTGGTCGACGACCGCACCCTCACCGTGGACGTGGCGGTGCCGTGGCCGGCGTTCCCCGCCTACCTCTTCAGCAGCGGACGGCTGGGCATGGTGGCGCAGGCACAGCTCGACGATCCCGAGACCTGCGACACCAACCTCATCGGCACCGGTCCGTTCAAGTTGGAGGACTGGGTGGTCAACGACCACCTCACCGCCACCCGCAACGAGAGCTACTGGTGGAAGGACGCGGAGGGCCGCCAGCTCCCCTACGCGGATTCGGTGACCTTCCGACCGATCGTCGACGCCACGGCCCGCCTCAACGCGCTCCAGTCGGGCCAGGTCAACGCCATGCACACCTCCGACGCCGCCACCGTGGAGTCCCTCGAGGCGGAGGCCGACGCCGACAGCGTGAACCTCGTGCAATCCTCCGACTACGCCGAGGTGTCCTACGGGATGATGAACGTCTCCAAGCCGCCCTTCGACAACCCGGCAGCCCGCCAGGCGCTCGCCTACGGCCTGGACCGCAGCCTGTTCAACCAGGTCATCAACCTCGATCTCTTCGAGATGGCGTCCGGGCCGTTCGGTCCCGGCGAGATGGGCTACCTGAAGGACGCCGGCTTCCCCACCTACGACCTGGACAAGGCCAAGGAGCTCGTGAAGCAGTACGAGTCCGAGAGCGGCAAGAGCTTCGAGTTCACGCTCACCCACACCAACGACCCCTCGACCACCCGCACCGCGCAGTTCATCCAGGAGCAGGAGGACAAGGCCGGGGTGAAGATCAACCTCAAGGGGATCGAGCAGGCGCAGCTGATCAACACCGCGCTCGGCGGCGACTTCGATGCCATCTCCTGGCGCAACCACCCCGGCGGCGATCCCGACACCCAGTACATCTGGTGGTACGGCGGCTCCCCGGTGAACTTCGGCCGCATCAACGATCCGGAGATCAACGCCCTGCTCGACCAGGCGAGATCCGAGCCCGACAGGGCGAAGCGCTCCGCGCTCTACGAGGACCTGAACCGGGAGTTCGGCAAGGAGGTCTACAACCTCTGGCTGAACTGGACCGAGTGGAACATCGCCACCGCCCCTGAGGTGGAAGGTGTGTACGGGCCTGCGCTGCCCACCGGACAGGAACCCTTCCCAGGGCTCGCCGCCGGCCACACGGTGGCGGGGATGTGGGTCGAGAAGTGACCGGCACCGGAGGCGGTCCGGCCACGGACCCCCGCCCCGGAGCCCGCTGAGAGATGGGCATCGCCAAGCGGCTGCTGCAGCTCGTGATCACCGTGCTCGCGGTGACCTTCTTCTCGGCGCTGCTGCTCGAGCTCCTGCCCGGAGACCCGGTGGAGGTGCTGGTGCCCTTCGGGGAGGAGAGCCAGCGCGAGGAGATCCGCCAGGACCTCGGCCTCGACGACCCGTTCGTCGTGCGCTACGGGCGCTGGCTGGGCGGCTTCGTGACCGGCGATCTCGGGAACTACTACACCGTCTCCTCCGAACGCCCGGTGTCGGAGCGCTTGGGCGAGGCGTGGCCGAAGTCGTTCCAGCTGATGCTCTACTCGCAGGTCCTGGCGCTGGTGATCGCCATCCCGGTGGGGGTGTTCGCCGCAGCCCGCAAGGACAAGCCGTTCGACCGGATCAGCAACGCCACCGCGTTCGCCATGATCGCCATCCCCAACTTCGCCCTTGCCCTGGTGCTGCAGTACTACCTGGGGGTCAAGTGGAAGGTGTTCCCCACGAGCGGCTACACGCCGATCACGGAGAACCCCTCCGAGCACTTCCAGCAGATGGTCCTGCCCTGCATCACCCTGGCGGTCGGCCAGATCGCCGTCTACATGCGACTGCTGCGCTCGGACATGATCGCCACCCTGCAGCAGGACTTCATCCTCCTGGCCAAGGCCAAGGGCATGGCGCCTCGCCGGGTGCTGTTCCGCCATGCCCTGCGGCCCTCGTCGCTCACCCTGCTCACGGTGGCCGGGCTCAACGTGGGCACCCTGATCGGTGGTGCGCTGATCGTCGAGGTGCTCTTCCAGATCCCCGGGATCGGCTTCATGATGGCCGAGGCCATCGGCACCCGGCAGATCGTCGCCTTCCAGTCGCTGGTGGCGATCGTCGCCATCGCCTACGTCCTGATCAACTTCGGTGTCGACCTGCTCTACACCGTCCTCGACCCACGGATCCGTCATGACCGAGCACGCTGAAGCCGAGACCCACGGCGTCGGCCTGGCCCCCTCGATGGTGGCCGAGGCCGAGGCGATCGGCGTCGGCATCGGGCAGACCCCAGCTGCCGGTCCACCCGTCGCCCGCAGGCGCATCGGCGTCCTGGCCTGGTTCGCCATCGGCTGGCTCGTGCTCATCCTGGCGCTGGCCCTCCTGGCACCCGTGCTGCCCATCCCCGATCCGACGGAGTCGTTCCCCGAGATCGCTCGCAAGGGTCCCAGCGCTGGCCACGTCCTCGGGGGTGACGCTCTCGGCCGTGACCTCCTCTCGCGGATCATCTGGGGAGCACGCTCGAGCTTCGCGGTGGGCTTCGGTGCGGTCGCGTTCGGTCTGCTGATCGGCGGGTTCCTGGGTCTGGTGACGGGGTTCTTCCGCGGTCGCACCGATGCGATCGTCACCCCGATCATGAGCCTGCTGCTGGCCATCCCCCAGTTCGTGCTCGCGTTGTCGTTGGTCACCGTGCTCGCCGGGGGCGAGGACGTCAGCTCGGTCCGTCGCATCGGCGTGGTGATCCTCGGGCTGGGCATCGTGTCGATCCCCATCCTCGGCAGGATCACGCGGGCCAACACCCTCACGTGGTCGGAACGTGAGTTCGTGACCGCCTCCAAGGCCATGGGAGCCAAGAGCTGGCGCGTCATGTTCCGGGAGGTGCTGCCCAACGTGGTACCGGCCATGCTCTCCATCGCCCTGCTCGGCGTGGGGGTCGCCATCATCGCCGAGGGCGGCCTCAGCGTGTTCGGTGTGGGGGTCCAGCTGCCCACGCCGTCGTGGGGCAACATCATCGCCGCCGACCGGGGCGAGCTGCGTCGGGCGCCGCACATCATCCTGTTCACCACGATCGTGCTCTTCCTCACCGTGCTGGCCCTGAACTTCCTCGGCGACGTGATCAGCAAGCGCTTCGACGTGCGGGAGGGCCAGCTGTGAGCGTGGACGCGGCCGGGATCCCCTCCCCCGCCCCGGGCATCGGCCTCCCCGGAGCGGCCCCCCTGTTGGAGGTCCACGACCTTCGGACCACCTTCAAGAGCCCTCGCGGCGCCGTGCGGGCCGTGGACGGCGTGAGCTTCGTGCTGGAGCGGGGCCGCACCCTTGGCCTCGTAGGTGAGTCCGGCTGCGGCAAGTCGGTGCTGTCGC
Source organism: uncultured Microthrixaceae bacterium (assembly GCA_964420125.1). Lineage (GTDB taxonomy): Bacteria > Actinomycetota > Acidimicrobiia > Acidimicrobiales > Microtrichaceae > CAYQQQ01. The sequence continues at coordinate 150,589 of CAYQQQ010000007.1, forward strand.
GCTCGATCATGGGTCTGCTGCCTCGGTCCACCGCCACCCGCACCGGCGGCATCCTCTTCGAGGGCCACGACCTCACGGGCTACTCCGACGCCGACTACCGGTCCATCTGGGGCACAGAGATGGCGATGGTCTTCCAGGACCCGATGACCGCGCTCAACCCGGTGATGAAGATCGGCCGGCAGATCACCGAATCGCTCCGCCACCACCTCGACATGGACTCCGCCACCGCCAAGGCCACCGCGGTCGAGCTCCTGCGCTCGGTGCGCATACCCGAACCGGAGAAGCGCTTCGGCACGTACCCCCACCAGATGTCGGGTGGGATGCGTCAGCGCGTGGTGATCGCCGTGGCCCTGGCCTGCGGGCCGAAGCTGCTGATGGCCGACGAGCCCACCACCGCACTGGACGTGACGGTGCAGGCGCAGGTGCTGGACCTGCTCGCCGAACAGCAGCGGGAGCGCTACATGGCGATGATCCTCGTCACCCACGACCTGGGCGTGGTGGCCGGGCGTGCCCACGACATCGCCGTCATGTACGCCGGCCGCATCGTCGAGATGGCACCGACCGCCGCGCTGTTCGCCGGCATGAAGATGCCCTACACCGAGGCGCTGCTCTCCGCGATCCCCAAGCTCACCGACGCGCCGCACACCCGTCTGGCCGCCATCGGCGGGCGACCACCCGACCTGGTGAACCCCCCGACGGGGTGCGCCTTCGCCCCCCGCTGCCTGTACGCCCGACCACGGTGCCACCAGGAGCGACCCGAGCTGCGCCCCTCCCCCACCGACCCTGCGCACCTCTTCGCCTGCCACTACCCCGTGGACTCCCCCGAGACGCTCGAGATCAAGGACCGTCGGGCGGCGGAGGCGATGATGGCCACCTCCCCGCCTCCTCCGGCGGCGGCGTCCGCACCTCCGCCCTACATCCCGCCGAGCGCCGCACCGCCGTCCCCGGCGTCGGGCCCCCCGGCCGCGGCGCCGCCTCCAGCTCCCCCTGGGCCGCCGCCCTCTGCACAGCCGTTCCAGGAGCCTCCCCATGGCCGGTAGCGGCTCCGCTCACCTCCGCGACTCCGACGACGCCCTCCTGCGGGTGGAGAACCTCGTCGTGGAGTTCGCCGCCGGACGGGGCAAGACCGTCTCGGCGGTGGCCAACGTCAGCTTCGACCTGCAACGGGGTGAGACGCTCGGTCTCGTCGGCGAATCGGGCTGCGGGAAGTCCACCACGGGCAAGGCCGTCATGCAGCTGCCTCCACCGACCAGGGGCAGCGTCCGCCTGGGCGACACCGAGCTCACCTCGCTGCGCGGGGAGGCGCTGCGCCGCACCCGTCCCCGCATGCAGATGATCTTCCAGGATCCGATCTCCTCGCTGAACCCGCGACGCACGGTGGCCGAGATCGTCGAGGAGCCCCTCAGGATCTGGAACATGGGGGGATCCGACGAGCGCGCCGCCAAGGTCCGGGAGGTCCTCGACACCGTCGGCATCGACACCTCGGCCGCAGCGGAGCGCAAGCCCCACGAGTTCAGCGGCGGGCAGTGCCAGCGGATCTCGATCGCCCGCGCCGTGGTCACAGAGCCCCAGCTGATCATCTGCGACGAACCCGTCTCGGCGCTGGACGTGTCGGTGCAGGCCCAGATCCTCAACCTCCTGGAGGAGATGAAGGAGCGCTACGGCCTCACGCTGGTCTTCGTGGCCCACGATCTGGCGGTCGTCAAGAACGTCTCGGACCGGGTGGCGGTGATGTACCTCGGCAAGCTCTGCGAGATCGGGCCTCCCCAGGAGCTCTACCGAGCGCCGGCCCATCCCTACACGGCCGCGCTGCTCTCGGCGATCCCCATCCCCGACCCACGCGTGCCCATCGACAGCGCCAACCACCTTGCGGGCGACCTGCCCTCGCCGATCGACCCGCCATCGGGGTGTCGGTTCCGCACACGGTGCCCCCGTGCCGCGGAGGTGTGCACCCACGCCGAGCCGCAGATGCAGCCGGTGGAGCACGACCACTTCGTGGCCTGTCACCACCCGCTGGTGACCCCCGTCGAGGTCGCCCCACGCGCCTGATCAGGGGCTGTCGGGACCGCTCGGGTGGCTCGCCGTCGCGGGACCCAGATCCGAGTCGCGGCAGCCGGCGAAGCCGGCGATGAACCCGACGAGCGCCTCGAGGTCCCCGGCGTCGGTGCCCCAGCCGCAGGAGGCGCGCAGCGCCGACGTCCCCCGCCCGGTGCGAGCCCGGAAGTGCTCGTCGAGCGCGCAGAAGTCACCGACTCCCGGCGACGCGAACGCCTCCGCCATCTGGGTGCGCGAGTAGCCACGCACCGCCTCTCCGGCACCCGGGTTGCAGAAGCAGCCGGAGCGCAGCGAGATGCCCTCCTCCGCAGCCAGCTCCTGCACTCGGCGGTCCTGCAGCATCGTTCCGTCGGGATCCAGCACGTTGAAGGCGATCGTGGCGCCTCGCAGGCCAGGCACGTCCGGCCCCAGCACCTCCACCACGGGCGCGCCACCCGGGTGTCGCGCTGCGGCGAACGCTTCCAGCAGCGTCGAGGTGGCCCGGCTCACCCGCTCGTGGATCACCGGCACACCGATGCGCTCCATGAGCTCGATCCCGTCGGTGATCGCCGGAAGCGACAGGAAGTCGGGGGTCCCGTCCTCGAAGCCGGCGTGACCCGGGCTCAGCCGGTGCTGGTCGGCGACCACCGACGCGAGCACGATCGTGCCCCCGGCGAACCACGGTCGCCGGAGCTCCGCCAGGGCAGACCTTCGAGCCAGCAGGGCACCGACGCCGGTGGGGAACCCGAACATCTTGTAGAAGCTGATCGCCACGAAGTCGGCGGCGACCCTCGACAGGTCGAGCGCGTTGGTGGGCACGAAGGCGGCTGCGTCCAGCAGCACGGTCCAACCACGCTCCCGGGCCAGGTCCACCAGCTCGAGCGGGTGCTGCACCCCCGAGTAGTTCGACTGGGCGGGGAACGCGAAGAGCCCTCCGCCGGGAGCACCGCGCTCCAGCAGCGCGCGGGTGACGTCGAGGTCCAGTCGGAGCGAGGGCGACTCCAGGGGAGCGATCCCGATGCGCGCGCCTGCGCGCCGAGCGAACTCCCGCAGGCCGTTCACGCTGTTGTGGTTGTCCGCGCTGAGCAGGAGGCCACCACGATCGTGGAAGTCGAAGGCCTCTCCGACCAGCTTGATCGCTGCGGACGCGTTGGTCGTGAAGACGCACTCGTAGCCTTCTGCAGCACCGAAGTGCGTGAGCACCCGGTCGCGGGCCTCCTCGACGAGCTCGGTCGCCGGCGAGCTGGTCGGGTTGTGCGAGTGGGGGTTGCCGTAGGTGTGCTCCAGCAGCCGCTCGGCATGGCGGCGGATCTGGGAGGCGGCGTACAACCCGGAGCCGGTGTAGTCGAAGTAGCGGTGACCTCCTGCGTCGAGGCGTGAGAGCTCCTCGGCGCGGAAGCGATCCAGCTCCCGCGTGCCGAGATCGATGGCGGGGGTCATGGCCAGACCCCGGTCGAGTCGACCTCCCGCCAGCACCACCAGGCCACCACCGACCGATGCGGGGAGAAGGGCCGACCCACGGAGCCGAAGTCGTGCGGCGAGAGAGCGGACGGGGCTCCGGTGGCCTTCGCCCATCCTGACCGAACCCCGAGGTCGCCGGTGGGCCACACGTCGGTGCGTCCGAGGTCGAAGATGAGGAACATCTGCGCCGTCCACTCACCGATCCCCTTCACCTGGCAGAGGTGCGCCACGACCCCGTGGTCGTCACGACGGGCGATCGTCTGCAGGTCCAGCGAGCCCTCCAGGCTCCGCAGCGCCAGGTCGCGCATCGCCGCCACCTTGGCGCGCGACAACCCGGCGGACCGCAGGTCGTCGGCGCGCAGATCGAGCAGGGCCTCCGGGCTCACCTCTCCCACGACGTCCTGCACGCGCGCCCAGATCGTCGAGGCTGCCCGGGTGGAGAGCTGCTGGAAGGCGATCGAGCGCGCAAGGGAGGAGAAGCGCCGAGACGGCGGCGTGGGGCGGAGCCCCTGCGGGGCGCCGTGGCGCTCCAGCAGGGCCGCAGCGAGGTCATGGCGTTCCGCCAGCTCCCCCGCTGCTGCGACCCACTCCCTCGGTGAACGTGCGACCGGCATCGTCGCCAGCTTGGCATGCCGCAGGACCGTCCCCACCGCAGGCGTGACCTCGGGTGGTCGACGTGGGCCGGGTGTGCTTGCATGCACCGGCGTGGAGCTCGACGTCGCCAGCATCACCGAGGCCATCGCCCAGGCCCATCCCGAGCGGGAGTGCCTGCTCTTCAGGGACCGCCGGTTCACCTGGTACGACACGGCGCAACGCACCCGACGACTGGCTCGCCTGCTGCACGACGCAGGGCTCGGGGCACGGGCTCCCTTCGGCTCGGTGCCGCCGTGGGAGTCGGTGCACGATCACGTGGCGCTCTACCTCCACAACGGCAACGAGTACCTCGAGGGCATGCTCGGCGCCTGGAAGGCTCGCTGCGCTCCTTTCAACGTCAACTACCGCTACGTCGCCGAAGAGCTGCATCACCTCCTCGACGACGCCGCCGCTGCCGCGGTGATCGTCCACGAGTGCTTCGCGCCGAGGTTGGCAGAGGTGCTGCCCCACCTTCGGCGTCCACCAGAGGTGATCCTGCAGGTCGCAGACGGCTCCGGCCACCCACCCGACGCAGGTCTGCTGCCCGGGGTTCGGGACTACGAGCAGGCTGTCGCCGCCGCGGACGCCTCCTTGCCCGAGGACCTCGTCTCGTCGTGGAGCGGCGACGACCTCTACCTCTGCTACACGGGCGGCACCACCGGAGCACCCAAGGGCGCCATGTGGCGCCAGGCCGACTTCCTGGTCGCGGCGCTGGGCGTCCGCCATCCCTCGGGACGCGAGCACACCTCGCTCGAGGAGGTGGTGGGCTCCGCCAAGGGCACCGTCCGTGCGCTGCCGGCTCCGCCGCTGATGCACGGTGCAGCCCACTGGAACGCCCTGTCGTGCTGGGTGGCGGGGGGCACGGTCATCCTCCAGGACCACCCGGAGCACCTCGACCCCGACGACGTCCTCGACGCCGCCGAACGCCACGGCGCAACCTCCCTGCTGGTGGTCGGAGATCCGGTGGCTCGTCCGCTGGCCGACGCGCAGCGCGAACGTCCGCGCGACCTGCGCACGCTGCGGCACCTGCTCTCCGGCGGCGCCGTGCTCTCACCGTCGCTGAAGGCCGAGCTCGCTGTCCTGCTGGGGGGCGTCACCATCGTGGACGTGCTCGGCTCCACCGAGTCCGGCCGCCAAGGTGTGGCCAGCACGGCTCCCGGAGCCGATCCTGCCACGCACTTCGCCCCGTCGGACACCGCCGTGGTGCTCGACGAGGACCGTCGCCGTGCGCTGGCTCCCGGGGATCCGGAGCTCGGCTGGTTGGCGCAGACCGGACGGGTGCCGCTGGGCTACCTCGGCGACGAGGCAGCGACCGCCGCGACCTTCCCGGTGATCGACGGAGTGCGGCACTCGGTGGCCGGCGACCGCGCCCGATGGCTGCCCGACGGCACCATCGAGCTGCACGGCCGTGACTCCGTGTGCATCAACACCGGTGGCGAGAAGGTCTTCGCCGAGGAGGTCGAGACCGCGCTCAAGACGCACCCCGACGTGTTCGATGCCGTCGTCTGCGGCCGGCCGTCCGCGCGCTGGGGCCAGGAGGTCGTCGCACTCGTGCAGCTGCGCGAGGGCCGGGAGCCGTCCGACGAGGCGCTGCTCGACGCGGCGGGGATCCACCTCGCCCGCTACAAGCTGCCCAAGCAGTTGGTCCGCTTGCCGCGTCTCGTGAGATCCCCTTCGGGCAAGGCCGACTACCGGTGGGCGAGAGCGGTCGCCGAGGAAGCCGGTGGATGAGCTCCAGCGGACCCTCCGGGTGGAGGGGCGCTACGACCTCGTGCGCTCGATGCGCGCGCTGGCCGACGGCGGAGGGGACCCCACCTGGCGCTTCGATGGACGCAGGGGCACCAGCCGGGTGGTGCGGGGCATGTGGACCCCTGAGGGCGCGGCAGCAGTCGAGGTGGTCCACCGCGGGCCGGCGCTCGCGGCCCGGGCCATCGGCCCCGGCGGCTCCTGGGTGCTCGATCGACTGGATCTGCTGAGCGGACTGGCCGACGATCCCACTGGGTTCGACGCGGCGGTGCACCCTCGCGTCGCCGAGGTGCAGCGGCGCCATGGAGGGCTGCGCCTGGCCCGATCGCTGGTGGTGTGGGACGTCGTGGTGCCGATCGTGCTGGGCCAGCGCGTCACCACTGCGGAGGCCCGCCGGAGCTGGCAGGCGCTGGTCCGCCGCCACGGCCATCGGGCCCCGGGCACCTCCGAGGTTCTCCTGCCACCCCGGCCCGAGACGGTGGCCCACCTCGGCGACGGCGAATGGCACCGGCTCGGGGTGGAGCGTGGCCGAGCTGACGCCGTGCGCGCCCTGCTGCGGGTCCTGCCCGCTCTGGAGCGCGTCGCCGAGAGAGCGCCCGCCGACCCGTCGCGCACCGCGGACTTCCGTCGGGTCGCCGAGTCGGCGCGGCGCGTCGGCCCCTGGACCTCCACGGCGCTGGCCGGTGCCGTGCTGGCCGACCCCGACGTGGTGCTGCTCGGCGACCTCCACCTCCCCCACACCGTCTGCCATGTGCTCGCCGGTGAGCCGCGGGGCGGCGACGAGCGGATGCTGGAGCTGCTGGAGCCGTTCCGGCCCCACCGCGGCCGCGTGGTGCGGCTGCTCAAGGCTTCCGGGGCGGGTGCGCCCCGCTTCGGTCCTCGCCTCGCCCCCGCATGGCCACACGGGCGCTGACGCCCGTCACTCCTTCAGCGCCACGGCGTTGGGCGTCACGTGCAGCTTCGGCTCGAAGCCCGCCGACTCAGCGGCGCGGGCCTCCCCCCGCACGCTCGCTCGCAGCTCCGCACGGCAGCCCTCGCACGGGCCGTAGTGGAGCTCCACGGCGGTGCCGCCGCACCGAGGGCAGGCGAACTCGAGCGGTGCCAACGGTTCCTGCATCGGCCCATCTCAGCACAGCGCCGCGCCACGGGAGCGGATGGGACCCCCGAGAACCGTGCGGCCCCGTGACGATCCCCAGGACGTCCGCCGACGCGTCGAGGCCGTCCACCGCCGATCCACAGGTACGACCCTCTGGATGCCCACAGGAGGCCCGTCGTACGGTCGGTCCATGCACGTGAGCTTCGACATCACCCTTCGCGACGGTGCCACCGAGCGCGTGGACGGCGCGGACGCCTATCAGCAGGAGCAGTCGATGACCACCTTCTTCCGCACCGACGGGAGGCCCACGGTGGACTGCTGGTCGGTGCGGGTGGCCAGCTTCCGCACCGACCAGATCCTCGCCGTGCGCCGGATCGAGACCGCGCAGCGAGCAACCGAACCGACGACGCTGCGTTCTGCCTGAGCGAGCGGCGGACGCTAACGTCGAGGGGCCGAACCGCGTGGCGCACGGACGTTCGGCCCCCCTCCCACCATGAGCGACTCGTCCCCTGCCCCCGATCCCGACCAGAGCGGTGCCGCTGACCCCGCGATCCCCTGCAGCGACGACGTCGTGGTCATCGGCGCCGGCCCCGCCGGCCTCACCGCGGCCTACCAGCTCGCCCGTTCAGGACGGACCTGCACGGTGCTGGAGGCGACCGACGTGGTCGGGGGCATCTCCCAGACCGCGGTGCGCGACGGCTGGCGCTTCGACATCGGCGGGCACCGCTTCTTCACCAAGGTGCAGCCGGTGGAGCAGCTGTGGCACGAGATCCTCGATGACGACGAGTTCCTCCTACGGCCGAGGATGAGCCGCATCTACTACCGGGGCCGTTACTACGACTACCCGATCAAGCCCATGAACGCCCTGAGGAACCTCGGCCCAGTCGAGGCCGTGCGCTGCGTGCTCTCCTACGTGTGGGCGAAGGTGCACCCCCCCAGGGACCAGAGCACCCTCGAGGGCTACGTCGTCGCCGACTACGGCCGTCGGCTCTACGAGCACTTCTTCAAGACCTACAACGAGAAGGTCTGGGGGGTCTCCCCCGCCAAGCTCTCCGCCGACTTCGGGGCCCAGCGCATCAAGGGCATGTCGTTGTTCCACGCCGTGTGGGAGCCGGTCCGAGCGAGGGTGTTCGGCTCGCGCCAGGACCGATCCAAGCAGGTCACCAGCCTCATCGAGGAGTTCCAGTACCCGAAGTACGGCCCCGGGATGATGTGGGAGCGCTGCGCCGAGCAGGTCCGTGCGGCAGGCTCGAAGGTCGAGCTCCACCAGAACGTGGAGCGCATCACCCGCGGCGGACGCGGTGCCACTGCGGTGCTCGCCCGCGACGACTCCGGCACCCTCACCGAGCACCGTGTGGGCGAGGTGGTCTCGTCGATGCCGTTCCCGCTGCTGGTCAAGGCCATGGACCCGCCCGCTCCGCCGGAGGTGCTCGCGGCCGCAGACGGGCTCGGGTTCCGCGACTTCCTCACCGTCGCGCTGGTGGTGCCCGACGCAGACGGCTTCCCCGACAACTGGATCTACATCCACTCCCCCGACGTCGGTGTCGGACGCATCCAGAACTTCGGATCCTGGTCGCCGTACATGGTCAAGGACGGCCGCACCTGCCTCGGCTTGGAGTACTTCGTGTTCGAGGGCGACGGCATGTGGACCAAGCCCGACGGGGACCTCGTGGCGCAGGCGACCCGGGAGCTCGGGATCCTCGGCCTGTGCGATCCGGCCAAGGTGGAGGCCGGCTACGTCGTTCGCATGCCCAAGGCCTATCCGGTCTACGACGAGGGATACCAGGCCAAGGTCGAGGTGCTGCGGAACTGGCTGGCACGAGAGGTCCCCAACGTGCATCCCGTCGGCCGCAACGGGATGCACAAGTACAACAACCAGGACCACTCCATGCTGACCGCCATGCTGACGGTGGAGAACCTGCTCACCGGCTCGCACCACGACATCTGGTCGGTCAACGTGGAGGCCGACTACCACGAGGTGGACTCGTCACGCCCGGCACGCCCCGAGGACTGGGTGGGCACCGCGGCGTCGGGAGCGACCGGTCGGGACGCCCCGGTGGTCCCCTCGGCCTGAGCGCCGGTCCGACCTCCGCGGCCCTCCGGGTCAGGCTCCCGCTGGCGGGGCCGCTCCGGTACGGGCCAGATCCACGAGCTGCGGTGCCAGCCACTCGGCGATGGTGGGGGCGAAGCTGTCGTAGAAGTGCAGACCGTCCTCGCGGATGGCGGGATCGAGCTCACCCCCGGGACGGGCCGCCAGCCAGGCCTGGAACTCCACCACCGTCACCACCCCCGGACGAAGCGATGCCACCTCTCGCATGATCTCGTTGAGGCGGTCCACGCGCGCCGGGTCCGATTCCGGGAGATCGACGTAGCCCTGGTCGCGCCCCGCTTCGAAGTGCGGGTAGGTGAGGAGCACGACGCTGGCACCCTGGGAGCCGAGCAGGTCGACGGTCGTCAGGAGCTCCCTCAGCAGGTAGCGGTCGATCTCCGGCTGTCCGATGTGGCGGAAGCGGTCGTCACCCGGCAGGCGCCGGTCGACCACCTCCCAGATCCCCGAGGTGAGCACCACCACCTCGGGGTCCCGCTCGTCGAGGAAGCGGGGGAACATCGCCGCCCAGTCGCAACGGGCCTCGAAGGTGTCGATGTCCCGCAGGAACCGGAACTGCCCGCCTCGAGCGATCGGGCAGCCCAGCTGGCCCGCCGACTGCACCCGCATGGTCCCCTCGGAACGGGATCGCTCCACGAGCCCCGTGCCCACGTTGAACGCCACCGAGTCGCCCACCACCAGCACGTCGGCCACCTGGCCCTGGTCGATGGTGCGACGAGGCGCCGGGGGCGGCGGCTCCGGCAGCGGGGCGTTGGCCGCGACCTCGGCCGCAGGGTCCGCCGCGGGGGTTGCCGGGCGGGCAGCCTCGAGTTGGGTAGCGACGGCCTCGCCGATCTCGGCCATGCCGATCTCGGTGAAGCCGACGCCGTCCACCGCCCGCCGTTCGGGATCGAACTCGCCGGCCGGCCAACCCGCGGCGATCGAGGCGAGGTCGATCACGCCCGCGCCACGCGCGGTCGCCGCCTCCGTGAGCAGCTGGTTCCATCGGTCGATCCGGGGTGCGTCGTTCTCGGCCCATCCCGGCGGCGGCACGCCGTCGCGCGCCTCCGCGCCCTGGGCCGCGACCAACGAGGAGCGGGTCTGATCGGCCGGCAGGATCGGCGTCGGGGGTGCGGGCGCGGCGGCGGCGTTGGCGAGGTGGGGCGACGTCGCCACCACCAGTGCGGCACCGCTGGGGGCGAGGCGGTCCAGCAGCTCCCGGACCTCGGTGCCGAGGAAGTCGTCCAGTCCCGGCGAGCCCGGCGCTTCCCACGCCGCGTCCAGGTCGACCCTGCGGTCGGCCACGTCGCGCAGCGCCGAGGCGACGATCACCACGTCCGGACGCTGCTCGGCCACCGCAGCCACCCAGGTGTCCTTCACGGAGCCGCACCGGTCGGTGTCGCGCTCCACGTTGCCGTCGGACATCCGGACCCAGCCGCCCAGTGCGAGGCCGCAGCTCGGCGCAGAGGCCACCTGGACCTCCAGGGGCACGTCCAGCGTGCCGCGGGCCAGCTGCCAGGACGCAGCGAGCTCATCGCCGATCACCAGCACCCGGATCGGCGCCGGCGGTGGCGCCGGGACCGTCGTGGCCGCGGCCACCTCCAGGCTGGACGGCGCCGGGAGATCGGAGGTGACCACGAAGGCGCTGACGAGGAGCACCGCTGCGGCCGGCACCGCCACGCGGGGTGCCACCCGACCGCGGAGGCGCACGCCACGCCGGACGGGCACCTCGATGAGGCGGAACATGAGCACCGCTGCAGCGATCGTGACGGCCATCCGCAGGCCGAACAACGGCCAGGGCGCCCATCCGACCCGCGCCGGGCTGAGCCACAGGAAGACCGGCCAGTGCAGCAGGTACACCCCGTAGCTGATGCGCCCCAGCGCCACGATCGGCGCCAACGACAGCACGCGGGCGGCGACCCCCCGTTGGAGCGCGGCCACCACGAGCGTCACGCTGGCGGCCGAGGTGGCCAGCAGCCCCCAGGGGTAGAGCCACGGCGAGGTGACTGCGGCCGTGGCCCAGAGCACCACGGAACCGGCGAGGCCGACGAGCCCGGCCAGCTCCAGGAGCACCCGGCGGCGATGGGTCCCACCACGGATCCGGCCGAGGCCGACGCAAGCGAGCAAGGCACCGGCAGCCAGCTCTGCCAGGCGGGTGTCGGTGCCGAAGTAGGCCCGGGGGATGGACTCGCGGGCGAACCACCAGTTCAGCACCAACGACACCAGCATCATCGTGGCGAGCACGCCGGCGAGCGCCGCCACCCCGTGGCGGGAACCTCGCCGACGGGCCAGCGCCAGCACCGCGATCACCACGGCGGGCAGCACCAGGTAGAACTGCTGCTCCACCGCGAGGGACCAGTAGTGCTCCAGCGGGGACGGTGCGGCGAACTGCGCGCCATACGATCGGCCGGCGGCGATGAAGTGCCAGTTGACCAGCTCGGCCAGCGCCCAGGGGATGTCCCCGCGCAGGTCCCGCAGCTGGCTCGTGGTCCACACGCCGAGCGCGCCCATGGCCACGACGAGGCCCATCGTGACCCAGGACGCCGGCAGGAGCCGACGGAACCGACGCGAGAAGAACCCGCGCACGTCGAGCGCCGAGGTGGCTCGCCACTCCTTGAGCATCAAGGAGGTGATCAGGAAGCCCGACAAGGTGAAGAAGCTCGACACGCCCAGGAACCCACCGGGGATCCACGAGAACCGGGCGTGGAACAGGAGCACCGCGGTCACCGCGACGGCGCGAAGGCCGTCGAGGGCGGGCTCGTAGCCCAGGGCATCGCGATCCCGCCGCTTCGCCCGCCGCACGAAGGTGAGCTCAGACATCGCCGGGCGGTGCTCCCGTCGGACGGACCCGTGAGCCCAGGTAGCGGCCCGGCCGGCTCTCGCGCACCCGCTCGGTCAGCGTCGGCGCCCGCAGCGACAGCCCCCACCAGGTGACCCGCAGCTCCGTCTCCACCATCGTGCGGACCACGGCCATCTTCGACGCACCCGCCACCCGGTCGACGAAGGTGATCGGCACCTCGGCGACCCTCGCCCCGCAGGCGGAGATCCGGTAGGCCGTCTCGATCTGGAACAGGTACCCGTTGGCGCGCGTCCCGTCGATGTCGATGCGCTCCAGCACGTCGGCCCGGTAGGCCCGAAACGCGGTGGTGGCGTCGTGCAGGCGCAGGCGCAGCATCGCCCGGGCGTAGCTGTTGCCCCAGCGGGACAGGCTGCGACGGAACCAGGTCCAGTTGGGGACCGAGCCGCCGGGGACGTACCGGGACCCCACCGCCACCTCTGCGCCGCGATCCAGCTGGGCGAGGAGCTGGGGGAGCACCATCGGGTCGTGGGAGAAGTCGGCGTCCATCTGCACGACCACGTCATGGCCGGCGTCGAGGGCGTGACGGAACCCGTGGCGGTAGGCAGCTCCGAGGCCTGCCTTGCCGGGGCGGTGCAGCACCTCGACGCGATCGAGCTCCACCGCCACCTTCTCGGCGATCTCACCCGTCCCGTCGGGGCTGTCGTCGTCGACGACGAGGATGTCCAGCGACGGCTCCGCCTCCCGCACGGCCCGCAGCAGCCGCTCGATGTTCTCGGCCTCCTGGTAGGTGGGGACCACCAGCACCTTGGTCACCCGCAAACACTACCGGCGAGCCACGGGCTGCCCGAAGCCTTCAGGTGCGGAGAACCCCTCGATCGGGTAGATCAACCCACGCGATCGCACCGTCCGAGCAGTCGGAAGGTCCCGGCGTCCTCCACGGTGCAGAAGTCCTCCTCCACCGCCCGGTTCGGTTCGCCGGAGCCGCTCCCGGAGGAGTCGTTCGGCTCCTCCCACCCGGACCAGGCGTCCGAGAGGATCAGCCAGTCGGCGCCACGTACCTCCTCGGCGAGACCGCTGTCGGCGGCGTCCGCCAGGCCTGGGTCCATCTCGATGTACCGGGTCCCCGGCTCCAGCTCGGGGAACAGGTGGTAGAAGAAGACGTCGCTGTAGTTGGCGCGCGACAGGTCGACCGGTCCCACCACGAGCGTGTCGCCCGGCCGAGCGAGCGCATCCAGCGCGTCCACCACGTCCTGGGCATCGGCCGCACCCTGGGCGTCGCCGAAGGGGAACACCCGCTCGTCTCGTCGGACCGGGAAGCCGAAGCGGTTCGCACCGAGGCTCTGGCCCACCAGGTCGACGTAGGTGCGCACCGGGTAGAAGGGGATCACGGCGACCAGGACGACCACGACGGGCGAGATGGCGAACGCCTGGCGGAGGCCGATCCGCATCCCGGGAGCGAGCTCCTCGAGGAGCACCAGGGCTGCCGGGATCACCAGGGCGAAGGTCACGCCGGTGACCCAGCTGAGGTGCGCGGTGTCGGGCCGCTGGAGAGCCTGCTGGAGCAGGGCCGCGGCGAACAGCGCCGCCGGCCAGAAGGCCACGGCCCGATCGCTGCCGGGCTCCCTCCTCCGGAGCCGCCACGCGGCGACGACCACGACCACGATGGACGCCGGCACCAGCCAGAACCACAGGTTGATCTGCTGGGCGATGCCCGGCATCGGCAGCGGCCAGCCGGTCACCCGCAGCGTGCCCGCCCGCTGGAGGAACCCGTCGACCTCCCCCCACGAGGGGGGGATCGGCAGGCTCCGTCCGCCGCGCAGCTCGAACACGGGCTCGATGAACATCCCCTGCACCGACTCACCGATGCCCGACACGAGCAGATGGGGAACGTACAGCGCGAGCCCGGCCACGAACCCCCACGCAAGGGGGCGCCGAGCTCCCCTGGCCGACTGGAACCACCACGCGCCGAGTCCGAGGACCACGGCCAACACCATGTCAGGGCGGTAGAGCAGCGCGAACCCGCCCAGCAGCCCAGCCAGGAACCGGAGGCGACCCTGCCAGGGCGGCTCCCGGCGGGCGGCGGTCGCAGCGACCGCCAGCGCGGCGAGGCCGAGCGCCAGCGCGCCGTTCCAGGCCATCGCCGAGAGCCCCAGCGGGCCGATGAGGACCACCACCGAGACCACCGCGGAGGCGGTCGCCACGCCCCGGCCGAACGGGCGCAGGAGGAACCACAGCGCGTAGGCCACGGCCGCGTGCTGGAACAGCCCCACCAGGCGCTCCACGTAGAGGTGCGTGCCGAAGAGCTCGTAGACACCGGCGAGGACGTAGAGGGAGCCCGGGCCGTAGAGGTGGAGGAAGTCGCGATGGGGCACGTCCCCCGAGAGGATCCGCTCCGGGAACACGAGCATGAACCCCTCCTCCATCGGAGGGCCCTGGTACTGCAGGAGGCCAGGGAGCGGGGCGAGCAGGACCACGCCGACGATCGCCAGGCCGATGGCATCGGCGGTGGACCACCGGCGGTCGCTCGGTTCTCCGTGCAGCTCGGCGGGTGGCGGTGCCTCGGTGTCGGTTCCGGCAGATCCCACGGCCCGTCAGTCTCCCACACGCCCGGCAACCCCACGGGATGGGACCGCTGCCGCCCACAGCGGCCGCGTCCCAGGCAGGGCGCCCGCACCTCGGTAGATTCCCGGGGGTGCCCCTCCTCGATCCGGTCTCGGCTGGTCCCGCTGACGATCCGCACCGGAGCCCCCGGGCGCTGGACGCGACGGGGGAACCGGATCGGACAGCGTGGGTCCTGGCCGCCGTGCTGGTCCTGACCTCGCTCCCCCTGCTCGTCGCCGCTGTGGTCCTGGCCCGGCGCGGCTGGGTGCCGGTCGGCGAGTTCGCCCAGGCGGAGCTGCGGGTGCGCGACTTCTGGACCCATCCGCCCTCGCTCGGCGCCGTGGGCCGACTTCGCACCGACACCCACGTGAGCTCGCACCCCGGCCCGGCCGCCTGGTGGGCGATGTACCCCGTGTACGCCCTGTTCGGGCGCAGCGCAGGCGCGCTCTCCCTGTCCGTCGCCACCGTCGCCGCCGCGTGGTCTGCCGGTGGGTTGACGCTGGTGTGGCGGCGTGCCGGCGACCGGGCGGCGGCGTTGGCGGGCATCGTGGTGCTGGGCCTCTCCGCGGCCCTCGGCCCCCTCACCTTCCTCGAGCCGTGGAACCCCTGGTTCGCCGTCATGCCCTTCCTCTGCGTCGTGCTCGGGACATGGGACCTGCTGGAGGACCACCCGTGGTCGCTGCTGCTCGTGGTCGGTGCCGGTTCCTTCGCCGTGCAGGCCCACGTCGGCTACGCACCGCTCGTCGCAGCGCTCACGATCACGGGGGTTGCGGGACTGCTGTGGAGGCGTCACCGGCGCGATGACCCCCTCTCCGGGTTGCTGGTGCCCGCGCTGGCTGCGGTGGGTCTGGGAGGGCTGATGTGGGTGCTGCCCGTGCTCGAGCAGCTGCGCAACGACCCCGGCAACTTCGCCGTCATGTGGCAGGCGTACCGCGAGGAGGCCCGGCGCCAGGAGCTCGTCGGCCTCATCGACGGCGCGCGGCTGGTGGCCGCCCGGCTCGACCTCCTGGCACCCCTGGAGACCGGAGAGGAGCTCCCTGCCAGCCAGCGGAGCCCCGGTGCGGGGGCGCTGCTGGCCGCCGTTGCCTGGGCGGTCGCCGTGGTGGTCGCCTGGCGACGACGGCGCGAACCGATGATGCGATCCGTGCTCGCGCTCGACGCGGTGGCCGCCGTCGGTCTGGCAGCCGCCGTGCTCGCCGCAAGCCGGATCGCCGGGGAGGTGTTCGGCTACCTCGTCCTGTGGCTCCCGGTGCTGGTGGCGGTGGTGGTCTTCGCCATCCTGTGGACGGGATGGCTGATGACCGGGGAGGCAGCGGGGCTGCAGAGGGCTGCCACCTGGGCGATCGCCGCGGGACTGGTGCTCCAGTGCGGAGTGGTCACTGCTCGGTTCTCCGATCCGCCCACACCTGCTGAGCAGCTGTCCGGAGCGGCTGCGGAGCTGAACGACGACGTGGTGGGCGGCCTCGACAGGGACGGCAGCTACCTGGTGCGCTGGGACGATCCGCTGGCCTTCGGCGCCCTCGGCCAGGGGCTGCTCTCGGAGCTGGAGCGACGTGGCTACGACGCCGGTGCCGACGCCCACCTCTCCGTGGAGGTCCGTCCCCACCGCGTGCGGGATCCCTCCGAGGCGGACGCCGCGGTCTGGGTCGTCACCGGTGCGGCCATCGATCGCTGGCGTCATGTCGCGGGTGCAGAGGAGCTCGCCTACGCCGACCCACGCACCCCCCGCCAGCGCGCCGAGGCCGTCGAGCTGCGACGGGAGCTGCGCGACGAGCTCCGAGCGATCGGGGGCGAGGAGCTGGCAGACCGCCTCGACGAGAACTACTGGGCAACCCGAGCCGACCCCCGGGTGCCCGACGACCTGGCGAGGCGCATCGACGCCCTGGCCTCGCTGGGCCTGCCCACCGCGGTCTTCCTGGTGGATCCCGACACCGCCGAGCCGTGACCGGTACATTTCCCTGCCGATGAAGGGGGAAGGCCCACGATGACCGGCGACGGATCGGTCGCCGATCGCGCCCGAGGTTCGGCTCGCGGCGAAGGGTCGCCCCCGGGGGGTTCGGCAGGCACGGTCAGCCTATGGGACGACATCCCCTCGGGATCCACCGATCCCCTCCTGCGGCCCGATCCCGACCCCGTGGTGATCGACCCGGCACCCGACACCGAACCGGACCCGCTCCCCCTTCGGCCATCGGCCGGACTGCCCCACCAACCAGCGCTCGACGGTCTGCGGGGGCTCGCCGTCGCTGCCGTGGTGCTCTACCACGGCGCCGCGGCCGATCGCATCGACTGGCTGCAGCCCTGGACCAGAGGCGGGTTCCTGGGCGTCTCGGCGTTCTTCACCTTGTCGGGCTTCCTCATCTGCTCGCTGCTGCTGACCGAAGGCGCCACCAGCTCCGCGGTCTCGCTGGGTGGGTTCTGGCAACGGCGGGCCCGGCGGCTCCTGCCCGCGTCCCTCCTCCTGCTCCTTGCGGTCACCGCGCTCACGCCGGTGGTGGGGACCGAGGCACAGCTGGAGCACCTGCCGGGGGACGTGTGGGCATCGCTGCTCTACGTGGCGAACTGGCGCTTCGTGGTCGAAGGGGCGGACTACGCCGCGCAGTTCCAGGGGGCACCCTCACCCCTGAAGCACCTCTGGAGCCTCTCGATCGAGGAGCAGTGGTACCTCGTCGTACCGCTGGCCGCCGTGGGTGTGCTCGGCCTTCGCCGGCGCGCGCATGGACGCTTCCGGCGGCGGCACCTGGCCGGAGTGCTCCTCCTCGTGGTGGCGGCAGCCACGGCGTGGACGGTGTGGGTGTCGAGCGGCGAGTGGGACAACCGGGCCTACATGGGCACCGGCACGCGGCTGGCCGAGATGGCGCTGGGTGCGGTCGCGGCCTGCTCGCTGCATCCGGGTCTCCAGCTCGGTCCGCGGACGCGCCGGGGGGTGGCGGTGGTCGCGCCGCCCCTGCTGGTGGCGATCCTCGTCACGTGGGCGCTCACCCCGATCGAGGCTCCGTGGCTCTTCCGCGGTGGCTTCAGCCTGCACGCAGCGGCCGTGGCGCTGGTGATCCTGGCGGCCGTGCAGCCGGGCGCCGCGGTGGGTGGCCTCCTCGGACTGGGCGTGCTGCGCGCACTGGGCCGGATCTCCTACGGCGTGTACCTCTTCCACTGGCCGATCGTGTGGTGGGTCACCCCGGAGCGGCTGGGGCTGGACCCCGGTGCGGCCTTCGGAGTGCAGCTGTCGATCACCCTGGTGGTGTCGGTGGTGTCGTTCCGGCTCGTCGAACGACCGATCCGCCACGGCGGAGCCCTTCCGGGCCGGCGTGCGCTGCTGGGCGCGTCGGGCATCGCTGCGGCCGTGGCGCTCGGGGCCGCCGCTCTGCCCGATGCCGACCGCTCCCAGCTGTTGGCGCTCGGAGGAGCCCCCGAGCTCGTGGTGCCCACCACCACCCTGCCGGCCCGCCTGGACAGCGCACCGGAGGGGGGACCCGGCGCCATGGCCGTGACCACCCTCCCCCCACCTCCGTTGAAGGTCATGGTGGTGGGCGACTCCTTCGCCGAGTCGATCGTGGTGGGTCTGCAGAAGTGGGGGCTGCTCACCGGCAGGATGTCGGTGATGAACCAGACCATCGTCGGCTGCCCGTTCGGCAGGGGCGGGTCCAACAAGGGCATCAACATCACCCGGAAGCCGCCACCGGCATGTGGGAGCCGCGACGAGCGGATCCAGGCCGCCATCGCCGAGTTCGACCCCGACGTGGTGCTCCTCGCGGGCGGGTTGTGGGACGTCGCCGCACGACGCCCGCCGGGCTTCGAGAGCTGGACCCACATCGGCGAGGAGAACTACGACTGGTACCTCACCGGGGAGCTCAGCCACCTGATCGACGTCACCGCCGGCGGGGGGGCGCGGGTCCTGTGGGCCAGCTCCCCCTACTGGGATCCCGTTCCCGGGTCGGTGATCTTCATGGGCAGACCCCCCTACGTCGAGGCCGACCGGGCACGGGTCGACCGCTTCAACGAGATCCTGGCCTCGGTGGTCGATCCGCGACCTGAAGCCGACGTGGTGGACCTGGCGGGGTGGCTGCGCTCACAGCCCGGTGGCGAGCTCGACCGGTCGCTGCGTCCCGACGGGGTGCACTTCAGCGAGCTCAGCACCGGCGCGCTGGCTGGATGGCTCGGTCCGCAGCTACTCGCCGCAGCTGGCCGTTGAGCCGGCCGCTCACATCCCCTGGGGGAGCATCGACGAGCCGAAGGGCATGGTCGGCTCCGGGTCGTTGAACCGACCCCGCCGCGAGAGTGGCCCGTAGCGAGGGGATGCCGAGAAGGGGATCTTCCACCAGATGCGCGGCCCGATGTTGATGTAGTTGAACACCTGCACCCAGTTGAACCCGACACCGTGGTGCCAGAAGATCGAGGCGGCGTTGTCGAACAGGACGTGGGTGTAGCCCACCTTCACGCCGCGCTCCCGCAGCGACAGGATCGTCGTTCGGGCCACGAAGTTGCCGATCTTGCCCCGCCGGTACTCGGGATCGAGGTAGAGGTCGAAGCCGTAGGCCTCGTCGGGGCCGACGCTCACGTCGATGACCCCGTTGAGCAGGCCGCGCGTGGAGACCATCGAGGCCCAGAAGTGCCCGATCAGCCGATCGCCGTCCAGGATCACCAGCACGTACCAGTCCCCGGAGTCCAGCCGCTGCGCGGCCATCCGACGCTGCCAGCGCGGAGAGAACCTCGCCAGCAGCGGATCCGAGCTGGAGGTGACCGTGCGGCTGCTCAGTCCGTCGCCCAGCTCGACGTCGGGCACCTCGGCGGCGTCGATGTCGAGACAGGTGAGGAAGGCGGTGCCGACCTTCGGTCGGTACTCCCCCAGCAGCTGCCTGGCTCTCTCCCACAGCCTCATGGCACCAGGTTGGTCTCCGCGGTCGGCGGGCGGGAAATCCTCGGGCCCGACCGCTGCCACCACGAGCTCAGCGCCACCGCCGCCAGCACGGCGAACAGCGGCGTCGTGGGCACCTTGAACCGGGGATCCCCGAAGAAGACCACCACCACCCCCACCCCGGCCAGCGTCGCGGCCACCAGGGCCAGCGCTGCGGCGTCGCGTGGTCTGCGCCACGACCGACGCCCTACGACCACCAGCCCCGCCAGCGCCGTCAGCATGATCGCCGCGTAGTACACGGTGCCGAGGCCCACCCACAGCCCCCGCCAGGGCGAGCCCAGGAACACGTCGGCTCCGTAGGACTCCACCGCACCCATGCCGTCGGAATCCGAGCGGAAGGTCTGGAACAGCTTCTTCACGCTGAGCCACGGCACCTGCTCGGGGTTGTCGGCGATCCACTCCAGGGCACGCCGGCGTGTCTCGACGTCCCGGCGGTACTCGGCGGCCGGACCGTCGGTGTAGAACTCCCCGGTGTCGCAGGCATCGCGGATCATGAACCCACCGGTGGCGTCGTCCTGGTAGCCGACGCACAGGTTGTCCCCGGTGTTGGTGGAGATGAGCACCGCGTGACCGAACACGCCGTGGTTGCGAACGGCCCACGGTGTGACCACCAGCACCAACGCCGCGGTGCAGGCACCCAGGAGCGCTCCCACCCGGCGCCAGCCCATCCCCCCGAGGGCCCAGGCCACCGCCACCGCCACCAGGCTCAACAGCACCTGCGGACGCACCATCGTCGCCCCGGCCGAGGTGAGCGCCGCCACGGCGACGGCCCACCACCACCGCGTCCGATCCCCCGGCTCGCGCCGGACCGTAGCGGCGGCGAGGCTCACCGCGGCGAGGAACAGCGTGAAGAGGCACACGAACAGCGACTCCGACAGGAACGCCGCTGCATAGGGGACGAGGTTGGGCCAGCAGGCCAGGAGCAACCCGGCCAGCAGGCCGACCCGCCGGTCGAACACCAGACGGCCGGTCACCACCACGGCCATGGCCGCAACCCCCCACATCAACGACTGGCTGACGCCCACCAGCCACTCCTGTCCGCCCTCGAGGTCCGCGGCGTCGATCAGCCCGAGCGCGTCGCCGAGGCGGTACAGCGCGCCCAGGAACATGGGGTAGCCGGGCGGGTAGTAGGCGGTGAGGTGCTCTGCGATCGATGCGTAGCCGCGGCCGGTGGCGATGCGGATCCCGTAGCCGTGGTACAGCAGCGGGTCCGACAGCCCCGAGGGCGTCCTGGCGAAGGCCAGCACCCACACGAGCCTGATCCCGGTGGCCATCGCCCCCACGGCCCAAGTGGCCCGGTCGATGCCCACCCGGGGCACGTCGTCGTCGAACACCGAGAGGTGACCCTACTGGCGCGGGGCTCGGTTAGCCTCGACCACTCGATGCAGGACCTCGCCGCTCACCCGGTCCCCGACCGCGCCGCTCTCACCGCCGGCGCGGTCGCGGCGGGCGTCGTCGGACTCCTGCTGGGGGTGGCGCTGGCCGTCGGGGGCCGCCTCTGGTTCTTCAGCGACGATTGGAACATCCTGGCCGACTACCACGACGGCGGACTGATGGAACCCTTCAACGGGCACCTCTCGGCGTTGCCCGCCGGGATCTACCAGGGCCTCTTCCACACCGTCGGCCTCGAGAGCTACCTGCCGTACCGCCTCTGCGGGCTGCTCGCCCTGGGCGTGCTCGGCTTCCAGGTGGCCCGTTGCGCCATCGGACGCGTCCCTCCCGTGGTCGCGGTGCTGGCCGTGGCCGCGGTGATGTGGAACTCCTTCGGGGCCACCAACGTGCTGTTCCCCTTCCTCATGAACTTCTCGATCCCCATCGCGGCCATGGTGGCCATCTGGTGGCACCTCGACCACGACCGGCGGGGCCACGACGTGGCGGCGGGGATCTGGCTGGCGGTGGCGCTGGCCACCAGCGGGCTGGGTGTCATGACGTTGGCCGCGGTGGTGGTCGAACTGGCGCTGCGCCGGGCACCACTGCACCGCTGGGCGGTGTTCGCCCCGGCCACCCTCGCCTGGCTGTGGTGGTGGCTCCTCCACCGCGGAGCCAACGAGATCAGCGGCGACCTCCTCGCCGTCGCCGAGTACGCGCTTCGGATGCTGTGGGGCGGCACCACGGCGCTGGCCGCAGGGAACCGCGCCGGAGGGCTCGTGGTCGCCGTCGCGTTCGCGGTGCTGACGTTGGTGGCGCTGCGTCGGGGGAGCTTCGGCGCACGCCCTGTCGGTGCCCTGGCCGCCGCCGCGGCGTTCGTGGGGCTCACCGCCGTGACCCGGCTCGACGTCGTGCCCGCCATCCCGCCCGACGAGCTCCGCTACGGCTGGACCATCGGCGCCTACCTGGTGCTGGCCGCCGTGTCGATGTGGTCCCCCGCGGTCACGGCGGCGCCACCTGCACCAGCGGGGCCGTCCCGCCCACGCTCGCTCGCCACGGCGGGGGCGGTCGTGGTGACCGCGGTGGTGCTGCTGGGGGGCTGGCGGCTCGTCGAGGGCATGAATCGCTGGACCGACCAGGTCGCAGGAGCGGCACCCGGCCTGCGCAGCGTCCTCTACGCCACCGAGGCCGCAGGTGCGGATCGTGTCGATCCCGAGGTCGTCCTGCCGCTGTCCTACGTGCCGGTGACCACCGGCGCCTACCTCGATGCGGTCGCCGACGTCGGCTCCCCGCTGGAGGGGGCGACTGCAGCGGTGATCGGCGGTCGGGGCGACCAGCGGGACTTCGCCGAGGACCTCTTCTTCGACAGCGTGGAGCTGCGGATCGAGTCCCCACCCACGACCGAGGAACCCGACCGCTCCCGGTGTGCTCGTGACCTCAGCGCCGAACCGGGTGAGGCGGTCTCCGTCCTCCCGGCCGTCGAGGCGTCGCCAGGGGACGCCGAGCTCGATGTGGCCCGCTTCGCGGAGCGACCGGCGAGGCGCCTCGGGGACGAGGGACTCGCCCGGTGGGTGCTGGTGCTGCCCGAGGACGCTCCCGTCGGCACCGATGCCGTGGTGCCCTACGTGCTGCGCACCGACGGGACCCACCTGCTCTGCACCCCGTGAGCCCGCGCCTGCGAAGCGGGCGACCCCCACCACAGGAACTGCCAGGCGTGGGACCACACCGGCGCAGCCCACACCTGCCAGTTGCGCGATCTCCGCGTGCGGGCGCGGGTTCGCCAGGTAGCGCGCCGCGCGCCGCGCTACCTGGAGCGGGGTCCGGGGGCGGCGGCGCCGTCAGGCCTCGCGCCGCCGCCAGGCGGCCAGGCCGCTGGCCTCCACGAATCGGAACGAGAGCCAGGCGACGGCGATCGAGGACCCGAGGGCGACCACCGCCTTCAACGCCAGCGGGGCGTCCGGCAGGGCCCGCACCGTCCACAGGTACAGCGGGAGGTGCCAGAGGTAGAGCGAGTACGAGATGGCGCCGAACCAGCGCAGCGGTCGCCAGCGCCCGATCGTCGCCACCGCCCCGGTCCCCCCGGCGGCGGCCGCCACCACGGTGGCCGCCGCGATCGCCACCAGGGTGAAGCCCCCTTCGAACAACCAGGCGCTGGTGGGGGTGGCGACGACCAGCGCACCCGCCAGCGCCACCGCGGCCACGACCCCACCGACGCGCAGCGCGCGCTCGCCCACCAGGCGGCTCCGCCACACCAGTGCCGCCGCCACCCCGACGAACATGGAGTCGGCACGGGCGTCCGGGCGCTCGTAGAGCGCCTCGAGGTCGACGCCGTGGCGGTAGAGCCAGAGCCGCCACATCGCCACCCCCACCGCCGCCAGCAGCAGCGCCGCCACCACGCGCTCAGGACGGCGGATGCGATGCCGGGCCCACCAGAGCCCGATGGCCATGAGCACGTAGAACTGGGCTTCCAGCGACAGGGACCACAGGTGCACCAGCTCGTAGGGCGGTTGATGCCCCCAGCTGAGCTGGAGGTTGGCGGTGAAGCTCAACGCCAGGAGGCTCTGGAACAGCTGCTCCCCGAGGCCCGTGCCGATGGCCACCGCCACGATGCCCTCGATCACCAGGAAGGCGACCAACGGCGGATACAGCCGACGCGCCCGCCGGCGGGCGAAGTCCCTGCCGTCGATGGACGGCTCACCCTGGGCAGCGGTGCGGTCGAGCTCACGCAGCAGCACGGCCCCGATCAGGAAGGCGGAGAGCGCGAGGAACACGTCCACCCCGAGGAACCCGCCTCGCAGGGCCCAGTCGTAGGAGCCGCCGTCCAGGAACACGACGTGGGTGCCCAGCACCGCCAGGATCGCCAGGCCACGCAGACCGTCGAGCTGCGGCTGGGCGTCCAGGCGGCGGGGCGGCTCCACCGGCGTGCCGCCTCCACGACCGATGGCCAGCGTGGTCGACGGCCGTTCCACCAGCCAGTAGGTCACCGCCGCCAGGGCCGTGGAGCCCACCAGGACCACGGCGAAGGTGCGCAGGAACGGGGCCCGGAACTCCGAGAAGCCCTGCCGTCGGAACCACTCCGTGGTGACCCACTGGTGCCAGAGGTACACGCCGTAGCTGGCCAACGCCGCGCCGGTCGCCAACCGGGCGAGCCCTGCGACGGGAAGTCGCCACCGTGGGCCCGGCCGGCCGAGCGCCAGCGCGGACGGGGTCACCACCCCGACGGCCACCACCAGGAAGAGGAGGTGGCGGCCGTGGGTCTGGCCGGCATCGAACCCGGTGAACACCGGCGGCAGGTCGAGGTGGGCCGACACGACCCACAGCGCGATCGCTGCGGCCAGGTAGCAGCCCAGTCGCGCCGGCACCCGCAGGGGCCGTGCCTGGCCCGACTCGAGCAGCACGGCCAACGCCACTCCCGCGGCGAAGGCGTCCAGGTGGTTCGGCAGCCAGGTGAGCAGCGCCCCCCGCACGTCCACCGCACCCACGACGGTGAAGTCGAACGTGTCGGTGCCCAGCACCACTGCGCTGCGATAGAGCACCGCCACCGCCACCCACGAGAGGAGCGCGCCCAGGCACCACCGCGCGCGACGAGCCGGATCCTCGACCCCGGCCCGCTCCAGGAGACGCCGCATCCCGTGGAACCACAACGGCAGGAACCCGTAGAACGCGACCTCGGTGGCCAGGCTCCACGACTGGGTGATGGGCCCGATCGCCCAGCGGGGGACGTAGACGTGCACCAGCAGGAGGTCCGCCAGCGTCTCACCCCATCCGCCCCGGCCCACCGTGATGAGCGTGACTCCCAGCGCCACCCAGTACACCGGGTAGATGCGCGACAGGCGCCGCACGCCGTAGCCCCGCAACGCCGGTGGCGGAGCCCCCTGCAGCAGACGGCGCAGGAACGGCCGGCTCACCAGCAGGCCCGAGAGCACGAAGAAGACGGTGACGCCCACGTCCAGGCGGGGCAGGACCTGCCGCAGCGGCGACGACCATCGCTGCGGGTTCACCACGCCGGTGGCGAACGCCACGTGGGTGACCAGCACCCCGCCGGCGGCCACCGCACGGCACACGTCGAGGCCGAAGGCGCGCCCCGGATGAGCCCTGGCGGGCGCGCCGAGGGACGGCAGCGCGTCGGCGGTCCCGGTCAACTCGGCCACCCCCATCCGGAGGCGGCCACGGCCAGCACCACCGCCGCGGCCGCCGGCGCACCCCAGGCGACCAGGCCCCGCGGCCAGGCGATCCAGGTGGCGTTGCGCAGCGGACGCTCCACGAAGCGGAAGACCACCCACGCCAGCGCCACCGACGCCGCGAAGCGGGTGACCATCAGTGGCCAGCCGATCATGTGCATCCGCTCCGGCTGCATGATCAGGGCCATGGGCCAGTGGATCAGGTACACCGGATAGCTGAGCCGGCCCAGCGCCACCAACGGGCGCAGCGAGAGCACGCTGCTCATCGAACCTCCCGCGGCCGCCCCGAGGATCAGCCCGACGTTGACCAGGCTGAAGGCCGCCAGCCCTCCGCCCAGCACCCACCGGTCGTACTCGTGCACGAGCGCCCAGCACGCCACCGCCACGCCGAGCGCGAGCCATCCCAACCAGCGCCACGCAGGGTGGCGGGGCAGGCCGTGGTGGTGCACCCACACCGCCAGGAGGCACCCGGCAACGAGCTCCGAGGCCCGGGTGTCGGTGCCGAAGTACTCCCGCTGCGGCGTGCTCTGCACCACCACCAGCGATGCCACCGACGCGACCCCGACCACCGCCAGCATCCCCACCAGCCAGCGGGTCATGTCACGACCCCGCCCCACCGCCAGGGCCACGACGGCGAAGAGCCCCAGGTAGAACTGCTCCTCCAGCGACAGCGACCAGAAGATCCCCAGCGGCCCCAGAAGGCGGAGGCAGGTGGGCATGTCCGGCGCGCCCGACAGGCAGCTCCCGGCATCGGCCAGGTGGATCTCCTGCCAGTTGGCCACGCTGGCCAGCGGCGCCGCCACGTCGCTGCCGGGCAGCGGTCCCCAGAGGTCCGGCCACAGGGCGCTCAGCACGGAGCACGTCACGATCACCAGCAGCGACGACGGCAACAGGCGACGGAAGCGACGGCTCCAGAACCCACGGCCGTCGATGCCCCCGGTGCGCTCCTCCTCGGCCAGCAGCAGCGAGGTGATCAGGTAGCCCGAGAGCGCGAAGAAGGTGGACGGCGCGAAGAAGGATCCCGGGGCGTAGACCCGCGTCGGATCCCAGCCGGCGGTGATGGAGAAGTGGAACAGCGCGACCGGGAACACCAGCAGGCCACGGAGGCCGTCGAGGGCCGGCACGTAGGCGAACCTCGTGGGTCGCAACCCCTGCGCCCTCGGGGCGGACACGTCAGTCACTCGGGCCGACACTAGTGCTGCACCCCCGGTGCCCCGGCGGTCCGGGCTACCCTGCCGGCGGTGACCGCCGCCATCGAGCACGCCTCCCCTCCGACCGGAGCCCCTGGGAGGGAGGCGACGGCGCTGCTGGGCTGGTGGGTGGCCTCCCTCGGTGCGGCCGTCGTGCACAACGGCCTCTGGTCCACCCCGAACCTCGCGTTCTGGTCGTTGATCGCCGAGCACCCGGGCACCAACCCGTTCACCGCGGACATGCCCGGCGACTACCTGCTCACGAACCTCTCCCTCACCTTCCTGGCCTCCTGGACCGGCCAGAGCACGCCGCACGCCTACGCCCGCCTCCACCTGGTGGTGCTGGTGGTGGGTTGGGCCGCGGTGCTCGTCCTCGCCTGGCGACGCATCGGCTACAGGCTCGCCCGCACGCTGACGGTCCTGGTGGCCGCCGCCCCTCTGGTGACGGTCTCGATGCAGTGGCTCGGCCAGCCCGACCCGCTCACGGGTCTCTGCGGGATGGCCATGGTGCTGGTCCGGCGCCGCTGGACCGTTGCGGTGCTGGGTGTGGTGGCGGGTCTGACCCATCCGGAGCAGGCGGTCTTCATGGCCGCCATCGCGGCGGCGATGCGCCCGCTGGTGCTCGCCTGCCAGGACGGCCCGGACCTCGGCGGCGAGGGCGACCGGACGTGGTGGCCATCGGTCGCCCTGGACACCGTGGCGGCCGTCGGAGGGGTCCTGGCAGGGCGACTCTGCACCCAGCTCGTCTTCGAGCTCTCCGACGTCGTCGTGCGCACGCCCCGAACCGACTACCTCCGCTTCGGCCTGGACGGCTTCGGGGCGCACCACGGTCGACAGCCGCTCGGGTTGCTCTGGACGCTGTGGGGACCGTTGTGGCTGGTGCTCGTCGTCCTCGCCGTGCGCCTGTGGTCGGGGCGTGAGGACCCCACCCAGCGGAGAGATCGCCGATTGGCGCTCGCCGCCGGCGCTGCCGCGGTCCTGGCGCTCGCACCCGTGGCGGTCACCCTCGACGAGACCAGGGTCTACGCGGTGCTGACCGCTCCGCTGCTGGTGGTGCTCGCCCTGCTGTCGAGCCGCCAGATCCCCGAGCGCGCCGCCCGGTGGTCCGCCGCCGCCCTCCTGGTGATCACCGCGGCGCTGCCCGGCGGCTTCGCCACCGGCGTCACCTCCTGGCGCGGCCAGCTGGCCAGCTTCGACATGGCCCTCTTCCTCGTCGACGGCACCCTTCCCGACGGCAGCGGCGATGACGTCACCGGGTGGCTCATGGGTCCGTTCGACTTCGTGATCCCCGAGCTGCCCGAGAGCTGAGGAGGCGGCGTCCGACCCGTTCGGCCACGGACTCCGGTTCCGTGGTGGGCGAGGTGCGCCCGGTAGATTCGCGCCGGCATGTCCAGCACCCCGCCAGCACTCGTCCGCGGTCGCCTCCGCAACCTGGCGATCCCCCACCTGGGTACGGTCCTGCTGGCGCTCGTGGCCTACGTGCCGCTGCTGCTGACCCGGCCGGGTGAGGTCGGAGCGGACACGAAGACCTACCTCTACCTGGATCCGGGCCGCCTGCTGTCACGGGCCGCCTGGATGTGGGACACGAACATCGGCCTCGGCACCGTCACCCACCAGAACATCGGCTACCTGTGGCCGATGGGACCCTGGTACTGGGTGATGGACGCCGTCGGCCTACCGGACTGGGTGGCCCAGCGGCTGTGGCTCGGCACCCTCATCTTCGCCGCAGGGCTCGGCGTGCGGTTCCTGTTGCGGGAGCTGCGCTGGGAGGGCCCCGGGGTGACGGTCGCCTCGTTCGCCTACGCCCTCAGCCCCTTCCTGCTGCACTACGGCGCCAGGATCTCGGTGATCCTGCTCCCCTTCGCCGGTCTGCCGTGGCTGATCGGCCTGGCGGCCCGTTCGTTGCGCCGGGGCGGATGGCGGTGGCCCGCCGTGTTCGCCCTCGTGACCTTGACCGTGGGCGGCGTCAACGCCACCTCCCTCGTCCTGGTCATGGCCGGTCCCCTGCTGTGGTTCCTGCACGCCACCTTCGTGTCGGGCGAGGTGACCCTCCGTCGTGCCATCGCCACGGGTCTCCGCATCAGTGCGCTCACCCTCGTGACCTCCCTGTGGTGGCTGGTGGGGCTGTCGGTCCAGGGCACCTTCGGCATCCCCATCCTCCGCTACACCGAGACCTACTTCGTGGTCGCCCACGCCGCCCTCTCCACCGAGGTGCTGCGGGGCCTCGGCTACTGGTTCTTCTACGGACGTGACGCCCTCGGCGCGTGGATCGAGCCGGCGGAGCGCATGGTGCAGTCGATCCCGGCGCTGGTGCTCAGCTTCACCGTGCCCGGACTGGCGCTGGTGTCGGGCTTCCTCACCCGGTTCCGCAACCGCGGCTTCTTCGCGCTGCTGGTGGCCACCGGGCTGGTGATCGCCGTGGGAGCCCACCCATGGGAGGCCTCCACCCCCGCGGGCGCGGCCTTCAAGGCGTGGACCCGCTCCGATGCGGGGCTCGCCTTCCGCTCGACGCCTCGGGCCGTGCCCCTGGTCGCCCTCGGTCTGGCCGTGATGCTCGCCGCCGCGGTGGCCGCGCTGTCGAGCTGGCGACCCGCCTGGCACCTCCCAGTGGCCGGAGGGCTCCTGGCCCTGGTGCTCGCCAACCAGTGGGCGCTCTTCTCGGGGGAGATGGTCGACCGGAACCTCCGCCGTGACGAGGAGCTCCCCGGGTACTGGCTCGACGCCGCCGCCGCCATGGAAGCGGGTGGTGGCGACCAGGGCGGCGGCACGCGCGTCTACGAGCTCCCCGGCACCGACTTCGCCTCCTACCGATGGGGCAACACCGTCGATCCCATCACTCCCGGGCTCATGGACCGGCCGTTCGTGGCCCGCGAGCTGATCCCCTACGGCACGGCGCCCTCGGCCAACCTGCTCAACGCCCTCGACGTCCCGCTCCAGCAGGGCTCGTTCGATCCCCGTTCGCTGGTGCCGGTCAGCCAGCTCATGGGAGTCGGCACGATCGCGCACCGCGGTGACCTCCAGTTCGAGCGCTTCCGCACGCCCCGACCCCGCAACGTCTGGCACCTCCTCACGAGTGCTGACGGCCTCGAGGAGCCGCTCACCTTCGGAGAGGGGATCCCCAACGAAGCGGACCCACGGCTCCCTCTGGACGACGAGGTCTACTTCGCCACTCCCTCGGAGTGGCCCGACGCCCCAGCGGTGTCGCTGTTCGACCTGGAGGACCCGCGATCGATCGTGCGCACGGTCAGCGCCTCCTCCCCCACCGTCATGGCCGGAGACGGCTCGGGGATCGTCGACTGGGCGGCGACGGGAGGGCTCGACCCCGACCGACCCATCCTCTACTCCGCCTCGTTCACCGACGACCCCGGTGAGCTCGACGGGCTCCTGTCCACCCCCGGCGCGCAGCTGGTGGTGACCGACACGAACCGACGGGCGGCCCGGCGCTGGGGATCCGTGCGGGAGAACGACGGCTACACCGAGCGCGTCGAGGAGGTCCCGCTCCTCGAGGACCCCGCCGACAACCGGCTCGAGGTGTTCCCCGGGGCGGCCGACGACGCCTTCACGGTCACCGAGCAGGTGGGAGGTGCCACGCTCTCCGCCTCCAGCTACGGGAACCCCGTCTCCTACACGCCGTCGGACCGGGCGGCGCGCGCCATGGACGGCGACCCGCTCACCGCCTGGCGGGTGGGGGCCTTCGACGAGCCCCGCGGCGAGCACCTCGAGGTGGCCCTGCACCGGCCGACGACCACCGACGAGCTCACCCTGCTGCAGACCCAACGACAGGCCAACCGCTGGATCACCGAGGTGGAGCTGTCCTTCGACGGCGGCGAACCGCAGCGGGTGGTGCTGGAGGACGCGTCCCGCACCGTGCCGGGCCAGCGCATCGACATCGGCGAGCGCACGTTCTCCACGCTCCGCATCACCGTGACCGAGACCGACGTCGGCCGGCTCGACCGCTACGTCGGCGTGTCCGACGTGGGCATCGCCGAGGTGGCCATCCCCGGGGTCGAGCCGGTGACGGAGGTGGTCCGGCCGCCCACCGACCTGCTGGACGTTGCCGGCGACGACAGCCTCGAGCACCCGCTCACCTACGTGTTCACCCGCCGCCGGGCCAACCCCTCCGAGGTGGTGGTGGAGGACGAGGAATCACAGCTGCTCCGCCTGGTCGAGGGGCCCGTGGCACGCCGCTTCGTGGTCTTCGGCACCGCACGCCTGGCAGCAGACCTGCCCGCCGCCGTGGTGGACCAGCTCCTCGGCATGCCCGCACCCGACGCCGGCGGCGTGCTCGTCACCTCCAGCTCGCAGCTGGCCGGGGATCCCCGCAGCCGCGCCACCTCTGCCCTGGACGGGGACCCGACGACCGCCTGGCAGACTCCGGTGAACAGCGCGGTGGGCGAGTGGATCGAGATCGAGTCCCCCGAGGACCTCGACATCGACGAGATCGGCCTCACGGTCGTGCGCGACGGACGCCACTCCGTGCCCACCCGGATCCGCGTCCAGGTCGACGACGCGGAGCCGGTGGTCGCCGAGGTGATCGATCCGGGGGTGGGCGAGCGCGACGAACGGGGCGCCGTCGAGGAGCTGACGATCCCGGTGCCCCCTCAGCACGGACGCCGGGTGCGGGTCACCGTCGAGGCGGTGCAGGAGGCGAGCTCGAAGGACTGGTTCGGTGGGTCGCGGACGGTGCTGCCCGTGGGCATCGCCGAGCTCGACGTCGGCGCGACCGCCGCAGTGCCGGATGCTGCCGACCCGCTGCCTTCCGCGTGCCGCGACGATGTGCTGCTGCTCGACGAGCAGCCCGTGTCGGTGCGCGTCGACGGCACCGTCGGCGAGGCGCTCGCCCGAGAGCCGCTGGACCTGGTGGCCTGCGACGACGGAACCGACGTGCGATCCGGCAGCGTCCTGCTCGAGTCCGAACCCGGCCTCTCCAGCGGTTTCGACGTCGACCAGGTGGTCCTGGCCTCGGCACCCGGTGGGGACCCCGGTCGCAACACCCGGGCGAAGGGCCCGGAGCCCGTCGAGACGCCGCCTCGCGCCGACGGCGCCAACCCGGCGCGCCTCACGTGGACCGTGGACGTCGCCTCGGCGAGCGACCCCTACTGGGTGGTGCTCGGCCAGTCCCTGAGCCCCGGGTTCCGAGCGGTCGCAGCGAACGGCGCCGACCTCGGGGAGCCGACGCTGGTCAACGGGTATGCCAACGGGTGGCTGGTCGATCCCACCGAGGTCGGCGCCGACACCACCATCACCATCACCTGGGCACCCCAGCGCGCGGTGTGGATCGCACTCGCCCTGTCGGCGCTCGGCGTGCTGCTCTGCGCAGCCTGCATCCTGCGGCCGCCCCGCTGGTGGGCCGGTGCCACCCTCGGCGAGACGCCTCCGACCATGGCGTCGAGCGGAGTGGCGCCGCTGCGGATCGAGGGCTCGGCGGTGCCCGCACGGCGTGCGGCCACGGTGGCACTGGGGGTCGCGCTCGTCGCCCTCGTCCTCGGTGGGTGGGCGGTCGCCCTCGCCACGGGTCTCGTGGTCGCCGTCGCACTCGGGTGGCGGTGGGGCCAGGTGCTCCTTCGGGCCGTCGGGATCGGGCTCTTCGCCGCGGCGGCGGGGTTCGTGGTCGCCAAGCAGTGGCGCTTCGGGTTCGTGGTCGACTTCAACTGGATGAACCAGTTCGAGCTCACCCATGCCTGGACGCTGACGGCCGTGGCACTGCTCGTCGCCGACCCGCTGGTGAGCCACCTGCGTGATGCCCGCCCCGATGCCGCGTCCGGTCGCCTCTCGTCGCGCTGAGCGCGCGGAGCGGCGAGCAGAAGGCCCCTCAGATGTGCGTTCCGCAGACGGCGAAGAGGACGAGGGTGGAGTCGTCGATGCGGTCGGTGAGGAAGAACTCCTCCTCGGTGATGCCCGACTGCCCTCCCACCTGCTCGGTGTTGGTGTAGCGGTAGGCGAGCCGCCGGCCGGTCGCGTGCATCCACACGAAGGCCCCACGGGGCAGGCGGTGGCGGACACCGAGCGGGTCGAGGCGCAGCAGCCGCTGTGCCATGACCCGCCGCTTCTCGAAGTCCGCCTTGACCACCGGCGTGGCGTCCAGGCCCCAGACCTCCACCCAGTCGAAGTGCGCCAGGAGCATCTCGCGGAGCTCCTCGGCGGTGAACAGGTGGACGTGGTAGGGGTTCTCGAAGTCCGCCGGTGCGTTCGGGGTGAGGAAGAAGGCGGTGCCACCCGGCGCCAGCACCCGTGCCACCTCCCGGACGTGGTGCTCGGGCTCGACGAAGTGCTCGATCAGGTGCGACGAGCACACGTCGTCGAACGCGTCCGAGCGCAGGCCCAGCATGGAGCCGTCAGCGCACTCGGTGCGCAGCCCCTCGGCACCATGGATCGCCACCGCGGTCCGGGCGGTGTCGGGGTCGTAGTCCACCCCCACCACGAAGCGCCCGGGACCGGTGAAGCCGACGCTCTCGTCGCCCAGGCCGCAGCCGACGTCGAGGAAGCGCCCGTCGGACATCCGCGCCCTGACCTCGCGGTACCCCGCTGCGTGCAAGGCCAGCAGCGAGTCGGGGGTCTCTCCCTGCATCGGGCGTTCGCCGGTGAGCTTCACATGTCCTCCGTGAGGAAGGCCCGGGCTCGTCGGAGAAGTCGGGCGGGTCGGGGGGCGCTGCGTAGCATAGGGCGGTCCCCCGACCCGCCCGCGGCCACCGGCCCGGAGCCCCCGGAGAGCCGTGAACACTCCCGTCGCCAGCCCCGCCACCCGAGACCGACTCGCCGAGCTCGCCGAGCGCACCGGCCTGAGCACGGTCCACATGCTGGCCTGGCGGGACCTCGACGACGACGAGGCCGGAGGCTCGGAGGTGCACGCCCACAACATCGCGTCGATCTGGACGCAGTCGGGCATCGAGGTCACCATGCGCACGTCGTTCGCCGTCGGTCGCGCGCCGGAGGCGTGCCGCGAGGGCTACCGGGTGAGCCGCCGGGGTAGCCGGTACTCGGTCTTCCCCCGCTCGGCGCTGGCGGAGGCCACTGGACGCCTCGGTCGGTGCGACGGTCTGGTGGAGATCTGGAACGGCATGCCGTTCCTCTCGCCGGTGTGGCGCCGCGGCCCCCGGATGATCTGGCTGCACCACATCCACGGCCCCATGTGGGGGATGACCCTGCCGGCTCCGATCGCCAAGGCGGGGGTGGTGCTGGAAGAGCGCATCGGCCCTCGGCTCTACCGGAACCAGCCGATCGTCACGCTCTCGCGCTCCTCGGAGGAGGAGATGGTCGAGCTCGGGTTTCCGGCCGAGAACATCACCGTGATCACCCCGGGGGTGGATCCGGGGTTCAGCCCCGGGGGCGAGAAGTCCCCGACTCCCCTGGCGATGGCCGTCGGACGGCTGGTCCCCGTGAAGGACTTCCCGCGCCTCGTGCGGGTGTGGGCCCGCGTGCTCGACGAGGTCCCCGATGCCCGCCTGGTGATCGTGGGCGAGGGCTACGAACGACCGATCATCGAGGAGGAGATCCGTCGCCTCGGGGTGGTCCGCTCCGTCGAGCTGCCGGGTCGTGTCAGCGACGAGGAACTGCTCGACCTCTACCGACGCTCCTGGGTGGCGACCTCGGCTTCGGTGCGGGAGGGCTGGGGCATGACGCTCACCGAGGCTGCAGCATGCGGAACCCCGTCGGTCGCCACCGACATCGCCGGGCACGCAGATGCAGTGGCCCGCGACCGCAGCGGGCTGCTGGCCGACACCGACGACGACCTGGCCGATGCCCTCGTCGCGGTGCTCTCCGACCACCGACTCCGAGCGCGCCTCGAGCACGGAGCGCTCCAGCGGGCAGCCGAGCTCACCTGGGAGCAGGCTGCTCTCGCGAACTTCGAGGTCCTCGCCGGCGACGCCCTTCGGCGCCGAGGACCGGCCTGAGCCCCATGGCGGATCCACGCACCGGTGAGGCGCACGCGTCCGAACCGGCCGCCTTCGTGCTGGGGGTCGACCTCGACGGCGTGTGCGCCGACTACACCTCCGCGTTCCGGCGGGCCCTCGCCCGCCACCGCGGCACCTCCGAGGAGAGCCTTCCGCCCGAGGCGACGTGGGACTACCGCGAGTGGGGTCTCGATCGGGACTCCTTCCTCGACCACCACCGGCGTGCCGTGGTGGAGGACCGTCTCTTCGCCACGATGCCGGCGATGGACGGCGTGGCCGACGCGCTGTGGAGGCTCTCGGATGCCGGCGTGTGGATCCGCATCATCACCCATCGGCTCGTGGAGAACTGGTCGCACGAGGCGGTGGTCTCCGACACGGTCGCCTGGCTCGACGACCAGCGGGTCCCGTACCGGGACCTCTGCTTCATGGGGGACAAGCCCCAGGTGGGCGCGGACGCCTACGTGGAGGACGCTCCCCACAACATCGAGGCGCTGAGGGCGTCCGGCTGCACCGTGATCGTCTTCGACCAGCCCTACAACCGCCACCTGGGCGGCGCCCGCGCCCACACCTGGATCGAGGTGGAGGCGCAGGTGGTGGACCTGGTCGCCGCTCACCGCGGCAGCGTGGAGGTTCCCCTGCCGGGCTTCGGCGGCGGCACCGAACGCCTGGAGCATCGCCGCAGGAACCGCTGACCGCCCAAGCCTTCGCCACCGCCCGATTCCCTGGCCCGGGAGGCGACCGGCGCTACGCTGCGCGAGCACCCGGAGTCGGCGGTGCCAGCACCCCGGCTCCGACATCCGAGGGGGATCCCGCGTCGCGGGGGACCGGCCACGCCGGCCCCGTCGGCGATCCGGGGTGCACGAGGGTTCGGGGGGACGTGTTGCATCAGGCGCACGAGGAGCCGGGGAGCGACGACGTTCGCGGCAGAGGGGGCATCACCCGCACGGAAGCCCTCGTGGCCATCTTCCTGGTGAGCGCAGCCGGACTCCTCCTGGAGGTCGCCTACACCCGGGTGATCTCCTACAAGCTCTGGTACTACTACACCTACCTCGTGATCGGCCTGGCCCTGCTCGGCATCGGCACCGGAGCGACGGCCGTGGTGGTCTCCGCCAGGCTCCGCCGTGCCCCCACCCGCTCCCTGCTCGGGTGGGCCTCCTCGGTGGGTGCCCTGAGCGTGGTGGCCGGGTACCTGGTGGTGGCGATCGTGCCGATCGACACGATCGCCCTCTGGGACTACGGTTCCCGCGCCGCCGCGACGAACCTCCTGGCCCTCGTCGCGATCTGCCTGGCGTTGTTCGCCACCTTCCTGGCCGTCGGGGTGATCGTCGCCACGCTGCTCGGCCGAGACGCGGAAGGGATCCCCCGTCTCTACTTCGCCGATCTGCTCGGCGCGGCGCTCGGCTGCGGGATCGTGGTGTGGTTGATCTCCCGCTTCGGTCCTCCGAGGGTGATCGTGCTGGCGGCGGTGCTGCTGTCGCTGGTGACCGCAGGGCTGTGGTGGCGCCGTGGAACGCTCTGGCGGACCTCGAGCACGACCCTCGTCGTGGTCCTGGTGGGGCTCTTCGTCACGGTCGACGCGGTGTTGGTGCCGATCCGTCCCGAGGAGGCGAAGGCCCATCCGCCCGAAGGCGGCTTCGAGCACTCGGGCTGGGGGCCGGTGTTCCGAGTGGAGGTCGGGCCCGTGGTGAACCACACCGATCAGAAGTGGCTGATCCACGACGGGACCTACGGCTCGGCGATCCACCGTTTCGACGGTGACGCGACGTCGCTCTCCCGATTCGACGCGGACCCCCGGAGCTGGCCCTTCGCGGTGCTGGGCGAGCCGCCGCAGGGGTCCCTCATCATCGGCTCGGCGGGGGGCAACGAGATCCTCGCTTCGCTCTACCACGGAAGCTCGGAGATCGAGGCCGTCGAGCTGAACCCGGTGACCGTCGACATCGTGGAGGGCGAGTACGCCGACTACACGGGCCGGCTCACCTCCTTCCCCCAGGTCACCCTCCTCCAGGGCGACGGTCGCAGCCACCTGGCCCGCAGCGACCGCTCCTACGAGCTCATCTGGTTCGTGGCGCCGGACAGCTACGCCGCCAACAACGCCGCGTCCTCGGGTGCGTTCGTGCTGTCGGAGAGCTACCTCTACACCGAGGAGATGATCCGGGAGTCCCTCGAGCACCTCGACCACCGTGGCGTCGCCGTCGCCCAGTTCGGCGAGGTGGACTACGAGGCTCGGCCCAATCGCACCGCCCGGTACGTCGTGACCGCCCGCACTGCGCTCGAGGCGATGGGCGTCGAGGACCCCGGCCGGCACATCCTCGTGGCGAGGTCCACCGATCCGCTCTCAGGCGGCCTGTCGACGATCATGTTGAAGGCCACGCCGTTCACCCCCGAGGAGGTGGCGCGCTTCGGCGCCGCCATCCCGTCCTCGCCGGGCAGTGAGCTGGTCTACGC
Organism: uncultured Microthrixaceae bacterium; assembly: GCA_964420125.1. Lineage (GTDB taxonomy): Bacteria > Actinomycetota > Acidimicrobiia > Acidimicrobiales > Microtrichaceae > CAYQQQ01. The sequence continues at coordinate 187,031 of CAYQQQ010000007.1, forward strand.
GGCGGGCACGGCGGCACCCGGCGACCTGGTGGCCCGCCTCGCGGCAGCTGGGGCCGCCGAGCGCCGGGAGATCCTGCGCACCTACCCCTTCGACGTCGGTGCCGTCACCGACGACGCCCCCTTCTTCTGGCACTTCAGCCCCTTCGACGAGGTCGCCGGCGACATGCTCCACTCCGCCAGCGTGGTCGACCGCGAGGTGGCCATCGGGGAACGGGTGCTGCTGCTCCTGCTGGGCATCGCCACCGCGTTCGCCGCGCTGTTCCTGTTGGCGCCCTTCGTCCTCGTGCGCCGCGAGTGGAGGGAGCTGCCCGGCAAGTCCGTGTCCGCGGTGTACTTCGCCGCCCTCGGCCTCGGGTTCATGTTCTACGAGATCACGATGATCCAGAAGCTCACGGAGTACCTGGGCTACCCCACCTACTCCCTGACCGTGACGCTGGCTTCCATCCTGGTGTTCACCGGGCTCGGTGCCCTGTGGTCGGGGCAGCTGGCCGGGGAGGCGGCGCGCGTCGTGACGGTGCTGCTCGCGGTGCTCGGCGGGCTGACGCTCGCCTACCGCCTCCTGCTGCCGGCGCTCACCTCGGCGACCCTGGAGGCCCCCTTCGCCCTGCGGGCCCTGGTCGCCTTCGCCGTGCTGGCCCCGCTGGGGCTGTGCCTGGGGATGTTCATGCCCTTCGGCCTCTCCGCCGTGTCGCGCCTCGGCAACCATCCCGACGAGTACGTCGCCTGGTCCTGGGCGATCAACGGTGCGTTCTCGGTCATCGGCTCCGTGCTCACCACCATCCTCTCGATGAGCTGGGGGTTCCACACCGTCCAGCTGCTGGCCTTCGGCGCCTACCTCGTCGCCGGCGCGGCGTTCATCGCCCTCGGTCGGGTCCGTCCACAGGGGGCGGAGATCGACCTGCGGAGCCCGTCCGCCGCTGCCGCACCGGCGCGTCCCGGCCACCCCCGCTGAGAGGCTCGGCCGACGGGGCGCGTCGCACCACTACCCTGCGAACGTGCCCTGGGGCGGACTCCTACGAGCGGTGGTGGTGACGGCGCTGCTCGGCGCGCCCCTGGCCCTGTCGGTGGTCGCGCTCCTGGATGCGGCCCGTCGACCCCAGTGGGCGTGGGCGCTCGCAGAGCGCAACCAGGTCGCCTGGATGGCGACGATCCTCCTCGGCACGCTGCTGGCCTGCGCCGGAGTGGCGATCAGCGGGTGGTACCTGTGGCGTGTCCGACCGGTCGTGGCGCGCGCCGAGTCGGGGATCCTCCCGCCGCACCGGGACGAGCCCGGGGGCTGAGGCGAGCGGGGGTCAGGGCAGCTCCGGTGGCGGTCCGAACCGCCTCCGGAGGAAGTCGCGCAGTCCCGCCCAGCGCGCAGCGGCGTCGTAGACCAGCGGACGGCGTTGCGGCCAGAGGGTGCCCTTGAAGATCTGGCTGATGGTGAAGCACACCCTGATGAACGCGTGGTACCAGCCGGACATCTCCTGCACGAGCAGGAGGGTGTTGCGCGTCTGGAGGTAGTCCACGAGCCACACCGAGCTCCCGAGGTGCATGTTCTGGACGCGGGCTCCGCGCACCAGGCCGACCTCCCAGCCCGCACGCCGTGCGCGCAGGGCCAGCTCTGCTTCCTCGCAGTAGGAGAAGTACCGCTCGTCGAAGACGCCGACCTCGGCCAGGCACTGGCGACGCAGCAACATCAGGGTGCCGTGGGGGTAGTCCACCGACTCCCAGCCCACTCCGGCAGCGGCCGGCACCGACATCCCGCCGAAGTACGGGTCGATCACCGGGGACATGCCGTCGCCGACATCCGCGCACATGAGTCCGGCCATGGGATGGGCAGCCGCAGCGTCGAGCATGCCCGCCAGCGTTCCGGGGAAGGGGTCGACGTCGTGGGGTGCGAGCGCCACCCAGTCGCCGTCCTCGGGACGATCGAGGAACCGGCGTATCCCCGCGTTCGCCCCGGGACCGAAGCCCGTGTTCTCCGACAGGGCCAGCACCTCGATGTCGGTGCCGCCCCTGCGGCGGTCGGCGATCCCGTCGAGGAGGGCCTCCACCTGCTCCGCCCGCGATGCGTTGTCGACCACAGTGAGCCGCACCGGCACCTCGCGCTCGGAGAACCGGTCGATGGTCGCCAAGCAGTCCGCAGCCTGGTTCCAGTGCACGAGCACCACCCGCAACGGCCTCACGGTGCTCTCCCTCTCGTGCCCGCCGGGTCAGGAGCACGGCCGCCGTGGGGCAGGGGCCCCACGTTGCGGAGGAGGCGGGCACCGCTTGCGGCGAGGATGCTGCCGAAGGACCGGGTGCCCGCCGGGTCAGGAGAGCGGCCGGTCACCGGGCTTGATGGGCGCCGGGAGGTCGGTCTCGCCCATGAGGTAGAGGTCCACCGCCGCGGCGCAGGACCGCCCCTCGGCGATGGCCCACACGATGAGGCTCTGCCCCCTGCCGGCATCGCCGGCCACGAAGACCCCCGGCTCGCTGCTCTGCCAGTCGTCGTCGCGTGACACGTTCCCGCGAGCATCGAGCTCGAGGCCCAGCTCGGACACCAGTCCGCTCTGCTGTGGGCCGGTGAAGCCCATGGCCAACAGGACCAACTCCACCTCCAGCTCGACCTCGCTGCCCTCGATCGGCACGAACTGCGCCCGGCCGTCGACCACCTTGCTCTCCACCTCCACGTACCGCACGGCGCGCACCTGCTCGGCGTCGTCGCCGAGGAACTCCAGCGTGTTCACCGAGTAGATCCGTTCGCCGCCCTCTTCGTGGGCGGAGGTGACCTTGTAGGTGAACGGCCAGGTCGGCCAGGGGTTGGCGGCAGGGCGCTCGTCGGGTGGTCGGGGCATGATCTCGAACTGGTAGACACGATCGGCCCCGTGGCGGTGGGCGGTACCGAGGCAGTCCGCACCCGTGTCGCCGCCTCCGATGATCAGCACCCGCTTGCCCCCGGCGTGGACAGGTGAGTCCTCCACCGGGAGGTCACCCTCCTGCGCTCGGTTCGCCCACGGCAGGAACTCCATCGCCTGGTGGACGCCACCCAGCTCACGACCGGGGATGGGGAGGTCGCGGGCCTGGGTGGCTCCGACGGCCACCACCACGGCGTCGTACTGGCTGCGGAGCTGGTCCACCGGCAGGTCGACCCCCACCTCGGCGTTGCGGCGGAACTCCGTGCCCTCGGCCCGCATCTGGGCGAGCCGCCGATCGAGCACCGACTTCTCCATCTTGAACTCGGGGATCCCATAGCGCAGGAGACCACCGATGCGATCGGCCCGCTCGTAGACCACCACGCGGTGCCCGGCGCGGGTCAGCTGCTGGGCGGCGGCGAGGCCCGCAGGGCCCGAACCGATCACCGCCACCGAACGCCCGGTGAACCGGCTCGGCCGCTGCGGGGACAGGAATCCCTCGCGCCAGGCCGTCTCGGCGATCGTGACCTCGACCTGCTTGATCGCCACCGGGGGCTGGTTGATCCCCACCACGCACGCCGTCTCGCAGGGGGCGGGGCAGAGCCGCCCGGTGAACTCCGGGAAGTTGTTCGTGGCGTGCAGCCGGTCGCTCGCGCGGTCCCAGCGCCCGCGGAACACGAGGTCGTTCCAGTCGGGGATGATGTTGCCCAGCGGGCAGCCGTTGTTGCAGAAGGGGATGCCGCAGTCCATGCAGCGGCTCGCCTGCACCTGCAGCTCCTCGGCAGGGAAGTCCTCGTAGACCTCCTTCCAGTCGCGCAGCCGCACCGGCACCGGGCGGTGCTTCGGTGTGCGCCGCTCGTGCTTCAGGAACCCTCGTGCATCACCCATCCGACGCTCCCCTCACTTCTGGGCCGCAGCCATGATCGTCTCCACCACGTCGAGGCCCTCGGCCTCGGCCCTGGCGGTCGCCTCCAGCACCCGCCGATAGTCGTTGGGCATGACCTTGCGGAACCGCACCAGGGCGTCGTCCCAGTCCTCCAGCACCGCCCTGGCCACGGGTGACTCCGTCTGCTCCAGGTGCGTGGTGATCGTGGCGTGGAGCAGCGTCCGATCGGCGTCGTCGAGCTCCTCGAGATCGACCATCTCGAAGTTGACCCGCGTGGGGAACTCGCCGTCCGCGTCGTAGACGTAGGCGATCCCGCCGGACATGCCGGCGCCGAAGTTGCGCCCGGTCGGGCCCAGCACGATGACCCGGCCACCGGTCATGTACTCGCAGCCGTGGTCGCCGACACCTTCCACGACGGCGACGGCACCGGAGTTGCGCACGCAGAAGCGCTCCCCCACCACACCCCTCAGGAACAGCTCGCCGGCGGTGGCCCCGTAGGCGATGACGTTGCCGGCGATGATGTTGTGCTCGGCCACGAAGTCCGGGTGGCACTGCCGGGGTGGGCGCACCACGATCCGCCCTCCGGAGAGGCCCTTGCCCACGTAGTCGTTGGCATCGCCGAGGAGGCGAAGGGTGACCCCCCGGGGCACGAAGGCGCCGAAGCTGTTGCCCGCGGAGCCCTCGAGGTCGATCACGATCGTGTCGTCCGGCAGGCCGGCGGCACCGTGGACCCTGGTCACCTCGTGACCGAGCATCGTCCCCACGGTGCGGTTGACGTTCTGGATGGGCACCCGCAGGTGCACCGGCTCCCCGCCCTCGATGGCGCCACGGCACTCCTCGATGAGGGTGCGATCGAGCGCCCGCTCGAGGCCGTGCTCCTGGCCGCGGGTGCGGTGCAGGTGGTCCTCGGGCCACGGTTCGACCACGTGCAGGATCGGCGACAGGTCGAGCCCTTCGGACTTCCAGTGCCGCAACGCATCGTCCACGTCGAGCAGCTCGGCGTGGCCCACCGCGTCGGCGAGCGTGCGGAACCCCAGCTCCGCCAGCAGCTCGCGCACCTCCTCTGCGATGAAGAGCATGAAGTTCTCGACGAACTCCGGCTTGCCGGAGAACCGCTGGCGCAGCTCGGGGTTCTGGGTGGCGATCCCCACCGGGCAGGTGTCGAGGTGGCAGACGCGCATCATGACGCAGCCCGAGACCACCAGTGGAGCGGTGGCGAAGCCGAACTCCTCTGCACCCAGCAGCGCGCCCACGATCACGTCACGCCCCGTCTTCAGCTGGCCGTCCACCTGCACGACGATGCGGTCGCGCAGGCCGTTCAACAGGAGCGTCTGCTGCGTCTCGGCGAGTCCGAGCTCCCAGGGAGCACCCGCGTGCTTGATGGAGGTGAGCGGGCTCGCACCGGTGCCGCCGTCGTGGCCGGAGATCAGCACCACGTCGGACTTGGCCTTGGCCACCCCGGCCGCCACGGTGCCCACTCCGACCTCGGCGACCAGCTTCACGTGGATGCGCGCCGAGGGGTTCGAGTTCTTGAGGTCGTGGATCAGCTGGGCCAGGTCCTCGATGGAGTAGATGTCGTGG
>CAYQQQ010000008.1:0-157247 GCA_964420125.1 uncultured Microthrixaceae bacterium
CGCGATGGCCGAACTGTCGAGCCGGCACCTCGTCTCCGGCACCGCGCGCCTGACGGGCGCGGGCGTGCAGTTCCTGGGCCTGGCGTTCGGCGTGGCGATGGGCGCGCGCGTGGTCGCGCTGTTCGCCGGGCCGGCCGCGCACGTCACGCCCGCGCCGCTCCCGGCGTGGACCGAGTACGTGGCGCTGCTCGTGCCGCCGCTCGCGTTCACGGTGCTGCTGGGCGCGCGGCCGCGCGCCTACCCGTGGCTGCTCGCCGTCGGCGCCTGCGCCGACGGCGAGCACGACGACCACGGAGTCGACGACCACGACCACCGCGCCCCCGAGGGACGACGACGGCGACGGCTACACCACCTTCAACGACTGCGACGACACGGATCCCGCCATCAACCCCGGCGAGGCGGACGAGCTCGACGACCAGGGTGTCGACTCCAACTGCGACGGCGTGGACGGCGTGCTGACCAACACGGTGTTCGTGAAGCAGATCGGTGGCTTCGACACCAGCAGCTGCGGCGACATCTCGGATCCGTGCCAGTCCATCCTCCAGGGTCAGGGTCAGGCGGTGGCCTTCGGTCGCAGCATGGTGGCGGTCGCCGGCGGCTCCTACGCGAAGTTCCGGGTGATCGGCGGCCTCGACGTCAGAGGCGGCTACGGTCAGAACTTCCAGCGGGGCCCTCTGGCCAGCGGCAACAAGGTGGCCACCGTGCAGGGCGGCTACGACGCGACGCTCGGGGCGTCCGCCGCGGTGATCGCGGAGAGCATCAACACCCCGACCACGGTGTCGGACCTCACCGTCGTCGGAGCGGACGAGTCCGCCAACGGTCGAGCGAGCTACGCGCTGGTCGTGCGAGGGTCGTCCTCCGCGCTGCAGTTCGAGAGCCTCACCGTGCAGGGCGGCAAGGGCGGCGTCGGAACCAACGGCTCGCCGGGCACCTCCGCATCCCAGAGCGCGCCGACTGCGGGTGCTGCGGGCAAGAACTCCCTGGAGGGAAGCGACGTCTGCGACAACACGACCCGACGCGCCGGTGGTGCGGGTGCCCCCGGTGCGGGCGACGGTGGTGACGGCGGCACGCTCGACACCTCCTGCTTCGTCGTGTGCACCGACTGCGCCGCCACAGCGGGCGTCGCCGGCACCTCCGGGAGCGGAGCCTCCGGTCCCTACGGTGGGGGCGGGTCGGGCGGTGCCGGTGACAACGGCGACGGCGATCCTGCGCCGCCGAACGGCGTCTGCCTCGACGGCAACCCCGGCGAGTCCGGCCAGCCCGGAACCCAAGGGTCCGGTGGATCGGCCGGCGTCGCGACCTCGGGCGACTCGAGCGGCGGGCTCTGGGTCGACACCTCCACCGTGGGTGGCGCCGGTGGCGTCGGCACCGACGGCAAGGGTGGCGGTGGCGGTGGTGGCGGCGGCGGCTGCGACGTGTCGTGGGACGACTGGGGCGGCGGTGGTGGCGGCGGCGGCCAGGGCGGCGTCAAGGCCCCGGCCGGCGGCACCGGCGGTGGCGGTGGCCAGGCCTCGGTGGCGGTGCTCATCCGCAACAGCGCTTCGGGCTTCGTGAACATCAGCGTGAACCTCGGCACTGGTGGCCGTGGAGGCGCTGGAGGCGCGGTGGGGAACGGCCAACCGGGAGGTGCCGGCGGCAAGGGCGGTCTCAAGCACTGCGACGGGAGCGCTCCCGACTTCGGCAACTGCCGCCAGGAGGGTGACGGCGGCGGTGGCGGCGACGGCGGCGCCGGCGGCAAGGGCGGCGACTCCGGTGGCGGCGGCGGTGGTGCCGGCGGTCCGGCGATCGGGCTCCTGCGGACCGGGGTGAACAACCCCGCCCTCGTCAACGTCAGCTTCAACGGCGGCACCGGCGGAGCCGGTGGGTCCGGTGGCGGCAACGGCGCAGCCGGCCCGTCGGGCCTGGTCGTCGGCGACCTCCACCTGTGACGACGGGGTCGTGAGGTCGGTGATGCAGCGGCGGACAACGGGAACATGGCTGTGGGCTCGGCTCGCGGCGGTGCTGGCGTGCGCCGCGGTGCTATCCACACTGGCAGGGCTGGGAGCGGAGGCGCAGAAGGTGGCATCGCCGGGCCCCTTCTCGCTCACGCTCAACTCCGGTGCCATCCGCATCCGAGGCCTCTCGGCCGACCTGACGCACCGAGTCCCGGCGGAGTGCGGCGACGGGATCGACAACGACGCCGACGGCCGGGTGGACCTCGCCGACGGCCAGTGCGCGGCGGGCACCGCTGCGGCATCGACCGACGACAGCGAGCTGGCCGTCGGTCACCAGCCGAAGGTGACCAGCCGGCTGCGGGGGAGCATCGACGGCCAGGGCAACATCGACGTTCCCGTGTCGGGTGTCTCGCTACCGGTCATCTACGTGCCCGTGGTGGGCCCCGACGGCGTCACCGCCGTCGTCACGGCCACGATCGTCCCCACCCATCCGGTCGTCGGGACGCTCGACCCCATCACCCGAGCGGCGCAACTGCGGATCCGGTTCCGCGTGGCGCTGAGCGGGGTCGTCATGGGCGTGGGCCTGGGGTGGTCGTGCTCGATCGGCTCCTCCACCGACCCCATCGACATCGACGTCCTGAGCACCGGCCGGGCGGATGGCGACGAGCCGGTCATCATCGGGTCCCCGTACAACCCGGCCACGGGCACGCTCCGGGTGGTGAACAACACCTTCGACGTCCCTGGCGCGAGTGGGTGCCCGATCAGCTTCTTCTACGACGTCAACGGCCTGGTCAACCAGCAGATGGGGCTGCCCTCTCCGAGCGGATCGAACTTCGCCATCCTCTCGGGCGCGGTCAGTCCTCGGGTCGAGCGCGCCATCGTGCCGGTGATCGCCGTCGATCCACCGATGACCTCCTTCGGCGACGGTGCCCCCACCGCTCCCCAGGAGCTCTCCTTCGACGCAACGGCCTCGCGCCTGGTGAACGGCCCTGGATCGTTTCGCTGGGAGCTCCTCGACGCCTCCTCCGGTGAGACGCTCGGCGTCGCGACGGGCCCGGCCGCATCGTGGACGTTCGGTCGCGCCGGGCTCTACGAGGTTCGCGTCGCAGTGACCGACGCGGATGGCGACGTCGCCACCGGGATGCTGCAGTTCCCCGTCGCCCCACCCGATGGGGGCACCACGACCGGCTCCACCACCACGACGACCTCGGTCCCGGTCTCGACTTCCACGACGACCGTGCCGTCGAGCACCACCACGACGACCTCGGTCCCGGTCTCGACTTCCACGACGACCGTGCCGTCGAGCACCACCACGACGGCGCGACCGACGACGACGGTCATCGTGCCGCCCGCCACGGTCGCTGACCCCGTGACGACGACCACCCTCCTTCCGACGGGCCCTTCTGTGGGTTCGGCTCGGGTCGAGGTGAAGATCTTCGGAGCCCGACGGTACGCCTTCGGAGAGCGCCCGTTGCGGGGCAGCTTCGCTCTGGTGGGTGGCGGCGCCCACCCGCGTGCGCTCGTCGGCTCGGTCACGGTGCGCTCGCCCTCGGGTGGGGCGGCGACGGTCGCGGTCGACCTCCACCGGCTGTGGGGCCTCCGGGTGTGGGGCGGCACCGTGGTGGTGCGCGACCCGGGTGCCGGCCTCCGCTTCGCCACGGCCTATCTCGGGGTGCCATCGATCCAGGGGAGCAGGTGGTCGGCCAGGTCTCCGGGGCTGTTGTGGCTCGATCGCCGCCCGGAGCTACGTGCGGCCACGATCGAGCTCTGGATCACCGACGGCGGCTGATGTCGCGCCCGGGCCTCGGCGGGGGGTCCCGGTCGAGGCCCTCGCGGCGCTACCGTTTCGGCGTGAGCGACCGAACCTCCCCCCCGGTGATGGGCGAGCCCGACCCCACCGGTCGCTTCGGGGACTTCGGTGGACGGTTCGTGCCCGAGACCCTGATGCCGGCGCTCATCGAGCTGGAAGCGGCCTTCCGAACGGCGTGGGTCGATCCAGCGTTCCGGGCGGAGCTCGACGGGCTGCTGCGCACCTACGCCGGGCGTCCCAGCCCGCTCACCGAGTGCCATCGGCTCTCCGAGGAGCTGGGTTGTCGGTTGCTGCTCAAGCGCGAGGACCTGAACCACACCGGGTCGCACAAGATCAACAACGTGCTGGGCCAGGCGCTGCTGGCCCGCCGCATGGGCAAGACCCGCCTGGTCGCCGAGACGGGGGCCGGCCAGCACGGCGTCGCCACCGCCACTGCGGCGGCGCTTCTGGGCATGGAGTGCCTCGTGTACATGGGCGAGGTCGACATGTCCCGCCAGGAGCTCAACGTGTTCCGCATGCGCCTCCTCGGCGCCGAGGTCAGCCCAGCCACGAGCGGCAGCCGCACGCTCAAGGACGCCGTCAACGAGGCCATGCGGGACTGGGTTGCCACGGTGGAGAGCTCCCACTACTGCCTCGGCTCGGTGATGGGACCACATCCGTATCCGTGGATGGTGAGGGAGCTGCACCGGGTGCTGGGCGACGAGGCTCGTGCCCAGTGCTCCGAGCTGCTCGACGGACGCGCACCCGAGGTGGTCGTGGCCTGCGTGGGCGGCGGCTCGAACGCCGCGGGGATCTTCTCGGGCTTCGCCGAGATGCCAGAGGTGGAGCTGGTGGGCGTGGAGCCTGCAGGCGGGGCTGCCGTCGGCCACGGTGTGCCCGGGATCGTGCACGGGATGTTGAGCTACCTCCTGCAGGACGAGTTCGGCCAGGTCGAGGAGGCCCACTCCATCTCGGCGGGGCTCGACTACCCCGGTGTCGGCCCGGAGCACAGCCACCTGGCGGCGCTCGGCCGTGCCCGCTACGAGGCCGTGAGCGACGAAGAGGTGGTCGAGGCCTTCGTGCTGCTCAGCCGCACCGAGGGGATCATCCCCGCGTTGGAGCCGGCGCACGCCCTCGCCTGGGTCAGCACACGGCGGGCGGAGCTGGAGGGGCGCACCGTGCTGGTGAACCTCTCCGGGCGGGGCGACAAGGACGTGGCCCAGATGATGGACGTGCTGGCGGACCGGCTGTGACGAGCTCCTCGGCGCCGACGCACGACGCGGTGGGGCGAGGGCGTGCGGCGCCTGCGCTGCAGCCGGCGCTGGAGGCGAGGCGATCAGCGGGAGGGAAGTGCCTCGTGCCCTACATCACCGGTGGCCTGCCCATGGCGGGGGGGAGCTGGACCACGGCGCTGGCCGCCATGGCAGCCGCCGGGGCGGACGCCATCGAGGTGGGCATCCCCTTCTCCGACCCGGTGATGGACGGCCCGGTGATCCAGCAGGCCTCGGAGCTGGCGCTCCTCGAGGGCACGACGCCGGCGGGAGTGCTCGATTCGCTGGCCCGTGCCGAGGTCGGCGTCCCCCTGGCCGTGATGACCTACGCCAACCTCGTGCACCGCTTCGGTTGGGAGCGCTTCGCCGCCTCCATGGTCGCCAGCGGTGTGCGTGGGGCCATCCTGCCCGACATCCCCTTGGAGGAGTCGGGTCCCTGGTGCACCGCCGCCGACGCCGCCGGGGTCGAGACCGTCATGCTGGCCGCCCCGACCGCTCCCGACGATCGGCTGGCCGCCGTCGCAGCGCGTGCCGAGGGCTTCGTGTACGCCGTCGGACTGCTGGGGGTGACCGGGGAGCGCCAGTCGCTGGCCGCCACCTCGACCGCCATCGCCGCCCGGCTCAAGGCGATCACCGACAAGCCCGTGCTGGTCGGCGTCGGCATCGGCACCCCGTCACAGGCGGTGGAGGTGTGCGAGGTGGCCGACGGGGTGGTGGTGGGTTCGGCAGTGGTGCGACGCGCGCTGGAGACCGGCTCGCCCGAAGCCGTGGGGGACCTCCTGGGCGAGTTCCGCTCGGCGCTGGACGAGGGATGAACGCCATCAGGGCCGCTTCGGCCGGTTCGCGCGGAGGGTGAGATCTGGTGGCCCGCACCCGTGAAATCCGCCTCCGAGCGCTCTCGACGTGCTAATCACATGGTTGTCATCCAGCCGTCACTGCCGGCCCGAGGGTCGGCCGGGAGGAACTCATGAACAAGACCGAACTGGTGGAGACCATCGCCCAGCGCACGGATCTCGCCAAGAAGGACGTGCAGGCCGTGCTCGATCACTTCGAGGACATCGCCGGCGAGATCGTGGCCAAGGGCAAGGACGCCCTGGTGATCCCCGGCTTCTTGAAGTTCGAGCAGACCCACCGCTCGGCCCGCAAGGCCCGCAACCCCCAGACCGGTGCGGAGATCGACGTCCCCGCCACCAACGCCGCCAAGGTCAGCGCGGGAGCCAAGCTCAAGGCCCGCGCCAAGTCCGGTAGCTGACGGTCGCCGCCCTCGGCGGCATCTCATCTGACGCGTGTGCACAGGGGTCGCCTGCGGGCGCCCCCTGTGGCGCGTCCGGGGCCGTCCGCCGCGCGCCCACACGCCGTCGAGCGGCCTAGAGTCGCCGCCCATGGCAGCCACCAGCACCCCGCTGCAGCCCGGTGACCGGGCTCCGGCGTTCCACCTCCACGACCAGCACGGCGCCCGCCAACGCCTGTCGCAGCACAAGGGCCACAAGGTGCTGGTCTTCTTCTACCCGAAGGCCGACACTCCGGGCTGCACGGCTCAGGCCTGCGGTCTGCGCGACGTGGCCGGGGACGTCGGCGACACGGTGATCCTCGGCATCAGCCCGGATGCTCCCGAGAAGCTCGAGCGCTTCGGCGCCAAGCACTCCCTGGGCTTCACGCTGCTCTCCGATCCCGATCACGCCACCGCGCAGGCCTACGGAGCGTGGGGGGAGAAGAAGCTCTACGGCAAGGCCTACATGGGGATCCTGCGCAGCGCCTTCCTCGTCGACGAGAAGGGCCGCGTCGAGCAGGCCTGGTACAAGATCAGCCCCAAGGACACGCCCAAGAAGCTGCTCGCCGCCCTCGCCGACTGACGGTGCCTCACCGGCACCGGCGCCGGGCGCCGGTGCTCCGAGCACCCCAGCCCATCTGACACCCGCGCGGCGCCACGGCGATGCGAACGGGGTGGCAGGACGGCGCCGGCGTCAGTCCCGGTTGTCGTCGAGCTGGCGCAGGCGCTCCTCGAACTTCTTGTCCGCCGAGCCGATCGCCATCTGGCGACCGAAGGCTGCTGCCGCGATCGCCAGAGCGAACAGCAGGAACCACCGGCCCTTGTGGGACTTCTTGCGGTCGCCGTCGCCTGGTGTGTCGTCGCTCATGGACTGCTCCTGGGTGTGGTCTGCTCCTGGGTGGGGTCCCACGACCTAGGCTAACCTCCGCCCCTCGCAGGGTTGTCGCCCGGGTGGCGGAACGGCAGACGCGGCGGACTCAAAATCCGCTGTCCGCAAGGGCGTGTGGGTTCGAATCCCACCCCGGGCACCGAGTCAGGTTTCGGCGACCCTGCGCCCCCGGTCGCCGAAGGGGCAGTGGAGGTCGAGCGCTTCGAGTGCCGTCGGCAACGCCTGTCGCCAGTTGGGATGTGCATCGATGGTTCCGGGGAGGTTCGGCCGGCGACGCTGCAGTGCCGCGTCCTCGAGGTTGGCCACCGCGAGGTCGCTGCCGGCGCCGCCCATCCCTTCCTGCGACCGGCGGACGACCTCCGCCAGCGGGACCTGGTCGTCGGGGTCCACTCCGGCCAGGCGCGCCATCCGCCTGCGGAGCAGCGCGTCGGCCACGGGATCCTCGGCAAGTCCGGCCAGGCGTCGGTCCTCGGCGTCGGTGCCGTCCCACAGCCCGGCGAGCGTGGGGAGGTCGTGGGTGCTGGGCGTGGCCACGGTGCGTGGTGGCCACTGCGGCGGGGGCGCGTCCTCGAACCACCCCACCCGGTAGCCGTAGACGCCGCGTCGGTCCATCACCTCTCGCACCGACGGGTCCACGGTGCCGAGGTCCTCGCCCACCAGGGCGACACCCGCGGTGTGGGCCACCATCACGGCCAGCTCGAGCAGCTCCGTGCCGAAGCCGTAGACGTAGCCCCCTCGGCGCGGATCACCGCCCTCGGGGATCCAGTAGAGGCGCATCAGCCCCATCACGTGGTCGATCCGCAGGACCGAGGCGTGACGCATCGCGCAGCGCAGGGTGTCGAGCCAGGGCCGATAGCCGGCCGCTCGCAGCGCCCAGGGGATGTAGGGCGGCAGACCCCAGTCCTGGCCGTGAGGGGCGAAGTCGTCGGGAGGCGCGCCGATGCGGCACCCGAGCGCCAGCAGCCCGGCGTCGGCCCAGGCGTCGGCCCCGCCGGGGTCGAAGCCCACGGGGAGATCGGCCAGCAGGCCCGGCCCGCTGTCGAGGGCCACCGCGTTCTGCTCGTCGAGCTGGGTCAGGACCCAGCGCCAGAAGGCCACCCGTTCCGCCAGTCGGTTGCAGGCGTCGTGCACGGCGGGCGAGTCGACCGATCTCAGCTCGCCGGGCCAGTCGGAGAAGCCGCACCCCTGCTCCTCGGCCAGCGCGTTGAACCGCGCGTTGACCGCGCAGGCCCGAACCCAGGCGGCACCGCCCGCACGACGTGACTCGAGCGGTTCGCTGCTCAGCACGGGGTCGGGGCGCCCCAGCGCCACCCAGATGCGCTCCAGGGCGTCCATCTTCAGGTCCCACACCTCGTCGTGGCGCACCCGACCTCCCCGCCACAGCGCCTGGCCCGCCGCTGCGGCCCGTTCCAGCTCGGCGCCGAGCAGTTCGGCGCCGGGGACCCGTTCGACCGCCAGGTACAGCGGCGAGCCCACCCGCCGGCTGGAGGGGTAGTAGGGGGAGGGCTGCAGGGGGGCCACCGGCACCGGAGGTCCGAGCGGGTTGTGGGCCAGGACGGACGCGCCCTCCTCGGCGCAGCGCCGGCCGAGGACGGCCAGGTCGGCCAGGTCGCCGTGGCCCCAGTTCCGCTCGGAGCGCAGCCCGTAGAGCTGGACCGACCAACCCCAGCCCCGCCCGATGTCGGGTGCACGGTGGGGGACCACGAACAGGTGCGTCACGTGGCCGTTGTCGGAGACCAGGCGGTGGGCGCCGGTGGGAAGGTCGCCGGGCAGGTGGTCCAGGACCTCCAGGGAGCCCCCACCACCGGGGATGTCGGGATCGATCTCGACGGTTCCCGGCGACCAGATCGGCTCCGTGGAGCCGGCCTCCACGAACCAGCACCAGGACTCCCGGGGCTCCCCGATGGCCGAGCGCAACGATCGGCGGGTGCCGGTGTCGACGTCGACCCAGGCGCCCGTGGTCGCCCACCAGCCGTCACCGACCCCCCAGCGGTCGGTGCCCGGGCCATGGGCGTCGCCGACCTCGTCGGCAGCTGGATCGTGGAGGTCGTCCCCGTCGTTGCCGTCGAGGTCGCCGTCGGTGCTGGTCACCGTGGCAAACCTACACTCGGGCCATGTTGTTGGAGCGGCGTCTGCGCACGATCGGCCGTCGCCTCTCCGCGCGCCGCGAGGAGCTGCGCATCGCCGAGGAGCAGCTGGCCCACTTCGCGGAGGTCTCCGACGACACCCGCATCCGCTCGCTGGTCTCGGAGACACCTCAGGCGGACCAGGACCACCGTGAGGCCGAGCGCACCACGGCGACCATGGAGCGGCACCGACGAGAGCTGCTCGAGGAGATCGTCCGCCTGGAGGCGGAGCAGGACGACCTGCTCGACCGCTACAACGCCCGGCGCGGTTGAGGTGGCCCCCCGCCCGGGTCGCGGGATCCCGGCCGCCAATGGCCGCCTCCGCCGTCCCCTACACTTGCCGGGGTCCGACGTGGCGGCGGGCATCCCGCAGCCACCATCCCGCCGCCCGCCCCTCGTCGGGGCCCGACAACAGTGCTGAGGAAGGCAACGGTGCCAACCCGGGTAGTCGTCGCAGAGGACGAAGCCATCATCCGCATGGACCTCAGGGAGCTCCTCCAGGAAGAGGGCTACGACGTCGTCGCCGAGTGCGGCCGTGGCGACGAGGCGCTGGCGGAGGTCGCGGCCCACAAGCCCGACGTGGCGCTGCTGGACATCAAGATGCCGGGCATGGACGGCATCTCGGTGGCGCGTCGCATCAACGCCGAGCGGCTGTGCGCGGTGGTGCTGGTCACCGCCTTCTCTCAGCGCGAGCTGATCGAGGAGGCGACTGACGCCGGTGTGCACGGCTACATCGTCAAGCCCTTCGAGCGCCACGACCTCGTGCCGGCCATCGAGGTCGCGGTGGCTCGCTTCGGTGCGGAGCGGCTGCTGACCGAGCAGGTCGCCAACGCCGAGGAGCGTCTGGAGGTCCGCAAGCTGGTGGACCGGGCCAAGGGTCGTCTGATGGACGAGCACGGCCTCAGCGAGCAGGACGCGTTCGGGTTCATCCAGCGCTCGGCCATGCAGTCGCGCCGCCAGATGCGCGCCGTGGCCGAGGACATCCTGGCGGGGTCCCTCGTCCCCGGGTCCTGACGACGCGCTGCCCCTCGTCGATGTCCTCCGCGCCACCCGGTCGGCGCCGGAGCGAGCGGTGTCGCACCCGGGAGTAGGGTCGGCGTGGTGACGAAGGTGATGCTCATCGACGGCAACTCGCTCACCTACCGCGCGTTCTTCGCGCTGCCCACCACACTCGTCACGTCCTCCGGCCAGGTGACCAACGCCGTGTTCGGGTTCACCTCGATGCTGTTGAACCTGGTGCGCGACCACCGACCCGACCGCATCGTGATCACCTTCGACCGTCCGGAGCCGACGTTCCGCCACGAACGCCTGCAGAGCTACAAGGCGACCCGTGACGCCGCCCCCGAGGTGCTGCGCGAGCAGATGGGGCTCGTGCGCCAGGTGATCGACACGCTGGCGCTGCCGGTGCTCGAGGCTCCGGGCTTCGAGGCCGACGACGTGATCGCCACCATGGCCACCCGGTGCGCGACGCGAGGGGAGGAGGTCATCATCGTCACGGGCGACCGCGACAGCTACCAGCTGGTGGCCGATCCGCTGGTCAGGGTGCTCTACAACAAGCGGGGCGTCTCGGAGTACGCCCTCTACGACGAGGCGGGGATCTTCGAGCGCACCGGCGTGCGCCCCGACCAGTACGTCGACTACGCCGCCCTCCGGGGCGACACCTCCGACAACCTCCCGGGCGTGCCGGGCGTCGGCGAGAAGACCGCCGCCCGCCTGATCGCCGCCTACGGCGACCTCGAGGGCATCTTCGAGCACCTCGACGAGCAGACGCCCAAGCTGAGGGCCAACCTCGCCGAGCACCGGGAGCAGGCCATCACCAACCGGGAGCTCATGGCCCTCGTGCGTGACGTGCCCCTCGGCCTCGACGACGTCGACCTCGCACAGGGCGAGGTCGACCCCGAGCGGGTGCTCGACCTGTTCAAGTTCCTGCAGTTCCCCAGCCTCGTGCCTCGTCTGCCCGAAGCCTTCCCCGAGCTCTTCGGGGAAGGGGTCGCGGAGCGCGCGTCGCAGCGCTCGGTGCTCGAGGCGGAGCTCACAGAGCTCAGCGACCTCGAGGACGCCGCCGCCGCCCTCGCAGCCGCAGCCGCGTCGGGCCAGGTGGCGCTGGCCGCCGCCTGGGAGGGCGAGCCGGGTCGTTCGGCGCTCGACGGCATCGCCGTGGTGACCGACCCGGGCCTGGGGGAGGTCGCCTGGATCCCGGCGACGCTGATCGCCGCCGACCCCACCCTCACCTCCGACGCCCTGTGCGGCGCCGCAGCCGTGGTCGCCCACGACGCCAAGCCCATCCTCCGGAGCCTCCTGGGCCTCGGTGCCGACCTGACCGGTCTCGTCGAGGACACCACCCTGGCCGCCTACCTGCTCGATCCCGCGGAGACCGACTACTCGCTGAGCGCGCTGCTGGCCCGCTACACGGACCACGAGCTGGCCGACGACCGGGCCGTGCCAGACGGCCAGCTCGACCTCGCCGGCGCCGGCACCCCCGCATCGCTGCGGGCGGCCCGGAGCGCGCTCGGCGTGCACCACCTCGCCGGCCCCCTCGCCACCGCCCTCGACGACCAGGGCCTGCGCGACCTCAACGATCGCGTGGAGGTGCCGCTCGTGCGCGTGCTGGCGCGCATGGAGCACGTCGGGGTGGGCGTCGACCGGGAGGTCCTGGAGCGGTTGAACGCCGAGCTCACCGCGGAGTGCGAGGCCGAGCGGGCAGCGGTGGTGGAGGCCGCCGGCGAGGAGTTCAACGTCAACTCCACCCCCCAGCTGCGCACCGTCCTGTTCGACAAGCTCGGCCTCCCTCCGCAGAAGAAGACCAAGACCGGCTACTCCACCGACCAGCAGACCCTCGAGAAGCTGCGGGGGGAGCACCCGATCGTCGAGCACCTGCTCCGCTATCGAGAGGTGGAGAAGCTGCGCTCCACCTACGGCGAGGGCCTCCTGGCCGAGGTCGCGCCCGACGGGCGGATCCACGCCACGTTCAACCAGACCGTCGCCCGAACGGGTCGCCTGTCGTCCGACCAACCCAACCTCCACAACATCCCGGTCCGCACCGAGGAGGGCCGCCGATTCCGCGAGGCGTTCGTGCCCGCCGCGGGATACGACCTGCTGGTCGCCGACTACAACCAGATCGAGCTGCGCTGCATCGCCCACCTGGCAGAGGACCCGGGCCTGGTCGAGGCCTTCGCCTCGGGTGAGGACATCCACCGCTCCACCGCGGCTCGGGTCTTCGGCGTGGAGCCCGGCGACGTCAGCCTCGAGCAGCGCTCCAAGGCGAAGATGGTGTCCTACGGTCTGGCCTACGGGATGGAGGCATACGGCCTCGGCCAGCGGCTGAACATCCCCACCGCCGAGGCGCAGGAGATCCTCGACGCCTACTTCGATGCGTTCCCCAGCGTGCGGGCCTTCATGGAGCGAACCGTCGCGGAGGCGCGCGAGCGGGGCTACACCGAGACGGTCTTCGGTCGGCGCCGTCGCATCCCCGAGCTGTCCTCCACCCAGCGTCAGGTGCGTGCCGCCGGCGAGCGTCAGGCCATGAACGCACCGATCCAGGGGCTCGCCGCCGACATCTTCAAGGTCGCGCTGGTGCGGCTCTCCGAGGCGCTCGATGCGTCGGAGACCACCAGCCGGCTCATCCTGCAGGTCCATGACGAGGTCCTCCTCGAGGTGCCTCCTGCGGCGTGGGACCCCACGGTGGAGGTGGTGCGGGAGGCGCTGTGCGGGGCCTTCAGCCTCCGGGTGCCCCTGGAGGTGGATCTGAGCCGTGGGCGCAGCTGGGCAGAGGCCAAGGGATGACCGATCGGCACCACGCCCTGCCTCCTGCGCAGAGCGAGGACGCCGCGCGCCACTGGTTCGAGGACATCGCCGATCACCTCGGGCCCGCCTACCTCCGCTACTCCTTCACCAAGGGCACCGAGCAGGAGGTCGCCTTCCTCGCCGAGGAGCTCCGACTGTCTCCTGGCATGACGGTGCTCGACGTCGGCTGCGGACCCGGCCGCCACGCCATCGCCCTGGCCAAGCGGGGCGTCTCGGTGGTCGGAGTGGACATCAGCACCCGCTTCCTGGAGGTGGCACACGAGGTCGCCGACCGGGAGGGGGTCAGCGACCTCGTCGAGTTCCACCGTGGCGACGCACGGGCGCTGGAGCAGGACCCCCGCATCAGCGGTCGTGGATTCGATGCCGCCATCTCGCTGTGCCAGGGGGCCTTCGGCCTCGGCGGCCCCCCGGATCCCGACGATCCCCAGAACCTGGTCGCCGACGCCGCCGTGCTGGGCGGGATCCGCACGGCGCTCGCCCCGGGCGGCAGGTGTGCCGTCAGCGCCTTCTCCGCCTACTTCCAGGTTCGCTGGTTGGAGTCCCAGGACGACTTCGACGCCGCCTCCGGCGTCAACCACGAGCGCACCGAGCTGCTGGACGAGGATCGAGGTGTGGCCGAGGCCGACCTGTGGACCACCTGCTACACGCCCCGCGAGCTGCGCCTCCTGGGCATGCGGTGCGGCCTGGAGGTGCAGCACGTCTGGTCCGTCACCCCCGGCGGGTACGAGCGTCGCTCGCCCGCGCTCGACACGGCCGAGTACCTGCTGGTCGCCCGGCGGCCGGGCTGAGGTCCCCTGGGCGCAGCGGCGCTTTCTGTGGAGGGCGACGGGCGGCTACCCTTGACGGGTCCTGTCCAACCCCCCGTCCGAACGCCGACGGGGCCGAGTGAGTTAGAAGCACTACGTGTCCGACACCCCTGCCGAGGCCCAGCCGCACTCCGCGGTCGCAACCATGGGCGACACCGATCCGGCCACCGGATCCACCGCCTCCGATCCCGACGCCTACGTCCCCCGCCGGATCACCGAGAACGACCTCGGCGACCTCTCCCTCGACGACGCGTACGCCCAGTCCATGGTCGACGTGGCCGACGGCCAACTCGTCACCGGCACGGTGGTGAAGGTCGACCGTGACGAGGTCCTGTTGGACATCGGGTACAAGTCCGAGGGCGTGATCCCCAATCGGGAGCTCTCCATCCGCAACGAGGTCGACCCCAGCGAGGTCGTCTCGATCGGCGAGGAGATCGAGGCGCTGGTCCTGCAGAAGGAGGACAAGGAGGGTCGGCTCGTCCTGTCCAAGAAGCGCGCCCAGTACGAGCGGGCGTGGGGCACGATCGAGAAGATCAAGGACAGCGAGGGCGTGGTCTCCGGACCCGTCATCGAGGTGGTCAAGGGCGGGCTCATCGTCGACATCGGCCTCCGGGGCTTCCTGCCGGCCTCTCTGGTGGAGCTGCGCCGCGTGCGCGACCTCCAGCCGTACGTCGGGCGGGTCCTCGAGGCGAAGATCATCGAGCTGGACAAGAACCGCAACAACGTCGTGCTGAGCCGGCGGGCCTTCCTGGAGGAGACCCAGAAGGAGCAGCGCGAGGACTTCCTCACCAACCTCAAGCCGGGCGAGCGTCGTCGGGGCGTGGTGTCCAGCGTCGTCAACTTCGGCGCCTTCGTGGACCTGGGCGGGATGGACGGGCTCATCCACGTCTCTGAGCTGTCCTGGAAGCACGTCGACCACCCGGGCTCCGTGGTGTCCGTCGGCGACGAGGTCGACGTCGAGGTGCTCGAGGTCGACCTGGACCGCGAGCGCATCTCGTTGTCCCTCAAGGCCACCCAGCAGGATCCCTGGCAGGAGTTCGCCTCCAACCACCAGGTGGGCGAGCTGGTCTACGGCCGGGTCACCAAGCTCGTCCCCTTCGGGGCGTTCATCCAGGTGGGCGACGGCATCGAGGGCCTGGTGCACATCTCGGAGATGTCCGCTCACCACGTCGACCTTCCCGAGCAGGTCGTCACCCCCGGCGAGGAGCTGTGGGTGAAGATCATCGACCTGGACCTGGAGCGCCGTCGCATCAGCCTGTCGATCAAGCAGGCCGCCGAGGGCGGCATCGTGGCCGCCGAGTACCAGGAGCACTTCGGCGAGCACGCCTACGACGCCGAGGGCAACTACATCGGTGGCTCCTTCGACGAGTCGACCACCTCCGAGGGCCAGGAGGCCTGGGAGCAGTACTTCGCCGAGCAGGGCGGCGAGGAACCCGCCGCCGAGCCAGGTGAGGCCACGGCCCAGGCCGGTGCCGTCGAGGCCGGTGCCGTCGAGGCCGAGGTGAGCGACGCCGGCGACCCTCAACCCGGGGACTGATCCCCTCCGGAGCGCTGCTCCGACCCCATCCCCGCCGACCCCCCCGGCTCCGGCGCTCGTGGTGCTGATCCCGGTCAGCCGAGGAGCGCCGGTCGGGGCCGGGCGTCGCCTGCGCGGGCTCGTCCGGGCCGTTCTTTAAAGGGGGGCGCTGATTCGGTCGAACTAACTCGGGAGCGGATGCCGCGCCCCCGCGCTAGCCATCCGTGCCAGTCGATCGGACACGGAGCCACCAGTGAGTTCACGAAAGACACTGATCCTCATCGGAGCGCTGCTGGTCGGAGGGCTGGCCGCCTTCCTCACCCTGGGCTACGTCCGGGGGGTCGAGAAGCGGGTGGATCAGGACACGGAGCTGGTGGAGGTAGTGGTGGCCGCAGCCCCGATCGCCAAGGGCGAGGAGGCCTCCGCCGCAGTCGTCGCCAAGTCGCTGGTGATGGCGGAGCGACCGAGGCGAAACATCCCCTCGAACGCCGTGCGGCGCCTCGCCGACGTCGAGGGACAGATCGCGGCGATCGACCTCGGGGGTGGCGAGGTCGTGACCAGCACGATGTTCGGCTCCGCTGCAGACCTCACCGGCTCTCGCTCCGCTGCGCTGGAGGACGGCAACGTGGCCATCACCGTGGCGGTCGACCAGGCGTCGGTCAGCGGCAACCTGATCCAGCCGGGCGACCTGGTGAACATCCTCGTGCGCTACCACGTGGCGGGGCCGGACACCGGAGGCGATCCAGCAGCCGCTGCGGAGACCAGCACCGACGAGCCGCTGTCCACCGACGGCCAGGGCGCCAACCTGTTCCGGCCGGCCAGCTACGTCATGCAGGCGGTCAAGGTGTTCGCAGTGGGCACCGACGCCGGCACCGCAGTCGCCCAGGAGACACCCGCCGAAGGCGAGGAGGCACAGGCAGCTCCGTCGGCCTTCCTCACGGTGCAGGTCCCGCCGGAGCAGGCGTCGCTGCTCGCCTCGGTGCGGGACGCCGAGATGTACGTCACGCTGGTGCCGCCTGACTACGAGCCCCGGCCCATCCCGTTGGTCACCTCGCTGCCCGCCCTGCCCGGCGAGCTCGGCCAGACACCGTACGGCGACGAGAGCGCGGCCGGTGAGTGACATCGTGACCACCGGCGAGACGCAGTCCAGGGACGCTGCGGCACCAGCCGCGCCGCAGCCCTCGGTGCAGGTCTCCGTGGCG
Organism: uncultured Microthrixaceae bacterium; assembly: GCA_964420125.1. Classification (GTDB taxonomy): domain Bacteria; phylum Actinomycetota; class Acidimicrobiia; order Acidimicrobiales; family Microtrichaceae; genus CAYQQQ01. The sequence goes on from CAYQQQ010000008.1 coordinate 16,608, forward strand.
GTGGTCGAGTTCGACGTGCCCACCCGGGAGCGCATCATGGCGCTGCTCGGTGAGGGGGTGACCCCCTTCACGACCCTGGAGGAGCTGACGTCGCGCCTCACCGGGGCGATGCCCGTGGTGGCGGTGCTCGGACCTTCGTGCACGACCCCCGAGACCCTGTCGATGATCGAGCGGGTGCACTACCAGTACCCGTTCCTCGCCACCGTGCTCGTCGTCGGCGAGCTCAGCACCTCGCTGCTGCAGCAGGCGCTGCGTGCCGGCGTGCGGGACGTGATCGCGCTCACCGGTGAGGCAGGGAGCCTGGCTCACGCGGTGCAGCGGGTGGCCGTCACCCTGGACGTCGGCCAGCGTCCCGCCTCGCCCTCCGGCGCGCCGTCGGACTCGGAGGACTACACGGTGCCGGTCAACGGCCGGGTGCTGTCCATCTTCTCCACGAAGGGCGGTGCGGGGAAGTCCATGCTGGCGACCTCGCTGGCGGCGACGCTCGCCCAGCGGTCGGACCTGCCGGTGGCGCTGGTGGACGCGGACCTGCAGTTCGGCGACGTGGCCGTGATGCTGAAGCTCAGCCCCACCCACACGATCGTGGATGCGGTCGCCGTGCTCGACCGGATGGACTCGGCGATGCTGGACAGCCTGCTGGTCACCCACGAGCCGACCGGGCTGAGGGTGCTGCCCGCCCCCCTGGAGCCGGCGTTCGCCGACCAGGTGTCCGCCAGCGACATGGCCTCCATCGTGGACCTGCTGCGGAGCTTCTGCGCCTTCGTGATCGTCGACACCCCGGCCTACTTCAACGACGTGGTCCTCGGCCTGCTGGAGACCTCCGACGAGGTGCTGCTGGTGGCGGGGATGGACATCCCCAACATCAAGAACGTGAAGATCGGTCTGCAGACGCTCCGCCTGCTCGACACGCCGATGGAGAAGATCCACCTGGTGCTGAACCGGGCCAACACCAAGGTGAAGCTGGACGTGTCGGAGGTGGAGAAGACCCTCGGCATCAAGGCCGAGGTGCTGGTCCCCAGCGACATCGTCGTGCCTCAGGGCGTGAACAAGGGCGAGCCGGTGGTGACCTTCGCCCCGAAGTCGGGGGTGGCCAAGGCGATCGAGTCGCTGGCCGACCGGATCCTGCCGCGCGAGAGCTCGAAGCGCCGGCGCTGACGAGGAGGACTGAACCGTGCCGCTCTACCGTCGCCCCGACGACGAGAACCCCCAGGATCCCTCGTCGGCCTTCCATCCGCCTGCCGAGGCCCCGGCGGCGCCGTTCGCGCCCCCGCCGAACGGCAACGGCGCGGTGCCCCCCGGTCAGGAGCTCCAGGCCCCTGCCTTCTCACCGCCACCGCAGGAGGCCCAGCAGCAGCCCTTCGGAGCCCCGACCGCCGCGGCGGGGGCTCCCCATCCCGACCCGGCAGCTGGGGCTGCGGCACCGTTCCATCCACCCTCGGCGTTCTCCGCCCCGCCGGTGCAACCGGGCGGCGGCGCAGCGACGACGGAGGCGGGGTTCCCGGGGCCGGGGGTGGACATGGCCTTCCCCGCCGAGCCAGGAGCAGGTGGGCAAGGAACTCCGAGCGGAACGCCCACCGGGGTGCCGCCCCGTCCTGGTGCCCGACCCGAGGGCGGCCATCGGCGTGATGGAGCCGCGGCGGAGCTGCGGCGGCGCATCCACGAGCAGCTCATCGAGGAGCTGGGTCCGATCCTCTTCGACAACCGGTTGTCCGAGGACGACCTGCGTCGCAAGGTCAACGACCAGCTCCACGCGTCGATCGCGGCGGAGCGCGTGCCCCTCTCGGCGGCCGACAAGGCCCAGCTCATCCAGGACGTCTCCGACGACATCCTCGGCTACGGGCCCATCGACAAGCTGCTCAAGGAGGAGGCGGTCACCGAGATCATGGTGAACGGACCCGACCTGACCTTCGTGGAGCGCGGAGGGAAGCTGGCCGCCGACGAGTCCGTGCGGTTCATCGACGGCGACCACGTCCGACGGGTGATCGACAAGATCGTCTCGGCCATCGGACGGCGCGTGGACGAGTCGACCCCGATGGTGGACGCCCGCCTGCCCGACGGCTCCCGCGTGAACGCGGTGATCTCCCCGCTGGCGATCGACGGCCCGTTCCTCACCATCCGGAAGTTCGCCACCGATCCCCTCCAGATCGACGACCTGATCCGATTCGGGGCGATCAACACCCAGGCGGCGCGGTTCCTGCAGGCGTGCATCGTCGGCAAGCTCAACGTCATCGTGTCCGGGGGCACCGGCACCGGCAAGACCACCATGTTGAACGTCCTGTCCGGGTTCATCCCCGCCGACGAGCGGATCGTGACCGTCGAGGACGCCAAGGAGCTCCAGCTGCACCAGGAGCACGTCCTCTGCCTCGAGTCCAGGCCGCCCAACGTCGAGGGCCGGGGCGAGGTGTCGATCCGCGACCTGGTGAAGAACACGCTGCGCATGCGGCCCGATCGCATCATCGTCGGCGAGTGCCGGTCGGGCGAGGCCTTGGACATGCTGCAGGCCATGAACACCGGCCACGACGGCTCGCTGACCACGGTCCACGCCAACAGCCCGCGGGACACCCTGGCACGCCTCGAGACCCTGGTGCTCATGGCGGGCTTCGACCTTCCGGTGCGGGCGATCCGCGAGCAGATGGCGTCGGCCATCGATCTGATCGTGCAGCTGTCCCGGCTGCGCGACGGCAGTCGCCGGGTGACCCACATCACCGAGGTGCAGGGGATGGAGGGCGACGTCATCACGTTGCAGGACATCTTCCTGTTCGACTTCTCCGCCGGGGTCGACGAGAACGGCCGGTTCCGTGGCCAGCTGCAGGCGACGGGGGTGCGTCCCAAGTTCTCCTCCAAGCTGGCCGACCTCGGCATCCGCCTCGGTCCGGAGGTCTTCTCCCCGGGGAACATCCAGTGAGACGTCGCACCGGGACGCTCGCTGCAGGGCTGGTGGTGTGCCTGCCGCTGCTGGTGTTCGCTGCGGTGGGACCGGTCGGCGCCCAGGAGTCCGGGGAGCCGGCCGACTCGGTGCGCGTCGAGCAGGTCGATGCCCGGGAGGATCCGTGGGTGATCACGGGCACCGCGTCGCAGGATCCGTCGATTCAGGTCGACGGCTCCCCGGCGGACGCCGAGGTCCGTCGCGGCGGCATCGCCACCGACGTCGTGGTGGTGATCGACAACGACCGCTCCCTCGGCAACGGCACGGTGCAGCTCGCCAAGGCGGCCGCAGCCGAGCTGGTGCCGGGGGCGCACGGGATCTCCCGTGTCGCGGTGGTCAGCACCGCCAGGGAGGGTGCCGCTCAGGAGACCGGCTGGACGAGCTCCCCGGCGCGGGTGGAGGAGGCCCTCGAGGGGATCCAGCAGACCGGCGATGCCGCGACCTGGGATGCCTTGGCGCGGGCTGCGAGCCTGCTCGACTCCTCGGACGCGCCCTCACGGCGGGTGGTGGCGATCGTCGCATCGGGGGACAAGCTCTCGACCTCGAGTGCGGGCGAGGTCGAGCGGCTCATGCGCCTCGACGGGAGCCGTCTCGACGTGATCGTGCTCCCGAAGGGGGCCGACACCGCCACCCTCGGCCTCCTGGTCACCCAGCTCGGCGGGTCGTTGCGCTCCGTGTCCAGCGATGAGGACCTCGATGCCGCGACCCAGACCGTCGCCGCGCAGCTCGACGGCCAGTTCGAGATGCGCGTGCCCGCACCGGAGGGGAGCGCTCCCGAGCTGGCCGTGTCGGCGGGTGAGGCGAACCAGGTGATCGAGGGCAACCCGGGCGATCTCCAGGTGGGGGCGACGGAGCTGCTGCCGGCTGCCCCCTCCCCGTCGCTGACCGACCGGCTCCTGGCGAGCTCCCTCGTGCACTGGGCGGCGCTGGCGCTGCTGGTGGCGGCGGTCGGCGCCGCGGTGTGGGCACTGCTGTCGCTGGTGGTCCCCGACCGCGACAGCCTCAAGAACCGGCTCAGCGTCTACGAGGAGTCCGAGGCGGAAGGCGAGGAGGAGGGCTCGTCCCAGGGGATGACGACGGTGCCGATCCTGCAGCGGGCGGTCGCCCTCACCAGCGAGGTCGCCGAGAAGCAAGGCGTCCTCGAAGGCGTGGAGGTGAGCCTGGAGCGGGCGAACCTGCCGTTGCGCGCCGCGGAGGCGATGTTCTTCGTGGGGATCGCCGCCCTGCTGATCGGTGCGTTCACGATGGTGCTCACCCGCAACATCGTGCTCGCCCTGATCGCCGTGGTCCTGTGCGTGGTCCTGCCCAAGCTGGCGCTCAACATGAAGGTGCGGTCGCGCCAGAAGAAGTTCGTGGCCCAGCTTCCGGACATGCTGTCGCTGCTGGCGGGCACCTTGAAGGCCGGCTACTCCATCACCCAGGGCTTCGAGGCGGTGTCCCAGGAGATCTCCGATCCGATGGGTCGTGAGCTCCGCCGGGTCGTGACCGAGCACCGACTGGGCCGAACCCTGGAGGACGCCCTCGATGCCACCGCCGCTCGCATGGGCAGCGACGACTTCGAGTGGACGGTGATGGCCATCAAGATCCAACGCGAGGTGGGCGGCAACCTGGCCGAGCTCCTCCTGACCGTGGCCAACACCATGACCGAGCGCGAACGGCTCCGCCGGGAGGTCGCCACCCTCACCGCCGAGGGAAGGATCTCGGCCATCATCCTCGGCCTGCTGCCGCCAGGCCTGGCCGCCGTCATGTTCGTCATGAACCCCGAGTACATCAAGGCGCTCTTCACCCCCGGCTTCGGCTACCTGATGGTGGGGTTGTCGGTGATCGCCATGGTGGTGGGGTTCGCCTGGATGCGGAAGATCATCACGATCGAGGCCTGAGATGTCACCCATGTTGCTCCTCGCTGCCCTCCTGGCCGCCGCCGCAGTGGCACTGGCGATCTTCGCCGTGCTGTCGGAGGTGGAGGAGCGCCAGACCATCCGCGAGACCCTGCGCCAGCTCGACGGCTACGAGGTGGAGAGCACGCGCGACCAGGAGCTGCTCGAGTCGTTGAGCACCCGTGCGGTCCAGCCCGTGGTCGCCGCCTTCGGCCAGCTCGGGCAGCGGTTCACCCCCGTCGGCTACATGGAGAAGATCCGCCACAAGTTCGTGTGGGCGGGTGAGCACGACCCGTCCAAGGTGGACCGCTTCCTGGCGATCCGCGTGGTGACCATCGGGTTGGCGGCGGTGGTGTTCCTGGCGGTGTTCGTGCTCGGACTGTTCCCCTTCAGCGGCATCATGCGGCTGGGGTTCGGCGCGCTGGTGATGTTCGCGCTGGTGATGGGCCCCGATGCCATGCTCAACCGACGCATCGCGGAGCGCCGCCACGACATCCAGGTGGCGCTGCCGGACGTGCTGGACCTGCTCGTGATCTCCGTGGAGGCGGGCCTCGGCTTCGAACAGGCCCTCGACCGGGTGATCCACTCGGTGCCCGGGCCGCTCAGCGACGAGTTCTCCCGCATGCTGGGCGAGACCCGGGCCGGGGCGAACCGCAGCGACGCCATGCGGGCGATGGACACCCGCTGCAACGTCCCGGAGCTGCGCTCGTTCGTGATGGCCATCATCCAGGCCGACACCTTCGGCGTGTCCATCGGCCGCGTCCTGAGGGCGCAGTCGGAGGAGATGCGGGTGAAGCGGCGCCAGCTGGCCGAGGAGAAGGCGCAGAAGGCGCCGGTCAAGATGCTCATCCCGATGGTGTTCTGCATCTTCCCTGCGCTCTTCGCCGTGGTGTTGGGTCCGGCGATCATCCAGATACAAAAGGACCTGTGAACGACGCGCTCCGTGCCGAGCGGGCGACCGCCTGGCTGTTCGCCGGGGCTGTCGCCGTGGGCGCGGCAGGACCGGTGAGGGACAACAGCCTCTTCACCCACCTCGCCACCGGCCGGCTCCAGGTGCGCGACGGGCTGCCCGAGCGCAACCCCTTCCTGTGGACCAGCACCGACTTCCCGGTGCCCAGCTGGTGGTGGTCGGGGCTGCTGGGTCGTGCCGAGCAGGTGTTCGGCTTCGCCGGGGTGAGGTTGGTGACCGTGGCGTTCGCCGCCGCGCTCGGGTGCTTGCTGGTGAGGGTGGCACGGCCCGCCGACCACCCCGGCGCGCCGAGTCGGCGGCTGCTGGCACAGGTGCTCCCCGCTGCGGTGACCGCCGTGCTGCTGGTTCCCTTCCTCAACGGTAGGCCCCACCTGGCCGGGTTCGTGGCCCTGGCCCTGGCGCTGGTCGTGTGGCGCGAGCGCCGTTCCCCGTGGTGGCTGGTGGCGGTGTTCGCCGCCTGGGTGAACCTGCACGGGTCGTGGCTCTACGGCGTGGCCGTCCTGGTGCTCCTGGGCGTCGCCGAGTCGATCGACCTGCGCCGGCCGGTCTGGGATCGGCTGCGATGGCTGGGTGCCGCAGCGGGAGGACTGGTGCTCGGGGGGCTCGCCTATCCCGATCGGTTCCGCTTGCTGCTGCTCCCGACCGAGCAGTTCGGCGACGAGCAGGCCCGCCAGGCGGTGCGCCTCTACCGCGAGTGGCAGCCGCCGGGCTTCGACAGCCCGTTGGGGTGGGTGTTCGCCGTGGTGGCCGTGCTGGCGCTCTACGGCGTGCTGCGGGGACGGAGCAACGTCGGCGGACCCTCACCGGAGGTGGACGCCACCGGTGGGCCGGTGATGCCCGACGCTTCCCTCGGGGAACCGGGAACGCCGCAGGTCACGGTGCCTCCTGTCCCCCTCGCCGTCGCCGCCGGCGCGGGCGCGACGGCCGTGACCACCCCGGGGATCGCACCGGTGGACGCACCGGCACCGCCTCGTGACCACGAGCCGGTTGCGGGGGACCGTGCCGCGGACGCGCCGGTGTCGATGCCGCTCGGCCCGCGATGGGGCTCCGCTGCTGCGGTGGTGGTCCTGGCGGTCATGGGCCTGGGCGCCACCCGACTGCTGCCCATCGCCGCCATCACGCTCTCGGCCTACGCCGCGACCGGCATCGAGGGAGTCTCCAGCATCGCCGTTCCGGGACGCGCCGCGCGCCGTGCGATGACGGTCGTGGGTGTGGCGCTGCTGGTGGCGGCGACCGTGCGTGCGGTGCGACCGCCGATGCTCGACCTCCAGCCCTATCCGGTGGACGAGGTGGACTGGTTGGAGGAGCGGGGCCTGGTGGCCGAGCCCGGGGTCGCGGTGGTGGCACCGGACTACGTGGGCAACTACCTGGAGCTCCGCTACGGCGAGCAGGCGAACGTCTGGGTCGACGACCGCGCCTCGGTGGAGACCTTCCTGGACTACGAGCGGTTGCAGCACCTGAGCGGCGACTGGGAGGAGAGCCTGGCCGAGGCCCGGCCCGACGTGGTGCTCTGGGAGCGCGACGAACCGCTGGCTGCCGAGCTGTCCCGCGACCCTGCCTGGGTGAGCGGGCTCACCACGGATCGCTACCTCGTGCTCTGTCGCGCAGAGACCGTCGGGGCTCGCTGCGTCTGAGCTGGCGGGCGGAGCGGGCCCAGTCGCGTCGCCACGACGCCCCTTCGGGGCCCCGCAGCGAGGGCGTCTCGTCCCGGGCGGCCCTGAGGCGTGCCTGGTACCAGTCGGTGCCGGATTCGTCGGCGATGCGTTCGAGTGCGGCCTCGATGCGGGGGGCGAAGCGGCGGGCGTCGAGCTCGCCGGCCCACATGGGTTCGCCGAAGCTCACCGTCACCCGCTGGGGGTCCGGTCGGCCGGCCCCCTTGGGCAGCACCCGGTCGGTGCCGTCGATGTGGATCGGCACCACCGGAACCTCGCAGCGCGCCGCCAGGTAGGCGGCCCCGCCCTTGTGGGGTTGACCCCAGCCGTCGGGGCTGCGGCCTCCCTCGGGGAAGATCAGCAGGGAGCAGCCCTCCTCGATCAGCTCCGCGGCTCGGGTGGCGGAGCGGCGGGACACCTTGTGGCGTTCCATGGGGATGGCTCCCCACGCCCACGACGCCAGCGCCGCCTTGGGGCGGGAGTCGAAGAAGTAGTCGGCGGCGGCGACCACGACGGTGTCGTGGCGCCAGGGCCGAGGGAGGCAGTGCAGCAGGAGCGCGGTGTCGAGGTGGCTGTGGTGGTTGGCCACGAAGAGGACCGGGCCCTCGAGCTCGTCCAGGCGGTCCCGTCCGCGCACCTCGGGGAGGCAGAGCGCGGTGATGACGGCCCGACCGACGGTCTCCTGGGCGGCGATGCGGCTCCAGCGGGCCCACGGGGAGCGGGCCCACTCCGCGTCGTAGCGGTCGCCCAGCGCCGGCCCGGGCACGGGTTCCACCCCGACCGGGGTGGGCGCGGCGGTGTAGGGGAACCCGGCGGAGCGCAGTCGAGCCACGGGGCGGGGTCGGCGGGCGGCGAGGCTGACGAGGCGTTCCGTCGCCCGCTCCCGCCAGCCTTCGGTCGGGGGACGGGTCGACAGGCTCACCGCACCTCCGCCATGGCCAGGGGAGGGTTCTTGAAGTAGGTGACGGTGGGGGAGGGGCCGACCACGTCGGTCGCCATCTCCAGGGCATCGGCGAGGGTCGAGGCCGGCCGGTAGCCGAGGCGCCGCACGGTGGGCGGGTCGCCGCCCACGATGATCACCCCGCCGAGGTGCTCCAGGGCGTGCGCTCCCCAATACCACATGTAGAACGGGTGGACGCCGTGGTAGGCGTGGCCCGTGCGGTAGAGGTGGCGGTACCACTCGTCCTCGGCGTAGCGGCGCTCGAAGCGCTGCTCCATCTCCACCGGATCGGTGGTCTCGGCGAGCACCTCCTCGAAGAAGTCGATGTAGCTGGGGTGGTGCACCGGGTGGAAGACCGGGGTCGTGGGGTGGTGCAGGATCAGCACGCCGCCCTCGCGCACCAGCGGCCGGCCCCGGTACATGTTGAACAGGTACCCGAGGCCCAGGCAGTGCACCAGGATCGGGTTCATGATCGAGTTCACGTTGTAGGGGCAGATGTAGGGGAGGCCCAGCAGCAGCACGTCGGTCTGGCCCTCCACCTCCACCTGCTGCTGGCGCAGCACGTGCTCGGTGGTGCGGGCGTGCACCGCCTCCACCTCCCCGGCCTGCACCGAGGTGAGCCCGTAGGGCGCCCGCCAGGTCTGCATCGCCCGTCGGCGCATCGAGGGCGACAGCCGGTCGAGCCCGGCGCGCAACGCCACGAACGTCGCCCGGTCCTTGGCCCCCCACTCCCACTCGCGCTTGGCCAGCACCGCCATCGGGCCGTCGCCGAAGAGGTCGTTGTTCACCGTGGTCTCGATCTGGAACACCTTGATGCCGGCGTCGCGCAGCACCTCCCCCTGGCGCCAGTTCCGTCTGTGCAGCTCGGAGTGGTCCCGGTCCATGAACGAGCGGCTCTGGCGCATGGTGTGCACGTTGTGGTGGTGGCGCAGCGCCTGGTAGCCGGACAGCCCGGTGGCGGTGGACTTCCAGCCGCCGTCCATGCTCACCAGGTTGATGTTGACGTACACGACCAGGTCGCTCTCGGCGGCGCGCCGGGAGATCTGCACCTCCTCGCCGTGGCGGGTCTCGCCGACCAGCACGAGGCCGTCGGGGTCCTCGGCGTCGTGGTTGTAGAGCTGACCCCGGGGGGCGAAGGCGTCGTAGACGCGGTCGCCGACGGCGTGGCGCAGCTCGTCCTCGGTCATGCGGCGGTGCAGGGCCAGCGCGGCGATGAGGTGCACGTCGTCGACGCCGGCCTCCGCGGCCAGGTCGAGCACCGCTTCGATCACCCGCTGGCGGATGTCGGGCCGGCGCATGGGGGGCAGGGGGAGGGAGACGTCGTCGAAGGCGATGGTGAGCTTCATGCCCGCGAACAGCAGGGCGGGCAGCGGTTCGCTGTCGAGGGGTTCGAGCAGGGCCCGGCGGATGGCGGCGTCGGGTGCCTCGAGGGGCTCCAGCGGTTCCGGTGGGTAGACGATGCGCGAGCGGCCGGGCGGCAGCTTCTCGAGGCGGAGCTGCTCTCCGTGGTGGACCAGCACGGGTGGGGTGGATCGGTCGACCTCCAGGACGAGTCCGGGGCGGGGGGTCACGTGGTGCTCCTCGATCTGGTCGCGCTTCGGCAGTCGAAGGCGATCTTGGTGGCGCCGCGCCGGCCGGCGTGGGCGGCGTGGGCCAGCGCCTCGGCGGCGCGCGACAAGGGGTAGGTGGCGCTGACCAGCTCGCCGAGGTGGGCGGCCGCCACCAGCTCGAAGGCCAGCTCGAAGGTGGGCACCGGGGTGCCGGCCAGCACCTCCCGGCCGTAGGTGTAGGCGCCGGTGAGGGAGATCTCGCGCTGCCAGAGTGGGGTGAGGTCGAGCCGGTCCGGCTCGGGCATCCCCACCAGCACCACCCGACCGCCGGGGCGGGTGACGCCCAGTGCGGCGGCCAGGCTGTCGGAGCTGCCCACGCAGTCGAAGGTGACGTCCACGCCAGCACCGACGCGGGCGGTGGTTCCGCTGCCCACCATCACCGAGGCGGTGCTGCGCCGAGCAGCCCGCACCAGCTCCGCAGGCGCGCTGAGGGTGCAGGACAGCGAGGCGGCCAGCTCGACGGCCCGGGATCGCTGGTGGTCGTGCTTGGCGGCGACCAGGAGGTGGTCCGGTGGACTCCATCGGGCCAGGGCCGCCACGACCGCCAGGCCGAGCGTGCCGGCCCCGATCACCGCCACCTGGTCGGAGGGGCTGACGCCGCCGCGCAGCGCGGCGTGCACCCCGCAGGCCGTCGGCTCCACCAGCACCGCGGCGGCGTCGTCGAGCTCGTCGGGCACCTCGTGGAGCTGGCTGGGGTGGGCGACCATGGCCGTGGACCATCCGCCGCCGGTGTCGCAGCAGAACCCGCTCTGCAGGCCGGGGGCCAGGTCCCCGCAGGCCAGGTTGGCGCAGCGGCCCGGTCGGCCCTCGGCGCACGCGGCGCACACCGGCGCGATGCCACGGGCCACGCACGCCAGCACCGGTTGCACCACCACCCGGCGATCGTCGTCGGTGTCGGCCACCACCTCGTGGCCGGGAACGAACGGCAGCGACACGATGGGTTCGAACCAGCGGGAGCTGCGCCCCTGCACCGCGGCGAGGTCGGAGCCGCAGATGCCCGAGAGGCGGGGCCGGAGACGCACCCAGTCGGGGCCCGGCAGGTCGGGGGCGTCGCGGCGGGGGCGGTGGCGCAGCGGCCCCATGTCGAAGGGCGTCGTGCCGGCCAGCGTCTCGGACGCCAGGCGGGCTGCGCCGAAGCGGGCCAGGCTGCGCTCCACCACCAGCGCCTCGCAGGTCTCCCCGGCCGCCCCGCTCATCGCACGCGCCCCTTCCCTTGCCCTTGTGCCCGTTCTGTTCTCCCAGGATCGCGCTGAGCGCGATCCTGGGAGAACAGAACGTTGGCGGGGGTGCGCCACCGCGGAGGGAGGGGCAGCAGGGCGGGGCGGTGGCCGGCGGCCAGCTGGAAGTCCTCCACCAGCCAGCCCCGGGTGCGGGCGATGGTGGCGAGGCGGGGCTCGGGGTTGACCGCCACCGGGAACCCGACGGCCTCCAGCATCGAGAGGTCGGAGGAGGAGTCCGCGTAGGCGACCGACTCGGCGGGGTCGAGCCCCCAGGACGCGCACAGCTCGAGCAGCACGCGGGCACGGGCCTCGGCGGTGGGAGGGGCGTGGACCAGGTGGCCGGTGAGCACCTCCACGCCGTCGCGCTGCTCGGTGGCCGCCTCGGCGCACACCACGTGGTCGAAGAGCGGCCGCAGGGGCTCCACCACCACGTCGAGGGCGCCGGTGATCAACACGGTGCGGTGACCGAGCTCCCGGTGGTGGCGGACACGGCGCAGGGCGTCGGGGAACGCCCGCGACAGGAGCAGGTCGGAGAGGGCCTCCGCGGCGTCGGCGCGCAGCTGCTCCACCGGCGCGCCCTCGTAGCGTCGGTAGAAGGAGCGGAGGAAGTCGGAGCGGTCACGGCGATCCGCGGCGGCCAGCGACGGTGCCTCGGCCAGCAGCCGTGCCACCAGCCGGACCCGATCGGCGGTCCCCAGGCGGCGGCCTGCCAGCCAGGCGTAGGAGGCGACGACGTTGGAGGCCACCAGCGTGTTCTCCAGGTCGAAGGCGGCGACGTGCCGGTCGGGAGAGAGGACCTGGGCCCGCAGGCGGTTGGCCCGGTGGTCGGGATCGCGGCGGGTGGGCTTGGTGGCGGCGCGCCCGTGGGCCACCACCGACGGCAGGTGCACCTCGGTGATGTAGGGGCCCCAGTCGATCTCCCTCGGGTCCAGCGGCATGTCGGCCTCGGGAGCCACCGGGAGGGCCAGCAGGGCGTCGACGCCGTAGACGGCCTCGCACTCGGTGTAGGCGCCGTAGAGCTGCACGTACTCCAACGCCCGCTCGGCCGCAGCGCGCCGCTGCTCCAGGGTGGCTCCCCACTGGGCGGCCTTGCCCCGCACGGGGAGGGCGGCGACGAGGCGCTCCACCCGCCGCAAGGCGGCCGTGGCGACGGTGAGCTGGCGCTCGACCCGGCCACGCCCGGGGAAGGTCCAGTCGGGCACGACGATGGGCTGGCCGTGCTCGTCGTAGAGGGGGTGCTCGCCGAACCAGTCGCGCACCCGGTCGACCAGCACCTGGTAGCGCAGCGGGTTCACCGCACCGGTCGCCACCTGCACGATGCGGAGGGGCGCGGCGGCCGGCGGGGGCCGCTCAGGGGCCGGCTCCGGTGGCGTGGCGGCCGCGGCGAGGATGGCGGAGACCACGAAGTCGACCGGGATCACGTCGACGATGCCCTCGGGCACCCCGGGGAACTCGCGCAGCAGGCCCCGGGCGTAGGACAGGATGATCGGCTCTGCCATCCGGAACCCGCGGATCCACCCGGGTGAGGGTTCCGAGAGGGCCGACTCGATGATGGAGGGGCGCACGACGCTGACCGGGAGCCGACCCCCCTGGTGGCGGACCACCTCTCCGAGGGCGACCTCACCCAGGGCCTTGGTGAGCGCGTAGGCGTCGGGCCAGCCGAGGGCGCCGGCGCGGGCCCGTCCGGCCTCGACGAGCCGGTCCGCCACCCAGCGGCGACGGAGCTCCTCGGTGCGCTCGGCCAGCAGCGGGCCGCCCGCCGGGCCGAGCACGGCGCGGGCCTCGGCGGCGAAGCCGGCCAGGCGTTCGGGGCTGCGGCTCTCGGCGTCGGTGTCGTGGCGGGTGCGGCGGGCCGCACGCACCTCCTCGCGCCAGTCGAGGTCCACGAAGAACGGGTTGGCCTCCACGGGTTCCTCGGGGGCGGCGCCGCGGCGGTTGCCGGCCACGTAGCAGGTGCTGACGGTCACCAGGTGCGGGGTGGCGTCGAGGCCGTGGAGGGTCTCGGCGATGCGCACCGGTCCGAGCAGGTTCACCTCCACGGCGCGGTCCAGCGGGGCGTCGAAGGCGACGGTGGCTGCCGAGTGGATCACCACGTCGCAGCCGGCCAGCACGGCGCGCTCGGCGTCGTCGAGGCCGAGCCCGTCGCTGCCGACGTCGCCGGCCAGCACCTGCACCGTGGCAGCCCGTTCGGCGAAGCGGTCGGCGCCCAGCTCCTGGCGCAGGCGGTCGAAGGCGTCGTTGCGCAGCACCTCCCGCTGCACCCGGGCGGCGGCGTCCCGGCGGCGGCCGTGGCGGACCAGGAGGCTGAGCTCCACGTCCGGCACGCAGCGCAGGAGGCGTTCCACCAGGGCCGTGCCGACGAAGCCGGTGGCGCCGGTGACGACGATCCGCTTGCCTGCCAGGGTGTCGGCGATGGCGACCGGCGCCGCGGCGGTGGGCTCCGCGGCGGCGGTCCCCGATGTGGCTGGATGGGTCACTCGGGTGACACCGCCAGCGACGTGTGGCGGGCGTGGCGTTCGAGGGCGAGCGCGACCAGCTCGTCGATGAGCTCGGAGTAGGGGAGCCCGCTGGCCTGCCACAGCTTGGGGTACATGGAGATGGGGGTGAAGCCGGGGATGGTGTTGACCTCGTTCACCAGCAGGCCCCGCTCGGCCTCGAGGAACAGGTCGACCCGGGCCATGCCGGCACAGCGCAGGGCGCGGAAGGTGTGCACGGCGAGGAGGCGGGCCTCCTCGGCGACGGCGGGGTCGAGCTCGGCGGGCACGACGGTGCGGGCGGTGCCGTCGAAGTACTTGTCGGCGTAGTCGTAGAACTCGGCGTCGGTCACGATCTCGCCGATCACCGATGCCCTCGGTTCGTCGTTGCCCAGCACGGCGCACTCCAGCTCCCGGGCCACGACGCCCTGCTCGAGGACGATCTCGTCGTCGAAGCGCAGCGCGTCCTCGATCGCCTCCAGCAGACGTGCGGGCCCGGCGTCGTCGGTCACCCTGGACACGCCGATGGAGGACCCCATGTTGGCGGGCTTCACGAACACGGTCGGGCCGAGCTCGTCGAGCAGCTCCTTGGCTGCGGCCTCGTCGGGTCGGTCGGTGCGGCGGAACCCGCGCCACGGCACCTGGGGGATGCCGAGGGCGTCGAGCACGGTCTTGGCCATGGCCTTGTCCATGGCGAGCGCGGAGCCGAGCACACCGGTGCCGACGTAGGGCAGGCCGGCCATCTCCAGCAGGCCCTGCACGGTGCCGTCCTCGCCGTTGGGGCCGTGCAGGATGGGCAGCACCACGGTGGGGATGTCGGCGGGGAGCGCTTCACCGTCGACGCTCCCGGCTCGGGCCGGGGACGCATCGGCATGGCCGGTGAGCACCGGCAGGGGGTCGACTGGGTCGCGGTCTTCCGGTACGGACAGCTCGTCGCGGCGCTCCGCCGGCAGCCAGCGGCCGTTGCGGTCGATGCCGACGGGCACCACGTCGTAGCGCTGGGGGTCGATGGCGGCGAGGACGTGGCTGGCGGAGATGCAGCTGATGTCGTGCTCAGCCGATCGGCCGCCGAAGAGCACCACCAGGCGGATCCTCTGTGGCAGCCCCTCTCGCAGCGACGGCTCGGTCATGGCCGGCGAGTCTACGGTCTGATCGACACCCCCCTGCTCCGTTCTCGGACCGATGGCGACGCAGAGGCTCGCGGTCGGTCCAGAAGCGCCGCACTCTCCCGGTTTCCGGACCGATGCCGGCGCTGAAGGACGCCATCCGTCCGAGAACGCGTTGGAGGGCGTGGCGCGGTCGAGAGCAGCGGTCGTGTGAGAATCCGGTGATGCGATTCGACGTGGCGCGCCTGGCCGCCGACCTCGGAGGGGAGCTCGTCGGCGTCGAGCCAGCGGGCAACCTCCGCGTCGACGGCCTGTCGATCGACAGCCGCACTCTCGTGCCGGGCCAGCTGTTCGCCGCGGTGCGCGACGAGCGCGACGGCCACGACTTCGTCCCCGCCGCACGGTCGGCAGGGGCACCGGCGGTGCTCGTGGCCCGCGTGGTCGACGACGGTCCGGCGATCCTCGTTCCCGACGTCGAGCGCGCTCTGTTCCGCCTGGGAGGGATGGCCCGCCGCCGCCTTCCCGAGCTGGTCGTGGGCATCACCGGGTCGGTCGGCAAGACCACCACCAAGGACCTGCTGGCCTCCGTGCTCACCGAGCGCTTCGCCACGGCGGCGTCGCACCGATCGTTCAACAACGAGTTGGGGGTTCCCATCACCCTGGCCAACGCCGCCGAGGACACCGAGGCCACGGTGATCGAGATGGGGGCGCGGGGTCACGGCCACATCGCCCAGCTCTGCGCCGTCGCCCTGCCCACCGTGGGGGTCGTCACCGCCGTGCAGGCGGTGCACACCGAGCACATGGGCGGCGAGCAGCAGATCGCGGTGGCCAAGCGGGAGCTGGTGGAGCTGCTGCCCCCCGACGGCCTCGCCGTGCTGCACGCCGCGGATCCCCGGGTGGCGGCCATGGCCGCGCACACCCGAGCCGAGGTGCTCACCTTCGGTGGCAGCCCCGCCGGCGGCGACACCGGCGACGTGTGGGCCGACGAGGTGGCCGTCGACGAGCAGCTGCACCCCCGGTTCGTGCTGCGCTCGCAGTGGGGGAGCGTGGAGGTGCGCATGGGAGCTCGCGGCGTGCACAACGTGCCCAACGCGCTCGCCGCCGCCGCCGTGGGGCTGTGGGCCGGCCTGTCGTTGGCGTCGGTGGCGGCAGGGCTCGGCAACCCGCTCGACTCGCCGTGGCGGATGGAGCTCCACCACGCCGCCTCGGGAGTCACCGTGCTCAACGACGCCTACAACGCCGGGCCGGCCTCCATGGCCGCCGCCCTGCGGTCGCTGGCGACCCTGCCCGCCACGCGGCGTCTGGCGGTGCTCGGGGTGATGGCCGAGCTGGGCGACCGCGCCGCCGAGGAGCATGCCCGCATCGCCTCTCTGGCCGCGGAGCTGGGCGTCGAGGTGATGGCCGTCGGCACCGACCTCTACGGCGTGGCTCCGGTGCCCGACGCGTCTGCTGCCGTCGCCGCAGTACGGGCCGCCCTGGCCGACGGGCCACCCGAGACCGCCGTGCTGGTCAAGGGCTCGCGGGTGGCCGGCTTGGAGGCGGTCGCCCAGCAGCTCACCACCGACCCGACACCCGGCCGTTCGCCGAACCCATGACCTGGGCCGACGCAGACCCCGACCCCGCACCCCCGAGCGAACGAGGAGCGAGACATGACGTCATCGAAGCAGTCCGGCCGGCGTGTGGCGGTGGTGGCCCCGGCCGCCACCTACGTCGGTCCCGACCTCGCCCGGCTGCTGGTCCGGCGGCACCACGACCTCGTGCTGGGCGACCCCGCGCCCGGCCTGGTCGAGGAGCTCTCCGATGCCGGAGCGAGGGTCGTCGCCGTGGTGGGCCTCGGTGCGGCGATGGACCCCGAGGGGGTCACGCGGTTGGTCGACACGGCCTTGGGTGCGTTCGGCCGCATCGACTCGGCCACGGCGTTCTCCGGTGCGATCGTCACCGGTCGGTTCCTCGACTCGAGCGTGGAGGACCTCCGCCGTGCGGTCGCCGGGTGCCTGGAGGCGCCCTATCACTTCCTTCGAGGCGTGCTGCCCCCGATGGTCGAGCGGGGCGAAGGGCAGGTGCTGGTGATCACCAGCGCTTCGGCGGCACGGCCCACCCCGGGCGCGCCGCTCTACTCGGCGGCGCGGGCCGGGGCGACCCACCTGGTGCGCAACGTGGCCGGCGAGGTCGCCCGTCACGGCGTCCAGGTCAACGCCGTGGGGACGAACTTCATGGACTTCCCCGAGTTCCTCCGTGCCAGCGGAGCGGACGACCCCGCCGTGCGGGCGAAGCTCGACGCTCAGGTGCCGCTGGGGCGGCTGGGGACGATGGAAGAGTTCGCCCACTTCTGCCTGCCCTACGTCGATGGCACCAGCCGGTTCACCACCGGGCAGTTCACGTCCTATGCCGGGGGTTGGGCCTGAACGGCGAGGTCGCTGGTGCGGCCGGGATGGTTCGGGGCCCGGACGCCGTCAGCCGGTGATGCGGATCTGAGCCTCGCCCTGCGTGCCCGTCGACTGGGTCAGCTGCGATCCCTCCACCGAGGGAGTGGGCGTCGTGGTGGGCGTGGTGCTGCTGGTGACGCCTTCGGTGGCGGGCCCGGGGGTGGAGGACGTGGTGGTGGACGCCGTGGTGGTCGCCGTGGTGGACGTGGTCTCGTCGACCTCTGGGGGAGGGGTGGAGGTCGTCGTGGTGGTCGTCGTCTCGTCCGTGTCCGGAGGGGGAGGTGGCGGTGGCGGCAGGGTGGTGGTCGTCGTGGTGGTCGTCGAACCGCACGGCCACGGGGCCTCCGGCCCCCAGCACCAACCCGGCGGGAGGAGGTCGTTGGGGAGCGTGCACGACACCAGCGACGACAGCCCGAGGCCCGTCGCGAGGACCACCAGGGTGACCGTCAGCCTTCTCATGCGCATGGCCCGGACCCTAGCAAGGCGCACGTGGTCGGATGGTGGAACCCCGTGCCACGTAGACTGCGCCGCCATGGACGCGGCGACAGGCGAACCCCCCATCCGGGTCGGAGTGATCGGCGCGGGGGGGAAGATGGGGTCCACCGTCTGCCAGGCCGTGACCGACGATCCCGGCCTCCACCTGGTCGCCGCCGTCGACCCCCACTACCAGGGCATCGACCTCCGCACCGCCACCGGGGTGGCCTCGGACCTGGTGGTCTCCGCCACCATCGACGCCCTGGCCGAGGCGGGGGTGCAGGTGGCGGTCGACTTCACCGAGCGCCAGGTCTGCTGCGACAACCTCGCCTCGCTGGCCGCCGCCGGGATCCATGCGGTGGTCGGCACCACCGGGTTCACCGAGGCGGACTTCGAGCGCTTCCGGACCGAGTTCACGCGGTCCAACGCTGTGATCGCCCCCAACTTCGCCATCGGGGCGGTGCTCATGATGCGCTTCGCCGAGATGGCGGCGCCCTACTTCGACTCCGCCGAGGTCATCGAGCTGCACCACGACCAGAAGCTCGATGCGCCCTCCGGCACGGCGATGCTCACGCTGGAGCGCATGGCGGCGGCATCCTCGCGTTGGACAGAGGACCCCACCCGCAGCGAGGTGGTCGAGGGGTCCCGGGGGGGAGAGGGGCCCGGCGGCATCCGGGTGCACTCGGTGCGACTGAGGGGTCTGGTGGCCCATCAGGAGGTGCTGCTGGGCACCACCGGCCAGACCCTGTCGATCCGTCACGACTCCATCGACCGCACCAGCTTCATGCCGGGCGTGCTGCTGGCGGTGCGGAAGGTGGCCGAGCTCCCCGGGGTCACCGTGGGCCTCGACGCCCTGCTCGGCCTCTGACCGCGGGCTGGCCTGTCGCACCAGGCGACGAGCTCGCCCTGGGCGGGCTCACCCCCGCTGCGCGGCCCCCGCCGGCAACTGGCAGCTGTCAGCCACGCCGGTGTGGTCCCACACCTGCCAGTTCGACGGGAACCGCTCAGTCGCCCAGCTCCTCTTCGAGCTCCTCCACACCGCCGATCAGGCCGCGCCGGCCGAAGAACTGCCAGGCGACGAACGCCACCACCAAGCCGATGGAGATCCGCTGGAACCAGGACTGGTACTTCGCCACCAGGTCCAGCAGCGACTCGATCTCGTCCTCGAAGATCGTGCCGATGAGCCGCATGAGCAGCACCCGCCCGACGGTGCCGACGAACGACAGGGTGATCATCCGCCGGAACCGCACGCCGGCCACCCCGGCCAGGAGGCACACCGGGTTGTTGGGCATGATCACCAGCAGGACATCGAGGGTGCGGGCGAAGCCCCCGTGGTCGGCGTCGAACTGGTCGAAGACCTTGTTCATGCCCGGGAACACCCGGCGGGCCCAGTGCTCGGCCCGGTCGCGGTAGAGGTGGCCGATCATCCAGAACAGGGGGTCCGGGGCGACCAAGCGCAGCGTGGCCACCGCCAGCGCCAGGATCAACGTGCTGTTCGGGGTGGTGCCGATGAGGTACTTGTTGGAGGAGTTGAGGGCGAGCAACGCGTAGGGCTGGTCGTCGATCAGGGTCGCCCAGGTGGCGTTGCCGACCTGGTTCGCCGCCACGAGCGCCACGATGGACACGCCGATGAGGGGCAGCAGCCACCGCGGGTGCTCCTCATCGGAGGAGGGTTCGTCGGCAGGGGGCAGGGGCTCGACCATCGCGGCGTCCCCTGTCGCTGCGGCCCCGGCGTCGGTGCCGCGTGCGTCGGCTCCCCCCGCTCGGTCGGCCCCGAGTCCCTCGACGGCTCCGCCAGCGGCTGGTTGCGGCGGACGGGGGTCCTCAGGTGGATCCTCGCCGGGTCCCCCCGCGCTCGCCCCCCGCAGGCGCTCGGCGTCGGTCATCGGTTGAGTCTGGCACCCTCGGGCGCTCTCCGACAGCGCCGGACCTCCGGTTCCTGAGAAGGCTCCCGATTCCACATCCAGTACTGTATCTGACATTGGCCGCCCGGACCGGAGGTGAGCACGCGGTGCACGGCGCGTGCCGGGGGTCGCCGCCGGCTTCTACTGTGGCCCGACCAGGCCGCCGCGACCCGCCGATGCAGGTCGTCGACTCTCAGGGGGACCGATGAAGGGAACGATGCAGGACCGACCGCTCGCGCTGCCGCACCTCTTCGAGCGCGCCGAGCGGATCTTCCCCCACAAGGGCGTCGTGACCGCTGACGCCACCGGCGCACGCCACCGACGCACCTACGGGGAGTGGGCCGAGCGGACCCGGCGCCTCGGCGGCGTGCTCGACCGGCTCGGCATCTCCGCGGACGGTCGGGTGGCGACCTTCGCATGGAACACCGCCAACCACCTCGAGCTGTACTTCGCCGCTCCCTGCACCGGCCGCGTGCTGCACACCCTCAACATCCGGCTCTTCCCCGACCAGCTCACCTACATCGTGAACCACGCCGAGGACGAGGTGATCTTCATCGACCGGTCGCTGCTCGGGGTGATCGGGCCGTTGCTGGAGACCTTCGAGACCGTGCGCCACCTGGTGGTGATGGACGACGGCGCGCCCACCCCGCTGCCGGAGGGCTTCGAGCTGCACGACCACGAGGCGCTGCTCGCCGACGCAGAGCCGGTGGAGTTCCGCATCGACGACGAGTGGCGGGCCGCGTCCATGTGCTACACGTCCGGCACGACCGGGCACCCCAAGGGCGTCGTCTACACGCATCGCTCCACCTACCTGCACACGATGGGCGTGATGCTCGCCGACACCGTCGGCACCTGCGAGCGCGACGTCATCCTGCCCGTCGTTCCCATGTTCCACGCCAACGCCTGGGGCCTGGCGCATGCCGCGGTGGCCGCCGGTGCGGACCTGGTGATGCCCGGGCCGCAGATGACCCCGGCCGCGCTGGCCGACATGATCGTGACGGAGCGGGTGACCCTCGCCGCCGGCGTCCCCACCATCTGGATGGGCGTGCTGCCGGAGCTGGCGGGCCGTGACACGTCCGCGCTCCGGGTGATCCCCTGCGGTGGTTCGGCGGTTCCCAAGGTGCTCTCGGAGGCCTACCGGGAGCAGGTCGGCCTGCCCATCCTCCAGGCCTGGGGGATGACCGAGACCTCACCGGTGGCATCGGTGGCCACGCTCACCTCGGCCATGGACGAGCTCCCCGTGGAGGAGCAGGCCGACCTGCGTGCCGCTCAGGGCCTCCCGGTGCTGGGCGTGCAGCTGCGCATCGCCGACCAGGTCACCGGCGAGGAGCTGCCCTGGGACGGCGAGACCTCGGGCGAGCTCCAGGCCGCCGGGCCGTGGATCACCGCCGACTACTACCACGACGACCGCGCCCCGCAGAGCTTCACCGAGGACGGGTGGTTGCGCACGGGGGACGTGGCCGTGATCACCCCCGAGGGCTTCGTGCGCATCGTCGACCGCACCAAGGACGTGGTGAAGTCCGGCGGCGAGTGGATCTCCTCGGTGGAGCTGGAGAACGAGATCATGGCCCATCCGAAGGTGGCCGAGGCCGCCGTGATCGGGGTGGCGCACCCCAAGTGGTCCGAGCGTCCGCTGGCCTGCGTGGTGGTCAAGGAGGGCGAGGAGCTCACGGCGGTGGAGGTGCTCGACTTCCTCGATGGCAGGGTGGCCAGGTGGTGGCTGCCCGACGACGTGGTGTTCATCGACGAGGTGCCCAAGACCAGCGTCGGCAAGTTCTCCAAGAAGGACCTCCGGGAGCGCTTCGCCGACCACGTCCTTCCCGCTTCCGACGCCTGACCCTTCGAGTGCATCATGATGCGATGACGCGCGCTATGATGCAGTGATGCGGACGACGGTCGATCTCCCCGACGAGCTCCATCGACGGTTGCGTCGCGCCGCGTTCGATCGCCACGTCTCGATGAGCCGCCTGGTCAGCGACCTGCTCGAGGAGGGGTTGGGGGCCGGGGCGCGTCCGCCCCGGCTCGGGCGTGGTGAGCACGGCTTGCTGGTCGCCCACATCGGTCGGCCGATCACCTCCGACGAGGTCGCCGCCATGGAGGACGACGAGCTCGGCGGGCCGGGCGAGTCGGGGGGGCGCGGCCGGTGGTGACGCTGATGGACGCCAACGTCCTCATCGCCTTCCTCTTCGCCGACCACGAGCACCATCGCACGGTCGTGCGGTGGTGGGGTGACGGCCGGGGTGTGTCGACGTGTCCGATCACCGAGGGTGCGCTCGTGCGCTATGCGCTGCGAGTGGGCCTGTCGGTGACCGAGGTCCTGGAGCTGGTCGGTGGGCTCTTCGCCAGCGAGCACCACCACCGATGGGGCTGCGACGTCCACTTCGACGCAGACGTGCTCACCGGGGTCGTGGGTCACCGCCAGGTCACCGACGCCTACCTCGTCGCCCTGGCCCGGTCCAAGCGCGGCTCCCTGGCGACCTTCGACCGGGGCATAGCCGAGCTGCGCCCGGGGCTCGTGGAGCTGCTCGTCGCGTGAGCCCCGCGTGGGGACCCGACGGGCGCGGCCCCGTAACGTGGTGCAGATGTACTCCTTCGCCCGGCGTCCGCTGTGGATCCTGAGCCACGTGCTGGTGCTGGTCGGAGTGATCGCCATGGTCCGCCTGGGGTTCTGGCAGCTGAGCCGCTGGCACGATGAGTCCGACAGGGAGGACCGCATCACCGCCGCGCTGGCGGCTGATCCCGTGCCGCTCGACGAGGTGGTGGGTCTCGACACGCTGCCGGAGGAGGTCGGGGAGGACCTCCGCTACCGGCGGGTGGTGGTGGAGGGGACGTGGCGGACAGACGCCACCGTGGTGGTGCGCAACCGCGCTCTGCAGGGCAGCCCCGGAGGTTGGCTGGTGACCCCGCTGCTGCAGGCCGACGGGACCGCGGTGGCCGTGGTGCGGGGCTGGGTCGACCTGCAGGTGGCCAACGGTGGAGCGCCGTTTCCCGGCACGGACCCGCCCGAGGGAGAGGTGACCGTGGTGGGCTCCGTGGGGCTCACCCAGCGGCGGGGAGCCATGGGGCCGACCGATCCCCCCGAGGGCCGCCTGGACTCCTTGGCCCGGATGGACCTCGAGCGCCTCGGCGCCCAGCTCGACGTGCCCCTCGAGGCGGTGTGGGTGATGGCCGAGGCGATGGAGCCGCCGCAGCCGGGCACGGCGGTGCAGCCGGTGGAACCCGAGGTGCCGTCGCCGTCGCAGAACTTCAGCTACATGGTGCAGTGGTGGATCTTCGCCACCATCGCCGCCTTCGGGTACCTCCTCGTGCTCTACAAGGTCGCCCGGATGAAGGCTTCGGAACCGCCCAGCTCGCTCGACGGACCACCGGGGGCAGAACGGGTTGCCGGGGAGGGGCCCACCATCGACCTGCGTGAACCTCGCGACGGTCGGAGGGCCGGCGCTCCCGGCTGATCCGGAACGGGTCCCGGGGCGTCGCAGGCCCTTGGCGGTGGGGTGGCGTCCCTCCCGCCCCGTAACGTGGTGAGGTGCCCGACATCCGCCGACCCCTCTCCGATGCTTCGAGCTCACCCGGGGAGTGGACCGCCGGTGCCGACGCGGCGCAGGCGGAGTCGGGATGAGCCCCGGCGACACGCCGGTGGACCACCTCGCGCAGCCTGGTGAGGCCCCACCGGCCACGCCGCCCGGCGGCATCCGGGAACGGGTGATGCAGGCGGCGCTGGACTGCATGGAGTCCGGTGGCGTGGACGGGTTCTCGCTCGAGGACGTCGCGCGTGGGTGTGGGGTGTCGAGGACCTCGATCTACCGGCACTTCCCCGGGGGTCGCAGCCAGCTGGTGCAGGAGACCGTGGCCTGGGAGGTCGCCCGCTTCTGGACCCGGGTGGCCGAGGCGGTCGCCCACCTGGACAGCCTGGAGGACCGGTTGGTGCATGGCTTGGCCGTCGGGGCGGAGCTGATGAGGGGAAGCCGGCTCATGGCCAACCTCAACGACCTGGACATCGAGGAGCTGGCCCACGCCCTGCGGCCGTCCGAACCGCTGATCCACTCGGTGATGGACGACTACATGCGGGAGATGCTGGAACGCGAACGTGCCGCCGGAAGGGTGCGGCCCGGCGTCGACCTGCGCGAGTCCGCCGACTACCTCACCCGGATGATCCTGTCGATGATGGCCAGCCCGGCGGGGGTGGACCTGACCGACCCCGAGCAGGCCCGGGCGGTGGTGCGACGGGAGTTCCTGGCGGGGATCATGGTCGGCTACCTGCACTGAGGCGGTCCGGCAGCTGTCGGATCCGAGGGTGTGACCTGCGCCACCGGGGGTCGCGTACCAATGAGACGAATCCGGTCTTACTGTTCCAGGTAGTGGCTGCGATCCCAGGGGACGTCACGGCCTCGATCGGGTTTCGGGGGTACGAGCCCGACTCCAACGAGGCACGTGTGTTGCGAGCGGTCGTCGTCTGCGCGTCGCGGTGGGGCATCAACAAGACCACCGTCGACGACGTGGCACGAGAGGCCGGGCTCTCCCGGGCCACCGTGTACCGGCTCTTCCCCGGCGGCAAGGACACGATGGTGCAGCGAGCCACCCGTACCGAGGTGGCCCGCACCCTGGCGGAGCTGCACGCCCTGCTGGAGTCGGCGGAGTCGCTCGAAGGTGCCGTCTCGGACCTGCTGTGCGCCGGTAGCCGCCTGCTGGTGGAGCACCCGGCGTTGGCCTACATGCGGGCCAACGACTCCGCCAAGGTGCGGGCGTTCATGTCCTTCGAGCGCCTCGATCAGCTCTTCCGCGCCTCGGCCGTGGTGCTGGCACCGTCGCTGGAGCGCTTCCTCGCCCCCGAGGCCGCAAGCGAGACCGTGGTGTGGTTGGCCCGACTGGTGGTCTCCCACTACGTGACACCCGATCCCGATCGACCCCTCACCGATCCCGAGGTCGCACGCCACCTGGCGTGCACCTATGTGCTCCCCGGCATCGCCGTGGCCATGCGTGCCCCGAAGATGCCGGGCCAGCCGTCCCTCGACCACGTGTCGTTGTCCTGAGCCCGTCGCGGGCTCGTTGCCGTGACACCACCTCCAACTCGAACCAGCGCATCCAGGAGCACTCCCATGACCATGAACGAAGACCTGATCGGCCGGGCCGACGTCAACGACCTGGAGGCGATCCTCTCGGTGAGCAACACCGACAAGGACGCCACCGTGAGCCACGTGCAGCAGCACTGCGACGTGATCTTCACGTGGGACTACGACAAGGGCGCCAAGCCGTCGCTGGAGAAGCTCTACGAGAAGGCCAAGGTCTCCCAGTGGAACGGGGAGACCGACCTGCCCTGGGACACCGACGTCGACCAGGAGCACGTCGTCATCGCCGACATGCTCCAGAACTCCGAGGAGGGCCGGGGCTTCGTGGACTTCGACGTCACCGGCACCCCCTTCGAGAAGTGGGACGACAAGCAGTGGCTGCAGCTCGGCGTCGAGAGCCAGAACTGGACGCTCAGCCAGTTCATGCACGGCGAGCAGGGCGCCCTGGTGTGCACCGCCAAGATCGTCGAGACGGTCCCGTGGATCGACGCCAAGTACTACGCCTCCACCCAGGTGATGGACGAGGCCCGCCACGTCGAGGTGTTCGCCAAGTACCTCGACACCAAGCTGTCGGGGCACTACCCGGTCAACGCGCATCTGAAGATGCTCCTGGACGACATCATCCAGGACAACCGCTGGGACATGACCTACCTCGGCATGCAGATCATGGTCGAGGGCCTCGCCCTGGCCGCCTTCGGCTTCATGCACCAGATGACCACCGAGCCGCTGCTCAAGCAGATGCTGCGCTACGTGATGAGCGACGAAGCCCGCCACGTCGCCTTCGGCGTGCTGTCGCTGCAGGACTACTACGCCGAGCTGGGCGACGCCGAGATCTTCGAGCGCCAGCAGTTCGCCTTCGAGGCCGCGGTGCGCATGCGCGACCGCCTGCTGCAGCAGGAGGTGTGGGAGCGCATGGAGGTGCCGGTGAAGGAGTCGGTGGAGCTCGTGATGCGCAGCCCCGCCCGCCAGCTGTTCCAGATGATGCTGTTCTCCAAGATCGTGCCCAACTGCAAGAAGCTCGGACTGCTGGATCGCAACGACGCCTGGCTGCGGCGGCGCTTCGAGGAGCTGGGCGTGATCCAGTTCGAGGACTGGGTCGACACCGGCGAGGAGTACGAGAAGTTCACCCTCGAGGAGCTGTCGGGCCGTTCGGCCTGAGGCCGCGGAGGGGCCGCAGGCCGACTCCTGGCCGTCACGCCGGTCCCGATCGGCCGCTCGAGCGGTACCGGCGCGTCCTCAGCTCGCGTGCTCTGCGCCTTCGGATGACTTCTGAAGGCAGTGCGCAGCCGACGGCGCGTGCTGCACCTTCAGAGTCGATCTGAAGGCTGAGCGGGCGCAGCTTCCGGGTTCGCACGCCAACGCAGCGAGCGCCCAGCGCGCCTGCGGCCGACGCTGCGGAGAGGGCTGTCCGAGGCAGCCGGTACCGTGGGGACGATGGAGGAGGTGTCGGAGCTCTCGGTGCTGCACGTGGTGCGCCTCGTCGGGGTGGTCGAGGTCGACGTGATCGCCGGACGGCTCGCCGCGGCACCGGCGCGGGTTGAGTCGGTGCTGGTGCGCAGCGCCGGCTCGGGTCACGTCCGCCACCACCGGGGGAACCTGACCGGCTGGGGGCTCACCACCGAGGGTCGGGTCCGCCTCGAAGCGCTCCTGGCCGCCGAGTTGGACGCCCGGGGCGGCCGCCCCGTGGTCGAGACCGCCTATCGCCGGTTCCTGGTGCTGAACCCCCAGGTGCTGGCGGTGTGCGCCGACTGGCAGGTGCGCGCCGGTAGCGAGCCCGCCGTCCTCAACGACCACCTCGACCACGACTACGACCACAGCGTGCTCGGCGACCTCGCCGCCCTGCACGACGAGTCGCTGCCGATGTTGGCCGAGCTCGCCCAGGTGCTGCGCCGCTTCGGCGGCTATCGGCCCCGACTGGACCGCGCCGTGCGGCGGGCCCGCTCGGGGGACCGCGACTGGGTGACCAAGCCGCTCGTCGACTCGTACCACACCGTGTGGTTCGAGCTCCACGAGGACCTTCTGGCCACGTTGGGCCGCCAGCGCAGCGATGAGCGCGACAATGGACCCACACCGCAGGGATCCGGAGCGGCCGAGGAGGTCCCACCGGCCCAGCCCGCGGAGACCCAGACCGCGGAGAGAGGCTGAGCAGATGAGCGCGAGATTCGGACGGGTGATCACCGCGATGGTCACCCCCTTCGACGACCAGGGCGAGCTCGACCTCGACGCCGCGGCCGAGCTGGCCGGTTGGCTGGTCGACACCGGCAGCGACGGCCTGGTCCTGGCCGGCACCACCGGCGAGAGCCCGGCGCTCACCGACTCCGAGGCCCTCGCCCTGTTCCGGCGGGTCCGCGACACGGTCAACGTGCCGCTGATCGCCGGGGCCGGCTCGAACTCCACCCGCCATGCGGTGGAGCTCACCAAGATGGCCGCCGACACCGGCGTGGACGCCGTCCTGTCGGTCACCCCCTACTACAACCGACCGCCCCAGGCCGGCATCGAAGCCCACTTCAGCGCGGTCGCCGGTGCGTCCAACCTGCCGGTCGTCATCTACGACATCCCGGTGCGCACCGGCCGGAAGGTCACCACCGAGACGCTGCTGCGACTGGCTCGCCAGGTCCCCAACATCGTCGGGGTGAAGGACGCGGCGGGGAACCCGGCGGAGAGCGCCCGGTTGCTCGCCGAGGCCCCCAGCGGGTTCGAGCTGTACAGCGGCGACGACGCCATGACCCTGCCGCTGCTGGCCGTCGGCGCCGTCGGGGTGATCTCGGTGGCCTCCCACTGGGCGGCCGCCCAGTTCGCCGAGATGATCGACGCCTTCGACAAGGGCGACCACGACACCGCCCGTCGGGCCAACGCCGGCCTGTCGGCTTCGTACGCCTTCGAGAGCAGCGACGACGCCCCCAACCCGATCCCGACCAAGGCGATGCTGCGCGTGCTGGGCCTCAAGGTCGGCCAGTGCCGCCTCCCGATGGGTGATGCCCCACCCGGGCTCGAGGATCGCGCCCGAGCGGTGCTCGAAGGCCTCGGCTGATGGCGGCGCCGGTCAAGCTGGTCTTCCTCGGCGGTCTGGGGGAGATCGGCCGCAACTGCGCGGCGATCGAGCAGGACGGAGAGATCCTGCTCATCGACTGCGGCCTGATGTTCCCCGACAACGACATGCTCGGGGTGGACCTGGTGCTGCCCGATTTCACCTGGCTGATCGAGCGGGCCGAGCGCATCGTGGGCTGCGTGGCCACCCACGGCCACGAGGACCACGTCGGCGGGCTCAGCTACCTCCTGCGTGACGCCAGCTTCCCGCTCTACGGCAGCGAGCTCACCCTCGGCCTGGCCCGGGGGCGCATCGAGGAGGCCGGCCTGCTGAACCGGGTCGAGATGCGGGTGGTGCAGGATCGCCAGCGCCTGGAGGTGGGGCCCTTCGAGCTGGAGTTCCTGGCCGTCACCCACTCGGTCCCCCAGGGGGTGGCCACCGTGATCCGCACCGCCCAGGGGGTGGTGCTGCACACCGGGGACATCAAGATCGACCTCACCCCGGTCGACGGACGCCTCACCGACCTCACCCGCATGGGTGCGATCGCCGACGACGAGGGCATCCGGGTGCTGCTGGCCGACTCCACCAACGCCGAGGAGCGGGGCCACTCCCGTTCGGAGTCGTCGGTGGGCCAGGTGCTCTACGACCTCATGCACGAGCACGAGGGTCGGCGGGTGGTGATCGCCTGCTTCGCCAGCCACATCCACCGCGTCCAGCAGATCGCCGATGCGGCGGTGGCCTTTGGGCGCAAGGTGGCGCCCCTGGGGCGCTCCATGCGCCGCAACATGTCGATGGCCCGCGAGATGGGCCTGCTGCGCATCCCCGACTCGGCGATCGTGGACATCGAGGACATCGACCGCTACGAGCCGGGCCAGGTGTGCGTGATCTGCACCGGCTCCCAGGGGGAGCCGCTCTCAGCGCTGGCGTTGCTGGCCAGCTCGGAGAACCGCTGGCTCAAGCTCACCCCGCACGACACGGTGATCCTGAGCTCGCACCCGATCCCGGGCAACGAGCACAACGTGAGCCGGGTGATCGGCGGCCTCATCCGCCAGGGGGCCGAGGTGGTGCACTCGGGTCTGCAGGACGTACACGCCACCGGCCACGCCAAGGCCGAGGAGCTCAAGCTGCTGCAGTCGATCCTGCAGCCGGAGTGGTTCGTGCCGGTGCACGGCGAGTACCGCCACCTGGTGGCCCATGCCCGCCTGGCCGAGACCATGGGCCGGCGCAGCGACCACGTCGTGGTGGCCGAGGACGGCGACCGGCTCGTGCTCGACGACGACGGTCTCCGCCTCGAAGGGCGGGTGCCGTCGGACTACGTGTACGTGCACGGCACCGTCGGCGGTGTGGGCCACGGCGTGCTGTCGGACCGTCGCATCCTCGCCGAGGAGGGCATGGTGACGGTGATCGTGTGCGTGGACCGTGCCGCCAAGGAGGTGGTGGGCTCGCCGGAGATCGCCACCCGGGGGTGGATCCACGCCGACGAGGCCGCGGAGCTGCTCGCCGAGCTGTCCGAGCGGGTCTCCACCGCAGTGGGCGATGCGCTGCGTTCTGGGGAGGCACGACCTCGTCTGGAGCGGGCCGCCCGGCGGGCGACCGGGAGCTTCGTGGCCGACCGCACCCGCCGTCGCCCCATGATCGTGCCCGTGGTCATCGAGGTGTGACGGCCCTGCTCTGGCACCTCGAGCGGTCTGGTGTTGCGAGAAGGGTGAGGTGCATCAGCGCATCACAATTGATGATGTTATGATGCAGCCATGCGGACCACGGTCACGCTGGATCCGGACACCGAGCAGATCGTGCGCCGACGGATGCGCGAGCGGGGGCAGACCTTCAAGCAGGCCCTCAACGACGTGATCCGCGAAGGGGCTTCGGCGTCGGCTCCTGCGGAGGTGTTCCGCACCGAGGTGGCGGCGATGGGCGTGTCGCGCGTGAACCTGGACCGCGCGCTGCAGCTGGCCGCCGACCTCGAGGACGACGAGTTGATCCGCAAGATGCGCGCCGGGTCGTGAAGCTCGTCGACGCCAACGTCCTGCTGTACGCGGTGAACGCCGATGCCGATGCGCACGAGAGGTCGAGGCGATGGCTTGACGACGCCTTGTCCGGAGGTGACACGGTGGCCTTCTCCTGGGTGGCGCTCCTGGCGTTCCTCCGATTGTCCACCAAGGTCGAGCTGTTCCCCGCCCCGCTGTCGATCGACGAGGCCATGGATCGGGTCGACGCCTGGCTGGCCGCCCGCAGCGCGGTGGTGGTCGAGCCGACGATCCGCCATGCCGCCATCGTGCGAGACCTGCTGCGGGTCGTCGGCATGGGCGGCAACCTCGTCAACGACGCACATCTGGCGGCGCTCTCGCTCGAGCACCGCTGCGGCATCGTCTCCTTCGACAACGACTTCTCCCGGTTCCCGGGCATCGAGTGGTCCCTGCCGGGATGAGGCCACCCGACCAGCACCCCGCCGGGCGGGACCGGCGCCGTTGCCGCGGGCGTGTCACTGCGGGTGGGTAGCGTGGAGGGCGACGTGACCACTTCCTCCAAGCCCAGACGCAGCGCGGGTTCAGCGCCCCGAGCGTCCGCCAAGGGCGGGCGGCGCACGCCATCGCGTCCCCCGTCGAAGGGGCGGGCCAACACCAAGGGCGCGAAGGCGAAGGGCACCTCCCCTCGAGGGCGGGCCGGTCCGCCCCGGGAGTCGCCGCTGCGCCATCTGTTCGACGGTCACGGTCACGACCTGTGGGGCCTCGGCCTCATCCTGCTGGCAGTGCTGTCGGCGCTCGGCGTGTGGTTCGGCGCCGGAGCCGTCGTGGGTCGCGGGATCGACAGCCTCCTCGGGGGGCTGTTCGGCTTCCTCGCCGTGGTCGTGCCGGTCGCCCTGGCCGTGGCCGGTGCACTGCTCATCCAGGGGCCTCGCCCCGCCGCCGACCTTCGCCACACCGACGGCTCGCCCACGCCCGTCGCCGCCGAGGACCTCCCCGACACCACGGTGCTGTCGTCGTCTGCCCGCCGGTCCGGGTCCCGTGTGCACCGGCCGGTGTCGATCACCGTGGGTCTCGTGCTGGCAGCCGTGGTGGCCGCCGGGGTCGCCCACCTCTTCGCCGCCGAGGGCCTGTCCGTCGCGGAGGACGGCCTCGACGCCTACCAGGGTGCTGGAGGCCTGCTCGGCGCCGTCACCGCCGGTGCTCTGAGGGGCGTGATCGGCCGCTGGGGAGCGCTCGCCGTGCTGGTGTGCTTCGCCGTGGTGGCGGTCAGCCTCCTGTCGGGCTGGTCGCTGCGCCAGATGACGGGTGCCGCCGGCCGGCACCTCGGGGTCGGCACCCGGCGGCTCAGCCGATGGGTGGCCGGGCTGTTCACGGTGGGCGACGAGGCCCCGAGCTCCGGGGAGGCCACCTCGCAGGAGCGGCCCCACCTCTACGACCAGGACGCCGACGCTCCGGCCCCCAAGCCCTCCCGGCGCCGGCGCAAGGCCTCCACGCCCACGGTCGAGGTGGCCGACACCGGCGAGACCGTCCAGCTCGACCTGCCGCTCGGACCGGCGGGCGAGGGCAGCCCGTGGAAGCTCCCCCCGCCGAAGCTGCTGAGCGTGTCCGGCAAGCGCAGCGTCGACACCAAGGCCGTCGAGGAGCGGGGCCTGATCCTGCAGTCCGCGCTGGCCGACCACGGCGTGCAGACCCGCCTGGTCGGCATGGTCGTCGGCCCCACCGTCACCCGCTACGAGCTCGAGCTCGGCACCGGCGTGAAGGTCGCCAAGGTCACCGCCCTGCACCGCGACATCGCCTACTCCATGGCGTCTGCCGACGTGCGGATCATCGCCCCCATCCCCGGGCGTCAGGCCATCGGCGTGGAGGTTCCCAACGCCCAGCGCCAGGTCGTCGCCATCGGCGACATCCTCGCCTCCGAGGAGGCCCGCCGGGCCACCCACCCCCTCGAGGTGGCCGTCGGGCGCGACATCAACGGCCGCGCCGTGCTGATGAACCTCGCCACCATGCCCCACCTGCTCATCGCCGGTCAGACCGGTGCGGGCAAGTCGAGCTGCATCAACTCGATCATCACCTCGATCATGATGCGCTCCACCCCCGAGCAGGTGCGGCTCATCCTGGTCGACCCCAAGCGGGTGGAGCTCACCCAGTACGACCGCATCCCCCACCTGCTCACGCAGGTGGTGGCCAACCCCCGCAAGGCCGCCAACGCCCTCAACTGGGCGGTGAAGGAGATGGAGCGCCGCTACGACCTGCTCCACGAGGCCGGCGTCCGCGACATCACCGGCTACAACGCGGCGGTCGACCGGGGCGACCTCACCGACCGGTTGGGCGAGGAGCGGGAGTTCCCGCACCTGCCGTTCATCCTCGTGGTGGTCGACGAGCTGTCCGACCTGATGATGGTCGCCCCCCGCGACGTCGAGGAGTCCATCTGCCGGATCGCCCAGATGGCTCGCGCCGTGGGCATCCACCTGGTGATCGCCACCCAGCGCCCCTCGGTCAACGTGATCACCGGGGTGATCAAGGCCAACATCCCCGCCCGCCTGGCCTTCGCCGTGTCCTCCGCCACCGATTCCAAGGTCATCCTCGACCAGGCCGGCGCCGAACGCCTCATCGGCCAGGGCGACATGCTGCTGCTCGGGCCGGCGTCCTCCGCCGCTCAGCGCATCCAGGGCGCCTGGGTGGAGGAGAAGGAGGTCCGCACCATCGTCGACCACTGGCGCTCCCAGGCCCCCGAGGTGGAGGCCCACTACGTGGAAGGAGTCGAGGGCGCCGACGACGACAGCGGCGGCGGCAGCACGGGAGTGAGTGGTGGCGAGGACGACGACCTCCTCATCCAGGCCATGGAGCTGGTGGTGCGCAGCCAGCTCGGCTCCACCTCCATGTTGCAGCGCAAGCTGAAGGTCGGCTTCGCACGCGCCGGGCGCCTGATGGACCTCCTCGAGCAGCGGGGGGTGGTCGGTCCCTCGGAAGGTTCCAAGGCCCGTGAGGTGTTGATGACCGTCGAGGAGTTCGAGCAGCTCGTCGACTCCGGCGCCATCTGAGGCCGGCGTCGGCGACTCCCGCAGCGGCCGACTCCGCGACCCGCCGAACCCAGGAGCTGACCGCCGTGAGTCGAAGCCAACGCAGCCGCACCGGATCGAAGGACTACGAGGGCGACGGCATCGTCGTGCACTGGGAACCCGAGCGGTGCATCCACTCGGCCGTCTGCATCAGAGGGCTCCCCTCCGTCTTCGATACCGATGTCCGGCCCTGGGTGGAGCCCACCGGGGCCTCCGCCGACGAGGTCGCCACCGTGGTGGACACCTGTCCCTCCCGGGCGCTCACCTACACCCGCACCGACGGTGCACCCGAAGGTCCGGGCTCGCGCGCCGCGGTGCAGTCCGCGGGTTCCGAGCCTGTCGTGGTCACCCCGCGACCCAACGGCCCGTTGGTGGTGATGGGGGAGCTGCGGGTGCTGGGCGCCGACGGCGACGAGCTGTCCCAGGGGTCCCGCCACTTCTTCTGCCGGTGCGGCGGATCGGAGAACAAGCCGTTCTGCGACGGCACGCACAAGCGCAACGGGTTCCAGGGCTGAGCGCGGATCACCAGGGCTGCTAGAACCGGCCCATGGACTTCACCACCGTCGCCGAAGGACTCCGCTTCCCCGAAGGACCCGTCGCCATGGCCGACGGGTCCGTGCTCGTGGTGGAGATCGACCGGGGCACCCTCAGCCGGGTCGCCCCCGACGGCGACATCGAGGTGGTCGCCGAGTGCGGCGGTGGGCCCAACGGGGCGGCGGTCGGCCCTGACGGGCGCGTGTGGATCACCAACAACGGCGGGTGCTTCCGCTTCCTCGACCTTGGAGGATTGCTCATCCCCGGCGACGTCCCCGACACCTACTCCGGCGGGTCGATCCAGGCGGTCGACCTGGCCACCGGCGAGGTCGAGACCGTCTACACGGAGTGCGACGGCCGGCCCCTGCGGGCCCCCAACGACCTGGTGATGGACGGCCACGGTGGGTTCTGGTTCACCGACCACGGCCTCCGCTACGAGCGCACTGCCGATCGCACCGGCGTGTTCTACGCCCGCTGCGACGGCTCCGGCGTGCTGGAGGTGCTCCACCCCCTCGAGTCGCCCAACGGGGTCGGCCTCAGCCCCGACGGCGACCGGCTCTACGTCGCCGAGACCCACACCGGCCGGGTCTGGGCCTGGGACGTGCCCCAGCCCGGCACCGCCACCGGCCACGGGCTGCTGCCCCCCCACGGGGACCTGCTGGCCGGCCTGGCGGGCCTCCAGCTGCTCGACAGCCTGGCGGTGGACGGGGAGGGCTACGTGTGCGTCGCCACGCTCGGCAACGGAGGCATCACCGTGATCTCGCCCGACGGCACCTCCGTGGAGTTCTTCGCCGTCGACGACCCGGTGACCACCAACATCTGCTTCGGCGGCGACGACCTGTGCACCGCGTACGTGACCGCGTCGGCCACCGGCCGCCTCCTGCGTGCGACCTGGCCACGGCCCGGCCTCGCCCTGGCCCACACCGCCTGACACGGCCTGGCCCACACGGCCTGACGCCGTCCGGCGCACCCCACCCGCGTTCTGGGACTCCTCAGGTTCGGGATGCGGGTGCCAGGAGTCCCAGTTGGTCAGAAGTCCCACCTGGAGGGCTGCGGTTCCCTCGGCAGCGGGCCGGCCGGCGGGACCGAGGCACAGCGGGACGGCGCGTCCGGTCGTCCGACGGTCCCGTCGCCCACCGGTACCCTGAGGCGGTGCCCCGCACCTTCTGGGTCGAGACCCTCGGCTGCCCCAAGAACCAGGTCGACTCCGACAAGCTGGCCGGCCGGATGCTGGCCGACGGCCTGATCGAGGCCTCCTCACCGGATGCGGCGGATCTGGTGGTGGTCAACACCTGCGCCTTCGTGGAGGAGGCCCGCGAGGAGTCGGTCGCCGTCGTGTTGGACCTCGACGACGTCCGCAGCCAGGGGAGCGAGCTGGTGGTCACGGGCTGCCTGGCAGAGCGCTACGGCGACGAGCTGGCCGCGGCCCTGCCCGAGGCCGATGTGGTGGCCGGCTTCGGCGTGGCACCCGATGCCGTCACCAACGGTGCGGTCACCGGCGGCGCGGTCTCGGCGGTGACGGTCGAGATCGGCTCGCGAGGCGGGCCTCGCCGGGCCCTGCGAGCCGGCGACGACGGCATACCCGCCTTCGACCTGCTGAACCTGCCTCGCCCGCCGTCGTCCCGGCCATGGGCGTACGTGAAGGTGGCCGAGGGCTGCGACAAGGCCTGTGGCTTCTGTGCCATCCCGTCCTTCCGTGGCCCCCAGCGCAGCCGGTCGATGGAGGCGATCCTCGACGAGGTCGACCAGCTGGTGGTGCGCGAGGTGGTGCTCATCGCCCAGGACCTCGGCGCCTTCGGCCGTGACGGCTCGGCGGGTCGCCGGCGGATCGCGGAGCTGGTGCAGGCCGTGTCCGCAAGGGTCGACTGGGTGCGCCTGCTCTACCTCTACCCCTCGGAGCTCACCGACGAGCTGATCGAGCTGGTGGCGGCGAGCCCCGTGCCCTACTTCGACCTGTCCCTGCAGCACGTCTCCGGCCCCCTGGTTCGGCGGATGCGCCGCCCCGGTGACGGCGCCGCCTACCTGGGGACGGTGGAGCGGGCGCGGGCGCTCAACCCCGACGCCGCGTTCCGGTCCAACTTCATCGTGGGCTACCCGGGGGAGACCGAAGCCGACCACGACCAGCTCCTGGCCTTCCTCGAGGCGGCCCGGCTCGACTGGTGCGGGTTCTTCGCCTACTCCGAGGAGGAAGGCACCCACGCCGCCGAGCTGGAACCCAAGGTCCCCGCCCCGCTGGTTGCGGAGCGGTTGGCTGAGCTGCGCGAGCTCCAGGACGCCATCACCGCCGCCCGGCGCGACGAGCTGATCGGCACGGAGGTGACCGTGCTCGTCGACGAGGCGGGCCTGGCCCGCTCGCACCGGGAGGCACCGGAGATCGACGGCATGATCTGGGTCCCGGAGGGCCTCGCCGTCGGAGAGCTCCACCGCGTGCGGATCGTGGCGGCGGAAGGCCCCGACCTGCACGCCGTGGTGGCGCCATCGGGGCCGGAGTCCGCAGCGGAGCTGCGCGGCGCAGCGACGGCGGCCAGGTCGTCCACCGTGTCGGGAGGCGGCCGATGACCGAGTCGCGCACGTTCGGCCCCTCCGCCGTGCTCACACCCGCCAACGTGATCACGGTCGTGCGGCTCCTGCTGGCTCCTGTCGCCTTCTGGATGATCATCGGCTCGGAGAGCGGATGGGGGCTGTTCGTGCTGTGGGTGGCCATCACCGCCTCCGACAGCCTCGACGGCTACCTGGCCCGCCGCCAGGGCACGACCCGCTCGGGAGCGTTCCTCGACCCGTTGGCCGACAAGGTCCTGGCCCTGGGAGGCCTGTGGGCCATGGTGATCGGCGGCCGGTTCTGGTGGCTGCCGGTGGTGCTGATCACCCTGCGGGAGATCGTCATCTCTGGCTTCCGCTCGTACTGGGTTCGCAAGGGCCTGGCGGTGCAGGCCTCCAACGTGGCCAAGGCCAAGACGTTCCTGCAGTTCTCCTCGGTGACCCTCGTGGTCTTCCCGCTCACCCACGACCTCACGTGGTTGGCCGACGTGTGTCTGTGGGCCGCAGTCGCCGTCGCATGGATCAGCGGGATCCAGTACGTCACCGCCGGGTCGAGGGCGACGAGCTCGATGGCCCCCGACTGAACCCTCGCCCCCTACGGGGGATGGGGGTGGAATACTGCATCGGTGCCCGATCCTGTCGAGGGCCAGGTCCCAGAGGACGTGTCTGCAGAGGAGGTGCCTCCCGGCGACGTGGTGGCCATCGCCATCGCTGCCGCCATCCGCCGTGCCACCGAGGAGGCGCTGGAGGCGGTGCGCGCCAGCGCGTCGGAGGCGTCCGGTCCAGCAGTGGGCCCTGCCGGCGACAACGAAGCCGTCGCCCTCACCGAGCCCGACGAACTCGACGACGAGCTGGGCCCGGCCGACGGCGAATCCGCCGAGGACGCCGGAGGACCGGTGCTTCCTGCGGAGTGGGCCATCGACGCGGCGCTGGGAGCCGCCGCGACCGCCGGTCGGGTCGCCTCAGCCGTCGGCCGTAGCGGACCGGCCAAGGTGGCGGCCTCGGCAGCCCGGTTCCTGGCCCGACCCCTGAGCGAAGAGGGCCACGAGGTTCGTGAGCGCCTCGGCGCGGAGGCGGCTCCCGCGGCTCGTGAGGTGCTCTCCACGGTCACCCCCAACGTGGTGGAGGCCGTGGACCTGAACGAGGTGCTCGCCTCGGTCGACCTCGACGCCCTGCTCGATCGCATCGACCTGGATCGTCTCCTGGACCGCATCGACCTCGGGCGCATCCTCGACAAGGTGGACATCGATGGGCTGATCTCGAAGGTCGACGTCGACGCGTTGATCGGTCGGGTCGACATCGATGGGCTGATCTCGAAGGTCGACGTCGACGCCTTGATCGGTCGGGTCGACATCGATGGGCTGATCTCGAAGGTGGACATCGACGGGTTGCTCGGGAGGATCGACGTCGACGGCATCGTCGCCCGGGTCGACCTCCAGGGCCTGATGGCCGGCCTCGACCTCGACGAGGTGCTGGCGCGACTGGACCTCGATGCCGTGCTGAACCGACTCGACCTGGATGCCGTCATCGGTCGCATCGACATCGACCAGCTCGTGTCGAACACGGAGATGGGTGCCATCGTCGCCCGCTCCACCACGGGGGTGGCTTCCGAGGCGCTCGACGTGGTGCGGAGCCAGGGGGTGAGCCTCGACAACGTCGCGTCGCGGATCGTCGCCCGTCTGCTGCGACGTGACCCCGATGCCCTCCCGCTCGGTCCACCGCTTCTGGTGAACGACGGTCCTCCCGCCCTGCCCCCAGGTTCCGAAGCCGGCAACGGGGCTGGCCGGCCCTCGGGCGCCCCACAGGCCGAGGAGGCGACGACATCGTGAGCGACAAGGTGGGCGAGCACGACGCCGCGGTGAACCTGCAGGGGCACTACGCCGGTGCCGTCACCCGGCTGGTGGCGTTCGTCGTCGACCAGGCCCTCGCCACGAGCGTGTTCACCGTGGCGGTCGGGCTCGTGGCCTGGACGATCTCCTTCGTGACCGACGACCAGGTCTCGCTGAGCCTCCCGGCCTGGCTGACCGGAGCGCTGCTCGCGATGTGGCTCTTCCTCTACTACGCCTACCCGTGGTCCGTCAGCGGCAAGACCGCCGGGATGGCGCTGCTCGGGATCCGAGTGGTCTCTGCCGACGGGTCCCGTTGCACCCCACCGAAGGCGGCGCTGCGCGCAGTCACGCTTCCGTTGGGGTTCCTCACCCTCGGCCTCGGGTTCCTGCCCATCCTCACCGGCCGGCACCGACGGGCCCTCTACGACCACATCGCCGGCACCGCCGTGGTGTACGCCTGGGACGCCCGCGCGGCACGGTGGCGCTTCCTCGCCCGCCAGGCCGAGGTGGCACAGGCCGTCGGGGACTGACGCTCGTCCGTCGTCCTGCAGGGCGGAACGGGTCGCAGCACGGTCACGGCGGGGGCCGACCGAGTCGGGCTGGTGGATGAGGAGCGCTCTCGGGGCTGCCGACCAGCCGATAGCGTGCAGGCGATGCGCGTCGAGATCGTGGCCATCGGGACGGAGCTGCTGTTGGGTCAGATCACCGACACCAACTCCTCCTGGATCGGGGAGCAGCTGGCGCTGGTGGGTCTGGACTCCCACTACCAGACCAAGGTGGGGGACAACCTGGGCCGCATCGAGGCCACGCTGCGCCTGGCGCTGGACCGCAGCGACGCGGTGATCTGCTGCGGTGGCCTCGGTCCGACCCAGGACGACCTCACCCGTCAGGCCATCGCCGCGGTGATGGGGGTGTCGCTCGAGGCCGACGAGGAGATGGAGGAGCGGATCATCCACATGTTCGCCTCGCGGGGGCGCCGCATGCCGGCCAACAACCTTCGTCAGGCCGAGCGGCCGGTGGGCGCCCTCTTCATCGAGGAGCAGCCCGGCACCGCGCCGGGTCTCGTCTGTCCGCTGGGCTGGCAAGGTCCGGCGGATCCCGAACCCCAGGAGAAGGTGATCTACGCGGTGCCTGGGGTGCCCTGGGAGATGAAGGAGATGGTGCTGGGCACCGTGCTCACCGACCTGCGCCGGCGTGCGGGGATCGACTCGGTGATCCGGTCCCGAACCCTGCGGACGTGGGGGGAGTCGGAGTCCGCGCTTGCGGAGATGCTGGCCGAGCGGATCTACGAGCTCGACCGTACGGGGAACCCCACCCTGGCCTTCCTCGCCTCCGGGATGGA
Organism: uncultured Microthrixaceae bacterium; assembly: GCA_964420125.1. Taxonomy (GTDB): domain Bacteria; phylum Actinomycetota; class Acidimicrobiia; order Acidimicrobiales; family Microtrichaceae; genus CAYQQQ01. The sequence goes on from CAYQQQ010000008.1 coordinate 55,550, forward strand.
AGGGCTCAAGGTCCGCATCACCGCCAAGTGCACCACTGAAGCCGAGGCGGACTCGTTGCTGGCGGAGGAGGAGGGCCGGCTGCGCGAGGTGCTGGGCCCGCTGGTGTTCGGCGTCGACGACGAGACGATGGAGTCGGCAGTGCTCGACCTGCTCCGCGAGCGGGGCCTGTCGTTGGCGGTCGCCGAATCGCTCACGGGGGGGATGGTGGGTTCTCGCCTGTGCGATGTGCCGGGTGCCAGCGACGTGTTCGCCGGAGGTGTGGTCAGCTACGCCTCGGCGGTCAAGCACCGGCTGCTGGGTGTCCCGGAGGGCCCGGTCGTCTCGGAGGCGGCGGCGCTGGCCATGGCGCAGGGGGTGAAGGACCTCCTCGGTGCCGACGTGGCGATCGCCGCCACCGGAGTTGCCGGGCCCTCGGCGCAGGAGGACCGCCCGGTGGGCACGGTGTGCCTGGCCGTGGTGCTCGGCGACGGTGAGTCGGCGGTGCGCGAGGCGATCGAGGTGCACCTGCCCGGCCGCCGCCAGCAGGTGCGCGAGTTCACCGTGATCTCGCTGCTCGGCCTGCTCCGTCGGCGCCTGCTGGAGTGGGAGGGCTGACCCGGCGACGGGCCGGGTGAGGTCGTTGTCCGCCTTCAGATCACCTCTGGAGGCGGAGCACGCGACATGGCGACCTCTGTGCCTGCAGAGGCCATCTGGAGGCGGAGCGCGCGGGCCGGCAGCGGTGGACAGCGGCTGCGAGGGGCCCCGCCCGGGAGGGTCCTCGTCGACACGGGAACCCGGCCGTTGGACCATCCTGGTCGGATGGCCCGACTCTTCGTCGCCGTTCGACCTCCGCCGGAGGTGCGCGCCGAGCTCGAGCGCCTGCCTCGTGAGCCGCAGGCGGGGGTCCGCTGGGTGCCACCGGAGCAGTGGCACGTGACGCTGCGGTTCCTCGGTCGCGCCGACGCCGGTGAGGTGTGCGGTGCGCTGGCGGGAGTGGGCCTGCCGTCGGCGACCGTGGTGCTCGGACCGAGGGTCTCGAGGCTCGGTCGCAGCGTGGTCGCACTTCCCGCGGCGGGGTTGGAGGAGCTGGCAGCCGTCGTGGCCGGTGCCACCGAGCACCTCGGTGATCCGCCCGACCCGCGTCCCTTCCACGGGCACCTCACCCTGGCGCGCCTCAAGCACCGGGGTGCCTGCGGCATCGCCGGCGCGGGATCCCGAGCAGCGTTCGAGGCGGGGGAGGTGGAGCTCGTGTCGTCGGTGACCGACCCCGCCGGCGCCATCCACGAGGTGGTGGCCCGCTTCCCCTGCAGCTGAGAGGGGTATCTCCGGAAATGCTGGACCGAACACTCGTTCGTAACTACGCTGCTGTGAGTTGCCTCCGGGAGGGTGTCACACCCCCTCGATAGGTTCACCCACACAGGGATCCGGCGCTCATCGGATCCCCCCAGCGGGAGCCGCCCTCCTCCGACCAGCGGCCCCTCTCACCGTCAACATCAGCGAAGGGACGAACGAGGTGGACGACAAGACCAAGGCGCTGGATCTCGCACTCAGCCAGATCGAGAAGCAGTTCGGCAAGGGCTCCGTCATGAAGATGGGCGACAAGACCACGATGGCGGTGGAGTCGATCTCCACCGGAGCCCTCGCGCTCGACGTGGCTCTCGGCATCGGCGGCCTGCCCCGCGGCAGGGTGGTGGAGGTGTACGGCCCGGAGTCCTCCGGCAAGTCCACCCTCGCCATGCACGTGGTCGCCGAGGCCCAGCGCAACGGCGGCACCTGCGCCTACATCGACGCCGAGCACGCCATGGATCCCGTCTACGCCGCCAAGATCGGCGTCGACGTCGACGAGCTGCTCATCTCCCAGCCCGACACGGGGGAGCAGGCGCTCGAGATCGCCGACATGCTGGTGCGCTCCGGGGCGATCGACGTGCTGGTGGTCGACTCGGTGGCCGCTCTCACCCCCCGGGCGGAGATCGAGGGGGAGATGGGCGACAGCCACGTGGGCCTCCAGGCCAGGCTCATGTCCCAGGCGCTGCGCAAGCTCACCGCCAACCTCAACAAGACCCGCACCATCTGCATCTTCATCAACCAGCTCCGGGAGAAGATCGGTGTGATGTTCGGCTGCATGAGCTACAGCACGCGCGTCCTGCTCGCCGATGGCACCACCGAGAAGATCGGCAAGATCGTGAACCAGCGGTTGCCGCTGGAGGTGCTCTCGTACGACCCTGTGTGCGGTGAGGTCGTGCCCCGCCGCATCGTCAACTGGTTCGACAACGGTCCCACCGACAGCTTCCTCCGCTTCACCGTGGCCAAGCCGTATGGAAACGGCCGATCGCAGTTCGCCTGCACTCCCAACCACCAGATCCGAACGCCTGGTGGTTGGCGGGATGCTGGCGAACTCGCGGAGGGCGATGCGGTGATGGAACGAGTGACCGAGCGCCTGTCCAGCTTCCAGTGGGACGTGTTGCTGGGTGGCTTGATGGGTGACGGGGCCCTCAGCCCGACCCGGAGTAGCCACGGTGCACGGTATCGGTGGGGCCACTGCGCCGAGCAGGTCGAGTACGGAGACTGGAAGGCGTCGCTGTTCGGCAACATCCCCGTCACGCGCTCCACGGGCGCCGCCGGAGCCCTCTTCTACGACATGACCCCGTTGCCGGAGTTGGCCGAGCTGCGCAAGGCCGTCTACCTCGGTGGGAGGAAGGTGCTGAGCGACGACTACCTCAAGGCACTCACGCCGTTGTCGCTCGCCATCTGGTACCAGGACGACGGATCGTTCCAGAGCCGGGCCAAGGGAGTGCAGGAGCGCACCCGGGCAGGTAGCGGCAGGGCCGAGATCTGCGTGCAAGCGATGTCTGTGGACACGCAAGAGCGACTCGTCCGCTACCTCGCCGACACCTGGGATGTGCGCCCGGTGCTGACTCGCAAGGGACCCCAGGAGATGTCGTACCTGGTCTTCCCGAAGGACGAGACCACCAAGCTGCACGCGCTGATCGCACCCTTCGTGCATCCATCGATGGACTACAAGCTGCTGCCGCGCTTCCGTGGCCGTTTCGGGGTGGAGCCGGTCTTCGTCGAGCCGCGCGACGTGTTGATGCCGATGCCCATCACCGCGATCCGCCGTGTGGATCCTGGGAAGCACACCCACCGGTTCGACATCGAGATCGAGGGGAACCACAACTACTTCGTCGACGGCGTCATGGTGCACAACTCTCCCGAGACGACGCCGGGGGGGCGGGCGCTCAAGTTCTACAGCTCGGTCCGCCTCGACATCCGCCGGATCGAGGCCATCAAGGATGGCGTCGAGGTGGTCGGCAACCGAACCAGGGTGAAGGTCGTCAAGAACAAGATGGCGGCGCCCTTCCGACAGGCGGAGTTCGACATCATGTACGGCCGCGGCATCAGCCGCGAGGGATCGCTGCTCGACATGGGCGTCGACCTGGGCATCGTGAAGAAGTCGGGAGCTTGGTACACCTACGAGGGCGAGCAGCTCGGTCAGGGCCGTGAGAACGCCAAGGCGTTCCTCACCGAGAACCCGGAGGTGATGGTCGAGGTCCAGGACCGAATCCTCAAAGAGGTCGGCATCGTTCCGACAGAGGAGATCACGGTCGATCTGCAGACCGGTGAGATCGTCGACCCGGACGACCTGCCGATCACCCTCGACTGAACCGGGAGCATGCCGAGGTCCCGCAGGCCCCGGTTCGGTCAACAGTCACCGCCTTGCCTGGCAGGGCACGGCGGAACGCCGGAGCGGTCCGGGAGGTGCAACACCCTCCCGGACCGTGACCGCATCGCCGTCGTGCTGCGGCGTGCTCAGGCGGCGAGCCGTACCATGGGACGTCGTGCAGGATCCTGACGCAGCCGGGCGCTACCTGATCCGCACCTTCGGTTGCCAGATGAACGAACACGACTCGGAGCGCCTCGCCGGCCTCCTCGAGGCCGACGGCTACACGCCGGCGCGCGACGAGTCGGATGCCGATGTCGTCGTGCTCAACACCTGCTGTGTCCGGGAGAACGCCGACGACCGCCTCTACGGCACCCTCGGGCACCTGAAGGCCGAGAAGCAGCGGCGACCGCAGCTCGAGATCCTCGTCGGCGGGTGCCTCGCCCAGAAGGACCGGGAGCTGATCTCCGAGAAGGCCCCGCACGTGTCGGTGGTCTTCGGCACCCACAACCTTGGTCGTGCGGTGGAGCTGCTGGGGGAGCACCGCCGCACGGGCAGACCGGTGGTCGAGGTGCTCGAGGACGCCGTCATCCTCGACCGGGAGCAGTTCCCCTCTGCCCTTCCCGTCGTGCGCGAGGTCGGCTGGGCTGCATGGATCACCATCCAGGTCGGCTGCGACAACACCTGTGCCTACTGCATCGTTCCGGCCGTACGAGGACCGGAGGTCAGCCGCCCGTTCGGCGACGTGCTCGAGGAGGTCCGGACGGCGGTCTCCCAGGGCATCACCGAGGTCACCCTCCTGGGCCAGAACGTCAACTCCTACGGGCGCGACCTCACGCTCCGGCTCCGGGGCGCCCAGGGGGGCGGCGGAGACCCCACCACGGGAGCGCCTGGTGCTGCCGACCAGCTCCACCTCGCCGGCAGGCTGTGGACCGAGGGCGATCGGGGGACCCGCCCCCTGTTCGCCGACCTGCTGCGCGCCGTGGGTGGTATCGACGGCGTGCGCAGGGTGCGCTACACCAGCCCTCACCCCAAGGATCTCCGGGCGGAGACCATCCGGGCCATGGCCGAGGTCCCGTCGGTGTGCGAGCACCTCCACCTCCCGCTGCAGTCCGGCAGCGACCGGGTGCTGGCTGCCATGCACCGCGGTTACACCGCGCAGCGCTACCTCGACCGCCTGCGCTCTGCCCGAGCGGCCGTCGACGACCTGGCGGTGAGCACCGACATCATCGTCGGCTACCCGGGCGAGACCGAGGCCGAGTTCGCCTCCACCCTCGACGTGGCTGCCGAGGCGCGCTACGACAACGCCTACACCTTCATCTACTCGCCACGCCCGGGCACCGAGGCTGCCGAGCTGGCCGAGCGCTTCGTCCCCCACGACGTGGCGGTCGAGCGCGTGAGTCGCCTGCGCGCCGTGGTCGAGCGCTCCAGCCGCATCGCCAACGACGCGCGGGTCGGGCGGCTCGAGGAGGTGCTGGTGGAAGGTCCCTCGAAGCGCAACCCCGATCGCCTCACCGGCCGCACCCGCCACAACCGACTCGTGCACTTCGAGCCGACGTCCCCGGTGCGTGCAGGCAGCTACGCCTCGGTGGAGATCACCCGCGCCTCCACCACCCACCTGCTCGGCGAGCTCCGAGAGGTGACCGCGGAGCCCACGCACCGGACCCGCATCCCGGTCAGGGTCGAGTGAGCGCCGTCGACGGTCGCCCCGGTTCCACCGACCCGACGGTCGCCGATCCGACCTCCCCGCCGGCTCCCTCGAGCTGCCCCACGACCTCGCCGCGCCCGCCGGGTCGGCACCTCGTGCTGGTGGGGCCCACCGCCTCGGGGAAGTCGGCTGTGGCGATGGCGCTGGCCCTTCGCCGTCAGGCCGCCGGCAGCCCGACCGAGCTGGTCAGCTGCGATTCGATGCAGGTGTACCGGGGGATGGACGTGGGCACTGCCAAGCCCACGCTCTCCGAGCAGCGCACGGTGCCCCACCACCTCATCGACCTGGTGGAGCCGACCGAGGAGCACAACCTGCCGCGCTTCGCGGCGGCCGCCCGCGACGCGCTCGACGACATCGAGCGTCGCGGTGCCGACGCGGTGCTGGTCGGTGGAACGGGGCTGTACGTGCGGGCGCTGGTGGACGGGTTCGATCCACCCCCGCACTTCCCGGCCCTCGCCCGGGAGCTCGAGGCCGTGGTCGACACCGCCGAGCTCACCCAGCGGCTCCGCGCCGTCGATCCCCGGGCACTCGACCGCATCCCCCCCGGCAACCGCCGTCGCATCGTGCGGGCGCTGGAGGTCACACTCGGCACAGGTCGCCCGTTCAGCGGCTTCGGCGAGCCCTTCGACCGCCACCCTCCGACCCCCTTCGTGATGGTGGGGCTCTGGCCGACCCGTGAGGTGCTGACCGCGCGCATCGCCGCCCGCTACGACGCCCAGGTGTCCGCCGGCCTCATGGACGAGGTCGCCGAGCTGCACCGGCTCGGCGACAGGCTGTCGCGCACGGCGGCCCAGGCGCTCGGGTACCGGGAGCTGCTCGCCCACCAGCGCGGCGAGTGCGACCTGGCGACGGCGTTGGAGCTGGCGCGGGTGCGCACACGGCGCTTCGCGATCCGCCAGCAGCGCTGGTTCGGGCGTGACCCGCGCATCGAGTGGTTCGACCCCCCGGGCGACGCCGGAGCCGTCGCCGCCGCCATCGAGGACCTCTGGCGGAAACGCGCTGCGGTGGGGCTCGGCTCGCTCGCTACGGTGGGCAGCGGCCCCACCCGTCCGCGCTGACCCTCAAGGCGCTCGGGCACCCCGACCGCAGGAAGGAGCACCGTGGCCCGCTACGGCAAGTACCACGGCCTCGGCAACGACTTCCTCGTCGCCCTGGGTGCGGACAACCCGGATCTGCACGCAGACCCTGTCGTGGCGCGCGCCATGTGCGATCGTCGCCGGGGCGTGGGGGCAGACGGACTCCTGCTCGGCCTCCCTGCGTCGAGCGACGACGCCGATGCGCGCATGGTGCTGCTCAACGCCGATGGCTCCGAGGCGGAGATCTCCGGCAACGGCATCCGCTGCCTCGCCCAGGCCCTGCTGCGTCGCCAGGGTCGCGCCGAGGGCGGGCTCCGCATCGAGACGCCCGGCGGGCTGCGACACCTGCGCGTCGTGCGGGGCGACGTCGAGACCGAGGTGTGGATCGACGTCGACATGGGGCCCGTCGGCGCCGGCCCCGAGCTGTCGCCCGCCACCCTCGCCTATCCCGCAGCTCGCGCCGCCACCCTGACGATCGGCAACCCACACCTGGTGCTGGTCGTGGACGACCCCTCCACGGTGGAGCTCGCCGTGGACGGGCGGGCACTGGAGTCGGGGTACCCGCAAGGCATCAACGTGCACTTCGTGCGTGTCGTCGACGCCGGCCACCTGGAGCTGAGGGTGTGGGAGCGGGGTTCGGGCATCACCGAAGCCTGCGGCTCCGGGGCGTGCGCGGCAGTCGCGGCTGCAGAGGGCTGGGGTCTGGTCGACGGACGGGTGCGGGTGGAGATGCCCGGCGGTGAGGCCCAGGTGGAGCTGGTCGAGGGGACCGTGCACCTCCTCGGTCCGTCCCGGTACGTGGCGGAGGTGATCACCCCGTGACCGGCCCGCACCACGACACACATCGGCGGCGGGGGGACGAGTCCCATCGTGGCGCCTTCGGGGAGTTCGGCGGGGAGACCGCGGCGTTCATCGAGCGAGCGTTCCGGGAGCGGATCCTGCTCGTCGGGGTGGATCTGCCCCCTCACGATCCGGAGGCCGTCGAGGCCTCGCTCGACGAGCTGCACCTGTTGGTGGACACCGCCGGCGCGGACGAGGTCGGGCGGACCGTGCAGCGGCGCAGCGCACCTGATCCGGCCACCTACGTGGGCAAGGGGAAGGCGGAGGAGATCCGCGAGCTGGCGGAGCTCACCGACTGCGACACGGTCGTCTTCGACGACGAGCTCACCCCCGCCCAGCAATCGAACCTGGAGAAGCTCCTGGGGCGCTCTGCCATCGACCGCACCGCCGTCATCCTCGACATCTTCGCCCAGAACGCCCACAGCCAGGAGGGCAAGGCCCAGGTGCAGCTGGCGCTGTACCGCTACCGGCTCCCACGGCTTCGGGGCAAGGGGCTCTCGCTGTCCCAGCAGGCAGGGGGCATCGGTGCCCGGCGAGGTCCCGGCGAGACCCAGCTGGAGATCGACCGGCGTCGCATCGAACGCCAGATCCACAAGCTCGAGGCGGACCTGCGCCAGATCGAGAAGCACCGGGCGGTGCAGCGCAAGGGGCGCACCCGCGCGGGGATCCCCCACGTGGTCATCGTCGGCTACACCAACGCCGGCAAGTCCACGTTGTTGAACCGGCTCACCGACGCCGGAGTCCTCGTCGAGGACCGCCTGTTCGCCACCTTGGACGCCACGACCCGGCGCCTGGAGCTCCCTGGAGGAGAGGGTGTGCTCCTCACCGACACCGTCGGGTTCGTGCGGAAGCTGCCCCACCAGCTCGTGGAGGCGTTCCGCTCCACCCTCGAGGTGGTGTTGGAGGCGGATCTGCTCGTGCACGTGGTGGATGGCGCCGGGCCGGATCCCGACGGCTGCATCGCTGCGGTGCGTGAGGTGATCGGAGAGATCGGCGGTGGAGCCATCGAGGAGCTGCTGGTGTTCAACAAGCTGGACCGCTCGGCCGAAGCGAAGCGGCTCGCCGGGGAGCACCCGGGGTCCGTGGCGGTCTCCGCGCGCTCCGGGGAGGGGGTCTCGGAGCTGCTCCTGCGCGTCGGCGACCGGCTGCGCGCCCGCACCCCGAAGGTCGTGCTGGAGGTTCCCTGGGACCGTGGCGACGTGGTGGCCGCCCTCCACCGACACGGCGAGGTGCTGAAGGAGGAGCCGGGGGACGAAGGGATGCGTGTCACCGCCCGGTTGCCCCAGCAGGAGGCGGAGCGCTGGGCGGAGTTCCTCCGGTGAGCGGGTTCGTCCCGCCGCCGTACCCCTACGACCGCCTCCGGGAGCTGCACGGGCTCGCCGGCCGGCTCGAGGGCGGAGCGGTCGACCTGTCGGTGGGGAATCCCTGCGACCCCCCGCCGGCAGCGGTGCTCGAAGCCCTCGCCCGCTCGGGCAGCGAGGCGGGCTACCCGCCGTCGGTGGGCACCTCGGCGCTGCGCGAGGCGGCAGCTGCCTGGATGGCCCGTCGCTTCGGCGTGGAGGTGCCGGCGTCGCAGGTCGCGGCGTGCGTGGGCACCAAGGAGCTGGTCGCCGGGCTGCCCCACTGGCTGCGGCTGCGCTCGCCGGATCGCGACACGGTGCTCTATCCGGCGGTCTCCTATCCGTCCTATGCCATGGGAGCCACCCTCGCCGGCTGCCGGGCGGTGGCCGTGGCGATGGACGACGACTGGCGGCTGCGGCCCGAGACGATCGCCCCCGAGGACGCCGCGCGTGCGCTGTGCCTGTGGTCGAACACGCCAGGCAACCCCGCCGGAGGTCTCGACGACCTGCAGTCGGTGGCAGAGTGGGGTCGCCGCCACGGCGTGCCGATCTTCTCCGACGAGTGCTACGTGGAGTTCACCTGGCAGGGCGCCCCGGCGGTGCCCGGTGGCTCGCCGGGGCGCAGCATCCTCGAGTGCGGCACCCAGGGGGTCGTGGCGGTGCACTCGCTGTCCAAGCGCTCGAACCTGGCAGGGCTCCGGGTCGGGTTCTACGCCGGTGACGCGGAGTTGGTGCACTACCTCTCGGAGGTCCGCAAGCACGCCGGGCTGATGGTGCCCGGGCCGGCCCAGGGGGCCGGTGTGGTGGCGCTGGAGGACCAGGACGACGTCGACGCGCAGCGCTCCCGCTATCGCCGCCGTCTGGAGCGGTTGGCGACGTTGCTCGGTCGCCTGGACCTGCCCGCGGCGATGCCGGGTGGCGGGTTCTACCTGTGGGTCCCCGCACCCGGGGGTGACTCGTGGGCGTTGGCGACCTGGCTGGCGGAGCACCTCGGTGTGGTCGGCAGCCCCGGGGAGTTCTACGGCGACGTGGCGACCGGGCACCTGCGCCTGGCCTTGGTGCAGCCCGACGACCGACTGGCCCTCGTGGAGGAGCGAGCGGCAGCGGCCGGGGAGAATCCACCGCTTTCGTCCCGGCGGGGGTGATACTGAAGCGATCCAGCCGCGTGCTTCGGCACCGCGCCCCCGATGGGAGGTCCCATGGCCGACGGAACGAAGAAGCCGAAGGGCTGGTTGATCGCCGCCCTGATCGCATTCCTGTTGTCGATCGCAGGCTGCGGTGCGGCCGGGTTCGGCTGCTCGCAGCTGATCTCGGTGATACAGGACATCGATGTGACGGACACGGTGCCGATGGGACAGGAGTCGAGCTTCGTGGCCGGCGACGACGGCATGGCAGCGGTGCTGCTCACCTCGAACGCCGTGTGCCAGGGCACCGACGACGAGGGCGGGGAGATCACCTTCGACGACCTCGGTGGCACCTCCACCGTCTCGGTGAACGAGAAGGACTTCACCACGATCCTCACCTTCGACGTGAAGGCGAACGGCTCCTACGCCCTCGTGTGCGGCAACGAGGGTGAAGGGGAGTACACGGTGATACGCCTGCCGTCCTTCCTGGGCTCTGGTGCCGGCATCCTGGCGATGACCGGTGGGTTCTTCGCCGGCGGGCTCTTCCTGCTGCTGGCCATCATCTTCCTGATCGTCGGCCTGGTGCGGCGCAGCAGCTGGAAGAAGCGCCAGATGGGCGGCGGCCTCCCGCCGGTCGCCGGTGGCCAGGCCTACGGGTCGGTGCCACCTCCTCCAGGTGGGGCCACCGGAGCGGTCGCTCCTCCGATGGGAGCTCCGCCCATGGGGGCCCCCGGAACCGTCCCTCCGGCACCCGGCCAGGCTCCTGGCGCCCCGCCGGCTCCGCCGATGCAGCCTCCCGGTGGCGCTCCGCCGCCCCCGCCGATGCAGCCTCCCGGTGGTGCACCTCCGCCCCCTCCGGCGCAGCCTCCCGGTGGTGCACCTCCGCCCCCTCCGCCTTCGCAGGGCTGACCCCACCGGTCGCCGGCGTCGCCGTTCAGGTCCGTCCTGGCCGGCGACCGTCGCGCCCGGGCCGCACGGGTCCGCTACAACGGTGGGATGACCAGCACCTCTCCCGACCTGCTGTCGCTCACCGCCGAGCTGGTCGGCGTGCCCTCGGAGAGCTTCCAGGAGGCGGCGCTCACCGACTGGTTGGAGGCGCGGCTGTCGGCGCATCCCCACCTGCAGCTCGACCGCGTCGGTGACAACCTGGTGGCCCGCACGCAGCTCGGCCGGGATCGCCGCTTGGTGCTCGCCGGCCACACCGACACGGTGCCCGCCAACGGCAACGCGGTCCCTCGGATCGAGGGCGACACGCTGTGGGGCCTCGGCTCGGCGGACATGAAGGGCGGCCTCGCCGTGATGCTGGCGCTGGCCGAGGTGCACCGCGACCCTCCGGTCGATCTGACGTTCGTCTTCTACGCTCGCGAGGAGGTGGCCGCCGAGCACAGCGGCCTCGGCCAGCTGGTCCTCGAGCGTCCCGACCTGCTGCACGGCGACGTCGCGGTGCTGGGAGAGCCCACCGACGGCCAGATCGAGGCTGGCTGCCAGGGCCAGCTCCGGGTGAGGCTCACCCTTCGGGGCCGCAGGGCGCACACCGCTCGGCCGTGGATGGGCCGCAACGCCATCCACCGGTTGGGGCCGATGCTGGAGCTCCTGGGAGCCCACGAGCCCCGCCAGCCGGAGATCCACGGGTGCCGCTTCCGGGAGTCCCTGCAGGCGGTGGGGGTCGAGGGCGGTGTCGCCGGCAACGTGGTGCCGGACCTGGCCTCGGTGGTCGTGTCCTATCGCTTCGCCCCTGATCGCGACCTCGAGGAGGCGACTGCGTGGCTTCGGAGCTTCCTGGAGCCGGCGATGGACGACGACGACGAGCTCGAGGTCGTCGACGCCGCCGTGGCGGCAGCGCCCGCTCTGGAGCACCCCCTGGTGGCCGGGATCGTTCGTCGGCGGGGTCTGGAGGTGAGCGCGAAGCTTGGCTGGACCGACGTGGCCCGCTTCGCCGAGCTGGGCGTGCCGGCGGTCAACCTCGGCCCGGGCGATTCCACCCTCGCCCACACCCCCGAGGAGCGCGTGCAGCGAGCGTCGCTCGAGTCGACCTTCGCCACCCTCGACGAAGCCATCCGCCTCGGCTGGTGAGGTGGTCGGCCGAGGGCGGTGGCCGATCCCGGGCCCGGTGTGGACCGGCGGAGACGACCCTGTTCTGGTGGGGGCCGACCCGGTACGGGCGAGGCGAGTCGGGTCGTGACGGGGAGGTACGGTCCTTCCGGTGCCGTGCCGGCACCCTGGCTGCAGGAACGACGATCAGAGGAGCAGCACGTGAGCATGCCGCAACCGGCTGACCCCCAGGAGCTCGAGGCGATGGCCGATCCGCTGCGCACCCGTCCGGGGTTCCGGGACCCTGCCGCATGGGGCATGGGCCTGGCCACGGTCGCCGACGACGGAGGAACGGTGCTCGACACCTGGTTCGCGTCGGTGGACCGCGGGACGGGACTCGCCGTGGCGGCGCTGGTGGCCGAAGCGGTCGGTCACGGAGGCGGCAGCGTCACCCACGTCCTCGATGAGCCGGTGCTCGACGAGCTCCTGGAGCTCGGCGCCGCCCTGCTCGACACCCCTGAGCCACCCCCAGAGCTCGAGGCGGTCCACATGCTGTCCAACAGCGGGGGTCCGAGCGCTCACCTGCCGACACGCCAGGTCCCGGTGGTGAGCTTCATCGGTGACCTGGGTGAGGCCCCCGTCGACACCCACGACGTCTACCTGCGGCTCCAGCTGCTCTCGCACCGCCTCGTCGTTCCTCACGGGCTGAACCTCGAGGGGGTGTTCGGTCTGCTGCCCAACGTGGCGTGGACCACCGAGGGACCCTGCGAGGTGAGCTCCCTCGCCGCCGCACAGAGGGCCGCCCGGCTCCGGGGCGTCACCCTGGGCGTGCACGGGGTCGACAAGTTCCCCCGCATGTGCGACTACGTGGTGCCTGCTGGAGTGCGGATCGCCGACGCCTCGCGGGTGCGACTCGGCGCCCACCTGGCGGAGGGCACGACCGTGATGCACGAGGGGTTCGTCAACTTCAACGCCGGCACGCTCGGGCCCTGCATGGTCGAGGGTCGCATCAGCGCCGGCGTGGTCGTGGGGGCGAACACCGACCTGGGCGGTGGTGCGTCGATCATGGGCACGCTGTCGGGCGGAGGCAAGGAGGTGATCTCCATCGGCGAAGGCTGCCTGATCGGCGCCAACGGCGGAGTGGGGATCTCCCTCGGCGACGGGTGCATCGTGGAGGCAGGCTTGTACGTCACTGCCGGCACCCGTGTCACGACCCCCGACGGCACGGTGGTGAAGGCTGTCCAGCTCAGCGGGGCGAACGGGCTGCTGTTCCGGCGCAACTCCACCACCGGCGCCGTCGAGGTGCTGGCGCGCGAAGGTGCCTGGTCGGAAGGCCTGAACGAGGCGCTGCACGCCAACTGAGGGCGTCGCGTGCCCGCCGGTGCTGCACAGCGTGCACAGGGCGACGGGGCGTGGCCGCTGCCCGATCCACGTTCCGGTCCCGTAGCCTCCGATTCGTGGTGGATTCGGAGGTCGGGACCTACATCGGGCGGTCGCAGCGATGGCCGGAGGTGATGGCCGAGCTGCGCCCGATCCTGCTCGGGTGCGGTCTGGACGAGTCGATCAAGTGGGCCAAGCCCTGCTACAGCCGTGACGGCGTCAACGTGGCCATCATGCAGGAGATGAAGGACTTCCTGGCGCTGATGTTCTTCAAGGGCGCGCTCATGAGCGATCCCGACGGGGTGCTCCAGGACCAGGGCCCGAACTCCAGGTCGGCCCGGCGCATGCAGTTCACCTCGACAGCGGAGGTCGCCCGCAGCGCTGACATCCTCGAACGCTATCTACGGGAGGCGATCGACATCGCGGCGTCCGGCCGGACGGTGGATCCTCCTCCGCAGCTCGCCCTTGCCGAGGAGCTGCGGGAGCGTCTCGACCAGGACGACGACCTGCGCACGGCGTTCGAGGCGCTGACACCCGGGCGCCGACGGGAGTACAACCTCTACATCTCGGGGGCCAAGAAGGCCACCACCCGTGTGGATCGGGTGGACACGTGCGTGCCGCGGATCATGGGGGGCAAGGGGCTCCGCGACCGCTGACCCCGGGCCGGGGGAATCGGCTGGCGGCGTAGGGGGGTCAGAGCTTTCGGAGCACCGTGACCACCTTGCCGAAGATCTCCACCCCGCCCCGTTCGAAGCGCATCGGTTCCATGGCGGAGTTGGCGGGCTCCAGGACGATGCCGCTGCCCGACTTCCGGTACGTCTTGACGGTGGCCTCCTCCCCGGGGATGCCGGCCACGACGGTGTCGCCGCTGCTCACCACGTCCTGGACGCGAGCCACCACGTAGTCCCCGTCGAGGATGCCGACGTCGATCATCGAGTCCCCCCGCACCCGCAGCATGAACAGCTCGCCGTCGCCGGTGAAGTCCGCAGGCAGCGGCACGAGCTCCTCGACCTGCTCCTGCGCGAGCACGCCGGTGCCCGCAGCGACATCGCCGACCAGCGGGACGTGGCGGGTGGGCCGGCGCTCGGCCATCGCTCCGGTGGCGGAGTCGGCGGTGACCTCGATGGCGCGCGGCTTGGTGGGGTCGCGGCGCAGGTACCCGAGGCGCTGGAGGGTGTGGAGGTGGCTGTGCACCGAGGAGGGCGAGTTCAGGCCGACCGCCTCACCGATCTCCCGTACCGAGGGCGGGTAGCCGCGCTCGCGCACGCACTGGTCGATGAAGGCCAGGACGTCGTGCTGGCGTTGGGTGAGCGGCTTGTCGGCCGGGCGGTCGGCGGGGCCGGTGGGGGTGTCGATCACGGGTTCCTCCCGAACGAGGTCGAACAGATGTTTGGACCGTAGCACGAAGCACGCCGGGAGTGGTGGAACATCTGTTCGGATCATTCCTTGACGGCGAACGGACGTTCGTGCAGGCTGGTCTCGAACGAGCGTTCGGGAGCGGGCAGGGCGGCCAGGTCTCCGGCCGCGCTGCCCGACCTGGCAGGGCCGCCGCCTCCGCAGCTGCTCCGTTCGATCCCGATGTCACACCCCCGAGGGAGAGTGGTCCCCATGGCAGCGATCTTCGAGCTCTCACCACCATCGAACAGCACCGCTCGTGCACAGCCGTCCCGTTCGAGGGCGCTGCGGCCGGTCGGCCGGGGGCGGATCGGCCGGCGGCGGGCCGCGGTGGTGACGGCCGCTGCCGCAGCCCTCTTGGCGGGGGGCAGGGCCCTCCCGTGGCCCTCTTCCAGCGCGCCCGCCGAACCCAGGGCCTCCGGCGAGCTCGTGGTGGTCGGCCCCGGTGACACGCTCTGGTCGATCGCCGAGGAGCACTTCCCTGTCGCCCGCCGATCGGCAGCGATCGAGGCCCTCGCAGCCCTCAACGGTTCCTCTGCAGACCTCCGCCCGGGTGAGATCGTCGCCCTCCCTTCGCTCGGGTGAGGCATCCGAGGAAACCGCGGCGATGGTCCACCCCTGCCAACTTGGTCACAGGTATGTTCGGAACCATGCACTGCCGGGCCTCGGGGCGGCGCCGTTTTCCACGTGACAAGCCCCGCCGCGCGGGGTCGGCGTCTCCCTGGGTCGCCACTGATCACCGCGGGGAGCGGTGGTGCCCGGCGCCGCCGCCGGCCTCGTCAGCGTGCTCTGTCGCAGCGGTAGGAGAGCATCAGGTGGTCGCCATCTCGCAGCACTCGGTGCAGGCGGAAGCTCGCTGCGGCCGAGGCGCCACCCAGCAGGCCGACGGTCGGTCCTCCGACCAGCTGCGGGGAGAGGGTGAGGAGGAACTCGTCGATGGCGTCGAGCGAGGCGAGCTGTCCGAGCAAGCCGGGACCTCCTTCGCAGTCGACGCGGCGCATGCCGCGTCGGTGGAGCTCGGCGAGGAGCTCGGCGATGTCGACCCGGTCCTCACCGCACGAGAGGTGGTCCAGCGTCTCGGGCAGCGCCTCCGCATCGGTGGCGGCAGGATGCACCAGCAGCGGCGTAGGTCCCTCACCCTCGAGGAACGGCTGATCGGCCGGGATCCTGCCCGACCCCGTGACCACCACCAGCTGGGGTGCGGCGGCCTGCCCCCGTCGGCGGCGCAGCGCCTCGGCAGCCGGATCCACGCTCGGACGTCGGTATCGCTCGGCGCGCGCTGTGCTCGCACCCACCAGCACGGCATCGGCCAACCATCGCTGCGCCAGGAAGAGGGCGTGGTCGGCTTCGGAGCTCAGCGCCCCGGAGGTCCCGCTCGACGAGTACGCGCCGTCCATGCTCATGACCATGTTCGTGGTCACCCACGGCCGTCCCTGGGGCGGGCTCGGGGAATCGGCGGCGAGGTGCTCCACCAACGTCGCCGGCGCCAGGTCCCACTCGCTGCCCTGCGGTGTCAGCTCCTGCATACCCCGACCGTATCGGGTGCTCCGTCCACAGGGTTATCCTCATCTTGTGGAGAAGGAAGTGCCACGTCGCGCGCTGAGATGCAGTGGAGGTGGCGACGGTGGGTGGGATAATGGAGGCAACCACCCTTCATGGCACCACTCCGCGTGACCTCTCCGTGGGTCTGTCGTCGACGAGGTCGTGGGATGTGCACAGGAATCCACACCGTTGTCCTCTTTTGAGCCACAGGCACCGGTCCCTAGCCTCCGCACCGGAGGGTGCGATGCGACCGGTGCCGAGCTCGGTCACCACCACGTCGTGGGTGATCGACCCGCCGATGCCCGCCGCGGGTGCGCCCCGGCTCCCGTTCTCGTCCCATCACCGACCACCGAGGAGTGCCAAGTGACCGTCCTGCCCGACCAGCCTGTCCGCGCCCTTGCGCGCCACTTCAGCTCCGAGGGCGTCTCGCCCTACGACGAGGTGAAGTGGGAACGCCGTGATGCACGTCTCGTGGACCACCGCGACGGTCACGTGGCCTTCGAGCAGACCGGGGTGGAGTTCCCCGCAGAGTGGTCGGTGACGGCCAGCAACATCGTCACCCAGAAGTACTTCCGTGGCCCCCTCGGAACTCCTCGTCGCGAGTCCTCGCTCCGGCAGGTGATCGATCGTGTGGTGAACACCATCACCGCGTGGGGCGGTGAGGCCGGCTACTTCACCTCCGAGGAGGAGGCCGGAACGTTCGCCGACGAGCTGCGGTGGTTGCTGCTGCACCAGCGGGTCTCCTTCAACTCCCCGGTCTGGTTCAACATCGGCGTGCCCGGCGCCGCTCAGCAGGCGGCCGCGTGCTTCATCCTCGAGGTGGAGGACTCCCTGAGCTCGATCCTCAACTGGTACTCCGAGGAGGGCGTCATCTTCAAGGGCGGGAGTGGGGCAGGGGTCAACCTCTCGCACATCCGTTCCTCCAAGGAGCGCCTCGACGGCGGCGGCCAGCCGTCGGGGCCGGTGAGCTTCATGCGCGGCGCCGACGCCTCCGCAGGCACCATCAAGAGCGGCGGCACCACCCGTCGGGCAGCGAAGATGGTGATCCTCGACGTCGACCACCCCGACGTGGAGGAGTTCATCTGGTGCAAGGCCATCGAGGAGCGCAAGGCGCGCGTGCTCGAGGCGGCCGGCTTCGACATGACCCTCGACGGCAGCGACGTGTTCTCCGTGCAGTACCAGAACGCCAACAACTCCGTCCGTCTGACCGACGACTTCATGCGTGCGGTGATCGACGGCGACCAGTGGGCGCTCCGTTCGCGCACCACGGGCGAGGTCGTGCAGATGGTGTCGGCACGCGAGCTGCTGCACCAGGTCGCCGAGGCCTCCTGGGAGTGCGCCGATCCCGGCGTGCAGTTCGACACCACCATCAACCGCTGGAACACCACGCCCAACGCCGGCCGCATCGAGGCGAGCAACCCGTGCTCGGAGCACCTCCGCCTCAACAACAGCGCCTGCAACCTCGCCTCCATCAACCTGTTGCGCTTCCTCTCCGAGGACGGCACCTTCGACGTGGAGGGCTACGTCCACACCGTGCGGGTGGTCGTCACCGCCCAGGACATCCTGGTGGGTGGCTCCGACTACCCCACTCCCGAGATCGGTCGCCAGGCCCGCGCCGCTCGTGACATCGGGATCGGCTACACGAACCTCGGCGCGTCGCTGATGGCGCTCGGCCTCCCCTACGACTCGCCCGACGGGAGGGCGTGGGCCGCCGCCGTCACCGGGATCCTCACCGGCGCCGCCGCCGTGCGCTCCACCGAGCTGTCCGAGCGGCTCGGGCCGGCACCGCTCTACGAGGGCGACGCCTCGGGCTGGCAGAACGTGTACGACCTGCACCTCCAGGCCGCCCGTGCCGTCGATGCGGTCGAGGTGCAGACCGACCTCAACCAGTGGCTGGTGTCGCTGTGGGAGGAAGCTGGCGACCGCCTGGCCGTGCACGGAGGACGCAACGCCGAGCTCAGCGTGGCCGCACCCACCGGCACCATCTCCTTCATGATGGATGCCGACACCACGGGGATCGAGCCCGATCTGGGTCTGGTCAAGCACAAGAAGCTGGTCGGTGGCGGCACCCTCGAGATCGTGAACCAGACCGTGCCGCGTGCCCTGCGCCGGTTGGGCTACAGCGACGAGCAGGTGGCGGAGATCATCGCCCACATCGCCGAGCACCACACGATCCTCGGAGCGCCGTACCTCGACCCTGCGCACCTGCCGGTGTTCGCCTGCGCCATGGGCGAGAGCGTGGAGGAGGGCACCGTGATCTCCTACGGCGGCCATCTCCGCATGATGGCGGCGATCCAGCCGTTCTTCTCCGGGGCCATGTCCAAGACGGTGAACCTGCCCGAGCAGACCACCGTCGACGAGGTGGAGCAGCTCCTGATCGACTCCTGGCGCATGGGCATCAAGTGCGTGGCGCTGTACCGCGACAACTGCAAGGTCGCCCAGCCGCTCAGCATCGGCACCTCCGCGTCGGCCGCTGCCGACACGCCCCGGGTCGCCGGCGAGGTCGATCTGAGCGAGGCGGCGGTGGCCGAGGCGATGGCCCGCCTGCAGACGCAGATGGGACCGATCCGCGAGCGCCTGCCCCGCACCCGTCGATCCCGCACCTTCGAGTTCCGGGTGGCCGACTGCAAGGGCTTCGTCACCGTCGGCGAGTACGACGACGGCCGTCCGGGCGAGCTGTTCATCCGGGTCTCCAAGCAGGGCAGCACGCTGGCGGGCATCATGGACGCCTTCGCCATCTCGGTGAGCCACGGTCTGCAGTACGGCGTGCCGCTCGAGGCGTTCGTGGCGGCGTTCGTGGGCATGCGCTTCGAACCGGCCGGCATGACCGACGACCCCGAGGTGCGCATCGCATCGAGCCTCATCGACTACCTCTTCCGGCATCTGGCGTTGGAGTACCTCCCCTACGAGGTGCGCATCGGCCTGGGGGTGCTGGGCACCTCCGAGCGCGTCCAGCCGACGCTGCCGGGAGTGGAGGAGTCGTCGATCCCCACCCAGCAGGGTCACGACCTGCCCGCCGACCCGCCCTCGCACCGCGTCGAGATCGGCAACTCGGGCAGCGGGGCGGGAGCGGTGCGCCGACCGGCCAGCGATGCGCCGTTGTGCATGTCCTGCGGGGTCGCCATGACCCGCGCCGGATCGTGCTTCGTGTGCACCGAGTGCGGCACCACCAGCGGCTGCAGCTGATGTCGAGTGACTCCGAGATTTCAGTGGGAATGCCATCCGAACTTCAGTGAGGTGACACCTGGGATTCAGTCGGTGACATCGCTGTTCAGAAGTGTGCTCCAGCGGATGACGAGTTCCGTCCCAGGCAGGCGTTCCAGAAGATTCAGGCCGACCGCGGTGCAAGCAGGCGCAGGCGTAGTTGGCACGCCCACCAGGGCACGAATCCAGATGACTCGCTCAGGACAGCGGGAGTCTCGCTGAGAACGGAGTGATCCGGATGAAGTAGCGCGACTCGAACTCGCGTCGGGGCACGGCGGCCTCGAGCTCGCCGTTGCCGTGCATCTTCCGCGCGTTTGCGACCGCTTCCTCGATTCGTTCAGCAAGTTCTCGTACGTTCACCTTGGTCTTGCTGCGGCTCGCAACCGGGAAGCGCCCATTCCATCTCGTGGAAGGGTGACGCACCATCCACTCATGCTCGACGGCGGTGAGACTGAATGCCCGAAGAGTAGGGCCCTTCTTGTTCGCCGGGATGTTGATGAGACTGAAGTCGTGCACCAGCGAGTTCCGGAGGGCCCATAGCGCATCCTTCTCATCGCCGGTGATCCCGCCGAATGTCCTCGCTGCTAGCGCAAACCGCTGACCGGCGTACTTGGGGGTAGCGCGTCCGACCGGGACAACCGCAGAGCCCAACTGATCGAGCAGCGACAGATAGCCGGCAGCTCCGAGCCACCGTTGGGTCCGCTGTTCATCTGTCACCTTGCCGGTGATCTCGTCTCGACCGGTGACGTATCTGGCGTCACGGATCGCGGCTTCGAGTGATGACCAGAGGTTCGACCCGTCAGATTGAGGACTGGGGCCGATTCGGAAGTAGTCATCCAAGACGCTCACGATCTCTCCTCGCTCAAGGCCGCCAAGGCAAGGTACTCGGGCACGGGAGCCGGTCCAGATCCTCCGGAAGCGCGCTAGTCACAGTGAACCTTCCGACAGCCGTCCCAGGGCCGTCCTGGCCCGCTGGGTGAGCTTGAGCTCGTTCGACTCGTTGACGACCAGGCCGGCTCCCTCGAGGCGGCTCAGGCTGACGTTCCCGTTGTTGGTCGCCGCGACGGTGTTCGCTGGTACACGGCCCATGAGGATCCGGTAGATCAGGGCCATGTCGCTCTGGTTGAGCTTCGACAGGTAGTGGGCGCGCTCGCGGCTCGACCCCGAGCCGGCATCGGGTCGAACTGCGGGCACGATCGAGATGCCGGTGGTCGCGTGGTTGACGCGCAGCCCTGCCAGTCGCAGCCGTTCGTCCAGGGCGTCCACCGCGTCCTTCACGTCGTCGAGGCTGCGGCCGACCACCACGGCGACCTCGGGCAGCGGAACACCCCGTCCGCGGTCCTGGAGTAGCGCACCGACCTGGCTCACGAGGTCATCGGGAGCGTGCGTCGTCGGCCGCGTCTCGAGGGCCTCGGTCAGGTCGAGGGACAGGGACTCGAGAATGGCGCCGAGGGTTTCTACCTGGAGCACGGCCGCGTCACCGGTCTGCTCGAGTCGCTTCACGACCGGCTGAGACACGCGAGCGGTACGGGCGACTGCCCGCGTGGTGAGGCCAAGTTCCATTCGGCGGGTGCGGAGCAGTTTCGCGTTCAGCTTCACGATGCCAACCTCGTGACCGAGAGGCCGAGGCGATGCGTCCAGCCCGCCGACTTCAGGGACTTCCGACTGCCGTTCCAACCCCGCAACAGCACGCCGGTGTCTCGCGTGACCGTCAGGAGGAGCCGCCCCGCCCACAGTGCGTTGGTCCGCGGTTGGCTGGGCCCCGCCAGGAAGTTGTCGCCCGCCACGTCGAGGAACTCCCGGTAGACCAACTGCGCGAGGAGCAGCTGTCGAGCTGGCTCGGGAACAGGGTGCTCTGTGGCGTCGTGGCTGACGGAGCTGCCGTCATCGCTGATCTCGCCGGTGGTCACATCTGGCATCTCCTCCGGGCTGATGCCGATCGCAGAGAGCGCACATGCAGCGGCTTCATGGGGTCGGTACAGCCTGCTGATCGCTGCCCAGTCCTTCTGGCTGAACGTCTGGCTGAGTCCCGTCAGCGTGCCGCGACGGGCCCATTGCGCCACGTCCACCCGGGCGAACCATCCCTGTTGGAGCGAGGCGGCCTGTGCACCCTTGACCAGGCAGGTCAGCTCGTTGAGGTCGTTGGTGTCATGCGTGATCTCGTGGAGCAGCATCGCAAGGGTCGGCTCATCCATCTCGCTTCGTCCGACCAGCTTCGACCCCATCTGCTCCAGTCCGTCGGAGTAGCTGCGATGCACCCGGTCGTGCTGCTCCGCAACGACCACACGGTCGGCGGTGTCGAGGAACCCCATGAAGTGGACATCCGGCACGGTGGGAAACGGTTCCGATGTCGCATCTTCGAGGGGCCCGGGGGCTTGGCGGCGGCGGTTGAGGAACTCCGTCAGGTCAACGGGCGTCGGGCCGAGCCGTCCTTCGGTTTCCTCTCGCTCGTCGCATGGCTCGATGTCGTACAGGAGCCAGGCCCGAACGCCCGCAGCGGTCACGACGGTCACGAGCTCGGTCAACGACTTCGGGGGGAGCAGGTGCGCGCCCGCGACGACCAGCTCATCGACCGGGCCGGCGGCGAGCCACGACAGAGCGATGGCTTTCGAGTTGGCGTCGGCCCTACCCCGGAACGAGGACGTCACCTCGTGGCCGAGTGCCTGCACAAGGTCGGACCACAACACCTGGCCGCTCTCCCTGAAGTTGGGGCGCACCGGAAGGACGGCCCACCCGCAGCGAGCGATCTCCAACTCGCGATCGACTGCGATCGGGTCGCCAAGGGTTGAAACGCGCATGAGGCGGTTCATGACGCACCCCCGGTGATCGCCCGGATGATGTGCCGTGCGGCGGTGACGTCGATGCCGTTCGCCGGGTCGAGCTGGAAGCTGTTCGCAACCTCCAGGATCCGGGCCCAGTTGCGCAGGTTCCCCTTGGCGTACTCGCCCAGCTGCACCAGAACGTCCAGCGGCGTTGCCTCCAGCGCCGGATGCAGCTGAGGAAGGAGTGCCTTCATCTGGGACCCGGTCAGCTCCTTCACCTTGATCCGGCGAGAGACCCGGCTGTCCAGCTCTGGGACCTGGCGAACGGCTGAGTTCACGCCGGTCCCGATGAGCGCCAGGAGCACCTTGGTGCTCGGTCGATCGTGCAGGTAGCGGATCTGGCGGAGTGCGCTGCGGGTCATGTTCTGCGCCTCGTCGATGACGAGCACGGCCTTGAGGCCGTCCAAGACGTCGACGGTCTCCTCTGTGAGGGCGTACTCGGTCATGCGCATCGGCGGCCGCTGGCCTGTGACAGCGGTGAAGATGCGAGCGTTCGCCTCCTTGCCCTTCGGCGTGTCCGGCATGTCGGCCCAGTGCACACGGACGTCGAGCCCGCCGAGCACATGGCGCGTGCCGAAGGTCTTGCCGACCCCCGGCTTGCCGTCGATCAGGACGATCCCGCCGGACTCGTGCAGCTGGTTCACCGCCAGGCGGATCTCTCGCAGACCCGGCGTGTCGACGATGGCGGCCTCGGTCAGTCCCGGCAGGTGCTCCGGCCGCGGCGCACGGAAATGCTCGGCGACCGCGATGACGGCGGTCACTTCTCCGCCTCCTGTCCATCAGTCGCCGCCTGCTCGGCGAAGGCGAGGAAGTCGTCGTCGGCGCCCTCGTCGATCACCCGGGTGGGGGACTCGGGGTCGCGTTCGGGTGACAGCAGCGGGTTCCCCTCCAGTTCGCGCTGTTCGAAGCGCTTCCTGGAGCGCTTGATGATCCGGTCGACCTTGGCGATCTCGTTGCCCCGGTTCCTGATGATCTGGAGCCGCTCGTCCTTGGACAGTCGGGTGTGCGGCACGGCGGTGCAGACGTACTCGCCGTCCACGTGCACGTCGATGAACGAGCGATCGTTCGGCAGGTACCGGATCGACACCTTCTTGCCGACCAGCCGGGCGAGCTTCTCGTGGACGTAGTCGGACCCCTTGAATCGGACCCCGTTCTTGCTCACCTTCCG
Organism: uncultured Microthrixaceae bacterium; assembly: GCA_964420125.1. Classification (GTDB taxonomy): domain Bacteria; phylum Actinomycetota; class Acidimicrobiia; order Acidimicrobiales; family Microtrichaceae; genus CAYQQQ01. The sequence goes on from CAYQQQ010000008.1 coordinate 78,818, forward strand.
GCCGTTCGCGACAGCGAGGAACCCGTGGCGGATGAGGCTGTCCTCCACGCGCTCGATCACCGTGGTGTCGGCCCGCCACGCCTCGAACGGAGTCATGCCCAGCGACGAGTGGACGCGTTCGTAGTTGTAGACGTCCACCCACTCCATCAGTCGGGCGACGAACTCCTCGGTCGTCAGGCAGTCGCCGGGCTTCCATGGCTCGTGGTCGTACCGGTCGCCGAGTGCCGCGGTGAAACCCGGGAGCCCGGCGAGGAACTCCTCCTTGAAGGTCAGCATCAGACGCTCCACCCGCCCGTCCTCCCAGGGTGACCCAGGGCGAATGAGGTGATTCGCGATGCCGAGGTGGAGGTAGCCGTTGAGCATCGCCTCCGCGAGGTGGGCCTTGGCGTTGTCACACTGGACGAGCCGGGGGACGCCGCCCACGAAGGTGCCATCAGCTGCCTCGGCGCCCCGGATCGCGCTGGCCATCATGGCCACGAGGACCTCGGTGTTGGGGTCGCCACGCAAGCCGTCGCCCTCGGTGACGACGCACGAGAGAAGGAAGCGGGTGTGGCTGTCGACCAACAGCGTGACCCATGGCCGGTAGGTCTCCACTTCACCCCGGTAGACGCGCTGGAGACGGACATCCGCCTCGGTGTGGTCGAAGATGACCCGGTCGAGTCGCCCGGTGCTGCTGCCCTCGAGGTACAGGCCCTTCTGCATCGCAGCCTTGACACCCTTGGTGAGGCCCTCGGAGGTCACGGGGGAGAGGTTGCGGACATCGCGCACGAACTGGCGGTAGGAGCACTCGTACAACCCGGCCTGGTGCAGCTCCTGCCACGCCCGCTTGAGGTTCCCGTGGGCAGCCGCAATGGCGACCTGCGCCTCCCTCGACAACTCGCGCGGCTCCTTGCCAGCGGGCGGGCCCTTCTTCAACCAGTTCCACACCGTGCGTTCCGTGCACTCGAACCGCTGCGCCGTCGCCCGGACGACATCGGTGGGGATCCGGCCGTCGTTCTCGCTGGCGAGACGCCGAAGGTGGTCGATGGCCCCCTGGATCGCAGAGGGGTCGTGCGTCGTCATCGGACCATCACCCCGGCATCGAGGTCGCTGTCGGTGAGGAGGACGGACCGCTGCCGGCCCGGGGCGTACAAGCGGCTCTGGGTCGGTTCGTGGATCGCGCAGAGGCGAACCCCGACGAACCGTGACCCCCACTCCGCCGAGCCGAGCTCGACGTAGCGGTCGATCTGCTTGCGCACCGCTGCCTCGTTGGCTCGGCCGACGCCGAGCTTCAGCTCGTCGACCAGGACGAGATCTCCGTCCAGCTCGTGCACCAAGTCGAAACGGCATCCATCGATCGGCAACTCGCTGCCCAGCAACCGCCACGGCAGCAGCGGGCGGAACCGGTGCAGGTACACGCCAGCCGCCGTGGTCGCCGTCACGAGGGCCTCGCGGGAGCGGTACTCGACGGGCCGCGCCTCGAACACCGACCGTGCGTGACGGCTGAGCTCGAGCACCCGCTGACTCCTCGAATCCGGGACCCCTGCGTGCAGCGCCCGCGCCGCGATCCGGTGGGCGCGGTCGCCGACGGTCAGCGCGTGCAGCTGCTGGCTGGGTCGGATCTCCTTCTGGGCCATGGGCCCTCCCTTCTGACACCGGGCCCGGAGATGGCCCGAAGTGTCCGCCCCTGCGGACGCCGTTCACCTGATGGTCCGCATCCGCAAGAAGCTGTCTGTATTATGCGGGTATAACATGAGACAGGTAATAGATATCTCAAGCCTGTGACAGAGAAGGACCGCGGCGTACCGTGTGGGCGTGCCAAGGAAGCTCCCACCCTCCGCCTATGCCGAGCCGCGGCCGTCCTCGACTGCTCGCCGCGCCGTCATCAACCCGTTCGGAACACCCCAAGCGGGGGCGTGGGCCGTGCCCGAGGACGGCACCGACGGCGGACTGCGAGCAGCACTCCTCCAGCACCAGATCGCTCAACAGATTCGCGATGCCATCGCCAACAGCGAGGCTGGGACACTCGCCGAGCTCTGCCGCCGGTATCGACAGCTCTCCTACGAGCGGCTTCGCGGCGTGCTGGCCGGCGACGTGTGGATGCGCCTGGACGACATCGCCGAGATAGGGCACGTCCTCGAGCTGGACGTCACCGTGCAGTTCGATCGAGAAACGGGCCGGCACTGACGAGTTCTGGTTCGTCGAGGTCGGTGGCTGTCACACCGAAGTGGAATGATGTCGGCCCAGGAGAGGGACTGTGGTGGAAGTAGTCGTTGTCGAAGAGGCTCCTGACGCCGTGATCAGTCGGGCGGGCGTGTTCCGATGAGCCTCGCCTCCGTTTCCGACCGGTCCCTGGAGTCGTGGCTGTGGGACGCAGCCAACATCCTGCGCGGCCCGGTCGACGCGTCCGACTTCAAGGCCTACGTGTTCCCGCTGCTGTTCCTGAAGCGGATCAGCGACGTCTACGACGGAGAGCGCGCCGCAGCCCTGGAGGAGTCCGGCGGTGACGAGGAGTACGCATCGCTGCCCGAACAGCACCGCTTCCAGATCCCCGAGGGGTGCCACTGGTCCGACGTGCGTGCCCGGGCCACCAACGTCGGCGCCGCCATCACCACAGCGATGCGCGGAATCGAACAAGCCAATCCCGACACGCTCTACGGCATCTTCGGCGACGTGCAGTGGACCAATAAGGAGCGACTCTCCGACGAGCTGCTGGTCAACCTGGTCGACCACTTCTCCGGCATGGATCTGTCCAACGAATCGGTGCCCAGCGACGTGCTCGGCGACGCCTACGAGTACCTGGTCAAGAAGTTCGCCGACCTCACCAATAAGAAGGCCGGCGAGTTCTACACCCCGCGCTCGGTGGTCCGGCTCATGGTCGAGATGCTCGACCCCAAGGAGGGCGAGACCGTCTACGACCCGGCGTGCGGCACCGGCGGCATGCTCCTCGAGACGCTGCAGCACGTCACCGCGCAGGGCGGCGACGAACGCCTCATGCTCGGCCGCCTCTACGGCCAGGAGAAGAACCTCACCACCGCCGCGATCGCCAGGATGAACCTGTTCTTGCACGGGGCCGAGGACTTCCAGGTCATCCGTGGCGACACCCTGCGAGCCCCGGCGTTCCTTACCGGTGACCGACTCGCCACGTTCGACTGCGTCATCGCGAACCCGCCGTTCAGCCTCAAGTCTTGGGGAGAGGACGCGTGGCCGTCGGACCCCTGGGGCCGCAACATTGCCGGTACGCCGCCGAAGAAGTACGGCGACTGGGCGTGGGTCCAGCACATGATCGCCTCGATGGCACCCGCGACCGGCCGACTCGCCGTCGTGCTGCCCTACGCGGCGCTCACTCGGGCAGGAACGGAGCAGAGCATTCGGTCGACGGTCGTCGAGCAGGACCTGATCGAAGCGATCATCGGGCTCGGACCGAACCTCTTCTACGGCACCGGGCTCGCAGCGTGCATCGTCGTCGCACGGCGCCGCAAGCCAGAGGACCACAAGGGCAAGATCCTGCTCGTCGACGCGGCCGACCTGTTCCGCCGCGGCCGCAACCAGAACACCCTCGAACCCGAACACGTCACCGAGCTGCTCCACCTGTACCGGGAGTTCGCCGACGCAGAGGGCCGGGCCAGAGTCGTCACCCTCGATGAGGTGCGCGCCCAGGACGGCAACCTCAACCTCGCCAGCTACATCGCACCCATCGACAACGAAGAGATCCCGACCGTCGCCGAGGCCACCGCAGCGCTCAAAGACGCCCTCGACGCCGCCTGGGAAGCCGAAGCGAAGCTCGAGAAGCTCCTCGTCGAACGGGGACTGGCATGACCGGCACCCGCATCACCCAAGGCGAACTCGAGACCTACCTGTGGGGTGCCGCCACGCTCCTGCGCGGCACGATCGACGCCGGCGAGTACAAGTCCTTCATCTTCCCGCTGCTGTTCCTCAAGCGGCTCTCCGACGTCTACGACGAGGAGCTCGCCGCAGCCCTCGAGGAGTCGGGCGGCGACGCCGAGTACGCAGCGCTCCCTGAGCAGCACCGCTTCCAGATCCCCGACGGCGCCCACTGGGCCGACGTCAGGGCCACTACCACCAACGTCGGCGCGGCGATCGCCAAGGCGATGCGCGAGATCGAACGCGTCAACCCCCGCCTCGCCGGCGTGTTCGGCGACGCGCCCTGGACCAACAAGGACCGGCTCCCCGACGCCACCCTGCGCGACCTCGTCGAGCACTACTCGGGTGTCACGCTCAGCATCGCCAACGTCCCCGAGGACGAACTCGGCGTCGCGTACGAGTTCCTCATCAAGAAGTTCGCGGACGACTCCGGCCACACCGCGGCGGAGTTCTACACGAACCGCACGCTCGTGCACCTGATGACCCAGATGCTCGACATCCAGCCCGGCGAGAGCGTCTACGACCCCACCTGCGGCACCGGCGGCATGTTGCTCTCCGCTGCAGATGAGCTCCGCCGGCAGGGCAAGGAGCACCGCACCCTCCGGCTCTACGGCCAGGAACGCAACCTCACCACCTCGGCCATCGCGCGCATGAACCTGTTCCTGCACGGCATCGAGGACTTCGACGTCGTGCGCGGCGACACCCTCGCCCAACCAGCGTTTCTCGACGGCGACCGCCTCCGCCGCTTCGATGTCTCCCTCGCCAACCCGCCGTACTCGATCAAGGCGTGGGACCGCACCGCCTGGCAGTCCGACCCGTGGGGCCGCAACACCTTCGGCACTCCGCCCCAGGGCCGGGCCGACTACGCGTTCTGGCAACACATCCTCGCCAGCCTCGACCCGACGACCGGCCGCTGCGCCATCCTCTTCCCCCATGGCGTCCTGTTCCGCGACGAAGAAGCCGACATGCGCCAGAAGATGGTCGACGCGGATGTCATCGACGCCGTGATCGGCCTCGGTCCCAACCTCTTCTACAACTCACCCATGGAGGCCTGCATCGTCATCTGCCGCACCTCCAAGCCCAAGGACCGCGAGGGCAAGGTCCTGTTCATCGATGCTGTCGACCAGGTCACTCGCGAACGAGCCCAGAGCTTCCTCGCCCCGGCCCACATCGCCCGCATCACCAACGCCTATCGCGCCTTCGACAACGAGGACGGCTTTGCTGCGGTCGCCACCATCGACGAGATCGCCAAGCAGCAGCACAAGCTGTCCATCCCGCTCTACGTCAAGCGTGCGGCCGCAGCGGGCAACGGTGCAGGGGACCTCGCTGAAGCTGTTGCTGCGTGGAGGGCCAGCTCCGCCGAACTACGCGCCGCAGCAGCTGAGTTGCTCACGCTCCTCGAGACCGAGGACGCGACCTCATGACCGCCGAGCAGCTGCGGCCCGGCTGGCGGGAGGCCAAGTTCGGCGACGTCGTACGAGACGTGAAGAACACGACGAAGAATCCAGCAATAGACGGGCTCGAACGAGTGGTGGGTCTTGATCACCTGGACCCCGAATCCCTTCCCCTCCGCCGCTGGGACGAGCTCGCCGACCTGCCAGATGGCACGAGCTTCACGCGCACCTTCAAGGCCGGACAGGTTCTCTTCGGCAAGCGGCGCGCATACCAGCGCAAGGTTGCTGTCCCGGACTTCGACGGCTCTGCTCGGGCGACATCCTCGTGTTCGAACCGTCATCGCCCGGTCTGCTGCCGGAGTTCCTGCCCTACCTCGTTCAGTCAGACGGCTTCTTCGATCACGCACTCGGTACCTCAGCGGGTTCACTCTCGCCGCGGACGAAGTGGCAGGAACTCGCCAAGTACGAGTTCGCCCTCCCGCCCCTGGATGAGCAGAAGCGGGTAGTTCTCGCGATGACAGCGCACGACCTCGTTGCGTCCAGGCTCGAGACCCTGGGAAGGCGGGCTGGCGAGCTCGAGTCGTCACTGAGGGACTCACTCTTCGCCGCCTCGGCCGAGTCAGCAGAGCGGTCGATCGCCGATCTCGCAGCGATTGGTCCTCAGAACGGTGTCACTGTGGCCAAGAACGACAGAGTTGGCGACCTCGGGTACGTCGGGATGTCGGTCATGTTCGGCGATGCGGTATCGACCACGTTGGCGCCGGCCGAGTCGGTCACCCTGGACGACGCCATCCGCACGAAGTTCGAGCTCGACGTTGGCGATCTGCTCTTCGCCCGTCGGTCGGTCGTACTTGAAGGTGCTGGCCGCTGTGTGATGGTGGGTGGACTTGAGCGCCCTGCGGTCTTTGAGTCCTCGATCATTCGGGTCAGGGTTGACTCCAAGGAGATCGAACCGAGCTTCTTGCTTCACTACCTGCACTCTTCGGGTGGCCGTCGGCTTCTGAAGTCGATCGTCCGGAAGGGGGCCGTCTCCGGAATCGCTGGTTCGGACCTCAAGCGACTCTCTGTTCGGGTTCCATCTCTCGACCAACAGCGCGAGCTGCTGCTGCCCTTGGCGGCTATCCAGGACCTGTGTGGTGCGATCGTCAAGAAGCAGGCTCGTGTAAGGGACATCGGCGGCGTGCTGCGCGAAGCGCTACTGCGTGGTGAGCCGACGTGACCTTCAACGAGGCCAACGCTGTCGAGGAGTTCCTTCTGGACCGCATGGTTGCTGCGGGCTGGACCTACGTGCACGGCCCGGCGCTCCAACGATCGAGCTCGGACGTAATGGTCGAGCAGATGGTGCGGGAGGCGCTGGTACATCTGAACCCGGAGATTGCGGCGTCTCCCGACCGCGGGGACGAAGTGATCTACCGCCTCCGCGCCGTCACGCTCGGCGTCGCAGGTGCGGGTCTGGTCGCCTCGAACGAGGAGTTCATGCGCTGGGTTCGCGGCGAGCAGTCGATGCCGTTCGGGCCCGACGGCGAGCACGTCACGGTGCGCCTCATCGACTTCGAGGACCCGCTGAACAACTCGTTCATCGTCTCGAACCAGGTGACCTGCACGGCCGGCCCGGAGAAGCGCTTCGACGTTGTCGGGTTCGTCAATGGCCTGCCCCTGGTGCTCGGCGAGGCCAAGACGCCGGTGCGTCCATCAGTCACCTGGATCGACGGCGCGGCGCAGATCCATGACGACTACGAGGTGAACGCCCCGGGGTTCTTCGTGCCGAACGTGTTCTCGTTCGCCACCGAGGGCAAGGAGTACCGGTTCGGGTCGATCCGCATGCCGCTGGACTTGTGGGCGCCATGGCGAGCCGGCAGCGCCGGGCTGCCCGGACTGGGTGAGGTGGAGTTGGCGGTCGCGTCGATGCTGCGTCCGGAGGTGGTGCTCGACATCGCCCAGAGCTTCACCACGTTCGCCACCGATCGGCAGCGCCGCAAGATCAAGCTGATCGCCCGGTTCCAGCAGTACGAAGCCGCCAACCAGATCGTGCAGCGGGTCATCGAGGGCCGCATCCGCAAGGGCCTGATCTGGCACTTCCAGGGGTCCGGCAAGTCGCTGCTGATGGTGTTCGCCTCACAGAAGCTGCGCCTGCACCCCGAGCTCGGCAACCCGACCGTGCTGATCGTGGTGGACCGCATCGACCTGGACACCCAGATCACCGCCACGTTCAACGCCGCCGACGTGCCCAACACCGTCGCCGCCGAGAGCCGCGGTGAGCTCAGCCAGCTGCTCGGCCGTGACGCACGGAAGGTGATCATCACCACCATCCACAAGTTCGGCGAGGCCGGCGGGGTGCTCAACGAGCGGGACAACATCATCGTGTTGGTCGACGAGGCGCACCGCACCCAAGAGGGCGACCTCGGCCGGCAGATGCGCGACGCGCTGCCGAACGCGTTCCTGTTCGGCCTCACCGGCACTCCGATCAACACCCGGGACCGCAACACGTTCTACGCGTTCGGGTCCGACGATGATGAGGGCGGCTACATGAGCCGCTACAGCTTCGAGGAGTCGATTCGCGACGGTGCCACTCTCCCGTTGCACTTCGAGGCGCGTTCGGTTGACCTCCGCATCGACCGAGCCACCCTTGACGCAGAGTTCGCCGAGCTCACCAAGCACCTCACCGACGACGAACGCGCCGAGGTCTCCAAGCGTGCCGGTCGGTTCGCTCTGCTGGTGAAGGCACCGGCACGAGTGAGCGCCGTGTGTGAGGACATCGCCCGGCACTTCCAGGACAAGGTCGCCCCCGAGGGTTTCGGCGCCCAGGTCGTCACCATCGACCAGGAGGCCTGCGTCCTCTACAAGGAAGCGCTCGACGAGATCCTCCCCGACGGCATCGAGACCGCCGTGGTGATGTCCGTCGGCCACGGCGCGTCCCAGGACTGGAAGGACCGCTTCGGGCGCTCCAAGGACGAGGAAGAGGCGCTCCTCGACCGGTTCCGCGACCCGGCCGACCCACTCAAGATCCTGATCGTCACCGCCAAGCTGCTCACCGGGTTCGACGCACCGAGCCTGCAGTGCATGTACCTGGACAAGCTGCTGCGGGACCACACGCTGCTCCAGGCGATCTGCCGAACCAACCGGCCCGCGCCCGGCAAGTCCCATGGGCTGATCGTCGACTACCTCGGCATCTTCGACGACGTGGCCCAGGCACTCGCGTTCGATGACGAGTCGATCACCAAGGTCGTGGCCAACATCGACGAGCTCAAGGACGAGCTGCCCACGATGATGGCGACCTGCCTGTCGCACTTCCCCGGAGTGGACCGCAGCGTCCCCGGTTGGGAGGGGCTCCTCGCAGCGCAGCAGTGCCTGCCCGACAACGACAAGCGCGACAAGTTCGCCAGCGACTTCTCCCAGCTGGCCCTCGTGTGGGAGGCCCTCTCACCCGACCCGGTGCTGACCGAGTACGAGGACGACTACCGGTGGCTCGCCGCGGTGTACGAGTCGCTCAAGCCGCCGTCTGGTAACGGGCGCCTGCTCTGGCACAGCCTTGGCGCCAAGACCATCGAGCTGATCCACGAGAACGTCACCGTCCAGGCGGTGCGGGACAACCTCGAGGCGCTCGTGCTGGACGACCAGGTCATCGCCGAGATGCTCGCGGATCCCGACCGGCACATCGTCGAGATCGAGGTCACGATCGGTGCCCGGCTGCGGCGCCGCACGGGCGACCCCAAGTTCGTGGCGCTCTCCGAGCGGCTGGAGAACCTCCGCGCCAAACACGAGGCCGGCCAGCTCGCCTCGATCGAGTTCCTCAAGCAGCTCATCGACCTGGCCCGCGACGTCGCCGAAGCCGAGGACGAGACCCCGCCGGAGGCCGAACAGGATCGGGGCAAGGCGGCGCTGACCGAGCTGTTCGAGGAGGTCAAGAACCGCGAGACACCCGTCATCGTCGAGCGGGTCGTCAACGACATCGACGACATCGTGCGACAGGTCCGCTTCGACGGCTGGCAGCAGACCGCGGCGGGGGAGCGCGAGGTTCAGAAGGCACTGCGCCGCAGCCTGCTGCGCTACAAGCTCCACGCCGACCAGGACCTGTTCGACCGCGCCTACGCCTACATCGTCCAGTACTACTGATGAGCACTACGGAGCTTCGGGACGGGGTCCCGTACTGGACCGAACGGATGTACAAGCCGGGTGGCGGCCAGGACCACCTCGGGCTCGGGTCCGTCGTGACGGATCGAATCCTGCCGAGGCTGTCGCCGGGCATCAACGTGCTGACCACACACCCTCGCTACTGGTCCTTCTACTCGTTCGTTCTGAGCGAGTTCTGGGATCGGGACCTGCCCCGGACGAGGGCAGCGTTTCGCGAGTGGTACCGGCCGATGGAGTGCCTCTACTCGGTGGCGTGCACTCTCTGCAGCAATGCCGCGCACCGCGGCGCACCGGTGGGCTCGCAGAAGATCCGAGGACTTGTGGCATCGGACCCGGAGACGTACGACCCGCAGTTCAACTACATGAAGACGACGATGGGCGGGTTCGGGCTGTACTACGGAACCGTCATGCAGCAGCTCGGCCTCGTGGTGCTGGCCGACACCCGGCTCGGAGTGCCGACCGACGTCGTCACTCCCACCGGCCGAGTGGTCGCAGATGCCTTTCGGTCGGAGATCGCCGACACCGACTACTACCGAGAGTGGATCGGCCGACACGACGAGCCTGTGCCGTCTGAGGTGCTGGCCGAGTACGGCGAGCGGGCATGCCTGTGTCGGCTCCGCAAGAAGAACGCCGCCGATCGCCAGCTGCTCGTCGACGCGTTTCTCCACAGCGGCAACCCTGAGGACGCCAGTGCGAGGCGCAGGACCCTGCAGTTCATGTGCGAGGTTGCGGATCAGACCCAGGACATCGGCATCGATCAGGGGTCGTTCCGCCGCTTGATCTACTACCGGGCCGACTACGGCGGGGACGACTGCGCGGCGCCGACGCTCCAGCCGTCGGCCGCGACCGCGAGCACCGCCAGACGGTGGCGGCTCTACCAGGCGCGGGAGTACTACAACGCGGGGCTCAACGAGATGTGGCGTCGCATGCTCTGCTGGGGCCTCGCTCGGGACGGCGAGCTGTACCCGGTTCCCATGACCGATGTCCTCGCGTCGGTCGACGAGATCGATTTCGAGGGATTCGCTAGGTCCATCAAGGTGGACCTGCCCACGGGCGGGCTGAGCGGAGCGTCGGCACTCACCGAGCTGTTGGCATGGGTTCGTGACGTGGGACGCGTCACCGACGAGCTCGATGATCCGTGGGATCTCGAGGCGCCGCTGACCGAGGACTGGGTCATCGACTGGCTCGATTACGGGCGGGCCTCGACCGAAGCCGATCCCGATGTGCTGGCCGCTGCGCTCACGCTGCTCACGTTCGTCGCAGCGCGTCTCTGGCGCCCGGAGCTCGCGCTGGTCGCCCCGGACGACTGGTTCCCCGTGCACGAGGGTGGCCAGGAGCGACTCGGGATGCAGCGCTTCCTGAACGACTTGCGGCTCAAGGCCGAGGCCGGCGCAACGGTGGCCGAGGTCGCACGATGGCTGACCCTGGAGTACGTGATCGGTCAGCACGAAAGGGTGGCCACTGCGAAGCTGGCCACGACCGGCGACACCTTCCGGTTTCGCCGCGAAGCCGGTCGTCTGAGGTTCTTTCCCCAGGACGCGATCGTCGCCATGAACGACTCTCGCTACAACGCACTGTCGACCTTTCTCTACGAGCTCGGCTGGTCCGGATACCTCCCCGAGGACGGCCACAAGCTCTCCGCCGAGGGGGCGAAGTTGCGCAGCGCGGGGGACCTCCCCTCGAAGGGGCTGCTCGACAGGGGCGAGCCGGCATGAGCGGCCCGCGGATCAGCGTTCCGCTGCTGTTCGACGGCGACTGGGACAGCGTCATCATCTGCACCTACGGCGCCCACCTTTCGTTTCTCGAGCACGACCTGTGGCGTCAGCTCCACCGGGTTCGCAACCGGCTGGTGTTCGCCGATGCGCAGCAGGTGGCCCGCCGGTTGATCGGTGGAACCGATGCCGGCCACCTCCGCTACCTCAACCGGACCTACGTCCTGGCGCCCGTGAAGTCCGACCACGCAGCTCACGCCAAGCTGCTGCTCTTCCTCCGCGAGGACCGCGGCCTGCTCGCAGTCGGCTCCGGCAACCTGAGCCTCGGCGGTTACGCGTCCCAGGGGGAGTGCTTCGCCACCTACCGCTGGTCGATCGACGATGACTCCCATCTGCACGCCTTCATCACAGCGCGGCAGTTCCTGGATCAGCTCTTCGACCTCGGTGCCGTCGAGTCGGTGATCCGACCGCGGCTGCAACAGGCGTGGCAGGACGCGCCGTGGGTCTACCGGGAGCCACCGCCAGGCGACGGCCCCGTTCGCCACAACCTCGAGCGCAGCCACCTGGAGCAGTTCCTCGAGGTCCTCGACGGCCGCCCCGTCGACGAGCTCGTTGTGCACGCCCCGTTCTATGACCACTGCTGCACGGCGTTCGAGCAGCTCATGGCGGCCATCAAGCCGAGTCGCGTTCGGCTCCTGCTCCAGGACCGGATGACGTCGGTGGACCCGGTTCGGCTGGGTGCGGTGCTCGACGCCGCCGGCGCCGAGGTCGATGTCCGGACCGTGGCGGCGGAGGAGGACGGCGCTGTTCTGCACGCGAAGTTCGTGCTCGCACGATGCGGTGCCACTGACGTCTGCCTCCAGGGTTCACCCAACATCTCGACACCGGCGCTGCTGGCAGCTCACCCCGTGGGCAACATCGAACTCGCCAACCTGCTCGTCGGGACTGCGGGCAGCTTCGACCAGCTCGTTGACGACCTGGTGATGAGCCCCACACCGGTTGACCTCGCCGACCTTCAGCTGCAGCTCATCGACGATGACAGCGACGAGATCGTTGACGACTTCGTCGCCGTGGCCGACCTCGTGTGGGTCGCTCCGCGGCTCACGGGTCGTTTCGGTCGGGCAACGACCGAGCCGCCCTCGTTGTTTGTCGCCGACGAGCTCGTCGATGGCGTGGAGTGGAGCCTGGAGGAGCCAGAGGCGGAGCGCACGGTGTTCAGCGCCATGCTTCCCGACGAGTGGGCCCAGCGGCTCGAACGTGTGGAGGCGATTTCGTTTGAGTTCCTGGACGGAACTGCCTCCCTGCCGTGCTACCCGTACCACCTCAACACGCTCATCGCATTGGCGTCCGGAACCGCCGCCGCAGACCTCATCAAGCAAGCTGGCGACTTCGACGTCGGCGATGAAGAACTCGAGGAGCTGCTGCTGCAGCTCGACCAGGTGCTGGTGGTCGACGGGGCGAGCATCTGGCGGATGATGAAGCGACCCGCTCCTAACTCGGACGACGATGGCCAGGAGCTGTCATTGTCCTACGAGGAGCTCGACTGGGACGCGATCCAGTCACACCCGAAGCTCGCGCAGTACCGGTCATGGAACTCGGCAGCGTCGGCAGCTGACCCCACGGCGCTCGGGGTCCTGCTGAAGTCGATCAGCGACCGCGTCACCGCCGAACTCGCCCAGCGCCGCGGTGAGGTCGACCCTCACTCGGTCGACGCTCGGGCAACGTCGAACGACCTGTTCCGAGTGGATGTAGAAGACGAAGAAGATGCCGACGCCCAGGAAGATGAGCGGGAACGGCGCCGCATCAGCGCGCGGGCGCGGGCCCGCCGGCAGTTCTCGAACTTCATCAAGCGGTTCGTCGGAGGCATCAGCGACGAAGAGTTCGTGCGGCATGTCGGCCCGAGTGTCATCATCCCGAGTTACATCGTGTTCAATCACCTCTGCTGGAAGCTGCTGCAGCTCGACCTGGCTGACCCGCTTCTCATCGTGCGGTCGCAGACGACGATGTGGCGCTTCTTCTGGGGCGCACCGGGCGAAACCGGCTACCTGGAGCAGCTCAGCGAACCCGAGCAGGAAGCCGCACTCGAGATCCTGGAGCAACATCGAGCCGAGGCGATCATGCTCTGCTCACTCGTCGAGGCCTACGACGTCGCTGCCGATCAAGGACTCGAGCCCGACCTGATGGCGATCCGAGACGTGTGGCGCACGGTGCTCGACAACCCGCTCTGGCAGCCCACAGTCGCTGCGGTCGCCGACGCGGCGACGTTGCTGAACCTGATCCTCGAGTCACCGGAGCAGCTGATCATCGTTCTGGAACACCTGGCGTTCGAGCTCGGCGCAGACGAACCCGCGCAGATCATCGCGGAGGCTCTGGGCGTGAGCCGTGGCGAGGTGAGCACCACCTCGGGAAAGGTCAACAGGGGTCCGCTGGGGGAGCAGAACGTCAGCATCTACGTCGTGCGAGGCGACTTCGCCGTCTCGCCCGAACAAGCCTCTGCAGTCCTGAGCCGACTGCGAGCGATTCTCCCCGACAAGGAAGCCGACTACATCCGCATCTGGATGCCCGACACCGAAGCCGTCGCCTTTGCGGACTACGCCACTGAGACCTTCGTGCTGGTGGACCCCGAGAGCCACGACATCATCGATCTGGACCGCCCCGATCCGACGCCGCTCACATGGGCCGACGGAATCGACCGCTTGGAGAACCTGGCTGGCCAGCGATGACGACATCGAATCAGGGCCTTCCTCCGTTCGAGGTCACCAACAAGCCATGGTTCGGGCCCGCTGCGAGGGCTCGCGAAAAGCTGTCAGCCAGACAGCATGTGCTCGAACCAGAGCAGGCGCTGCTCGAGCTGGTGGACATCCTGGGCGACGACGCTGGACCGCTGCTGCATGCCCGCTTCATCGACTTCGTGAAGCGCCCCCAGAGGTTCAGGTTCACCATCGTCGTGCTGTGGGTAGCGGACGATCCTGAGTTGCGTGATGCCGTCTACTGGTCCGCGGATGCACTTGTTGAGCGAACAGGGTGGTACCCGCTGGTACAAGGGTCCCGGCTGGGCAGCGTGGGACGCCGGGATCGGATTCGATCGACGGCAACTCGTGACCTGCCGCTTGTCGAAGGTTCGTTGGGCTGGATCGAGGCCGCCGTACCGCCAGATGACGGTTGTTCGGTCCGTGTCGGGCTGAACAGTGGCGCATCGGTTCTCCTGGACACCGGGCTTCCCGATCGGATCGATCCGATGCCCTCCGACCGGCTCGCTATCGTGACGCACTCCCACCTCGACCACGCCGGCGGGTTGCTCTCCGGCCGGACACGAGCGCTTCCGGCGTTGATGAGTTCGGCGACGGCGCAAGTCCTCCTTGAACAAGGACGCCTCTCTCGTTCGGAGGTTCGAGAGCGGGTGGTCTGCTTGGACCCGGGGAACCTGGTGCAGCTCGGCCCGGACCTCGAAGTCGAGGCGTTCGCCGTTCCCCATTCACCAGGGTCGACCGGCTTCCTCCTCCGGGATCGGCGACGGAGTGTTGTCTTCACTGGCGACATCAGCCTCTCCACGGCGCGTCACGACGGGATCGGGCCGCTGGAACGGCTGGTGGCAACGCAGCCGGGCGCCGTCACGCTGCTGCTGGACGCGACCATGGCAGGCCGGGAAGCGGGCGCATCCAAGGCGAACCCCGCACAAGCTGCGCTCGCCGGCAGCGAGAGCACTGACCTTGTGGTTCTCGGCGACTCGGGCGACCATCTCTTCTACGCCTACCTGGACCTGTTCCACACCATCCAGAAGTCCGACAAGCGACACTCGCGCTCGTTCGTGTTGAGCGGTTCAGTGCGTCCGTTGGCCGCCACTGTCCACAGCTCCTTCATCCGCAGGGAACTCGATCAGGTCGACCCCATCTTGGCTGGCCAGTTCGGGAAGTCGATGTCGGCATGGGGTGAGAGCCGATGGCTGTACTGGCTGGACCGGCTCCGTTCCCGTCCAGCCGGAACGACCATCTGGTTCGTCACACCCGGGGAGCTTGGACTGGTGCCGTCCGGTCCGGGCACCGCGGTCGCCTATGTCGGGCGCGCCGAGAAGCCGCCAGTGCCGGACGGGCTGGCGTGGAGAACGCTGGACGCTGATACGACCCCATGGACCTCGCACAGCGCCGAAGCCGCGCTCATCGAGGGTGTGCGACGCATCCAGGCCCAAGCCAACGTCGTTCTGTTTCACAACTACTCGAAGCGGATCAAGAAGTTCACCCGGTCGAACAACCTGTCCGCACAGGCTCTCTCCGGGCGGATCGACCTCGGAACGGGGTCCGGCATTGGCCACGACTGAAAGTCGATGTCACTAGGACTGAAACTCGGACGTCACTCGACAGCTGACTGCCGGCTCCCCGAGCGAGGTCGGTGGCGCGGAGATCCCGGCGTCACCGACCTCCCGCCGTCAACGGAGCATGGCGAACACCGGAGTGGTGTCGAAGTAGACGTCGTCGCGCGCGACGAGATCTCGGAGGCGAGGAGGCTGCAGTCCTGGCGACCACCACGATCGCGGCGATCGAAGGGGGCACTCTTCTGTGCCGCGCCCATCGCAGCTCGAAGCCCTTGGAGGTGGTGGCCGCTCGTGTCGCCACCTTCCTGGACGATGCCAGCGACGTCGCGGGGCCCGCTCGTCCCGTCGGACGACCTCGCACGGCTGGGTAGGTGCGTGGACCGGCTCGCTCGGAACGAGCGGTCGGGAGCCGGCTCGACCGGGGATCAGGCGAGCGAGTCGATGACGATCCGGAGATCCTCGACCGTGGTCAAGGGGTTCACGACGCACAGGCGGAGCACCGGCTCGTCACGCCAGGCCGACGGCACCACGAAGGCGACCTGCTCGTCGAGCATCCGGTCGCTCCAGAGCCGGTAGTCGGTGGCGCTCCACCCGAGACGCCGGAACATCACCACGCTCAGCTCGGGTTCGAGCACCAGCTCGAGGTGGGGTGCCGAGCGGACCAGCTCGGCCCCGGCGTGAGCGGTCGCCAGGGTCGTCTCGATCGCCGCCGTGTAGGCGTCGGTGCCGTGGGTGGCGAGGCTGAACCACAGCGGCAGCCCGCGCGCCCGGCGCGAGAGGTGGTGGGCGTAGTCGGAGGGGTTCCACTCGTGCTGCTCGCTGTGGGGGCCGTGCAGCACGTCGAGGTACTCGGCGTGCTGGGTGTGCGCCGCTCGGGCCTGGGCCGGGTCGCGGTAGACGAGCGCGCAGCAGTCGAAGGGGCCGAACAGCCACTTGTGGGGATCGACGATGAAGCTGTCGGCGCGCTCGACGCCGGCGAAGAGGTGCCGAACGGTGGGAGCCGCCAGGGCTGCACCGCCGTAGGCGCCGTCGACGTGGTACCAGCACCCGAGCGACGCGGCGGCCTCCGCAGCGCCGTCGAGGTCGTCGACGATGCCCGCGTTGGTCGTCCCGGCCGTGGCGACCACGGCGAACACGCGCTCCCGATCCTCCTGCGGCAGCTCCTCGATCCGACGGGCCAGCTCGTGGCCGAGGAGGCGGCCCCGAGCGTCGGCGGGCACCTCGATGACGTCGGCGTCCATGGCCCGCAGCGCCTGGCCGATCGAGGAGTGGGCGCCCGCGGTGGTGAGCGCTGCGCCGCGCACCCGGTCGAGACCCCCGTCTCCCTGGTCGCGCCAGCGGTGGCGGGCGGCGAGCAGCGCGCTCAGGTTGCCGGCCGTCCCACCGCTGACGAACACCCCACCGGCGGTGTCGGGAAGCCCGGCCAGCCCCGCGATCCACCGCAGGGCCTCGTTCTCTGCGTAGACGGCTCCTGCGCCCTCCATCCACGACCCTGCGTAGATGTTGGAGGCGCCGACCACCAGGTCGAACAGGACCGCCGACTCCGTGGGAGCCGCGGGCACGAAGGACAGGTAGCGGGGGTGATCCACCGAGATGCAGGCCGGGGCCAGCACCTCGGTGAAGCGGCGCAGGGCCTCGAAGCCCCCGATCCCCTCGGCGGTGACGCTGCGGCCGACCAGCGCCTCCAGCTCGGCCTGGCTGCGCCCGTGGTCGAGGGGCGGTGGATCGAGGCGGACCCGTCTGATCGCGTAGTCGACGATGGCGTCGGTGAGCGCCTCGGTGTCGCGATCCCTGCGGTGCACCTTCGCAGCATGGCAGGTCCGCTCGGACGGTCTGCGCGCGTGGTGGAGAATCTTCACCGCGCCACCCTGTCCCTCGGGTCATCTCGTCGAACCCGGTCAGGGCCGCAGCACCACCGAGCCCTCCACCCGGCCAGCCGCCAGGTCGACGAGGGCCTCGTTGGCCTCCTCCAGCGGGCGCAGCTCCCTGCGTGTGCGCAGCGGGAGCTGCACGGCCAGCTCCAGCAGCTCGCGGGCATCCTGTCGCGTCACGTTGGCCACGCTGCGCACCTGGCGTTCCCACCACAGAAGGTCGTAGGAGAACTGGGGGACCCGGTCGAGGTGGATGGCGTTCACCGCCACGATGCCCCCGCGATCCATCGCCGCCAGCGCAAGGGTGATGGCGTCGCCCACGGGTGCCGTCGTGACCGCGGCGTCGAGTGGGACCGGGGGACGTTCCTCGAAGCCGCCGGCCCACACCGCTCCGAGCGCCGTCGCCGCTGCCTGCTCCGACTCGGAGCGGGTGCACACGTACACCTCGCAACCCCAGTGCACCGCCACCTGGATGATGATGGAGGCGCTGGCACCGAACCCGAACAGGCCCAGTCGCTGTCCGGGCCGCACCTCGGCCACCCGCAGCGATCGGTAGCCGATCACCCCGGCGCACAGCAGCGGCGCCAGCGCGTCGGCATCGGCGTCGATCGGCAGCGGGTGCACCATGTCGGCTCTGGCGGTGACGAGGGTGGCGTACCCGCCGTCACGATCCCATCCGGTGAAGCGTGCCGACTCGCAGAGGTTCTCCCGACCGCTCGCGCAGAACCGGCACCGCCCGCAGGTGCCCGCCAACCAGGTGATCCCCACGCGGGTTCCCGGTTCGGGTTCCTCCACGCCCTCGCCGAGGGACACGACCTCCCCGACGACCTGGTGACCCGGGACGATCGGAAGGCGCCGTGCGACCAGGTCCCCTTCGGCGAGCTGGAGGTCGGTGCGACACACCCCGCACGCCTCCACACGCACCAGGACCTCGCCTGGGGCGGCGTTCGGGTCGTCGCGCTGCTGCAGCTCGAGAGGTCGCCGTTCGGCGTGAGCGGGGGAGCAGAGGACCGCGGCGCGCACCACCCCACTATGCCAAGGTGCGTCGGGTCCCCGGCCACCTCGGGCGGATTCGGTGCCCGGCGGCGGGACGCGAGCCGATCCCGGCGGGCGCCCGTGCGTTCTGGTCGTGGAAACACGTTCTGTTACCCTGTGCCCCGGCGGGCGCCCGGAAGGGCTGTCCCGCTGCAGCTGGAGACGAGGACAGGTGAGGGGTGCAGATGGCCTACGACGTCGGTGACCGCGTGGTGTATCCCCATCATGGTGCGGCGATCATCGTGCGGCGCGAGAAGCGTGTGGTCCACGGGGAGAAGAACGAGTACCTCGTGCTCGAGATGGCCCACGGCGAGCTCACCCTGTCGGTGCCCGTGGCGAAGGCCGACGACGTCGGCATGCGTCCGCCGATCGGCAAGGACGAGGTCGAGGACCTCTTCGAGCTGCTCGCCCGGCGGGACATCCGGGAGCCGGCGAACTGGAGCCGCCGGTTCAAGAACCACCAGGAGAAGCTCAAGTCGGGCGACGTCTACCAGGTGGCGGAGGTCGTGCGGAACCTGTCGCTGCGCGACCAGGCCAAGGGGCTCTCTGCCGGGGAGAAGTCGATGTTCGTCAAGGCCCGCAGCGTGCTGGTCTCCGAGCTGAGCTTCGCTCTCGAGGTCAGCGAGGACGACGCCCTCTCCGAGGTCGAAGCCCGCCTGAGTTGACCGCCGCGGCACTCGCCGACGACGTTGCCGGCCTTCGGGTCCTTTCGGTCCTGGGACGCTCCGACCTCACGGACGCGTCGCTGCGGGCCCTCGACCTGCACCGGCATCTGGGCGACCTCGGCGCGGAGGTCCGCACCGTCGCCCTGGGTCCCGGCCCCGCCGGTGGCCTCGATGCGGTGGTCCCGGTGCTCGCCCCTCACCCTCGCACGGTCGCCGCCGGCCTCCAGCTCCGGCGAGAGGCACGGTGGTGCGACGTCCTCCTGCTGCACGGGGTCACCTCGGCGACGGTGGCGCACCGGTGGTTGCCCCGACGCGGCGGGATGCGACGCGTGGTGGTCCTCGATCCCGTGGAGTCGGCCGCCGGGCTTCCCCGCCGGGGTCTACGCCGACTGGGGGGCAGCGACCTCGTGGTCACGACGCATGCCCTCGCGCAACGGCAGGTCGTGCGGGCCGGTGTGGCGGCGGTCCAGCTGCCGTCGGTGGCGCGGCTCCCTTCGGCGGTCGTGGGCGATGCTCAGCGCCGGGCGGCACGGCGCTCGCTCGACGTGGCCGAGGACGTCCCGCTGCTGGGCCTCGCCGGTCCCCTGGACGCGGCGGGCGGGAGTCGGGGCGCCCCGCCTGCCCCGGTGGTCGATGCCGCCGCCGAGGCAGGGTGGGCGGCGACGCCGGTCCGCGGCGACGGCTCCGATGCCGACGAGCTCAGCGTCGCCGCCTGCGATGCTGTGGTGGTGACGGCGCGCTGCCCCGACGGTTCGCTGCCCCGGGGCGCCCTCGTGGTCGCCGCCGGGGGTGGAGCGCTGGTCGGTCTCGGCACCGACCAGGACGGCCTCGTGGGGGATGCCTCGGGCGCGGTGGCGGGCGATGCCGACGAGCTGGTGCTCGTCTTGCGGGGTTGGGGGACGTCGACCCGATCGATGCGCGCCCTGCCGTCACGTCAGCACACGGCCGAGGTGGTCCGCGCTCGCTTCTCCCTCGCCGAGTCGGGCAGTCCCTGGGTGCGAGCCGTGCGGGGCGACGGGGCCGGCGGCTGAGAGCACCCGTGGCTTCCTCAGGGTCGGTGGTGCCGATGGCGATCGTCGGAGGTGCGGTTGGTACCCTCGGGCGCGATGGGTACCCGTCGTCGGCGATCACGTGGATCCGCGCCCGTTGTGGGCCTCGCGGTCGCGCTGATGGGGCTGGCCGCCTGCATCCCGCAGAACAAGGGCGACGTGGGCGAGGTCGACGACGAGGACGCCCCGGGGTCCGCGGCACCGGTGTTCCCCGAGACCGGCCGGGTACCCGACGAGCTGTTGGTGGAAGGCCTCGTCTGGGACTTCACCAACGCACCGGCGGACCTCAACCTCTGGGTCCCCTCCGACGCGGAGGCACGGTGCGCGGCGGAGAAGGTCGTCGCCAACCTGGGCGATCGCGTCTCGGACCTCGGCTACCTGCCCGACACCAGCGGGGCCTCGCTCAACGACATCGCCCTGACCCAGGCCGAGCGCCAGAACGTCACCTCCCTGTTCGAGAGCTGCGTCGACCGCTCCCAGGCCATGGCCTCGCTGCTGCTCGGACAGCGCTCGATGACGGTCGAGGATGCAGCGTGCATGGCGGACGGGCTCGTGGAGGCCGGGGTGATGACCGAGCTCATCGAGGCGTGGGCGTTCGGCGAGCAGGTCGATCCCTACCGCGACGACGGGGCGGTGGCCTCTGCCCTCGTGTCCTACGCCAACATCTGCCTGGGGGACTCCGCCTTCTTCTGGCTCGGCGTGGACCTTCCCGGCGACGAAGACGTCGTCGGAGTCGGTGAGGGGTCGGGCGAGGAGTCCGAGGGGGACCTGCCCGACTCAGCCGGCACGAGCACCGTGCCGGCCAACACCACCACGACGGTCGCCGACACCGGCACCGGCAATACTGGGGGACCGTGACCCCGTTCGCCCACCTGTTGTCCTCCCTGCCAAGCCCTGGCTCCGAGGTGCTGGAGGTCGGTCCGATCTCCCTGCGCTTCTACGGCCTCATGATCGCCCTCGGCGTGCTCGTCGCGGTGTGGCTCACCCAGCACCGATGGCAGCGGTGGGGCGGCGACACCGACGACATCGTCACCGTGGCGATCTGGGTCGTGCCCGCCGGCCTGATCGGCGCCCGCCTCTACCACGTGGTCACCGACTGGGGCGACAAGTACGACGAGGGCCGCTGGCTGGAGGCGTTCAAGATCTGGAACGGTGGCCTGGGCATTCCAGGAGCAGTCCTGCTCGGCACCCTCGTGGGCATCGTGGTGGCCCGCCGGCTGGTGCCCGAGTGGAGGTTGATGGCCGATGCGGCCGCGCCCGCGCTGCCGATCGCCCAGGCCATCGGCCGGCTGGGGAACTGGTTCAACCAGGAGCTCTACGGCCGGCCGACCGACCTGCCGTGGGCGCTCGAGATCGACCTGGAGAAGCGGCCCCCCGGGTACGCCCAGTACGAGACCTTCCACCCCACCTTCCTCTACGAAGGCCTGTGGAACCTCTCGTTGGCGGGCTTCATCCTGTGGGGGAGCAGCCGCTGGGTGCTCAAGCCCGGCCGTTGGTTCGCCGTGTACGTGCTCGGCTACGGCACGGGCCGGCTGTGGGTGGAGTCGCTCCGCATCGACGAGGCCACGCTCCTGGCAGGGCTGAGGGTCAACATCTGGATGTCCCTGGTGATCATCACCGGCGGGATCCTGTGGCTCTCCTGGGGAGGGGGACCTCTGGATCGGGAGGCGACCGGGCGCCTGCGGGCCGGGGAGAGCTTCCGCGACATCCTCGGGCCGTCGACTCGCTTCGAGCGGCCGGGGGATGCAGATGAGGAGGAGTCCGCGGCACGACCCGAGGCGGTGTCGGCGACCGTGGCGGCTCCCGGCGGGTCCGACGCGACCCCTGGCTCAACGGCCGAGGGCGAGCAGGCCGGCGCCGCGGACGCGGTCGGAGAAGCCGGGCCAGCAGTCGAGGGACCAGTCGCCGAACGGGCGGTCCCCGACGACGACGCAGTAGATGTCGAGGACCGGCTCGAACCAGACGAACGCACCTGAGCCGCCGAAGTGCCCGAGGCACTCGGGGCGGGCGGTGGAGCCCATCCAATGCGGTGCCTTGGCGCCCTTGAGCTCGGGGCCCAGACCCCACGGACAGGGGTCGAAGCGGCCCCACCCCGGAACCACTCCCACCAGCTCGGGCAGCTGGGGCGTGCGGAACCGGACCACCGTGGGGGAAGCCAGCAGGCTCGGTCGGCGCAGCTCCTCGCAGAATCGGCCCAGGTCGCGCACCGTGGACCAAGCGCCCATGGCCGGACCGTCGCGCAGCTCGGTGGCGTGCAGCCCCAGGGGGTCGAGCACTCCCTCGGCGAGGTAGTCGGCGAACCCGATGCCCGTTCGTCGCTCGATGTGGTTCGCCACCTCGTCGTAGCCCCGGTTGGAGTAGATCCGCCGTGTGCCGGGTGCGGCGAGCACGGAGGCGCCCTCGAAGTCCCAGCCTCCGGCGTGGCACAGCAGGTGCCACATGGTGGCGCCCGGCGGCCCCAGCGGATCGTCCAGGTGCACCGCGCCCTCCTCCACCGCCACGAGCGCGGCCCAGGCCGTGAGGAGCTTGGTGACCGAAGCGACGGGCATCCGACGTTCGGCGTCGCCCGCGGACGCGTGGTGGTCGCCGGCGACGGCGACAGCGGAGACGGCGTCCACGGGCCAGCTCTGGATCGACGCGAGGGCCGCGTCCAGGGTCTCGGGAACTTCAGGGCGCCCGGCCGGGACCGGTAGCCTCGGGCTCATCGTTTCGTTCCGAAAGCACCCATGACCACCACCTTCGCATCGCTCGGCCTCGCCGAGGACATCTGCCTGGCCCTCGACGAGCGGGGCATCCACACCGCCTTCCCCATCCAGGAGATGACGATCCCCGACATCCTCGCCGGTCGCGACGTCTGCGGGAAGGCCCGCACCGGCTCGGGCAAGACGCTCGCCTTCGGCCTTCCCCTCATCCAGGTCCTGCCGCGTGCCAAGTCCCGACGGCCCACGGGGCTCGTCCTCGTGCCGACCCGCGAGCTGGCCACGCAGGTGCGCGACGAGCTGACCGCTGCAGGGCATGCTCGCGGGGTGCGGATCGCCGCCATCTACGGCGGGGATCCGATGGAGAAGCAGATCAAGGCGCTGCGCGACGGGGTCGACTTCGCGGTGTGCACGCCCGGCCGGGCGATCGACCTGATCGAACGCGGCGATCTGTCGGTGGCGGACGTGTCACACGTCGTCATAGACGAAGCGGACCGCATGGCCGACATGGGGTTCCTCCCCCAGGTGGAGTGGATCCTGCGCAACGTCGAGGGCACGCACCAGACGCTCCTCTTCTCCGCAACCCTCGACGGCGTGGTCGACAGCCTGATCCGCCGCTACCAGCACGAGCCGGCGCGCCACGAGGTCGCAGAGAAGGGTCCGTCGGTGGAGAAGATGACCCACGTCTTCCTCCAGGTGCACGAGATGGACAAGGTCAAGGTGGCCGCGACCATCATCAAGGGAGCGAGCCGGACGATGGTGTTCAGCGCCACCAAGCACGGCGCGGACCGCCTCGCCCGCAAGCTGGGTGAGGAGGGCGTGGTGGCCAAGGCCATCCACGGCGACCTGCGTCAGAACATGCGCGAGCGCTCGCTGCACGACTTCGCCAAGGGCAAGGTGCAGGCGCTGGTGGCGACCGACGTGGCGGCGCGGGGCATCCACGTCGACGAGGTCGACGTCGTGATCCACTACGACCCGCCGGCCGACCACAAGACCTACGTGCACCGATCCGGCCGCACGGCCCGCGCCGGCGAGTCCGGAGTGGTCGTCACCCTCGTGCTGTGGAACCAGGAGTTGGAGGTGCGACGGATGCAGAAGCGGCTCAGCCTGGAGATGCCCATCATCGAGGTGTTCTCCAACGATCCCCGGCTCGTCGACCTGCACCTCTTCGGAGACGCCGAGTAGGCCCGGGTGAGCGGCCGGAGCCCGAGGGAGATCGTCGACCGGCACGAAGCATCCCTGTGCGCCGAGGACCGCCGCCGCCGGGGGGCCCACTACACGCCTGAGGTGTTGGCACAGCGGATCGTCGATCTCGGATGGGACGCGCTCGGACGGGTGCCGGCCAGGGTCTGCGACCCGAGCTGTGGTGCAGGCGCGGTGCTGCTGGCCGCCGCCGATCGACTGCGGGATGCAGGGGTGGACGCTCGTGACGTGGTGCAGCGACGTCTGGTGGGCTTCGAGATCGACCCATCCGCTGCGGCAGCGGCTCGGACCGCGCTGGCCGAGTGGGCCAGGTGCCACGGAGCGCATGACGTCCAGCCGGTGGTCGTGCAGCTCGACAGCCTCGCTGGAGCGGTGCCCGCCCTGCCAGGGCCGAGGGTGGATCTGGTGTGCGGCAACCCGCCGTTCCTCGGCCAGCTCCGCAACCGGACCATCCTGGACCCCGCCAGTCGGCGACGGTTGTCCCAGCGGTGGCCGCAGGTCGGTGCCTACACCGACGCCGCCGGGCTGCACCTCCTGGCGGCGCTCGATCTGGTGGCACCCACCGGTGTGGTGGCGCTGCTGCAGCCGAGATCCGTGCTGGGCTCCCGGGACGCTGCTCCGGTGCGGGACGCCGTGTGCACGCGGGGCCGCCTGGTGTCGTTGTGGGTCGCTGCACAAGGGCAGTTCCGGGATGCCTCTGTGGGGGTGTGCCTACCGGTGATCCGAGTCGACGAGCAGCGCGTGGCGCGTCAGGGCCTTCCGCGGCCGTCGGTGGCGCTGGTATCGGGCGAGGCTCCCGCCGTGGTCGTCCCCGACCTTGCTGCCGGCTCGGAGTGGGCGGCGTTGCTGGCTCACCTCGAGGGGGCGCCGTCGGTCGCCCTGGGAGCTCCTACCATGGCCCTCGGTGAGCTCGTCTCGGCCACCGCCGGGTTCCGCGACCAGTTCTACGAGCTGACCGCCGTCGCCGTCGAAGGCCCCTCCGGGGGCCATCCGCTCGTGTCGGTGGGCATGATCGACCCCGGCGAGCTCCGCTGGGGCGAGCGGGAGCGTCGTGTGGGCGGTCGGCGGATGTCCGCCCCGGTGGTTCCCGCCGAGCACCTGGGCGAAGGTGCCACCGGCGTCGCCGCCTGGGCTCGACGGCGCCTGGTGCCCAAGGTCCTCGTTGCCACCCAGACCAGGGTCCTGGAAGCGGTGCTCGACCGTGAGGGTCGGCTGATCCCGCTGACGCCGGTCATCAGCGTGGAGCCGAGGCGGGCGGTCGAGGCCGGGGGCCGTCCGTGGTCGCTCGCTGCGGTGGCGGCGGCGCTCAGCGCGCCGTGCGCCTCTGCGATGCTCACCCATCGAGTGGCGGGCACCGGCCTCAGCGTCGACGTGCTGCGCCCTTCTGCGAAGGTGCTCGAGTCGCTGCCGGTCCCTTCAGGGGACCAGGCGCAGCGCGAGCTCGCCCGCGCGTGGGATGCCCTCGACGCGCAGCGATCCAGGGGCGGGCCCGACGAGGGCGCCTGGCGGGAGTTCGCCCTCCGCAGCGACCGTGCCTTCGGGGTGGACGACGACGCGTTGGTGCAGTGGTGGTGGGAGCGGCACCCGGCCGCACGTGCAGCGCGCCGGCGACCGTCCCGATCGGGAACTGCGGTGCGCACTTGACGCCTCCCGGGCTCGTACGGTTGTCTGTTGAGAACATCCGGAGTGGCCCTTCACGGGGTCCGGCAACCTGGGACGGACACCCAAGGTGCCTACCTGCTCGGCAGGGATGCGGCGGCTCCTCGGAGCGGCAACCAAGTGTCCGATGGGCCCTCGTGGGCCTTCCCCGGCGTCGGTCCCGCGCGGTGCAGCTCCACGACGCAGAGCGCCCCGTGCCGTGACCCCAGAACCACCCCTCTTCTCCGAACCGCTGCCGGCCACCGGCGCCTGGCGCGACGGGGACCCCGAGGGCCATCGTCGGTTCCACCTGGTGCACGGCGGCCGGCGCTTCCAGTTGGAGGGCGGGGGTCACCTCGACGGGGTGACCGCGGCCTTCGAGACCTTCGGGGAGCTCGACGACGCGGCGTCGAACGCGGTCCTCGTGTGCCACGCGCTCACCGGCGACAGCCACGTCGCCGGTCAGAGCGGACCGGGTCATCCCACGCCAGGGTGGTGGGACGCGCTGGTCGGACCCGGCCGGGCGCTCGACACCGACCGCTGGTTCGTCGTCTGCGTCAACGTGCTGGGCGGGTGCCAGGGCAGCTCCGGTCCGGCGTCGGTCGACTCGGTCACCGGCCTCCCCTACGGCGGCGCGTTCCCGGTGGTGTCGATCCGCGACATGGTGCGGGCGCA
The DNA here is from genome assembly GCA_964420125.1 of uncultured Microthrixaceae bacterium. Lineage (GTDB taxonomy): Bacteria > Actinomycetota > Acidimicrobiia > Acidimicrobiales > Microtrichaceae > CAYQQQ01. The sequence continues at coordinate 105,063 of CAYQQQ010000008.1, forward strand.
GGCGTCGGTCGCCGACGAGCTGGGTGTGCGGCGGTGGGCTGCGGTGGTCGGGGGCTCGATGGGCGGGATGCAGGCGCTGGAGTGGACCGTGATGTACCCGGACCGGGTGCGGGCCGCGGTGTTGGCCTCCACCACCGCCGAGGCCTCGGCGCTGCAGATCGCCTGGAGCCACATCGGCCGCATGGCCGTGCAGGCCGACCCGCGCTTCCGCGGTGGGGACTACTACGGCGCCGCCGAGGGCGACGGTCCCCACCGTGGTCTGGCGGTGGCCCGGATGCTGGCGCAGGTGACCTACCGCAGCGACGAGGTCTTCACCGAGCGGTTCCATCGCACGGTCATCAACCAGCTCGAGTTCAGCCTGGAGCGCACCTTCGACGTGGAGGGGTACCTCGACCACCACGGCCTGAAGCTGGCTCGGCGCTTCGACGCCAACAGCTACCTGCGCCTCAACCGTGCCATGGACCTGCACGACATCGGGCGCGGGAGGGGAGGCGTCGCACGAGCGCTGGGCCGCGTGGAGTGCCCGACGGTGGTGGCGGCGGTGCGCTCCGACGGGCTCTACCTGCCCCAGCAGCAACGCGACCTCCACGACGGCCTCCTGGACGTCGACGTCGACAGCACATGGGTCGACATCGACTCCCCGCACGGCCACGACGGGTTCCTGATCGAGACCGCCCAGCTCGCGCCGCACATCCGCACCCTGCTCGAGCGCTCCGCCGAGGAGCATGACCACGGAGCACCACGATGAGCTCACCGCCCGCACCCGACCCGAAGGCGCATCACGCCGACCTGGCGGCGGACACCCGTCTGATCCGCAGCGGACGTCGCCACAACGAGACTGCGCTGGCGCCGATCGTGTGGGCATCGTCCACCTTCGTCGTGCCGTCCATCGACGACGGGCGCCGGATGGCCACCACGACCGATGCGTCGCGGTTCTACAGCCGCTACAGCAACCCCACCGTGGCCGACTTCGAAGAGGCCGTGGCGGAGCTCGAAGGTGCCGAGGCGGCACGGGCGTTCTCCTCGGGCATGGGGGCGGTGGCGGCGGTCGTGCTCGGCCTGTGCTCCACCGGGGACCACATCGTGACCCAGCACCAGCTCTACGCCGGAACCCAGATGCTGTTCCAGGCGGTCTGTCCACGCTTCGGCATCGAGGTGAGCTTCGTCGACGGGACCGATCCGCAGGCCTGGCGCGACGCGGTGCGGCCGGGCAAGACCGTGCTGCTCTTCGCCGAGACGCCCGCCAACCCCCGCCTCGACCTCGTCGACCTCGCCGAGCTGGGTGCCGTCCCCGGGCCGATGAAGGTGGTCGACTCCACCTTCGCCACCCCGATCGCCCAGCGGCCGCTCGAGCACGGCTGCGACCTGGTGCTGCACTCGGCGACCAAGTGCATCGGAGGCCACAACGACGTGTCCCTCGGCGTGGTGGCCGCCAGCCGGGAGCTGATCGACTGGGTGTGGGGCTTCGCGGTGCTGCAGGGCGCCAACGCGAGTCCGTTCGACGCCGCGGGAGGCCTGCGGGGCCTGCGGACCCTCGGCGTGCGCCTCCGCCACCAGAGCGCGGCCGCTCGGATGGTGGCCGAGGCGCTCGAGGCGGACGATCGGATCGCGGAGGTCCGGTTCCCGGGCCTGCGCTCGCATCCCCAGCACGACCTGGCAGAGCGCCAGATGGAGCTGCCCGGAGGGTTGCTCACCTTCGAGGTGGCCGGCGGCTTCAAGGTCGGCCGCCATCTCGTCGAATCCACCAGCGTCTGCCAGCTGGCCACGTCGCTCGGCGGCCCCGAGACGTTGGTCACCCACCCGGCCTCCACCACCCACGTCAACCTGCTGCCCGAGGAGTGCCGCGCTGCGGGCATCGGCCCCGGCACGATCCGGATGTCGGTGGGCCTGGAGGATCCCGACGACGTCGTGGCCGATCTGAGGCGAGCGCTCGATCGTGCCGAGGTGCTGGCGGCGGGCGGGACCTGAGGGCCACCGGGAGCCGAGCGCGTCGTGCCGGAGGTGCTGGAGGTCGAGGCCTACCGGAGGGTGGCGGAGCGGGCCTCGGGCCGTCGGGTCGACGCGGTCGAGGCATCGGATCGCTGGTACCTCAAGGGAGGCCTGGGTCCCGGAGTGCTCCGCGAGGCCCTGGTGGGCGCAGTCCTCACCGGCGCACGTCGGCGGGGGAAGCTGCTGCTCATCGACACGGATCGGGGCGTGGTGCTCGGGCTGCGCTTCGGGATGACCGGTCGGCTGCTGCTGTTCGACGGGGGTGGACCGCCATGCGACGAGGTCGGACCGCTGCTGCACGCACCGGCGGGGGACCGTCCACGATGGCATCGCTTCGGGCTCCGCCTCACCGATGGCTCCCATCTGGTGGTGACCGACCCCCGACGACTCGGTGGCGTGTCGCTCGACCCGCCGCTCGACCGCATCGGTCCCGAGGCCACCGAGGTGACGCCACAGCAGCTGAGCGGTCTGCTGCGGGGGGACCGCGCCCTCAAGGCGATCCTGATGGACCAGCGCTGCGTCGCCGGGCTGGGCAACCTGTTGACCGACGAGGTCCTCTGGCGCGCGGGGTTGGATCCTCGACGTCCGGCGGGCGCGCTCGACCGGGCGGAGGCGGAGCGGTTGGCGGGCGTCCTGCGAGCCACGTTGGCGGAGCTCGCAGCCCGCGGTGGCTCCCACACCGGTGATCTGCAGCCAGCGCGCCGGCGTGGGGGACGATGTCCCCGCTGCGGCTCGCCGCTGGAGCGAGCGCACCTCGGTGGTCGGACCACCTACTGGTGTCCGTCCGAGCAGACCTGAGAAGGTGGCTCACGGTCTGCGGCACCGTGCGGGCGGTGCCGGGTTACGGCGGTCGGGGTCGGGGCCGGGTACCCTGATCCGGTGCGGAAGGTGAGGGACCCGCTCCCCGATGACGACCGACGAGGCCGCCGAGCCGCGTGGTGGGTGGCCGGGTTGGCTGTCACCGCGGGGGTGCTGCTGGCTGATCCGGCTGCGGGTGCGGCGCCGCTCCAGGAGGGCGACTCGCCCGTGACGACGCTCCCCACCACCGCGGTCGTCGACTCGGCCGAGACGGCGCCGTCGGGAGCGGAGGCGCCGGAGACCACCACGGACGTCGACGTCGAGGCACCGGTGGTCGATTCCGGCGGGGAGCTCACCGATTCGGAGCGGGCGACCCGGCTGCTGCGGTGGGTGACCATCGCCCTGGTCGGCCTGGCCGCCGCCATCGCGGTGGTGAGCGTCGTGTTCTGGCGACGCACCAACCCAGGAAGGTTGATGGCGAAGGAGGCCTCGGAGGTCGGTACACCCCCTCGAGCTGCTCCGCAGCCCTCCGGTCGCTCCGAGCGACCTGGTTGGAGCACCGAGCCGGCCCGCGCGGCGACGTTGGCGACCGCGGGCGCCTCCGCCGGGCGGGTGGTGAGGGCCCGGCCTCCTCTCGCGGCGCCCGCTGCGGTCGCGGCGGCCCAGTCGGCGCCGAGCCGTGCCGTCGGTGACCCGCGGACGTCCCTTCCCGCGAACGGGGGAGCGTCGCCCTCGACACCACCACCCCGCCCCACGGCGGTCCCTCGGACCGCCCCGCCGCCCTTGCCGTCGCGGAACGAGCCCGCAGGGGCTCCGGCTCCCGCGGGTCGCCCGGTGGTCTCGGTGACGCTCACCCCGTCAGGTGCCTCCGTGGCCGCCCCCGGGACGGGTCGTCCCCCCGACTCGCCTCATCCCCACGGGCTCTGGGCTTCCAGCGGATGGGACGATCCTGCGGACGTGCAGCCCGAGCGTCCGCCGGCGACGCCGTCGGAACGACCTGCGGCACCGGCGGCGAACCCGTTCGAGCGTCGATGACCGCGTCCCGTCGGCGGTGTCGTGAGCAGCTCAGCCGCTCACGACAGGGCCTCCGCGGCTCCTAGGCTGTCCTCCATGAGCGAGACCTTCGACCCTCAGGAGATGGTGGATCGCTTCCGCGAGCGGGCAGCCGCGGTGCGGAGGCGACAGATCCCGCCGGTCGAAGGCGATGCGCGCAAGGAGTTCATGCGCCAGGCAGGGCTCGACTACCAGGACTTCGCCATGATCGGCGACGCGGATGCCCGCCTCGACGACGGCGTGCTCGTGCTGCGCATCGACCTGCGCTCCGACGTTGGCTGAGGTCGACGGGGGCCTGTCACGGATCCAGTGACCGGAGATGGGGCGAGGCGATCTTCGTGCCCGTAGGCTGGTGGAGACGCCGAGAAGGGATGGTGCGGGTTCATCGTGGCGACCACCAGCGAGCTTCGAGACGACAGCGCGTGGTCGTGGCCATGCCCGTACTGCGGCCAGGCGAACGCGCTGGATGCCGTGAGCTGCGCGCACTGCGGTGTGCAGCTGCGCGATCCCGACGAGGAGGAGCTCTTCACCACGGTGGCGACCGACAACGCCCAGGTGGTGCCCCGCGAAGGCCCGCGAGTCCGGGAGTCGCTGTGGAGCACGGAGGCCGTGGAGCTCGACGACGGGGTGCTCGATGCAGAACCCGTCGAACCCGAGAACCCCACCGTCCACGTCGGCCCCCCCAGCGGCACCTGGACCGAGGGCCCCCCGGCCGGCGGCGGGCCCTCGCTGTTCAGCGCGACGTCCACACGGCCGACCTCGACGAACGAGCCGCCCCTCGCCGACGGTTCGCTGTTCGGTGCGGAGGTGCGCCGTCCACCCGACGGCGAGACCGGGGCGCGGCCCGCGTTCGGCGTGCCGGACCATGCAGCGGCGCCCCAGCCGCAGGCGCCGGGCGTCGTGCAGGGCCACTCAGGTACTCCGTCGTGGACCCCGCCGTCGGGCCCTCCCCCCTCACCGGCGAGCGCTCCCGCAGCGACGTCTGCCGACCCCTTCGGCCAGGCTGCTCCGCCCCGCGCCACCCCTGACCCCCATGGCCTCTCCGTGGCGGTCGAGTCCCTGCCGTTGGCTGATCGCGAGCGCTGTGCCGTCCCGATCGGCGTGTGCGGCGCCCTGCTCGTCGACCAGGAGGTCGTTCTCGGCGCGGTGACCGGTCACCTGCTCGGACATCCCGCAGTGGTGGTGCTGACGAACGCGCGCGTGCTGGTGGCGAACGCTCGCCGGTGGACACCATTGGTCGACGTGTTCCAGCCCGGCCAGGAGCTCGTCGTGCACACACGACACGACCGGGATGTCGCAGTGCTCACCTTCGTGCAGGGTGCCTCGCTCACCAGCATCGACGGCATCACCGATGTCGCGGCCGCACTCGACCTGGCAGAGCGCATCCGGGCTTCGGGGGCAGGCCGCTGAGCGTCCCTGGGAGGGTGTGCACGGGCGCGGAGCAGGTTGCGGGGCCGTTCAGGGCTCCTGGTAAGCTCGGCAGTCCTTGCGGACGTAGCTCAGTTGGTAGAGCGCAACCTTGCCAAGGTTGAGGTCGCCGGTTCGAGGCCGGTCGTCCGCTCCATCCGGCCCCCGGGAACTCCACTCGGGGGCCGGTGCGCGCCGTGGAGGTGCCGACGTTCGTCGGCTCGTCCCCTCACCGCTAACCTGAGTCGATCGGCGACGTGGCCGAGTGGTTAGGCAGCGGCCTGCAAAGCCGTGCACAGGGGTTCGATTCCCCTCGTCGCCTCGTCGGGGGTCTGTCGCGGCCAGGGCTCCCGCCCGGTCCGCGACAGACCCGTCCCCGCCTTCGGGCCGGTCGATCGACGCACCTGCTGAGCGGGCTCTGGGCGGCGGCGAGGGGGCCGAGGGCGGATGCGGCATGCTGGGGAGGTGCAGCACGGTCACCGCCCCCCGCCGACCGCTGCCGCGGGCGCTCCCCAGATGGGGGCGCCGGTCGCAGCTCCTTGGTCCACGCCTGACGTGCCGGCACCACACGCGATGCCCGCACCCGACCGTCACGTGGCCACCGCTCCCCTCGGTGGCACGGCACCGCTGCCACGGGCTCCAGAGGTCGAATCGCACCGGCGCCCGCTGATCGTCGCTGCGGTCCTCCTCGTCACCTCGGTGCTGTGCGCGCTGTCGAGCCTGATGTCCTGGCACGACTACGGGCGCGGGCTGGATCCGGCCGAGAGCGGTTGGGACATGGCCGACGGATCGACGGGTCGCGGCTGGGTCGCCGTGCTCATCGCCATCCTGCTGGCCGGCAGCGGGGTGCTGCTCGTGAGCGGCCGCATCCGTGCGGGCCGGAACTGGGCGAGGGTGGGTGCCGCCGCACTGATCGCCCTGCCGGCGCTGGAGTGGGCCTTCGGTGCACGTGCCTCCCGCACCGGACCGGGACTCGGCCTGTGGGTGATGCTGGTTGCGGGCGTGCTGCTGCTCGTGCTGCTGGGTGCGTTGCTCCCCGCCGCCCCGCAGACGGACGGCGTCGACGCTCGATCGCGCGCGGGGACGCGCCCGGAGGACTAGCCCGACGGCTCCCTCGGGGGAGTGCGGGAGCACGGAGGGGTGCTGCTATCCTCGCAGCGCTCGGGCGTATAGCTCAGTTGGCTAGAGCGCTTCCCCGACACGGAAGAGGTCTGCAGTTCGAGTCTGCATACGCCCACCTCGGAGCCCCCGCCGCGGCGGGGGCTCCGTCAGCTCCGGGTCCGGGTCGGCCCCGAGGTCGGGCGATCAGGGAGTGCTACGGCGCCGGCGTGTTGGCGTAGGGGGCGAAGTCCCGGCAGGGTTGGCCGCGGAGACCGGGGCACGGCGGGAGCGCCGCAGGGTAGTCCCGGATCTCGTCGGTGGCCGGCAGCACCAGCCGTGACGGTGCAGCTGCGAAGGTCCCGACGTCGAAGGTCGCGCCTTGCTGACCCGGAGCCAGGATGTAGCTCCACCGAGGACGGTCGCCGCCAGGGGTGTGCACCGAGAGCCGGATCCGGCTCCCCGCGCGCAGCACGTGGGCGAAGGGGAAGACCTCGACCCTCGCTTCGGTGAACTCGCCGACCGGCATGTCCTCGGCATCCTCCTCGTAGCCGGTGTGGGTGGGCCACAGCTCGGTGGCCTCGTCCGCAGTGGCCCGCATGCTCCCGCGCAGCACGCCGGCCTGGATGAACACCTCCTTGCCGTCGGGTCGAACCTCCGACAGGGTGACGCCGATGTCGGCCTCCGGGGTGCTCGATCGGATCCACAGGTCGGCCGACGCCGGCCCGGCGAGGGCGAGGTCGTCCTCCAGCGGCGCGGAGAGGAACACTGCGGCGCTGCCGGCTGGCTCCTGGTCCCACACGTAGGCCGGCAGCGCCGTGAACGCGTCGTCGACCTTGTCGCCCGGCAGGGTGACCTTCTTCGCCAGCGAGGCGTCGAAGCCGTACCTGATGGCTCGGATCCCCTCGCCGGTCGGCGTGTCGCTGCTCATGGTGCCATCGGCGTCCAGGTAGAACGCCGTGGGCTCGACATCGGCGGGTGGCCACTGGTCGAAGCGGTACTCGACGGTCCCGCCGGGGGCTCCGGGCTGGGTCGGGTCGCCGGCGCCGGACTCGAGGACCAGCCGCACCGGTGCCTCGGACTCGTAGGCGTCGCGTGCCTCGGCCGCGGTGGCGTACTCGGTGAAGCGCATGGGCTCCAGCGTCAGGTCGGCGCCGAAGACGTCCTTCATCAGCACGGGGGCGAGCAGACCGAACACCGGCGCCATCGAGGGCACCTGATCGGCGACGTAGAGGTCGAGGAACGCCTTCCACTCGGAGAGGTTCATCGGTGCGTAGCCGTCCCCGTGAGCGCCGTTCCACAGCGTGAAGCGCACCAGGGGTGAGCTGCCGAAGCGGTCCCACAGGTGGGCGAAGCGTCCTCCGGTCTGCTCGTCCTGGAACGCCCCGGTCAGGTACACCGGCACCTCGATGTCCTCGGCGAAGTCCGACACCTTGTACCAGTCGCCCAGCTCCCTCGGGTAGTGGCTGTAGGACAGCGCGCGTTCGGTGACGTCGACGTTCTGGCCTCGCAGGCCCTGGTTCTCGGCGCAGGTCGTGTCCCCGGCGTCGATGCGGGCCTGCTCCCAGCCCTGCCCGAGGGGCTTCGCCTTGTTCAGCACCTCCCGTGCCCAGCTGAGGGCGAACCCCTCGTTGAAGATCCCCCCGGGGGTGAGCAGTCCCCGCACCGTGTCGTCCATCACCGACAAGGGGGTGATGGCGGCGAGGTGCGGTGGCTGGGTCCGGGCCACGAAGAGCTGGCTGATGCCGGGGTAGGAGAGACCCACCATGCCGACCTTGCCGCCCTTGACCCAGTCCTGGGCGGCGACGGTCTCGATGACGTCGTAGCCGTCCAGCAACTGCGCCTGGTCGAAGTAGTCGTAGGCCCCACCCGAGCATCCGGTGCCCCGGACGTTGACCGCCACCACCGCGTAGCCCAGCGCCAGAGCGACGATGGAGCTGGGTTGTGCCGGCGTGTCGCACAGGAACGGCAGCATCGTGCAGGCCTGGCCTTCGGAGATCCCGAGCTCGGCGAGCTTGGTCGCGTTCTCCTTGGCGATGTTGCCCCCGGGCTTGGCGGGGTCGTAACCGGAGTACTCCACGACCGTCGGGTAGGGGCCCTGCTCCGGCGGACCGGGAAGGTAGACCGCCGCCGCCAGCGTCGTGCCGTCCCGGGTCTCGATGTAGGTGTAGCCGTGGGAGAGCACCTGGTCGTCGTAGAAGGACTGCGAGGGGGTGGAGGACTCCACGGAGGGCACGGTGAGCTCGTCGGTGGCCTGTGGGGGCGTCGCGGTGGTGGCAACCCGGTAGTCCCCGGGCTCCACCTCACGGAACACCAGCGCCCCGCGGTCGTCGGTGGTGCCGAGCGCCACGGGTGCGGTCCCGTCGTACAGCGCCATCTCGGTTGCTGGAGCGGCGCCCTGCACGGTGACCATCCCCACGCTCGGGCTGGCGCGGAACTCGGCGGCGGCGGCGTCGCCGGTCAGCACCGGTGCCGGCACGGTGGCGGCGACCGGCTCGCTGGCGGCCGCTTCCTTCGACGGCGCTCGGTCGCTCGAGCAGGCGCCTGCGCCCAGTGCGAGCACGAGCAGCACCGCGAGTGCGGTCCAGCTGTGGCGAGTGGTGTTCGTCATCGAAGGGGCCCCTCCCGTCGGCGAAGACCTGAATCTTGTTCACCGGAGACGGCAGGTGCAAGAAAGGTGGGAGGATGTGCCCATGGCCGATGATCCTGCGACCAGCGGGGGCGCTCCAGTGGAGCTCGGGGGTCCCGACCCCGACGACGCCCGTTTCGTCTACGAGGAGCTCTCGCTCCTCCACGAGAACTGCCTCGAGCACGACCTGCCCTGGGACGGCACCGCCGAGGTCGAACGGGTCCGCCACGACACCTCCTCCGGGGACTCGCTGTCGGCGTTGCGGTGGGGCAGCGGTGAGGTCCAGGTGGTGCTGCTGCACGGCTCGGCGCAGAACGCGCACACCTGGGACACGGTGGCCCTCGCCCTCCGACCGGCTGCGGTGCTGGCCGTGGACCTGCCCGGCCACGGCCGAAGCAGCTGGCGGGAGGATGCCGCCTACGACCCCCACACCAACGCCGAGGCGGTGATCGAGATGATGGACGGCGTGGTCGGCTCGCCGGTCCTGCTCGTGGGGATGTCGCTGGGTGGCCTCACGGCCACTCGGGTGGCGGCGCTGCGCCCCGATCTCGTGGAGGCCCTAGCGGTGGTCGACGTCACGCCCGGGGTGACTCGTGACAAGGCCAAGGAGATCCACGAGTTCATCGCCGGACCGCAGAGCTTCGACAGCTTCCGGGAGATCTTCGAGCGAACGGTGGTGTTCAACCCCACCCGCAGCGCCTCCTCCCTGCGTCGCGGCATCCTGCACAACGCGCACCGCAGCTCGGAGGGGACCTGGGAGTGGAACTACGACCGCCGTCTCCCGACCTCGGGGAGGTTCCCCAGCCCCGAGGAGCTCTGGGGGGACGTCGAGACGACCACGATGCCGTACCTCCTGGTGCGCGGGGCGGACAGCCCGATCGTCGACGACGACGACGCGGCCGAGCTGCTGCGGCGTCGACCGGACGCCCAGGTGGTGGTGGTGGAGGAAGCAGGCCACTCGGTGCAGGGGGACCAGCCGCTGGTGCTCGCCGACCTGCTGCACCGGCACAGGACCCGGTGAGCGATGTCGTCCCGGGCCGAGGGCTCCGGAGAGGTGGGCGAGGGCGCGAACGGATCCACGTACCCCTCGTCCTGGGAGGCCGACGTCGTGCTGCGCGACGGCCACACGGTGCGGATCAGGCCGATCGGCGCCGATGACCGGGACCGCCTGGTGCGCTTCCACGAACGCCAGTCGCCGGAGTCGATCTACTTCCGCTACTTCTCGCCGCGGCCACGGCTGTCGGGTTCGGACCTGGAGCACTTCACCAACCTCGACCACCACGATCGGGTGGCGTTCGTCGCCGTGCTGGACGACGAGATCGTCGGCGTCGCCCGCTACGAGCGGTACCGCGGCACACCGACCGCCGAGGTCGCCTTCTTCGTCGACGACCAGCACCAGGGTCGGGGTCTGGCCACGGTGCTGCTGGAGTTCCTGGTCGCTGCGGCTCGCCACCGGGGCATCGCCCGCTTCACCGCCAGCACGTTGCCGAACAACCGCAAGATGCTGGCGGTCTTCGCCGCTGCAGGGTTCGAGGTGTCCTCAGAGCTGAGCGACGGCGTGGTGCACGTCGCGTTCGACATCCACCCCACCGACGAGTCGGTGCGGCTGTCGGAGCGGCGACAGCGGGAGGCGGAAGCGGCCTCGGTGCGGCGCTTGGTGCGCCCTGCGTCGGTGGCGGTGATCGGCGTCGAGCAGGCCGGTGACCTTGGGTGGATCGTGCTCGAGAGCGTCGCGCACCACGGCTACCTGGGCCGGCTCCTGGCTGTGTCGCCGGGGGTGCAGGTCCCGGCCGCCGTGGACACGGTCTCCTCGGTGGGCGAGCTCCCCGACGGCGTGGACCTGGCCGTGGTGGCGTCGCCGGCAGAGGAGGTCCCGGAGGTCGTCGAGGCCTGCGGTGAACGGGGCATCGGCGCGGTGGTGGTGCTCTCATCCGGCTTCGCGGAGCGGGGCCTCGATGGTGCCGCCCTCCAGTGGCGCCTCGTCGAGGTGGCTCGGCGGCACGGGATCCGGGTGCTGGGGCCCAACTGCCTCGGGTTGGTGAACACGGATCCCGAAGTGCGGCTCCACGCCACCATCGCCGAAGGCGCACCGCCGCAGGGTCGGGTGGCCGTCCTGTCGGAGTCGGGCACGCTGGCCGCCGCCATCGTCGACCACGCAGCGGGCACCCGGCTGGGGATCTCCACCTTCGTGGCCGCCGGCAACCCCGCCGATGTGGGCGCGGCAGACCTCCTCAGCTACTGGGCCGACGACGATGCCACCGTCGGCGTGCTCCTCTACCTGAGATCCTCCGGGTTGCCCCCCAGGCTGGTGCGCGCGGCACGGACCGCGTCGATGTCCAAGCCGGTGGCCGTGCTGGGCCACGTGCTGGTGGGCGGCGACGGTGCGGAGCGCTCCGAGGCGCATCGGCGGATCCAGGCGCTGACGCGTCAGACCGGGGTGATCGACGTCGGCACCCTGGAGCAGCTCTTCGACATCGGACGGATCCTGTCCGACCAACCGGCGCCGGGCGGACCCGGGGTCGCCGTCGTCGGCAACTCCGACGGCGCCGTGGCGATCGCGGCGGACGCCTGCCGGGGGGCGGGCCTCGCCGTGGTGGACCCCATCGGATCCCCAGGTGCCGGTGGCGATGCGCTCCTGCACAACCCGGTGGACCTCACGATGGCCGCCACGGCGGCGGACTACTCACGGGCCCTGGCGCTGGTGACCGCCGACCCCCGGGTGAGCTCCGTGATCGTGGTGCACGCACCGCTGCTGGGCCAGCCGGCCGACGACGTGGCCGAGGCCGTGGCCGCAGCATCAGAGGCGGCACCGGAGGTGTGCTTCGCCGCCGTCGTCCTCGCGGTGGCGGACTCGCCGCGGCTCGTGGCGGGGACCGGTCGGGGCGTGCCGGCCTTCCGCTTCCCGGAGCACGCTGCACGCGCGATGGGCCGATTGGCGGACTACCGGCGCTGGCGCACGCGCATCCGGTCCCACGGTTCCATGGATCCGTCGGGTTGCGATGTCGACGGGGCCCACGCCGTGGTCGATCGGGCGCTGGGGCGTCGAGGCATCTCGGTCGAGGGCTCCGATGGCGTCCCGGCCGACGACGCTGCGATGGCGGAGCTCACCCTGTCGGAACAGGAGGAGCTGCTCGCCTGCTACGGGGTTGACGTCGCGCCGCGTGCCACGGCGGCCGACCTGGATGAAGCGATCGAGGTGGCGGGTCGCCTCGGATGGCCCGTCGTGCTCAAGGCCGACCGTCGGGATCGCTCCACCCGCTCCGCAGCCTCCGGAGTGGTCATCGACCTCGCCGACGATGCCGACCTGACGTCGTCCTGGGAGCGCGTGCACGCAGTGCTCGGTGACGCCATGCACCCCGTGGTGGTGCAGCGGTTCATCGAGCGCGGGGTGGACGCGTGCGTGGTGCTGCGCCGACAGCTCGACGGTGCTGCCACGGTCGAGGTGGGTCTCGGCGGGCCCGTGTCCGCCTACGATGAACCGGCGCTCGGGATACTTCCGCTCACGCTGGGCGATGCCCAGACGCTCGTGTCCAGCTCCGCGCTGGGAAGAGCCCTCAGCGATCCGCTCGACCGGGTGCCGATCGTGGGCCTGGTGCACCGGCTCGCGGCGATGTTCGACGAGGTCGAGCAGCTGAGCGAGCTCGAAGCCGACCCGGTCGTGGCCTCGACATCCGGCGCCTGGGTGGCAGACGTCAGGCTGGTGCTGCGGCCGGCAGAGACCGAGCTCGAGGTGCGGAGGCTGGCATGAGGGGGGCTGGACGTGGACCTCGGTGAGCTGGGTCGAACCGTGCGCACGCTGGGGCGTGCGGGGCTGTTGGCGCCGACGCGCCCGGAGCGACTCCTCCGCGCCGCCCTCGGCGCCAGGTACTGGGGGTTCAACTACGCGGGTGGGTTCGCCTCGGCCGCAGGTCGGTTCGGCTCCCGACCCTGTGTGATCGACGACCGCGGCCAGCTCACCTGGAGTGAGGTGGACCGGCGCTCCGACGCCGTCGCCAACGCGCTCCACGATCGCGGCGTGCAGAGCGGCGACGTGGTCGGGTTGCTCAGCAGGAACCACCGTGGATTCGTGGAGTCCACGGCTGCACTGGCCAAGCTCGGAGCCGTCACGCTCTACCTGAACACCTCGGTGGCCGGACCGCAGCTGCGCGACGTGCTGCGGCGCGAGCGCGCCTCGGCGCTGCTGTACGACCAGGAGTACGAGTCGCTCCTGGGGGACGACCTCGGCATCACGACGCGCATCCAGACCTGGACGGACGATCCCGAGGCCACCGGAGGGGATCCCACGCTCGACGCCCTGGTGGCTGGCGCTCCGTCGGCCGCTCGACCTGCGGCACCGGGTCGGCCGGGGCGTTCGGTGATCCTCACCAGCGGCACCACGGGAACCCCGAAGGGGGCGCCAAGGGACCAGGTGACGGGGCTGGCGACGCTGGTGGCGATGCTGGATCGCATCCCGTACCACCAGGGTGACACCGTGGTGCTGGCCGCTCCGATGTTCCACTCGTGGGGATTCACCAACATGAGCCTCGGCTTGGTGCTGGGAACCTCGATGGTCCTGCGTCGCCGATTCGAGCCCGAGACGGTGCTGCGCGACGTCGCCCGGCACCGCGCCGAGGTGCTGGTCGCGGTGCCGGTGATGCTGCAGCGGATCCTCGAGCTGCCCCGAAAGGTCCGACGTCGCTACGACACCTCGTCGTTGCGGGTCGTCCCGCTCAGCGGCTCGGCCATCCCCGGTGACCTGGCCACCCGTTGGATGGACGCCTTCGGGGACAACCTCTACAACCTGTACGGCTCCACCGAGGTGGGCTGGGCGACGATCGCCACGCCCGAGGACCTCCGAGCGGATCCGGCCACGGCGGGACGTCCGCCGCTCGACACGGTGGTGCGGCTGCTCGACGGAGTGGGTCGGGAGGTGCCGTGCGGAGCGGAGGGGAGGATCTTCGTGGGCAGCGAGCTGCTCTTCGAGGGCTACACCGGAGGTGGCGGCAAGGAGGTGGTCGACGGCTTGATGAGCACCGGCGACACGGGTTGGTTCGACGAGTCCGGTCGGCTGCACGTCAGCGGACGTGACGACGAGATGATCGTCTCCGGTGGGGAGAACGTGTTCCCCCGCGAGGTCGAGGACCTCCTGAGCAGCCGTGACGACGTGCGCGAGGCCGCGGTGATCGGGGTGGGCGACCACGAGTTCGGCCAGCGCCTGAAGGCCTTCGTGGTGCTGCAGCCGGGTGTGCATCTCGACGAGGGCGTGCTGGAGGCGTTCGTGCGCGACAACCTCGCCCGCTTCAAGGTGCCCCGAGAGGTGGTGTTCCTCGAGGAGCTCCCGCGCAACGCCACGGGGAAGGTGCTCAAGCGCGAGCTGTCGTGACCAGCCAGGCCGTGCCGGGCCTCACGCTCTGCATCGCCGGCGCACCGTGATCATCTGCGTGGTTCCCGAGGCAACCCAAGGATGCGCTCGCCGACGATGTTGCGCAGGATCTGGGTGGTGCCGCCCATCAGCGTGTAGGCCGGCGCATAGCAGATGCCCCGAGCGACGCGCCCCCAGAGCAGGGCTTCCGGTCCGGCCACCCTGGTGCAGAACTGCGCCACGTCCTGCTCGTGCTCGGTGCACCAGGTCTTCGTGACCGCCGACCACCCGGGAGGCGCCTCGCCCAGCACCTCCCGCAGCACCATGTGCCGTCCGATCAGGTACGCCGACTCCAGGCGGGCCGCCTCCTGGCGCAGGAGGGGGTCGGGTGGTGGGGACTGCGACAGCTGGCGCCGGGCGTCGAGGTACAGCCGTCGGTTCGAGACCAGTCGGTCGATGCCGCCGCGCTCGTGCTCCATCTGGCGCATCACCTGCCGGAAGCTGCCGTTCTCGGTCCCCACGAGGTGTTCCGCAGGCACCACGACGTCGTCGAAGCGGACCTCGCAGAAGTGCTCGTTGCCGGTGGCATCCGCGATGCGGCGCACCTCGATGCCCGGGCTCGTCATGTCGACGACCAGCTCCGAGAGCCCGGCGTGGGCCGGGGCGTCAGGGTCGGTGCGGACGATGAGGTAGCACCAGTCGGCCTCGGCTGCGCCGGAGGTCCACACCTTCGCGCCGCGGACCACCCAGTCTCCGGAGCCATCGAGGGCGGCCCGGGTTCGGATGGACGCCACGTCGGAGCCGGCGTCGGGCTCGCTCATGCCGATGCACCAGGCCGACGAGCCGTCCACGATGGCGGGGAGCCAGCGCTCCCTCTGTTCGTCGGTGCCGTACTGCAGCAGGGTCGGCCCGATCTGGCGGTCGGCGAACCACGACGTGGCGACCGGCGCCCCGTTGGCGATGAGGGCTTCGATCACGACGAAGCGCTCCAGTGCGCTGCGCCCGTGGCCTCCCCAGCGAGTCGGCCAGGTCATGCCCAACCAGCCACGCCGCCCCAGCTCGAGCGACAGCGCCCGCGACGTGCCGACCAACCACGAGTCCTCCCTGACGGGGAGTCCTCTCGTGGACTCCATCGCCAGAGCGGTCGCTTCTTCGGCCAGGGCGGTGAGCTCGGGTGGGAGGTGGAAGTCCATGTCGGGTCCCGCCCTCCGACGGGTCTGCGGTGGTGGGGTGCCGGCAGGGTCCGGTCGCCACGGCCATCCTGCCAGTCCGGCTACGGTCGGCTCCATGCGAGCGATCGTGCTGGAGTCACACGGGGGGCCGGAGGTCCTGAACCCGCAGGACGTGCCCGAGCCGGTCCCGGGGCCAGAGGAGGTGCTGGTGCGCGTGAGCGCCACTGCGGTCAACCGGGCGGACCTCCTGCAGCGAATGGGCCTCTATCCGGGGCCGCCGATGCCCCAGGAGATCCCGGGCCTCGAGTTCGCCGGGGTGGTCGAGCGCCTGGGAGCGCGGGTGGCCGCCTGGGCGCAGGGGGATCCGGTGATGGGGATCGTGGGAGGCGGTGCGTATGCCGAGGCCCTGGTCGTGCACGAGCGCCAGGTGATGGCAGTGCCGGCCTCGGTGGGCCTCCCTGACGCGGCCGCCCTGCCAGAGGTGTTCATCACCGCCTACGACGCCTTGGTGCTGCAGGGCCGGCTGGCTGCGGGCGGTTGGGCGCTGGTGCACGCGGGGGCATCGGGAGTCGGCACGGCGGCCATCCAGGTCGCCCGACTGGTCGGAGCGCGCGTGGTGGCGACGTGTTCGACCGGGAAGGTAGAGGCCTGCCGGCGGCTCGGCGCCGACGTCGTGGTCGACCACACGGCGGACGACTTCGTCGATGCCGTGCAGGAGGCGACCGCGGGCCTCGGAGTGGACGTGGTGCTCGATGTGGTCGGTGGCGACTACGTGGCGCGCAACCTGTCGGCGGTGGCGGTGGGTGGCTGCATCGTGCAGGTCGGGGTGATGGGTGGTGGGAAGGCCGAGGTGCCCGTGGGGACGCTGCTGGCGAAGCGGGTCAGGTGGGCGGGCACCGTGCTGCGGTCGCGCCCGATCGAGGAGAAGATCGCGATCACCCGACGCTGCGCCCACGACCTGCTGCCGGCCTTCGAGGACGGCCGTCTGCGCCCGGTGATCGACCGCCGCATGTCGCTGTGGGAGGTGGCAGCGGCCCACGAGCTCGTCCAGTCCAACACCACCGTGGGCAAGGTCCTGCTCACCCTGTGAGCGTGCCCGTCATCCCAGACCCATGCGGTCGGGCTGGCTGGCGACATCGGCGAACGCGCCGTCGCCGGCCTCGGCCACCGCTGCGGTGAACTGTGCTCTCAGGCGCTGGATCACCTCGCGGCGTTCGTCGCCGGTGGCGTCGTCGCCCAGGAGGTCCTCGATCTCGCCGTAGGCGGCGGCCAGACGTCGGGTGACCTGGGGTGCACCGGCGCCGTAGCGGAGGATCTCGGTGAACCCCAGCTCCGCCAGGCGCCCGAAGCTGTCGTCGATCAGGCGCAGGCGGACTGCACCGGAGCTCGAGGTGTACCAGCCGGAGGGATCCGGTCGATGTGCGACACGGGCCAGCAGATCGATGATGATGTTGAGGGCGTGGACCGCCGTGGTCGGGTCGTTGATGGCCGGCGACAGCGCCCGACTGGCGGAGTCCACCAGCATCCGGATGCCGTAGGCCGGATCTTGCTGGAGCGTGCGGACGTGCCCGAAGAGCATGTGGCGCACGACGTCGATGTCGGTCATCGCGGCGGGGTCCTCCCCGTGGATGCATGCCATCGGGGTGTGAGGGCTGGCGTGCTCGCCGACTGCGATGCGCATC
Organism: uncultured Microthrixaceae bacterium; assembly: GCA_964420125.1. Taxonomy (GTDB): domain Bacteria; phylum Actinomycetota; class Acidimicrobiia; order Acidimicrobiales; family Microtrichaceae; genus CAYQQQ01. Next base: position 122,232 of record CAYQQQ010000008.1, read on the forward strand.
TCCACCCAGCAGTCCCGGGACTCCGCCGCGTCGGCCAGGCCCTGCAGGTCGATCACCTGCAGAAGGCCGGAGTTGCCCTTGAACTCCACCACGCGGGTCCGGGGACCGGGGATGGGTGCGGTGGCGGTGTGGTACGCGCCGGCCTCGGGGAACTCCTTCTCCATCACCGTGTAGGCGTCGTGCGCGGTGTGCTGCAGCAGGTACTGCACCCGCAGCAGCTTCACGATGCCGTGGAGGTACACGACCACCATCACCAGCGTGGTGATCACCAGCAGGTAGGTGAGGGTGATGGTGATCGTGGGCACCACCGCCGTCCCGGTGCGCTCCGCGGCGATCATCCCGTGGAAGGCGAACACGAAGGTGGCGAGGAAGAAGCCGACGGTGACCTTGGTCATGGGTGCGTGCACGAAGATGCGAACGATTCGGGGGGAGTACTGGCTGCTGGCCAGCTGCACGGCGATGAGGGTGGAGGACAGCACGATGGCCAGGAAGGTCAGCATGGCGGCGGCCACCGTGCCCATGGTCTCCGCCACGGCCTGGACGTCTCCTGGCAGGAAGCCCTCGGGAATGGACGAGGTCCCGGTGGCCCGGTCGAGGAGCAGAGTCAGCCGCGACAGCACGATCGCCCCGACGAGGAAGGCGATCGGCACGAACCACAACGAGCGGAACACCTCCTCCTGGACCCACTCCCATCGCACCAGGGTGCGTGCGGCAGGGCGGGCCAGCACCGTGGCCTCTGCGCGGTCGGCCGCGGCATCGGAGACGTCAGCCGTCACGCACCACCTCGCAGACCAGCACCTGGTAGCGGTCGTACCACCGATCCCTGCCCGCCGTGCGGACCTCGGCGTGCTCCTCGTCGTCCCGCCACGCGGCGATCGCCTCCAGCGACTCCCACAGGCACACGGTGATGCCCCGGCCCGTGTCGTCCCGCACGGACTCCATGCCAATGAAGCCCGGTTGCCGGCTGCAGCGCTCGGCCATCCGCTCGGCTGCCTCGGAGTAGCCGTCGGCCTCCGCAGACAACGTGGAGGAGAAGATCACGGCGTACATGGCGGGGCGGTGGCCCACCGCCCGCTCAGCGGGCGACGACGGGCACGTAGTCGCGCTCGGGTTGGCCGACGTAGAGCTGACGTGGGCGGTAGATGCGGCTGTCCTGGTCGAGCAGCTCGATGTAGTGGGAGAGCCACCCGGCGGTGCGGGGGATGGCGAACAGCACCGTGAACATGTCCATCGGGAAGCCCATCGCCTGGTAGATCAGCCCCGAGTAGAAGTCGACGTTGGGGTAGAGCTTGCGGCTCACGAAGTAGTCGTCGCTGAGCGCGACCTCCTCGAGGGCCAGCGCGATGTCCAGCAAGGGGTTCTTGCCGGTGACCTCGAACACCTCGTAGGCGGTGCGCTTGATGATCTTGGCCCGCGGGTCGTAGTTCTTGTAGACGCGGTGACCGAAGCCCTGCAGTCGCTTCTCGCCGCGCTTCACGCTCTCGACGTAGCCCTTGACCCGATCGATGGAGCCGATCTCCGTGAGCATCCGGATGACGGCCTCGTTGGCGCCGCCGTGGCGGGGGCCGTAGAGCGCGGATGCGGCCGCCGCAGTCGAGATGTAGGGATCGGCGTGGGATGACCCCACGGTGCGCATGGCGGTGGTGGAGCAGTTCTGCTCGTGGTCCGCGTGCAGGATGAACAGCACGTCCAGTGCTCGGGCCAGCACGGGGTTGGCGTCGAAGCGCGGCTCGGCGGTCTTCCACATCATCGACAGGAAGTTGGCCGCGAAGTCGAGGCTGTTGTCCGGGTAGACGAACGGCATCCCGACGCTGTGGCGATAGGCGCCCGCAGCGAGGGTGGGCATCTTGGCGATGAGGCGCACGACGTTGCGCATGAGGTTGTCGTGGTCCTCGATGTCCTTGGCGTCGGGGTAGAAGGTTGACAGCGCCGCCACGGTGGAGACCAGGATGCCCATTGGGTGGGCGTCGTGGTGGAAGCCCTCCATGAATCGCTTCCGCACGTTCTCGTGGATGAAGGTGTGGTGCGTGATCTCGTAGCGCCACTGCTCGAACTGCGCAGCGGTCGGCAGGTCGCCGTGGATCAGCAGGTATGCGACCTCGAGGTAGCTGGACTGCTCCGCCAGCTGTTCGATCGGGTAGCCGCGGTAGCGCAGGACCCCGGCGGCGCCGTCGAGCTCGGTGACCGCCGATGCTGCTGCCGAGGTGGCTCCGAAGGACGGGTCGTGGAACCAGGTTCCGGGGAGGAGCTTCGCCCACTCCCGGGCGTCGACACCGCCCTGGTCGATGGGGATCTCGATGCTGTCGCCGGTGCGGTTGTCGGTGATCGTGATCGTGTCGGGCACTTGGGGTCTCCTGGGGGGTTCACCCGCCATCCTAGGTGTTCCAGGAGCCGTCCAGACGCGGGGCCCGTCCGGGAGGATGTCGCGCGGATGCGTCAGCGCCGAGCGGACCGGATGGCGTCCTCGGGGTGGATGCCATCGGTCTGCGGGGCGGTGCGACGGACGACCTCCCGGATCATCTGCGACACCACCCGCTCGGCGGCGCTGGGCAGTCGGCGCCGAGGCTGGACCAGCCCGACCGAGCGTTGCGGGATACCGCTCACCGGCACCCTCCGCCAGGCGCCGCCCACGTTGGCGGGCACTGCGGACGCGGGGACCACTCCGGCACCGAAGCCGGCGAAGGCGAGCGACGCCAGCAACCGCATCCCGTCGAACTCGGCCTTCGCTCGCAGCTGCACCCCGGCCTGGGCCGCGGCGGCGTCGAGCACGTCGCGGAACGCAGTCCCAGGAGATTCGAGCAGCAGCTCGTGCTCGGCGAGGTCCTCCAACGTGACCTCCTCGCGATCGTGCAGCGGGTGGCCGTCGGGGGCGATCAGGACCCGGTCCTCGCTGAAGAGCAGGTCGACCCGCAGGTCGGGTTCTTCGACGGGGAGGTTGAGCACGGCGAGGTCGATGCTGCCGGAGGTGAGGCCGAGCACCAGCGAGGTGGAGGGCGCGTCCAGCACCACCACGCGCACCTCGGGGTAGCCCTCCCACAGCGCGTTGAGCAGCGGCGGGACCAGCCAGCGGGCGGTGGTGCCGATGATCCCGACGCGGACCGAGCCGGTGACGACGTCGCGCAGGAAGGCGAGGTCGGACTCCAGGGCGGAGAACTCGCCTTCGATGCGTCGCGCCCGTTCGAGCACGGCGCGGCCTTCGGCGGTGGGTTCGTTGGTGGCGCGGTCGATGAGCGCGACGCCCAGCTCCGCTTCGAGCCTGCTGACGTGGGCCGACACGTTGGACTGCACCGTGCCCAGCGCCCTGGCCGCCGCGGAGAAGGAGCGATGCTCCGCCACCGCCATGAGCGTGCGCAGCTGTTTCCGATCCATCGTGGGAAACGATAACAGATATCACAGATATTGCGTTGACCGATTGCTTGCTCCTGGCTATCGTGATGCTCACAACACAACGCCGAGGGTGCGGACGGTCCCCCCCTGTCCCCCTCGGAGGAGCGCAGAGCGGATCGCCCCCCCGACCGCTTGCGCACTGCTGAAGGACTGGTGTCCCCCCGCCGGTCCTTCAGCCGTTTTGGGGTTGGTAGCGTGCAGGCATGGCCTCCGGCGACAGCGCAGACCCACCCGACGAACCCGCCAGCCCATCCGGAGCGGCCACGTCGGCCGAATCGCCGGAGCACTCCGCACCACGCACGACATCCGCGAAGAGAGCTGCGGCGCCCAAGAAGGCCGCGAAGAAGGCTGCGGCGCCCAAGAAGTCCGCGAAGAAGGCCGGGGCGCCCAAGAAGGCCGCGAAGAAGGCCGGGGCGCCCAAGAAGTCGGCGAAGAAGGCCGGGGCGCCCAAGAAGTCCGCGAAGAAGGCCGCGGCGCCCAAGAAGGCCGCGAAGAAGGCCGCGGCGCCCAAGAAGTCCGCGAAGAAGGCTGTGGCGAGCACGAAGGCCGCGGGGAGGTCCGCTGAGGAGCCTGCGCCACCCGAGCCGCCCTCGACCGACCGCTCCGCAGCGTTCTTCGATCTCGATCGCACCCTGCTCGCCGGTGCCAGCGGTCCGATCCTCGGCGAGGCCCTGCGCCACGTCGGGCTGCTCCCACCTCAGCGCAGCGGGCTCGAGGATCTCGCCTTCCGGATCTTCGACACGATCGGCGAGACGCTGCCGGCGATGCTGCTCAGCCGCCAAGGGGCCCGGGTGGCGAAGGGCTGGAGCATCGCGCTCGTCGAGAAGGCGGCCGGTCTCGCAGCCGAGCCGCTGGCGGCAGCCGTGCTGCCCTATGCCCACCACCTGCTCGACCACCACCGCGAGGAGGGCCGACTGCTGGTGATGGCCACCACCACACCGGTCGACCTCATCGAACCGCTTGCGGACCTGCTCGGCTTCGACGCGGTGGTCGCGACCCGCTACGGACGCGACGGCGAGCACTACGACGGCACCATCGACGGCGACTTCGTGTGGGGTCGGGAGAAGGCGAAGGCGGTTGCGGAGTGGGCAGGCCGCCACCGCATCGACCTCGACCTCAGCTACGCCTACAGCGACAGCTACTACGACACCCCGCTGCTGTCGCTGGTCGGGCACCCCACCGTCGTGAACCCCGACCCCCGGATGTGGGCGGTGGCGACCCTGCGTCGCTGGCCGGTGGTCCACCTGGACGTGCCCGCCGGAGTTCCCAAGATGCTGGGGGTGGAGCCGCAGCGGGCTGCGATGGCCCTGGCGCAGCCGCAGCTGCTGCCGTTCGTCCGATTCGACCTGGCCGGGCTGCAGCGGATACCGCTGCACGGTGCCGCCATCCTGGTCGCCAACCACCGCAGCTACTTCGATCCTCTGGCCGTGGGGTACCTCCTCGCCCGACGTGGGCGGACCGTCCGGTTCCTGGGCAAGAAGGAGGTCTTCGACGCTCCGGTGCTGGGCGACCTGGCAGCTGCCCTGGGCGGCATCCGGGTGGAGCGGGGCAGCGGTTCGGAGGAGCCGCTGAAGGCGGCGCAGGAGGCCCTGCACGCCGGGGAGATGGTGGCGATCATGCCGGAGGGGACGATCCCACGTGGTCCGGCGTTCTTCGACCCCGTGCTCCACGGTCGCTGGGGCGCGGCCCGTCTCGCGCAGGCGACCGGGGCTCCGGTGATCCCGGTGGGGATGTGGGGCACCGAGATCGTGTGGCCCCGCAGCTCCAAGATCCCGAACGTCACCAACGTGCTGGATCCCCCCAAGGTGCGGATCCGGGTCGGCCACGCCGTTCCGCTGGGTGGGCGCGACCTGGACGACGACACCCGGGCGATCATGGACGCGATCGCGGAGCTGCTGCCCCCAGAGGCGCGCCGCCGCCGAGCGCCCACCCGCGAGGAGCTGGCGGCCACCTACCCGGACGGAAAGGTGCCCGATGACGTGGACGCCGCCGCCCGACACGAGGCGGAGCGTCGCCCGGGCACCGATTGACCAATCCGGCGAACCCAGGCGCCCGACTGATCCGCCTAACTCATCCGGGCCCGGATGATGTTGAGCGCGGAGCCTGCCCGGAACCACTCGACGTGCTCCTCGCTCAGGGTGTGCCGTCCATGGAACTCCAGCGTCGAGCCGTCCGGCTTGGTCAGCACGCAGACCACCGGCCGATCGGGTGCGAGCTCGTCCAGGCCCGTGATGCTGATCCGGTCCTCCTCGCCGATGGCGTCGTAGGTTGCCGGTTCGGCGAAGGTCAGCGGCAGCACGCCCTGCTTCTTGAGGTTGGCCTCGTGGATCCGGGCGAAGCTGCGCACGATGATGGCCCGGCAGCCACGGAAGCGCGGCTCCATCGCCGCGTGCTCGCGGCTCGAGCCCTCACCCCAGTTCTCGTCCCCCACGGCCACCCAGGGCTGGCCTGCTTCGTGGTAGTGGCGGGCGATCTCGGGGAAGGGCTTGGTCTGGCCGTCGAGCTGGTCCTTGCCTTCTCCCACGGCGTCGGTGAAGGCGTTCACGGCGCCGAGGAAGAGGTTGCCGGAGATGTTCTCCAAGTGCCCCCGGTACCGCAACCACGGCCCTGCCATGGAGATGTGGTCGGTGGTGCACTTCCCCTTCGCCTTCAACAAGATGGGCAGTTCGATGAAGTCGGCGCCGTCCCACGGTTCGAAGGGGGTGAGCAGCTGGAGGCGCTCGGAGGTCGGGGAGACCCTGACCTCCACCGACGAGCCGTCCGGGGGCGGGGCCACGAAGCCGGACTCACCGGGGGTGAATCCGGCCTTCGGCAGCTCTTCGCCGATCGGAACCACCAGCCGGACCTGGTGACCCTCCTCGTTGACGAGGGTGTCGGTGAGCGGGTTGAACTCGAGGGTGCCGGCCAGGGCGAGCGCAACCACCGTCTCGGGTGAGGTGACGAAGGCGAGCGTGTTGGGCGAGCCATCGTTGCGCTTGGGGAAGTTCCGGTTGTACGACGTGACGATGGTGTTGGGTCCCGAGGTCACGGATTCGGGTCGCGACCACTGGCCGATGCACGGCCCGCAGGCGTTGGCGAGCACCGTGGCTCCGGCGGCCTCGAACACCTCGAGCAGGCCGTCTCGCTCGATGGTGGCCCGCACCTGCTCGGAGCCGGGGGTGATCAGCAGGGGGGTCTTGACCTTCAGGCCGTGGGCTGCGGCGTCGCGCAGGATCGACGCGGCGCGGGAGATGTCCTCGTAGGACGAGTTGGTGCAGGACCCCACGAGGGCGGCCGAGGGCTCCAACGGCCAGCCCTGGGCACGGGCTTCGGCGCCGAGGGCTCCCACGGGGCGCGCCAGGTCGGGTGTGTGGGGGCCGTTGATGTGGGGCTCCAGGGTCGAGAGGTCGATGGTGATCACCTGGTCGAAGCACCGCTCGGGGTCGGCGAGCACCTCGTCGTCGGCCCGGAGGTGGGCGGCGACGGCCTCGGCGGCCTCGGCGATCTCGTTGCGATCGGTCGCTCGCAGGTAGCGGGCCATGGCGTCATCGAAGCCGAACACCGAGGTGGTCGCTCCGATCTCGGCACCCATGTTGCAGATGGTCGCCTTGCCGGTCGCAGAGATGGCGTTCGCTCCCGGGCCGAAGTACTCGACGATCGCGCCCGTGCCGCCCTTCACCGTGAGGATGTCGGCGACCTTGAGGATCACGTCCTTGGGCGAGGCCCAACCGCTGAGCTCGCCCAGCAGCTCCACCCCGATCAGCTTGGGCCAGCGGACGTTGAACGGGAACCCGGTGAGCACGTCGACGGCGTCGGCGCCGCCGACGCCGATCGCCACCATCCCCAGACCGCCTGCGTTGGGGGTGTGGGAGTCCGTGCCGACCATCATCCCGCCCGGGAAGGCGTACTGCTCGAGCACGACCTGGTGGATGATGCCCGAACCGGGCTTCCAGAAGCCGACCCCGTAGCGGGCCGAGACGGACTCGAGGAAGTCGTAGACCTCGGCATTGCCCGCCTCGGCGGCCAGCAGGTCGACCCGACCGTTCTCCTTGGCCTGGATCAGGTGGTCGCAGTGCACCGTGGCGGGCACCGCCACCCGTGCCAGTCCTGCGGTCATGAACTGCAGGAGCGCCATCTGCGCGGTGGCGTCCTGCATGGCGACGCGGTCGGGCCGCAGGTCGTTGTAGGTCTCGCCGCGTCCGAAGTCCGCTCCGGGGTCGTCGAGGTGGGCGACGAGGATCTTCTCGGCGAGGGTGAGCGGCCGGCCGAGTCGCTCGCGCACAGCGGGGATCCGCTGCTCGAAGCGGCTGTAGGCCTCTCGGACGAGCCCGATCGGGGTTGAGGCGGTGATGTCCATGGTTGGCTCCTCGGCGGTCGTCGGTGGTGCGGTCGGATGTCGTCGGCGAGTGGGGACGCCGGTGATGGGGAGGAGCCACGAAGGGTTCCCCTCCATCAGCAATACAAGTAGCATACAAGTCGTGAGGCCCATCCGCTACCAGCTCATCGCCGACGACCTGCGGCGCCGCATCGGTGGGGGCGACCTCGACCAGGTGGGCGTGCTCCCCTCGGAGTCGGAGCTGTCGGCGGAGTACGACGCCAGCCGGGTCACCGTACGCCGAGCGCTGGAGACCCTGCGCACCGAAGGCCTCGTGGAGAGCCGCCAGGGATTCGGTTGGATCGTCGCCGGAGAGCCGCTGCGCCAGGACCTGTCGAGGTTGGCCACCATCGAGGGCCAGCTGGCGGCGGCAGGTCTGCGCTCGGAGCGTCGGATCCTGTCCTTCGGGTTCGTCGCCGCTCCCCGGAGGGTGCGTGACCTGCTCGGCGCCCCCACCGTGCTGGAGGTGCGGCGCGTCAACCTCGCGGACGGCCGGCCCTTCGCCCGGGTCACGGTGTGGTGCCCCGAGGAGCTCGGCGCCTCGCTCAGCCGCGACGACGTGGAGCGCGCCAGCTTCCTCGAGCAGCTTCCCGTCGGCCTCGGCGGGGCCACCCAGACCATCGGAGCCGAGGCCGCCTCGCCAGAGGACGCCGCGCTGCTCGCGGTGCCCGAGGGGGCACCGGTCCTGGTGGCCGAGCGGATCACCCGCAACGACGCCGGCCGGCCGGTGCTGCTCTCGGAGCACGTCTTCCCTGGCCATCGGACCAGGTTCGCGGTGGAGCTCCCGTTCGACGACGGTCAGCTCAACCCCACGGGTGTGCGGCTGCTCGACGATCGTGGATGAGGGTGTCCACCGATGCCGGACGCGTTCGTGGGGCCCCGGAGGACCCCACGAACTGGAAGGAGAGAAGAAGAAGGAGGTTGCCGGTCAGGCCAGCGAGGAGCCGGCCTCGTTGAGCTTGTCGCGGGCCTCGCCGCCGAGGAAGGTGATGGCGGCGATCGCCACCACGGCGATCAGCGCCACGAGCAGCGCGTACTCGACGAGGGAGGCGCCACGCTCGGTGCGGGTGTGGGCCTGCAGCCAGGTCTTCAGGAACTCGTACTGGGTCATGGTCAGGTTCTCCTCTGATTGGTGCTTCTTGGTCAGTGCTGGGTAGGTCGGCGGCTGAGGTTCAGTGCCGACCTGGTTGGTGCTGGTGCTGTGGGAGGCACCCGCCCTGGAGTACCTCTGTTCCGTGTATCGACCTTCCAGGCGGAAACTGAATAGGCCGAACGACCCACTCCTGGGCCGTTGCGACCCCGTCGTCCGGTTCACTGCAGCGACACGATCCCCATGCGCACCGCCTGCAGCACCGCCTGGGTCCGGTCGCGCGCGTCGAGCTTCTGGTAGATCGACGCCAGGTGGTTCTTCACGGTCTTCTGGGAGATGTACAGGCGTGCAGCCACCTCGGGGGTGCTGCAGCCGTCGGCGATGAGCTGGAGCACCTCCTCCTCCCGCTTGGTCACCAGCCGGTCCTCCTCGACCGGTGCCCCGTGGTCGCCCCGACGGACCTCGTCGAGCATCGTGCGGGCAAGTTGAGGTGACAGCACCGTGTCGCCCTCGGCAGCCATCCGCACCGCCTCGGCGATCTCCCGCGTGGAGCAGTCCTTGGTGAGGTAGCCCGTCGCGCCGGCCCTGATGGCGTTGGCCAGGACCTCCTGGTCGGCGTGCATCGTGAGCATCACCACCCGGCTCGGGCAGCCCGTGTCCTTGATCTGACGGCATGCCTCCACCCCGTCGCAGTTCGGCATGGTCACGTCCATGAGCACCACGTCGGGGCACAGCTCCATGGTCCGGGTGATCGCCTCCACGCCGTCGGAGGCCTCGCCCACCACATCGAAGCCAGCCTCGGTCATCGAGCGCCGGAGTCCCTCACGCAGCATCCGATGGTCATCCGCGATGAGCAGTCGTACCGCCATGCGCTGCCTCCTAGACTCCGAGGACCTCGTCCTCAACGGTGGTGGACGAGCCGGTGGCGCCGACCGCCGGATGCGCAGACGCACCGGCATGCTCCTCGGCCTGCGGATCGACGACGCAGCGCACGCGCGTGCCGCGGCCCGGGGCGCTCACGATCTCGAGGGTCGCTCCGATGCTCGCTGCGCGCTCGCGCATCCCGAGCACCCCATAGGAGTCGAGCCGCCCCGCCCGCCCCTGCTCGAAGCCGATGCCGTTGTCTGTGACGTCGATCAAGGCCCGCTGGCCGTCGCAGCGCCACAGGACCCGCACGGCGGTTGCATCGGCGTGGCGCTCCACGTTGGCCAGCGCCTCCTGCGCCACGCGCCACATCTCCCGCTCCTGCAGCAGCGGCAGACGTGCCTCGTGGTCGGCGTCCACCAGGATGGTCATCCCGCTGCGCTCGGCGACCCGGGCAGCGAACTGCTCCAGCACGTCGGCCAGGCCCATGCTCTCCGACACGTCGGTGCGCAGGTCGTAGAGCGTGTCGCGCACCTCGCGGATCACGCCGCGCACGTCCTCGCGCAGCTGGGCGATCTCCGCGGTGACCGGGTCGCCGATCTGGTCGAGCTCCACGATGCGGTCCAGCTCGAAGGCCAGGTAGGCCAGCGACTGCCCGATGCGGTCGTGCAGGTCGCGTGCGATGCGCGTGCGCTCCTCGTCGGCGCCGACGGTGCGAAGTCGGGCGAACCACCGAGCGTTGTCCACGGCGAGCGAGGCCGGCGCCACGAACCCCTCGATGAGCTCGAGGTCGCGGGCGTTGAAGTGGTCGAGGTCACCGTGCTCGATGGCCAGGAGCCCGATGACCGAGCCGCGTGCGGGCATGACGGTGTAGATCCCCGAGCCCCCCCGCTCCCACAGGCCGCCGCCTTCGGTGGGCAGGTCCGGCAGGTACACCGGGCGGTTGTCGGCCAGCGCTCGACGGAGCCCGGGAGGGAGATCGGTCGCGCCGAGGTGCTGGCGGAGGTGCAGCCCGTGGTGCCTCGCCACCTGCCAGCTGCCGTCGGTCTCGTCGAACAGCAGCACGGCGATGGCGTCGTAGCCGACCAGCGACTTCATGCGCGACACGGTGGAGTCCAGCACGTCGTCCAGGTCGAGCGACGCCGGCAGCGTCTGGGTGACGCGGTGCAGCGAGAACAGCAGCGTGTTGGCGTCCGACAGCCGACTGAGCCGGTCGAGCGCCAGCTCGCGTTCTCGGATCGCCTCACCGGAGATGCGGCGGGCGTAGCCGGAGATCACGGCCACGATGAGGACGATCACCGCCCACGACGCCGACTGGAGCACCGCCTCGCGCCGATCGAGGCTGTCTGCCACGAACGGGAACGAGACCGCCAGCACCGCCACCACGGCGATGCGCAGGCCGAAGCCGAAGCCCCGGGCGAGCCCCGCCAACGCCACCGGTGTGAGGAGCGTGAACACCAACGGGGAGCTCCACCCGCCGGTGAACGCGATCGCCAGCACGTGGAGCGCAACCTCACCGAGGAATCGCAGCAGCGAGGGGAGGTCGTCGGCGAAGCGGAGGGGCTTGAACGCCCGGAACACGGCGTAGGCGACGATCACCGCCGTCCAGATCCGCAGCGGGAGGTCGAGGTCGCCTTCGCTCATGGCCAGCAGCAGCGACACGGCGATGGTCGCCAGGCGCATCGCGGTGATGAGGCTCGAGAAGGTGGCGATCCGGTCGGTGCCCCGGCTCAGCTGGTCGGCCATGATGTCGAAGTCACCCGTCGGGCGCTCGTCGTGGTCGATCATGGCCTCCCGCAGGTCGCGTCGGATCCTCTGGCGCATCCGGTCGCCGAACCCGGGTGAACCCTGGCGGTGGTCCGGGTCCAGGGCGCTGGGGGCGGTGCCGTCGCCCGGGTCGAGGTTGTCCCTGAGCGCCGAGAACTCGTCGAGGGGGCCGCCGCCCGCCTCCGGGCCGGTCGCCGGGGTGGCGCCTGGCTCGGGTCGGTCCGTGTGACCGTCGGGGTCGGGAATCAGGGGCGCGGGCTGCATGGGTCGTGGCGGCCGGACGGTGTGCCGGCTCCGCTGGGTTCATCGGCACGAGTCCTGCGGGGGCTGAAGAAATTGGCCGCGCAGTGGCGCTCGGACGCTTCGTGGAGCGCGCCGACGTCATCTGGGTGCACCCGCACTACGCTCCGGCGGTGCGGTTGATCGGGCTCACGGGGGGCATCGGCTCGGGGAAGTCGACGGTGTCGGCAGCGCTGTCGCGCCGCGGGGCGGTGGTCGTCGACGCGGATGCGATCGTGCGCCAGCTCCAGGAGCCGGGCGGTGTGGTGTTCGAGGAGATGGTCGAGCGGTTCGGGGAGGGGATCCTCGACGATGCCGGGGCCCTCGACCGGGCGGCGGTGGCCAGGATCGTGTTCCACGACAAGGAGGCGCTGGCGGCGCTCAACGCCATCGTGCACCCTCGCGTCTACGAGGAGATCGACCGCCGTGTCGCCGACCAGCGTGGAACGGACCACGTGGTGGTGCTCGACATCCCCCTGCTGGGCACCCCGGGGTGGCCGGGCCTCCAGGGGCGCATCGTGGTGGACGTCGACCCGGAGGTGGCGATCGAGCGGCTCGTCGCCGATCGCGGGTTCGACGAGGAAGATGCCCGGGCGCGCATCGCCAACCAGATCAGCAGGGAGGACCGGCTCGCCACCGCCGACTACGTCGTCGACAACGGCGGGTCACTGCGCGAGCTGGAGGCGGAGGTGGACCTCGCATGGGAGTGGATCCAGACGGTGCCCGACGAGTAGCGCCGAGGCTGGTGGCTGGCGGGTCGCTGCGCGCCTGCGCCGGATCCCGTGCCGAGGATCCCGTGTCGTAGAGGGTCGTTACCATCTCCTCGTGACCGAACCCGCCGAGCCCTCCGCAGGCAACCCCCCAGAGCGCACCTCCGCAGGACTTCCCGTGTCGCCGATGGTGCGTGGAGGCGCCGGCGGGGGTGTGGCGCCGGCACAGGTGCGCCCGTTTCGGGTCGTCTCGGAGTTCCAGCCGGCCGGCGACCAGCCCGCCGCCATCTCCGCTCTGGCGGAGGGCGTCGAGGGGGGCGAGCGGTTCCAGACGCTGCTGGGCATCACCGGCTCGGGGAAGTCCGCCACCGTCGCCTGGACCATCGAACAGGTCCAGCGGCCCACCCTGGTGATCGCTCCCAACAAGAGCCTCGCCGCTCAGCTCGCCAACGAGTTCCGAGAGCTCTTCCCGGACAACCGGGTGGAGTACTTCGTCTCCTACTACGACTACTACCAACCCGAGGCCTACATCGCCAGCAGCGACACCTACATCGAGAAGGACTCCTCGGTCAACGACGAGATCGACCGCCTGCGCCACTCGGCCACGGCCGCGCTCCTCACCCGTCGTGACGTGATCGTGGTGGCCTCGGTGAGCTGCATCTACGGCCTCGGCTCACCGGAGGAGTACTCGGGCCGGTTGCTGGTGGTGCGCCTGGGCGACACCATCGACCAGCGCGACGTGCTCCGCCACCTGGTCGACCTCCAGTACGAGCGCAACGACGCCAACCTGGTTCGCGGCAAGTTCCGTGTCCGTGGCGACGTGATCGAGATCCACCCCGCCTACGACGAGACCGCGGTGCGCGTCGAGCTCTTCGGCGACGACGTCGAGGCGATCACCGTGGTCGACCCGCTCACCGGGGAGAAGGTGGCCGACCTCGAGGAGCTGGTGGTGTTCCCCAACACCCACTACGCCACCTCCGACGAGCGCATCGGTGCGGCGATCCGTCGCATCGAGGCCGAGCTCCAGGAGCGGCTGGCCCGCTTCGACGCGGAGGGGAAGCTGCTGGAGGCCCAGCGGCTGCGGATGCGCACGGAGTACGACCTGGAGATGCTCCAGGAGATGGGCTTCTGCAACGGCATCGAGAACTACTCCGCCCCGATCGATGGCCGTGGAAGGGGTGAGCCTCCCTACACCCTGCTCGACTTCTTCCCCCCCGACTACCTCACGATCATCGACGAGTCCCACGTCACGATCCCCCAGCTGCACGGCCAGTACGAAGGGGATCGCTCACGCAAGGAGAGCCTCATCGAGCACGGGTTCCGCCTGCCCTCTGCGGCCGACAACCGCCCGCTGCGCTTCGAGGAGTGGGTGGAGCGCGCCGGCCAGACGATCTTCCTGTCCGCCACGCCCGGCGACTGGGAGATCGAGCACTCCTCCAGCGTCGTGGAGCAGATCGTGCGACCCACCGGCCTCATCGACCCCGAGGTGGTGATCAAGCCCACCAAGGGCCAGATCGACGACCTGATGGCCATGATCGAGGAACGGGTGGCGGCCGGCGAGCGGGTGCTCGTCACCACCCTCACCAAGAAGATGGCCGAGGACCTCACCGACTACCTGTTGGAGATGGGGGTGCGGGTGCGCTACCTGCACTCCGAGGTGGACACGTTGCAGCGCATCGAGCTGGTGCGAGATCTGCGTTTGGGGGAGTTCGACGTGCTGGTCGGCATCAACCTCCTCCGTGAGGGCCTCGACATCCCGGAGGTGTCGCTGGTGGCCATCCTCGACGCCGACAAGGAGGGCTTCCTGCGCTCGGAGCGCTCGTTGATCCAGATGATCGGCCGGGCGGCACGCAACGTGAACGGCCAGGTGGTCATGTACGCCGACGCCGTCACCGACTCCATGACGAGAGCCGTGTCGGAGACCAACCGTCGTCGCGGCCTGCAGCAGACCTACAACGAGGCCCACGGGATCCATCCACAGACGATCCGCAAGGCCGTCACCGACATCCTCGCCGACCTGCGGGGCCCCGACGGGTCGACGCCGGTCCCGGGCGGCGGTCGGCGGCGTCAGCGCCCCGGTGAGCGGGCGCGAGCCGAGCAGTTCAAGGACCTCCCCCCCGAAGACCTCGGGGCGCTCATCGCCGTGCTCGAGGACGAGATGCACCAGGCCTCCGCCGACCTACGCTTCGAGGAGGCGGCTCGCCTGCGCGACGAGATCACAGAGCTCCGCCGCGAGCTGCGTTCTGCTGGAGCCTGAGCCACTGCCGCACCGGGGTCTCGCTGTCGCACTCCGGTCTCGCTGACTGGAGTTGGTTCTGCAGTCGCTGGTGCTGGAGTGTCGGGGTTGACTGCCTGGGGGTCGTTCTGCAGTCGCCTGCATTGGGGCGGCGATGGCCCCGGGGGACGGGGTCAGCGATCCGAGGGCTCGATGGCGTGTTGGCGCAGGAGGTGGTCGGCCAGGACGAGCAGCATCGCGGCCTCCACCATCGGCACGGCGCGGGGGAGCACGCACGGGTCGTGGCGACCCTTGGCCTCCAGCACCGCCGGTTCGTTCGTCCGTGTCACCGTGTCCTGGGGCGAGGCGATGGTGGCCGTCGGCTTGAACGCCACCCGGATCACCACGTCTTCCCCGTTGGAGATGCCCCCCTGGACACCCCCGGAGTGGTTGGTGCGGGTGCGAGGGCGGCCGTCTGGGCCCGGCACGAAGGCATCGTTGTGCTCCGTGCCCGTGAGCCGGGTTCCCGCGAAGCCCGATCCGATCTCGAAGCCCTTGGTGGCGGGCAGCGACATGACGGCCTTGGCCAGGTCGGCCTCGAGCTTGTCGAACACCGGCTCTCCCCAGCCGGCCGGGACGCCCCGCGCAACGCAGCCCACGACGCCGCCGAGGGAGTCCCCGTCGGCTCTGGCGTTCTCGATGGCCTCGGTGATCGCCGCTGCGGCGGCCGGGTCGGGGCAGCGGGTCGCATCGGCCTCGACCTGCTCATAGGTCACCGAAGCCGGATCGACCGCGGCGGTGATGCCGTGCACCGACTCCACCCAGGCCAGCACCTCCACTCCCGCTCGTCGCTCGAGGAGCTTGCGGGCAACCGCCCCGGCGGCGACCCGGCCCACCGTCTCCCGGGCAGAGGCCCGCCCACCGCCGGAGAGCGGGCCGACCCCGTACTTGGCCTCGGTGGTGTAGTCGGCGTGGGACGGACGGTAGAGCTCCGCCATGTTGTCGTAGGCGCCGGGGCGCTGGTCGGTGTTGCGCACCAGCAGGGCGATCGGCGAGCCGATGGTGCGTCCCCCCGCCACGCCCGAGAGGATCTCCACGAGGTCGAGCTCCTGGCGCTGGGTGACCAGGCGGCTCTGACCCGGGCGTCGCCGGTCGAGATCGGGCTGGATGTCGGCGGGGGAGAGCTCCAGGAGCGGAGGGCACCCGTCGATCACCACCCCGACGCCCACGCCGTGGGACTCGCCGAAGGTGGTGACGCGGAACAGGGTGCCGCTCGTGCTGGACATGTGCCGAGTCTACGCCCGACGCGTCCGGGCTCCAGATGGGAACAGATGTTCGGTCCGGCTGGACACGGGGGACTACAGTGCACCCCGATGGCCTCCTCCACGGCCCGGTCGAAGAAGCCTTCCGCCGCCCGACGCGGCGCCTCGACGCGCCGCAGCGCCGTCGCCGGCGACCGCATCGTCATCCGCGGGGCGCGGGAGCACAACCTCCACGACGTCGACCTCGACCTGCCCCGCGACCGTCTGATCGTCTTCACCGGCCTCTCCGGATCGGGGAAGTCCTCCCTGGCCTTCGACACGATCTACGCCGAAGGCCAGCGGCGCTACGTGGAGTCCCTCTCGGCGTACGCCCGCCAGTTCCTCGGCCAGATGGACAAGCCGGACGTCGACGTGATCGAGGGGCTGTCCCCGGCCATCTCCATCGACCAGAAGTCCGCCAGTCGCAATCCGCGCTCCACCGTGGGCACGGTCACCGAGATCTACGACTACCTCCGCCTGCTCTTCGCCCGCATCGGCATCCCTCACGATCCGGAGACCGGCGAGCGGCTCGTCCGCCAGACGCCGCAGCAGATCGTCGATCGCATCCTCCAGATGGAGGAAGGGACCCGCTTCCAGGTGCTGGCCCCTGTCGTGCGGGGCAGGAAGGGCACCTACGAGCAGCTCTTCTCGGAGCTCACCTCGGAGGGGTTCGCCCGCGTGCGGGTCGACGGCGAAGTCCACGACCTGCCCGTGAGCCTCGACCTCGCCCGGTACGAGATCCACCACATCGAGGTGATCGTCGACCGCCTGGTGCTGCGCTCGGGCATCGAGCGGCGGCTCACGGACTCGATGGAGACGGCCCTCAACCTGGCCGACGGCGTGGCGCAGATCGAGATCGTGCCCCGATCCGGCGAAAGCGTCCTCGACGTCGACGACGGCGACTCGGAGCTGTTGACGTTCTCCGAGAAGCTGTCCCGCCCCTCCGACGGCAAGTCCTTCGAGGAGCTGGCGCCGCGGAACTTCTCGTTCAACTCGCCCTACGGCGCCTGCACCGTGTGCGACGGGCTCGGCACCACCTTCGAGGTGGATCCGGAGCTGGTCGTGCCCGATCCCGACCTCTCGGTCAACGAGGGCGCCCTGGCGCCATGGGCCTCCGGGCACGCCAAGTACTTCCACCGCCTGCTCGAGTCGGTCTGCGAGGACGAGGGGATCGACGCCGACGCGCCCTTCGCCGCGCTGCCCCGCAAGCACCAGAAGCTGCTGCTGCACGGCCTGCCGGGCGCCAGCAAGGTCAACGTCCGGTTCCGCAACCGCTACGGCCGGGTGCGCACCTACACCGCCAAGTACGAGGGGGTGATCCCCTACCTGAAGCGGCGCCACTCCGAGTCCGAGAGCGACTCGGCCCGTGAGGCGATCGAGGGCTACATGCGGCAGGTGCCGTGCTCCGCCTGCGGGGGAGCACGGCTCAACCCGTTGGCGCTCGCGGTGACCGTCGACGGGCTGAACATGCACGAGCTGTGCAACCTGTCCATCGCCGACACCAGGGACCGCCTGGCCGACCTCCACCTCGACGACCGCCAGGCGATGATCGCCGAGCGGGTGCTGAAGGAGGTCAACACCCGCCTGACCTTCCTCTGCGACGTCGGGCTCGACTACCTCTCCCTCGAGCGCTCCGCCGCCACCCTCTCTGGAGGCGAGGCGCAGCGCATCAGGCTGGCCTCCCAGATCGGCTCGGGGCTGGTCGGCGTCCTCTACGTGCTGGACGAGCCGTCCATCGGACTGCACCAGCGCGACAACCACAAGCTCATCGAGACGCTCGTGCGCCTCCGCGACCTGGGCAACACGGTGCTGGTGGTGGAGCACGACGAGGACACGATCATGGTGGCCGACCACGTGGTCGACATCGGTCCGGGGGCAGGCGAGCACGGCGGCCAGGTGGTGCACTCCGGCCTGGTGAAGGAGCTGCTGGAGGTGCCGGAGTCGATCACCGGCCAGTACCTCTCCGGCGAGCGCAGCATCCCCGTGCCGGAGCGGCGACGGGAACCGGAGAGCGGCTGGCTCAAGGTGGTCGGCGCCCGGGAGCACAACCTCCAGGACATCGACGTCGACATCCCCCTCGGCTGCCTGGTGGCGGTCACCGGCGTGTCGGGCTCCGGCAAGTCCACGCTGGTGGTCGACATCCTCCTGCGTGCGCTCATGCAGCACGTCTACGGCTCGAAGGTCCCCCCGGGCCTGCACCGGCGTGTCGAGGGCATCGACCAGCTCGACAAGGTCATCAACATCGACCAGTCGCCGATCGGGCGCACGCCGCGCTCCAACCCCGCCACCTACACCGGGGTGTTCGACCACGTCCGCAAGCTGTTCGCCCAGACCAACGAGTCGAAGGTGCGCGGCTACCTGCCGGGTCGGTTCAGCTTCAACGTCAAGGGTGGTCGCTGCGAGGCGTGCGCCGGCGACGGCACCATCAAGATCGAGATGCACTTCCTGCCCGACGTCTACGTGCCCTGTGAGGTGTGCAAGGGCGCCCGCTACAACCGCGACACGCTGGACATCACCTTCAAGGGGCTCAACATCTCCGAGGTGCTCGACCTGCCGTGCGAGGAGGCGCTCGAGTTCTTCGCCAACCAGCCCACCATCGCCCGCCACATGCAGACCCTGGTGGACGTCGGCCTCGGCTACGTGCGGCTGGGCCAGCCCGCCACAACGCTCTCCGGCGGCGAAGCGCAACGGGTGAAGTTGGCCTCCGAGCTGGCCAAGCGGTCCACCGGCCACACCATCTACCTGCTGGACGAGCCGACCACCGGTTTGCACTTCGAGGACATCCGCAAGCTGCTCACGGTGCTGTCACGACTGGTCGACCAGGGCAACACCGTGCTGGTGATCGAGCACAACCTCGACGTCATCAAGACCGCCGACTGGATCATCGACCTCGGCCCAGAGGGCGGCGCCGGGGGTGGGCGCGTGATCGCCGAGGGCACGCCGGAGCACCTGGCCTCCGTGGAGACCAGCTACACCGGGCAGTTCCTCGCACCGCTGCTGGGGTAGGACGACGGGAGCGGCCTGCGCTGCTCAGGTGATGGCGAGCATGCGCTCGAGCGCGACCCGGGCGTTGGCCGCCGTGTGCTCGTCCACCGTGATGCGGTTGACCACGTTCCCCCGCACCAGCTCCTCCAGGCACCAGGCGAGGTGCGGAGCGTCGATGCGGAACATCGTGGAGCAGGGGCACACCAGTGGATCGAGCGACACCACGGTCTTGTCGGGCGTCTCCTCGTCCAGGCGGTTCACCAGGTGGATCTCGGTGCCCACGCCGACCACGGCGCCCGGAGGCGCCGCCTGCACCGCCTTGATGATGAAGTCGGTCGAGCCCACCTGGTCGGCCAGGGCGCACACCTCGTGGCTGCACTCCGGATGGGTGACCACGATGCCGTCGGGGTGCTCGGCTCGAAACGACTCCACGTGGGACGGCTGGAAGCGCTGGTGCACGGAGCAGTGGCCCTGCCAGAGCAGGAAGGTGGCGTCCTTCACGTCCGCCTCGGTGAGGCCGCCCAGGTCACGGCGGGGGTTCCACACCCGCATGTCGGCTTCGGTGTGGCCCATGGCGTAGCCGGTGTTGCGCCCCAGGTGCTGGTCGGGGAAGAAGAGGACCTGGCGGGCTCGTGGGCCTGCGGGGTCCTGGAGCGCCCAGTCCAGCACCGCCCTGGCGTTGCTCGAGGTGCACACCGCGCCGCCGTGCTCGCCCACGAAGGCCTTCAGCGCGGCCGAGGAGTTCATGTAGGTGATGGGGAGCACGTCGTCGATGTCGGTGACGCCGGCGATCTCGTCCCATGCGTCCTCCACCGTGTCCAGGTCGGCCATGTCGGCCATGGAGCAGCCGGCGTTGAGGTCGGGCAGGACGACCTGCTGGTGGTCGCCGGTGAGGATGTCGGCCGACTCCGCCATGAAGTGCACGCCGCAGAACACGATGAACTCGGCTTCCGGCTGCTGCTGGGCCAGCACCGACAGCCGGAAGCTGTCGCCGCGCGCATCGGCCCAGCGCATGATCTCGTCGCGCTGGTAGTGGTGGCCGAGAAGGAACACCCTGGGCCCCAGCGCTGCCTTGGCCGCGCCGATGCGATCAGCCAGCTCGTCGGGGGACGCGTCGGTGTACTCCGCGGGCAGGGGGGTTTGCAGGCGCAGCATCGTGGTGGACCTCCTGTGTGCCGAGCCCCCTGGTCGGGGCGCACGGCGTGAGGACCTTCGATCTCGGCCGGTGGGGGCAGCCTGGTCGCCGCGCCACGGGGTTGTCGGCCTCGAAGGTGATATGTGGCCGGATGCCAGGCCGGCTTCTCTGCAGCGTAGAACACGTGCACCAGACGTCAACGCCAAGTTCGTCACCGCTGTTCCCCTCCACTGGTGCTTGCGGGCCCCGTCGTGGGGCGAGCAAGCTGGGCGGGGATGGGGTGCGACGGGCGCCCACCGGAGGGGATCGGGGGCACCATGGGTGTCGGTTCGGGGGTCGCGGTCACGCCACGGTGGAAGGTGCACCGGTGGGGCGCAGTGTTCGCGGCGATCGCCGCGCTCGGATGGTCGGTGGCCTGCACCACCGCGCCCACCTCGGCGCCCCCGGCCGGATCTCCCGGCTCCCCGGGGCCGTGCGGGATCCACATGACGACCTTGAGGAACGCCGTAGACGGGCGGCACCCGCTGGTGGTGGCCGAGCCCACCGGGGACGGCGCGCCGTGGACGGGCGGCGCCTGCGATGACGACCGTCGCCCCGGAGCCTTCGTGGCCCACGGCTACACCGGCAACTTCGTCGAGGGCTACCAGGGCATGGTGGAGCACCTCGTCGCCAACGGCTTCGTGGTGGTGTTCCCCGGGTACACGATCGAGTTCGACCCACCCCACCAGTACGACGTGGTCGACTCCGGGTTCGTGCAAGGAGCCGAGCAGAGCGGCCGGATCGACCTGGACCGCATCGGGGTGATCGGCCACTCCTTCGGCGGAGGCATGGCCCAGTGGCTGGTGCAGCAGGCCGAGGCCCGAGGCTGGGGCGGCGAGGCGACGTGGGTGGTGAACTTCGCCCCCTGGTACGCCCTCCAGGTGGGCAGCGGTGAGATCGAGCTGCCCGAGCACACCCAGTACACGATGGTCTCCTACGAGTGGGACTACTTCGTGGACGCCCGCATCGGCATCGAGATCTACCGGTCGCTGTCGATCCAGGAGTCCCAGCGACGTCACGTCATGGTGCTCTCGGATCACCACGGGCAGCCGCACCTGGAGGCCGACCACCTGGGCCCGGTGTCGGTGGAGCTGGTCGACGGCCTCGGCACCATCTCCACGGACCACTTCGACCGATGGGTCACGTACCGCAGCCTGGACGCCACCGCCGGCTGCTCGTTGCTGGGGAAGTGGTGCGACCACGACTTCTCCGACACCGGCACCCGAGCCGACGGGACCCCGGTGAAGCGGGCGATCGTGCGCCACGACCAGCGAGATCGGGGTCCGCTCGCCTTGCAGGAGTGCGGGTTCCCGGTCCTCAACCCCCGGTCCTGCCCCTGATCTCCCATGGGTCGGCAGAGGGCGACATAGGCAATTCAGCCCAGCGCGGACGAGCGGAGGGGGTCGGGCGGCCCCTTGTGGAGGCGGCTGTGGCCCCCCACAGTGGGTCCTGGCGGGCGTGCGGAGGTGTCGAGCAACCAGGGAGCGGTAGCGATGCACCGAAGGCCAGTCCGGCGAACCCGCACAGCGCTCGTCGCCTTCTGCGCCGCCGTGGTCGTTCCGTTGGTCCTGGCCGGCTGCTCCGGCGCGCCGAGCGCCGCACCGGCATCGGGGTCACCTGGTGGCCAGGGACCCTGCGGCGTGCTCACCCGCCAGCTGGCGAACCCGCTCGACAGCCGTCACGAACTGAGCGTCGTGGAGCCCATCGGCGCAGGCGAACCCTGGAGCGGTGGGCGTTGCGACGGTTCCGGCCGACCCGTGATCCTCGTCGCCCACGGCTACACGGCCTCCGCGGTGGGCGCCTACCAGGGGCTGGTCAACCACCTCGTGTCGAACGGCTTCATCGTGGTCTTCCCCGGCTACACGACCGAGTTCAACCCCACGCACCAGTACGCGGTGGTGGACACCGGATTGGTCACGGCGATCGGCGCCCTCGGCGCCCGTGCGGACACCAGCCGACTCGGTGTCGTGGGCCACTCCTTCGGCGGGGGCATGACCCCGTGGCTGCTCCAGGAGGCTGCGGGGCGCGGCTGGGGCACCCAGGCGCTGTGGGGTGTGGCGTTCGCCCCCTGGTACTCGTTCGGGGTGGGGGACGGTCCGATCGCCCTGCCCGCCAACGCCCGCTTCACCACGGTGAGCTACGACCGCGACCGGGTGGTGGACGCACGCATCGGCATCGAGGTGTTCCACTCGGTGAGCGTCCCGGACGCGCAGCGCAACCATGTCATGGTGCGTTCGGACACCACGGTGGAGCCCTACCTCATCGCCGACCACCTCGGACCGGTGTCCCTGGAGGCACCGGTGGGGTACCTGGCCACCGACCACCTCGATCGCTGGTCGGCCTTCCCGACCGTGGACGCCACCGGGCGCTGCGCCCTGGAGGGCGTCTGGTGCGACACGGACCTGTCCTTCGTGGGCACCCACGCCGACGGCACGCCGGTCCGCCCGGCACTGGTGTCGGATCAGCCGGCCGACCTCGGCCCGACGGCCTCCCAGGAGTGCACCTCGGCGCTCAACCCCCGCCGCTGCCCCTGAGCGGACTCGCCGAGCAGGAGGCGGGCGACGTCGCCATGGGTGGGCGGGGGCGCCCCGCTACGGTCTGGATGTGATCCAGCGACCCCCGGCCGGCACCATCCCCGACGCACCGGGCAGCTACCAGTTCAAGGACGCCCAGGGCCGGGTGATCTACGTCGGCAAGGCCAAGTCGCTGCGCCAACGCCTCTCCAACTACTTCCAGAGCCCGGCGTCGATGCCGTTGCGCACCGCCCAGATGGTGGCCAGCGCCGAGTCGGTGGAGTGGATCCAGGTGCGCAACGAGGTCGAGGCGCTGATGCTCGAGTTCTCCCTCATCAAGGAGCACAGGCCCCGCTTCAACGTGCGCCTGGTGGACGACAAGTCCTACCCGTACCTGGCGGTGACCGTGTCGGACGAGTGGCCCCGGGCCATGGTGATGCGTGGGCGACGCCGGAAGGGCACTCGGTACTTCGGCCCCTACGCCCATGCCTACGCGATACGCGACACCCTCGACGAGCTGCTGCGCACCTTCCCCATCCGCACGTGCTCGGACGCCAAGCTGCGCCGCCACGAGCGCCTCGGCAAGCCGTGCCTGCTGTTCCACATCGAGAAGTGCTCGGCGCCGTGCGTGGGGGAGATCGACCCCACCGACTACCGGCTGTTGGTGGGCGAGCTCATGGCGTTCCTCGACGGTGAGACCCAGCCGGTGCTCGACCGGCTGGATGCCGAGATGCGCGAGGCGGCCGAGGGCATGGAGTTCGAGCAGGCGGCTCGCCTTCGTGACCGGTTGGCCACGGTACGGCGGGCGATCGAGCGCCAGCAGATGGTGGCTGACCGCAACGAGAGCTTCGACGTGCTGGGCCTCGCCGAGGACGACCTCGAGGCCTCGGTCCAGGTGTTCTTCGTGCGCCATGGCCGGGTGGTGGGGCGGGTCGGCTTCCTGCTCGACAAGGTGATGGACCTGCGGCTCGACCAGAGCGTGGGCGCTGCCCTGGAGCAGGTCTACGGCGAGGAGCCCGCTGTCGGCTACCCGCGCCTGGTGCTGGTGCCGTCGCTTCCGGAGGATCCGGAGCTCTACCGCGCCTGGCTGGGCGAGCTCAGGGGTGCTCGTGTGGAGCTGAGGGTGCCCCAGCGGGGGGACAAGCGCCGCCTGGCGGAGACGGTGGCCCACAACGCCCAGGAGGAGCTCGCCCGCCACCGGCTCAAACGAGCCTCGGACCACAACAGCCGTGCCCGGGCGCTCAACGAGCTGCAGGAGGCGTTGTCGCTGCCCGAGGCGCCGCTGCGCATCGAGTGCTACGACATGAGCCACCTCCAGGGCCAGGACTACGTGGGCTCCATGGTGGTGCTGGAAGACGGGTTGCCGAGGCGGTCGGAGTACCGACGCTTCAAGGTCCGTGGCGTGTCCGGCAACGACGACTTCGCGGCGATGGAGGAGGTGCTCACCCGCCGTCTCTCCAACTACCTCGACCAGCGCACCCTGCCGGTGGCGGAGCGGGGCCGATTCGCCTACCCGCCGCAGCTGCTGCTGGTGGATGGCGGCAAGGGCCAGCTGTCGGTGGCGCTGAGGGTGCTGGACTCGCTCGGTCTGCGAGACGAGATCCCGGTGGCGGCGCTGGCCAAGCGGTTCGAGGAGGTGTTCCTGCCGGCACGCAGCGAGCCCGTCGAGGTGCCGAGAGGCTCGGAGGCCTTGTTCCTGCTGCAACGGATCCGCGACGAGTCCCACCGCTTCGCGGTGACCTACCACCGCCAGCTGCGTGGCCGGCGCATGACCGAGTCCGCGCTCGACGACGTGCGCGGACTCGGCCCGAAGCGGCGCGAGCGGCTGCTGGCGCACTTCGGTGGCATCAAGGGGCTTCGCAACGCCGAGCTGGAACAGCTCCAGGAGCTGAGCTGGTTGCCGGCGGAGGTGGCCGTCGCCGTGCACGACGCCCTCCACGGCCCGCTGAGGGCGAGATCCGCCGCTGAGCGAACGCGAGCGTCCGCCGTAGCGGAAGGACCGAGCGGTGCCAGCTGACCCTTGGGAGCACCACGCCGCCTGGTGGCAGGAGGAGTTCACCGAGGGCGCTGACCCCGAGTACACCGAGCAGATCCTTCCGCTGGTGGTGGCCCACACGGAACCCGGGGCCAAGGTGCTCGACCTCGGATGCGGTGAGGGGCAGATCGCCCGGGAGCTGCGCAGGTCCCGAGGCTGCTCGGTGGTGGGGGTCGACCCGGCGATGGCCCAGGTGAGGGTCGCCAGAGATCGCGGTGGCGGTCCGGTCTACCTCCAGGGTGCGGCGGACGCCCTGCCGCTCGACGGCGAGCAGTTCGACCAGGTGGTGGCCTGTCTGGTCTTCGAGCACATCGTGGGGATCGACGCCGCGCTGGACGAGGTGCGTCGTATCCTGCGGCCGGGGGGACGGTTCCTGTTGCTGTTGAACCACCCGCTGCTGCAGACCCCCGACAGCGGCTGGGTGGACGATCACATGGTCGATCCTCCCGAGCAGTACTGGCAGCTCGGTGCCTACCTCCCCGAGGCGGTCACGGTGGAGCAGGTGCAGCTCGGGGTGTTCATCACCTTCCACCACCGACCGCTCTCGCGCTACCTCAACGGCGCCATCGAGCGGGGCCTCGAGCTGGAGCGCATGGAGGAGCCCGCCCCGCCGCCGGAGTTCCTCGCTCTGGCGCCGGGCTACGCGGCGGCGGCCACCATCCCCCGGTTGCTGCTGCTGCGGTTCCGGAGGACCTGAGGCGCGCCAGGCCCCGGGCGCTGACGCACCCGGGGCCGTGACGGGGGTGGGGGGATGGGGTCAGCAGTCGGGCGAGGGGGCGGTGATGACGCTGTCGATCACGTGGATCACGCCGTTGCCGGCCTCCACGTCGGTGGCCGAGATGGTCGCACCGCCGATGGTCAGGGTGTCGCCGCTCTGCTCGATCTTGAGCTTGCCGCCGTTCACCGTCTCGACGCACTGTCCGACCAGGCCCGCGGCGTCGGCCGCTGTCACCTCGCCGGGCACCACGTGCAGGGTGAGCACCTCGGTGAGGGCGCCCTGCGGGTCGGCGGCGAGGGCCTCGAGGGTCTCGGCGGGCACGGCTTCGAAGGCGGCGTCGGTCGGGGCGAACACCGTGAAGGGGCCTTCGCCGCTGAGGGTCTCGGCCAGTCCGGCGTCGGTGACGAGCTGGACCAGGGTGGAGAAGTCCTCGTTGCCGGCGGCCACCTCCACGATCGTGTCGCCGCTGGCGGCCGACTCGTCCTCGCCGGCGGTCGTGGTCGTCGCCTCGGTCGTGGTCGTGGTGGTCTCCTCGGTGCTGTCGGAGCCCTCGTCGGTGGCGTCGTCGTCCGAGCAGGCGGCGCCCAGCAGGGCGATGCCCGCCACGGCGGCGACGAGCGAGGTGCGGAAGGTCTTCATGGGTTCTCTCCTGGGGGGCAGGTGGTTGGTTGACGTGTGTCGTGGTGGAGTTCGCCACGCGTCCCGTCGGCGGATGCAGCGACGCCGAGGATCTCTCGGGGTCTCGGTGGACGCTCGAGGCTCGCGATGCCGGGAGCGGTCACTAGCGTGAGGATGTGATCGACGTCCTGCTCATCACCGGGATGTCCGGCGCCGGCCGGACCCAGGCCGGCAACACGCTGGAGGACCTGGGCTGGTTCGTGATCGACAACCTGCCCGTCGAGCTGGTCCCCAAGGTCGGCGAGCTCGCCCAGTTCCGCGAGTCCGCCACGCCGATCGCCCTGGTGGTGGGCACCGGGCACGACCTCGGGCGGGTGGTGGGTGCGGTCGAGTCGCTGCGCGAGTCCGGGGTGCAGGTGAGCACCCTGTTCCTCGATGCATCGACCCCGGCCCTGGTGCGTCGCTACGGCGACACGAAGCGACGTCACCCGCTGCTCGACCTGACCGGTTCGGTGGAGTCGGCCATCGAGGCCGAACGCACGCTGCTGGCCGGGGCGCGGGCGATGGCGGACCTCCTGATCGACACGTCGGACTACAACGTCCACGACCTCCGCAGGGAGATCACCGACCGCTTCGCCGAGCGCGGTGGTGGTGCGGCCATGCAGGTCACGGTGCTGTCCTTCGGCTACAAGCACGGGCTGCCGCCGGATGCCGACCTGGTCTTCGACTGCCGCTTCCTTCCGAACCCGCACTGGGTGGACGAGCTGCGCCCCCTGCGGGGCACCGACGAGGCGGTGCAGCGCTACGTGCTCGACAGCGAGCTCGCGCCGGGGTTCACGTCGCGGGTGGAGGAACTGCTCGCCTACCTCCTGCCGGCCTACGTGGCGGAGGGCAAGTCGGTGCTCACCGTGGCCTTCGGCTGCACAGGAGGCCATCACCGTTCGGTGACGATGGCGGAGCACTTCGCCGAGTGGCTGCGGGTGCAGGGGCAGGCCCCTCGGGTGCGACACCGGGACCTGGAGCGATGACGCGGCCTCCCTCCCGGGAGACCTCCCGCCGCTCGGTGGTGGCCGTCGGTGGGGGCCACGGGCTGGCAGCGACGTTGCGGGCGCTGCGCCTGCTCGACGTGCACCCCACGGCGGTGGTGTCGGTCGCCGACGACGGTGGTTCCACCGGCCGGTTGCGCGCAGAGGCGGATCGGACCGCCCCCGGGGACCTCCGCAAGTGCCTCTCCGCCCTGGCGACGCGTCCCGAGCTCCTGGCCGAGCTCATGGAGCATCGGTTCGAGTCCGGCGAGCTCGAGGGCCACTCGTTCGGCAACCTGCTGCTGACGGCGCTGGAGGAGCGCGAGGGAGGTGTGCTCGCGGCGCTGGAGGCCGCCTCCGAGCTGCTGGGCTGCGTGGGGACCGTGCTGCCGTCGACCACCGACGTGGTGGAGCTCGTGGCCCGGCGCCGGGACGGCACGGAGCTGGTCGGTCAGAGCGAGATCTCGGCCACCCCGGGGATCCGCTCGGTGTGGCTGCGTCCTCGTCCCGCAGCCTGTGGTGAGGCGGTGTCGGCCATCGGCACCGCCGACATGGTGGTGCTGGGGCCCGGTTCCCTCTACACCAGCGTGCTGGCCGCCGCGGTGGTGCCGGGCATCCTGGAGGCGATCGGCTCGACTGCGGCGACCGTGGTGTACGTGTGCAACCTGCGCCCGCAGCAGCACGAGACCGACGGCTACGGACCGGCCGACCATGTGGACGCCCTGCAGCGCCACGGCCTGCGGCCCGGCGTCGTGCTGGTCGACCCGGCGTGCATGGGTGCCCCCGAAGGTGTCGAGGGCGTTCGGGAGCTGCCCCTTGCCCGGCCCAACGGGCGGGTCCATGCCCCGGAGCTCCTCGCCACAGCCCTGGCCGACGTGCTCGACCGGCCCTGCTGAGCCCGAGACCGCCTGCGGCGGTGCCGATTGGCACATCGGGGGTTCCATCTGGTCGGATGTGGGCGCCTTGTGAAGCGAAGCACGAGGTAGACGCCGATCTCCATCTACAGAGGTGTGACATGACCGTTCGCGTGGGAATCAATGGCTTCGGCCGCATCGGCCGCAACTTCTTCCGGGCCGCCAAGGCCCGTGGCGCCGACATCGACTTCGTGGCGGTGAACGACCTCGGCTCGCTCGAGACGATGGCCCTGCTGCTCAAGCGTGACTCCGTCGCCGGCACCTACCCGGGCGAGGTCAAGGTCGTCGACGGCGGCATCGAGGTGGACGGCGACACCCTCAAGGTGGTGTCCCACCGCGACCCCGCCGACATCCCCTGGGGGGAGCTGGGTGTGGACGTGGTGGTCGAGTCCACCGGCTTCTTCACCAGCCGCGACAAGGCGGCCGCCCACCTCGACGGCGGTGCTCCCCGGGTGATCGTGTCGGCCCCGGCCAGCGGTGCGGATGCCACCTTCGTGGTGGGCGTCAACGACGACACCTTCGACCCGGCCCAGCACGTCGTGGTGTCGAACGCCTCCTGCACCACCAACTGCTTCGTGCCGCTCATCAAGGTCCTCGACGACGCCTTCGGCGTCGAGAAGGGCTTGATGAACACCATCCACGCCTACACGGGCGACCAGATGCTGGTCGACGGCCCCCACAGCGATCCTCGCCGGGCCCGCGCCGCAGCCATCAACATCGTGCCCACCTCCACCGGGGCCGCCCGGGCCACCGGCCTGGTGCTGCAGTCCATGAACGGCCTCCTGGACGGCACCTCGCTGCGGGTGCCGGTGCCGACGGGCTCGATCACCGACTTCGTGGGCGTGCTCAAGCAGGACGTCACCGTGGACGAGGTCAACGCGGCGTTCAAGGCGGCGGCGGCCGAGGGCCCGCTGGTGGGCATCCTGGAGTACTCCGAGGAGCCGCTGGTGAGCACCGACATCGTGGGTTCGCCCTACAGCTCGATCTTCGACTCGGGGCTGACCATGGCGATGGGCAACCTGATCAAGGTGCTCTCCTGGTACGACAACGAGGCGGGCTACTCCAACCGGCTCGTCGACCTGGCGCTGATCGTCGGCGCGGCCAACCACTGATTCCAGTGGCCCGAACGAGGGCCCGTCCTGGGAGCTGCGCATGAAGTTCGGCGTACCCGAGCTGGAAGACCTCGGCGACGTGGCGGGGAAGTCGGTCCTGGTGCGGACCGACTTCAACGTCCCGCTGCGCGACGGGGTGATCACCGACGACCTGCGCATCCGCGCCGCCCTGCCCACCCTGCAGTGGCTGCTCGACCACGGTGCGACGGTCACCGCCTGCTCGCACCTGGGGCGGCCCAAGGGGGCGCCGGATCCGGCGTTCTCCATGGAGCCGGTGCGGGCCCGCCTGAGCGAGCTGACACCGGCGGTGACCCTGCTCGACAACCTCCGCTTCGATCCCGGCGAGACCGAGGACGCCCCCGCGTTCGTGGCGGAGCTGGTGGCCGGCCACGACCTCTACGTGAACGACGCCTTCGGGGCCTCGCACCGGGCCCACGCCTCGATCGTGGGGCCGCCCCGCACCCTGCCCTCTGCGGCGGGCCGCCTCCTGGCTCGCGAGGTCGAGGTGCTGCTGGGGGTGCGGGAGCAGCCGAGGCGCCCGTTCGTGGCCATCACCGGCGGGGCGAAGGTGAGCGACAAGCTCGGGGTGATCCGGGCACTGCTCGGCGTGGCCGACGACGTGATCATCGGCGGCGGCATGTGCTTCACCTTCTTCAAGGCCATGGGCCTCGGGATCGGCGACTCGCTGTGCGAGGACGACCAGGTGGGCACCTGTCGGGCGCTGTTGGACGAGTTCGGCGACCGGCTCCACCACCCCGAGGACGTGGTGGCCCTGGGTCCGGGCGGCAAGATCGGCGACCCGTCGGCCGGGGGAGAGGTGCGGGGCTTCGGCCGGTCCGTGCCTGACGGCTGGATGGGGCTGGACATCGGTCCCGGATCGGCAGCCGCCTTCGGCGACCGGATCCTCGAGGCCCGCACCATCCTGTGGAACGGGCCGATGGGCGTGTTCGAGGACCCGCGCTTCGAGGCCGGCACCCGGGCGGTGGCCGCCGCGGTGGCGGAGTCCAGGGGGTTCTCGGTGATCGGCGGGGGCGACTCCGCCGCGGCGATCGCCCAGTTCGGCCTGGCCGACGAGGTGGACCACATCTCCACCGGCGGCGGCGCCAGCCTGGAGCTCATCGAGCAGGGCGACCTCCCCGGCCTCGAGGCCCTGCGCAACGCCCCCAACGCCCTCAGCGCCCCCTGACCTCGTTCTGTCGTCCCGTTCATCGCCGTTCTGTTCGACAGGAGGTGTCTCCAGGGGCACCTTTCGCCGAACAGAACGCCCTCAGTGCCCCCTGACATGTAGGAGAATCCCGACATGGCCGAACGCAAGCCGATCATCAGCGGCAACTGGAAGATGCACCACAACCACTTCGAGGCGATCCAGACGGTGCAGAAGCTGCACTACCGCCTCGACGGGGAGGACCACAGCTCGGTGGAGGTGACGGTGCACCCGCCGTTCACCGACCTCCGCTCGGTGCAGACCATCATCGAGGCCGACAAGATGAAGATCGGCCTGGGCGCCCAGAACTGCCATTGGGAGGACAAGGGCGCCTTCACCGGCGAGGTGGCGCCACCGATGCTGGCCAAGCTGGACGTGGGGTGGGTGATCGTGGGCCACTCCGAACGCCGGGAGCTGTTCGGTGAGACCGACGACACGGTCAACAAGAAGGTCAAGGCGGTGATCGCCCAGGGGATGGTCCCCATCATGTGCTGCGGGGAGACCCTCGAAGAGCGTGAGCAGGGGATGGCCGAGGCGAAGGTCGAGGGCCAGGTGCGCGAGGGCCTCGCCGGGCTGTCGGGGGCGGCGGTCGGGGCGCTGGTGATCGCCTACGAGCCGATCTGGGCGATCGGGACGGGCAAGACCGCGACATCGGACGACGCCCAGGCGATGTGCGCCAAGGTGCGCGAGGTGGTGCGCGAGGTGTTCGGAGCCGACGCTGGGGCTGCGGTGCGCATCCAGTACGGAGGCTCGGTGAAGCCCGGCAACATCGCCGAGCTGATGGGTCAGTCCGACATCGACGGCGCACTTGTGGGTGGCGCCTCGCTGGACGCGGACGAGTTCGCCGCCATCGTCCAGTACCGCAACCACTGAGGCAGTCGACGTGCGTTCCCGTCGGCCGAGCCGGGTGGGATACCCTCGGCGCTCGTGAAGATCATCGAGATCATCCTCTGGGTCCTCCAGTTCGGCCTCGGCATCGGGCTGATCTTCCTCGTGCTCATCCACTCCGGGAAGGGTGGAGGCCTCTCCGACATGTTCGGCGGCGGTCTCGGTGCCTCGGCTGCGGGTTCGACGGTGATGGAGAAGAACCTCGACCGCATCACCGTGGTGATCGCGCTGCTCTTCGCCTTCAACACGCTGATCATGGCCCTGGTGCTCGACACCTGAGGCGTTCGCTGCGCACCTGCCATGTTCGGTCGGGCCTCCGGCTCCTACGACCGGCCCCGATCGACCGGTAGTGTGACCCGCAACTGAACGCGAGGTGACTGCGGCGTGACCAAGGACGAGGAGCGGATGGCCGAGAACGGTGTCGACACCGGGGTCGTTCCGGCCGTCGATGCTCACAACGAGGACGTGGCGGTCGAGGATCTCACCATCCACCACATGGAGGGGGCTCGGGCCTACGAGGACAAGCTGACCAACAAGAAGTACCTCGCCGAGCTGCGCGACCTGCAGGTGGAGCTGCTGAAGCTCCAGCGGTGGGTGAAGGAGTCGGGCGAGCGGGTGGTGCTGCTCTTCGAGGGCCGTGACGCGGCCGGCAAGGGCGGGGCGATCCGGCGCTTCACCGAGAACCTCAACCCCCGGGGGGCAAGGGTGGTGGCGCTCACCAAGCCCAACGACACCGAACGGGGCCAGTGGTACTTCCAGCGCTACGTGTCGCACCTGCCCACCAGGGGCGAGATCGTGTTCTTCGACCGGTCCTGGTACAACCGGGCGGGGGTCGAGGTGGTGATGGGGTTCTGCACCCCGCACGAGTACGGCGAGTTCTTCCGCCAGGCGCCCGGGTTCGAGCGCAGCATCGTCGAGTCGGGCACCCACCTGTTCAAGTTCTGGTTCACGGTGTCGCGGGGGAACCAGCTCGCCCGCTTCGAGCGGCGCAAGACCGACCCGCTGCGGCAGTGGAAGTTCTCCCCGATCGACGAGGCGTCGCTGGACAAGTGGGACGAGTACACCCGAGCCCGTGACGCTCTGCTGATCCACACCGACAGCGCGGCGTCGCCGTGGACGGTGGTCAACTCCAACGAGAAGAAGCGGGCCCGGCTGGAGTCGATCCGCCACGTGGTGCACACCCTGGGCTACGACCACAAGGACCACGCCGTGGCCCGCTCCCCGGATGCCCGGGTGGTGCAGGCGGCCGCCGCGGTGATGACCGGCTACGACGTCCCGCCGCTGCTGCCCGGCTGACCCACCGGTCCCGCGAGTCCGCCCTCCGGCGCGCCCCGCCCTCGGTGGCGCCGTCGCGCCGCGTCGCGCACCACTTGTTCCAGTCCGCCCTCCTGCCCCCGTGCCCGCCGCCCCTGTCCTTCCCCAGGCCAGCCGGCGTGGACCTCTCCGCCTTCGGATCACCTCTGCAGGCGCTCAGCAGCTCATATGACCCGCTCTGCCTCCAGACCCCATCCGAAGGCACACCGCACACGCGGTGAGCCATGGATCGGGTGGTCTCGCACGGTCGCGGCCGGTCGACTGTGGCGCCGGCGTGGAGGCGGTCGATGGTCGCCGATGACGTTTCGAGGGCGGGCCCGGCTGCGGTACAGTTTCGCTTCGCCCCGCCCCAGAGCGGGGGCCACGTCGGAGTGGCGGAATTGGCAGACGCGCTAGCTTGAGGGGCTAGTGCCCGCAAGGGCGTGGGGGTTCAAGTCCCCCCTCCGACACGTATGGTTACCCCACGGGGTTGAGCCTGCACAGCGATGGTGCCGCTGGGGTCGTAGCGCAGCGTGACGCCGAGCTCCCGGTAGAGATCGGCCTTGTCGGCCGGGTCGGCGGCGGCGAGCGCTCCGACGATGTCTCGGAGCGACTCCACCAGCGCCTTCACCTGACCAGGGCTGAGCTGCTCGCCGGGGATCTGCTGGCCGAGCTTTGCTTCGAGCGCTCGGCGTTGGTGTTGGGCTTCGGTGATCCACGAGGCGGCGAGGGCCGGGTCGACGTCGTGGTCGAGGAGCTGGTGGTACTTGGCGATGCGTCGGTCGCAGTCGGCGATGCCGGCTCGGAGCCGTTCCTCGCGCTCGATGGTCTCGGGGTCGGGCTCGGACACGCCGGCGAGGGTCTGGCAGGTGTGCTCGATGTGGTCGTCGTCGAACAGTTGGGCGAGCCACTGGTCGAGACCGGGGGTGACGGCGGCCTCTCTGACGTACACGCTGCGAGGGTGTCCGCCGTCGGGTTCGGGGTAGTCGGTGGGGTACTTGCAGCGGTAGTAGGCGGTGCCGTGGTTCCACTGGCCCTGCATGCGCCGGCCACAGATGTCGCAGTGCAGCAGCCCGCTGAGCAGGTAGTGGCGGCCCTCGACCGGTTGGCGGGGCGGTCGGCGCTTCGGGGTGGAGAACATGGCCTGCGCGGCGTCGAACTGCTCCCGGGTGACGATGGCCTCGTGCATCGGCTCGGGCGACCAGATCCACTCACTGGTGTCGTTCCAGCGCATCACGGTCTGGTGACCGAGGGCGACGTCATCGACATCAACGAGGACCTCGTCCTTGCGTTGCTTGTTCCAGATCTCGAAGCCGGTGTAGCGGGGGTTGGCGATGATGGCCCGTACGGCGGTCTTCGCCCAGCGACCGCGCCCGGTCACACGGTGCGGGTTCCGGACGGGGTCGTGCGCGGAGGGAGAGAGGATCCCGTCGCGGTTGAGGCCGAGCGCGATGGTCTGGAGCCCTGATCCGGCGCAGAACTCGTCGAAGATGCGCTGCACGACCGGCGCGGCGATCGGGTCGACCTCGAGCCGGCGGAGGCGCTGGCCGTTCGCTGCCTTGGACGGGTTGGGGTGGGGACCGGCGTCGCCGAGCAGGTAGCCGTACGGCGGGCGCCCGCCGAGGAAGCGGCCTTCGATCGCGGCCTGGGACGCCATCGCCGAACGGACGCGAGTCTTGATGCGGGTGCGTTCGCCCTTGCTCATGCCGCCGTACAGGGACATGACCAGGTCGTGGGCCTCGGAGCCCGGGTCGATGGCGCCTCCGACCTCGGGCACC
This sequence comes from uncultured Microthrixaceae bacterium, assembly GCA_964420125.1. Taxonomy (GTDB): domain Bacteria; phylum Actinomycetota; class Acidimicrobiia; order Acidimicrobiales; family Microtrichaceae; genus CAYQQQ01. Next base: position 156,456 of record CAYQQQ010000008.1, read on the forward strand.
CACAGCTCGACGCCGAAGTGGGTGAACACCGGAAAGGTGAGCCCGAACTGGTTGCCGTAGAACGCCCGCTGTGGCTCGCCGATGACGACGGCGTCGAAGCCCCGGTCCGGGTGACGGAAGGTGTCGAGCAGCCGGGACGCCTCCGGTCGGCGTTTCCATGGGAGGGAGCGGGACTGACCGATGTCGAAGAACTCGGCGACCACCTCGCCGCCGTCAGGCTCGATGACTTGGCGGGAGCGGGCGAGCTGCCAGTTCCGCGACGACGTCGGATCCTGCTGGTCCTCGGTGGACACCCGGCCATAGAACGCGAAGCGCTTCACGCCTCAGGACGCTACGCCGTCGGTCTGACACCGAGCCTCGGGAACGGCGCCAGGTCGGGCGGCGCGCTGCACGATCCGCAGGAGCACTCGGGCTAGCTCGGGCGTGAGCACCGGCGGCTCTGGAGGCGTCTGGACCTCGACGGCAGCCGGCGCGTTCGAGTGTCGCCGTTGAGCGAGGTCGGCGGGATCGATGGGCGCCTTCACGGTGAACCCAAGCGCGCGGAGGGACCCACATCGCCGAAGTAATCCGGACGCCTTCTCGGCCTGGGGCCGGTGGTCAGACGCTTGGTCAGGCTCGTGGTCAGCCCTTACCAACGCCGGCAGCGATGGTCAGGGTGATGCGCGCCAGCCGATCTCGTGCGCTGCGGCCTCGACGAGCTGGCCGAGGTAGCGGCCCACGGTCAGGCCGCTTCTGCGTGACCCGGGTTCCGCAGTTGGTGGTGGCACGGATGGGCGGGATGCCAGTGCTGGT
>CAYQQQ010000009.1:0-20612 GCA_964420125.1 uncultured Microthrixaceae bacterium
TTCGTCGATCCCGACGGCGACCCCATCCCCGAATCGTTCCTGGAACCCCTCGATCACGACCACGATCACGATCACGACCACGGCGACGACGGACCAGGGGACGTCGATCAGGATTGACGGGGCCGCCTGGTGGCCCCCCGAGCGTAGGAGAGACCGCGTGACCCCCCAGAACTACCTGGTCCCCAACGTCATCGAGCAGACCAGCCGCGGGGAGCGGTACTCGGACCTCTACTCCCGCCTGCTGCGGGAGAACATCATCTTCCTCGGCACCCCGATCGACGACACGGTCGCCAACCTGGTGTGCGCCCAGATGCTGTTCCTGGAGTCGGAGAACCCCGACAAGGACATCAGCATCTACATCAACTCACCCGGTGGTGACATCAACGCGCTGATGGCCATCTACGACACGATGCAGTACGTGCGTCCGGAGATCACCACGATCTGCCTCGGTCAGGCCGCCTCCGCTGCCGCGGTGCTGCTCGCCGCCGGCACGCCGGGCAAGCGACTGGCGCTGCCCAACTCCCGGATCCTCATCCACCAGCCCTACGCCCAGTCGGGCTACGCGCAGGTCTCCGATCTGGAGATCGCCGCCAACGAGATCCTCCGCCTCAAGGACACCCTCGAGGAGGTGCTGGCCCAGCACACCGGCCAGCCGAAGGACCGCATCGCCAAGGACACCGATCGCGACTACGTGATGACCGCGCACGAGGCCAAGGAGTACGGCGTCGTCGACGAGGTCATCGAGTCCCGCGACAAGGTCGACCGCTCCGGTCCCATCGCCCCGGTAGGGTGAGCGCATGAGGGGAGCCGTCCGGGACGGGGCCGTGGAGTGCGGCGACGGCCGCCGAGGTCTGCCAGACTGGCACGAGCAGGCGTGGCGGAGGACGGGCGACCGAACAGGGGGCTGTCGTGGCGAAATTCGGTGAGGGGGGCGAGCTGCTGAAGTGCTCCTTCTGCGGCAAGACCCAGCGCCAGGTCAAGAAGCTCATCGCCGGGCCCGGGGTGTACATCTGCGACGAGTGCATCGACCTCTGCAACGAGATCATCGAGGAGGAGCTGGCCGAGCAGTCCGAGTTCGACGTCGGCGAGCTGCCCCGGCCGAAGGAGATCTTCGAGTTCCTCGACGACTACATCGTCGGCCAGGAGCGGGCCAAGAAGATCCTCTCGGTGGCCGTGTACAACCACTACAAGCGGATCCAGCACGAGCCCCGCACGGGTGTGGACGAGGTCGAGCTGTCGAAGTCCAACATCCTCCTGATCGGCCCCACCGGCTCGGGCAAGACCCTCCTGGCCCAGACCCTGGCCCGCATGCTCAACGTGCCCTTCGCCATCGCCGACGCCACCGCGCTCACCGAGGCGGGCTACGTGGGCGAGGACGTCGAGAACATCCTGCTCAAGCTCATCCAGGCCGCCGACTTCGACGTCAAGAAGGCCGAGCAGGGCATCATCTACATCGATGAGATCGACAAGGTCGCCCGCAAGTCGGAGAACCCGTCGATCACCCGCGACGTCTCCGGAGAGGGCGTGCAGCAGGCGCTGCTCAAGATCCTCGAGGGCACGCAGGCTGCGGTGCCTCCCCAGGGTGGGCGGAAGCACCCCCACCAGGAGTTCATCCAGATCGACACCACCAACATCCTCTTCATCTGCGGTGGTGCCTTCGCCGGCCTCGACAAGATCATCGACCAGCGGGTCGGTCGCAAGGGGATCGGCTTCGGCGCCGACATCCGCTCGGTGACGGAGCGCAACGAGGGTGAGCTCTTCAGCGAGGTCCTCCCCGAGGACCTGCTCAAGTTCGGTCTGATCCCCGAGTTCGTGGGACGTCTGCCGGTGCTCGGGGTGGTGGAGAACCTCGACCAGGAGACGTTGGTGCGCATCCTCTCGGAGCCCAAGAACGCGCTGGTCAAGCAGTACCGCAAGATCTTCGAGCTCGAGGACGTCGAGCTGGAGTTCACCGACGACGCGCTGGGCGCGGTGGCGGAGCAGGCCATCGCCCGCGGCACCGGTGCCCGCGGTCTGCGTGCGATCCTCGAAGAGGTGCTGCTGGGTGTGATGTACGAGCTGCCGTCGCGCACCGACGTGGCCAAGGTGGTGATCGACGCGGACGTCGTCGTGTCGAAGGTGAACCCCACCCTGGTGCCGCGCTCCACCAAGGCACGCCAGCAGCGCCCGCGTCGCGCTGCGTCATGAGGCTCGGCCGCCCGGCGGCCGGTAGGCGCTGAGCGCCGGTGGACATCACCGAGGCGCTCGCCTGGCTCGACGGCCACCTCGACCACGAGTCGAGCACGGTGGGCGTCGCCGCCGGGAAGGTCGACGGGCTGTCGCTGGAGCCCATGGCGGAGCTCATGGCCCTCCTCGGCGACCCCCAGCGGGACCTGCCGGTGATCCACGTGACCGGCACCAACGGCAAGGGCTCGACGGTGGCCATGGTCTCGGCGCTGCTGCAGGCCAGCGGGCTGGTGGTCGGGGAGTACACCAGCCCCCACCTGGAGCGGCTCAACGAGCGCATCTCCCGCGACGGTGAGCCGATCGCTGACGAGGACCTCGCCGAGGTGCTCGGCGGCATCGCCGCGGTGGAGGACCTCCTGGCGGTGCGCCCCAGCTGGTTCGAGATCCTGACCGCCGCGGCGTTCCGATGGTTCGCGGAGGCGCCGGTGGACGTGGCCGTGGTGGAGGTGGGCCTGCTGGGTCGCTTCGATGCCACGAACGTGGCGACCGCGGACGTGGCGGTGGTGACCAGCGTCGGGGCCGACCACACCGACTTCGCGCCTGGATGGGCGCTCGCCGTCGCGGAGGAGAAGGCCGGCATCATCACCCCCGGGCGGCCGGTCGTGCTGGGTCGTGTGGCCCCCGAGCTGGTCGCCGTGTTCGTCGCCGAGGGGGCCGAGCCGGTGCTGCGACTCGGCGAGGAGCTCGGCGTGGCGCGGCGACGACCGGGGGTGGGTGCGCAGGTGCTCGACCTGTACGGCGCGCGCGGCGCCCACGAGGAGGTGGTGCTGGCCCTGCACGGCGCGCACCAGGGCGACAACGCCGCGGTGGCGGTCGCTGCGGTGGAGGAGCTCTTCGACCGTCGCCTCGACGACGAGGTCGTGCGGGAAGCCCTGGCCCGGGTGCGGGTGCCCGCTCGGCTGGAGGTGCTCGGCCACCAGCCCCTGGTGGTGCTCGACGGCGCCCACAACCCTGACGCGCTCACCGCCATGGCCGAGACGCTGGCGGAGGACTTCGCCGCCGCCGGGAGCCGCATCGTGGTCGTGGGGATGCTGGCGGGGAGGGACGCCGATGCTGCCATGGCCGCCATCGAGCCGCTCGGAGCCGACCTGGTGATCTGCGCCACCGTCGGAGGCTCGCGTGGGCTTCCGGCTTCCCGGCTGGCCCAGGCCGCGCAGCGGCGCGGGCTGCCCGCAGAGGTGGTGGAGGACCCGGCCGGGGCGGTGATCGCGGCGCTGCGCACGGCTGCCGAGGAGGATCTGGTGGTGGTCTGCGGCTCGTTCCGCCTGCTGAGCGTGGCCCGCGCCGTGCATGCGGCTGCGGCGGACTGGTGAGGCGGGCCGGCGGCTCCGTACCCTGGCGCCCGTGACCCAGACCTTCATCATGTGCAAGCCCGACGCCGTGGAACGCGGCCTCGTCGGGGAGATCATCACCCGCATCGAGCGCAAAGGCCTGCGCATCGTGCGCATGGACCTGCGGGTTCCCGATCGGCAGCTGGCAGAAGCCCACTACGACGAGCACGCGGAGAAGCCCTTCTTCGGCGAGCTGGTGGACTTCCTCACGCGCGGTCCGGTGGTGGCCATGGTCGTGGAGGGCCCCGAGGACAACACCTGGCACCTCATGCGGACCCTCATCGGCAAGACCAAGGTGGACGACGCCCAGCCCGGCTCCATCCGCGGCGACTTCGCCACCACCACCAACGAGAACCTGGTGCACGGTTCCGACGGTCCCGAGTCGGCCGCCAGGGAGATCGCCCTCTGGTTCCCCTCCTGAAGGTTTGTTACAGTTCCGTTGCGGTCGGTGTCACACCGTCTGAGCAAACGGTCAGGCCGTCCGGTTCCCGCCTGCAGTTCCGCTCCCCCGGGCCGGGCCGCCCGGCTAGCGTGAGGTCGTCTATGGCACGGTTCAACAACCCGATCATCGGCCGTGACATGGCTGTCGACCTCGGCACCGCCAACACCCTGGTGTACGTCCGAGGCGAGGGGATCGTCCTCAACGAGCCGTCGGTGGTCGCGGTGCGCACCACCGACGGGCGGGCGGTGGCGGTGGGCAGCGAGGCCAAGCGCATGATCGGGCGCACTCCCGCACACATCGAGGCGATCCGCCCCTTGAAGGACGGCGTCATCTCCGACTTCGAGGTCTGCGAGACGATGCTGCGCTACTTCATCCAGCGGGTGCACCAGAGCCGGTTCTCCAAGCCGCGCATGGTGATCTGCGTCCCCTCTGGTGTGACCGGTGTGGAGAAGCGGGCGGTGCAGGATGCGGCCGAGTACGCCGGAGCACGCAAGCCGGCCCGCATCATCGAGGAGCCGATGGCGGCGGCGATCGGCAGCGGGCTTCCCGTCCAGGACCCGACGGGCAACATGATCGTCGACATCGGGGGCGGCACCACCGAGGTGGCGGTGATCTCCCTGGGCGGCGTGGTCACCTCGCAGTCGGTCCGCATCGGCGGCGACGAGCTCGACGAGGCCGTCATCCAGTTCATCAAGAAGGAGTACAGCCTTGCGCTGGGAGAGCGCACCGCCGAGGTCGTCAAGATGGAGCTCGGCTCGGCCGGGCCGCTGCAACAAGAGCTCCAGGCCGAGGTGCGCGGCCGTGATCTGGTGACCGGCCTGCCCAAGACCATCGTCACCTCCACCTTCGAGATCCGCGAGGCCATCGAGGAGCCGGTCTCCGCCGTCGTCGACGCCGTGAAGGTCACCCTCGACAAGACCCCACCAGAGCTGGCGGCGGACATCATGGAGCGCGGGATCATGCTCGCCGGTGGCGGCGCGCTGCTCAAGGGGCTGCCCGAGCGGCTCGCCCAGGAGACGGGCATGCCGATCCGGGTCGCTCCCCGCCCGCTGGACGCCGTGGCGCTCGGTTCCGGCCAGGTCCTCGAGGAGTTCGAGGCCCTCGGCGACATGTTCCCGAGCTCCGAGCGCGACTGACCGGGTCGCCCCGATGCGACCCGTGGCCGCTCCCCGACGACGATCCCGACGCGTCCTGCTGGTGATCACCCTCCTCGCCATCACCTTCGTCACCATCGACGCCACCGGAGGCGGGGCGTTCGACCCGGTCCGCAACACGGCCTCGGACGTGGTCGCACCCCTCGCCGACGCCGTGGGGTGGGTCACCACGCCGTTCCGCAACGCCTGGGCAGGTGTCACGGGCTACGAGGACCTCCAGCAGGAGAACGAGCGCTTGCAGGCCCAGCTCGACGAGATCGAGAGCCGGGAGATGACGGAGGCCAACGCGGCGGAGCAGCTCGAGCGCCTCAAGGAGCAGCTCGGGATCAGCTTCGTGGGGGAGATCCCCACGCAGGTGGCCCGCCTCACCAGCGGCCCGCGCAACAACTTCGAGGACCACCGGGTCGAGATCGACAAGGGGCGAGACGCCGGACTCGAGGTGGGGATGCCGGTGGTCACCCAGGGTGGTCTGGTGGGACGCCTCGAGCGGGTCTCCTCCGATCGCTCGGTGGTGCAGCTCGTCACCGATCCCTCCTTCGTGATCGGGGTGCGCTTGGCGGACACCCAGGTGCTCGGGGTCGGGCACGGCTCCGGGGCGGGGGCGCCGTTCGTGGTGGACCGGGGCCCGGAGCTGAGCGACCAGATCTCCGAGGGCGAGGTGGTGCTGACCAGCGGCCTCGACCGGTCGATCATGCCTCCGGACGTCCCCCTCGGCTACGTGCAGGAGGTGGTGCCCGACGAGTCCAGCCAGACCCTCGTGCTGCGGGTGCGCTTCAGCGCGCGCCTCTCCGAGCTCGACGTCGTGCAGGTCATGAAGTGGACGCCTCCGACATGAGCGGGTCGCTGCTCCTCCGAGCCGTCTCACCAGGAGGCCGCGGCCGTGCGTGACGACGTCCAGGTGTGGTCGCGCACGTCGTTGGTGCTGGTCGGGGCGCTGATCCTCCAGCTCGGCCTCGTCGACGACCTCCAGGTCATGGGGGTGCACCCCGACCTCCTCCTGGCGGTCGGGGTGGGCACGGGGGTGGCGTGGGGGGCCGAGCGCGGCGCGATCGTCGGCTTCGCCGCCGGGCTGCTGGCCGATCTGTTCCTCAGCGGCCGCTTCGGCATCGTCGGGTTGTCCTACGGGCTCGCCGGGTACGCCGCCGGCCTGCTCTCCGACGGGATCGCCCGGACGTCGAGATGGATCGACGCCGGGTTCATGACCACCGGTTCGGCGCTGGGCGTCACGCTCTACGCCGTGATCGGCTCCCTGTTCGGCATGGGCACCCTCCGCGACCCCGACCTCTGGAGGATCGTGGTCGTGGTGTGCGTCGCCAACGCCGTGCTCAGCCCCCTCGTGCTCCCCATGTGCCGCTGGCCCGGTGCGGCAGGCACCCGACTCCGGCCCACGCGGTGATGGACACCGACTCCAACCAGGTGCGCATCGGAGCGCTGGGCATCGTGGCGATGGCCCTCTTCCTGGCGCTGTTCGCGCGGCTGTGGTTCCTTCAGGGCATCGAGCGCCAGGAGTTCGAGGCGGCATCGGTGTCGAACCGCCTGAGGGTCATCCACACCGAGGGTCCCAGGGGTCGGATCCTCGACCGCAACGGCAAGGTGATCGTGGACAACCGCACCTCGGTGGTGGTTGCGCTCGACCGTGAGCCGCTCCGGGACCAGGTCTCCGGTCTCGACGAGCGTGACCCCGAGGACCTCGAGAAGATGAAGGCGGAGCTGCAGCCCACCTTCGCCCACATCGCCGAGGCGCTCACCTCCCTGGGCATCCCGACCACGGCGGACGATGTGTGGGGGCGCTTCTCGGACAAGCGCTACTCGCCCCAGGAACCGGTGCCGGTCGCCGAGGACGTCGCCGCGGAGGTCGAGCAGTACCTCCTGGAGAGATCCGGCGAGTTCCCCGGCGTGATCGTGGAGCGCCGCTCGGTGCGGGAGTACCCCTACGGGAGCATCGCCGCCCACCTGATCGGCTACGTGGGAGAGATCAACGAGGAGGAGCTGCTGGCCAGGGGTGGGTCCGTGCCGGGTGGCGACGTCGCGCCGTCGAGCACCACGACGGTGCCCGGCTCCTCGGCGAAGCCCTACGAGCTGGGCGACTCCATCGGCAAGACCGGGGTGGAGCGGGCCTACGAGGACCACCTGCGAGCTGCCCCCGGACAGCGGACCATCGAGGTGAACGCCAAGGGCGAGATGCTGGATGTGGTCTCCGAGGACCCACCGGTCCCGGGTGACGACGTGTGGTTGAGCATCGACCTCGACCTGCAGGCACAGGCGGAGCGCCTGCTGGCGGAGCAGATCGAGAGCCTGCGGGGGAGCACCGATCGGGGAGGCCGACCGACCAAGGCCCCGCAGGGCTCCGTGGTCGTCACCGACCCGGTGAGCGGGGAGGTCCTGGCCATGGCCTCCTATCCGACCTACGACCCCTCTGCCATCGTCAACGGGATCTCCTCGGACGTGTGGGCAGCCTTCCAGGATCCTGCCTCGGGTCTGCCCCTGAACAACTGGGCGGTCCAGGGGACCTACGCCCCGGGGTCCACCTTCAAGCCGTTCACCGCGCTGGCCGGCCTGCGCACGGGCTTCCTGCGCCCCGGCAACGAGACGTTCTCCGACAGCGGCGTCTACCGCCTCCAGGGCTGCAAGGGCCAGAAGTGCGAGTTCCAGAACGCCGGGCGCCAGGCGCACGGCACCGTGAACCTGCCTCGATCGCTCACCGTGTCCTCGGACACCTACTACTACCGCATCGGAGAGCAGCTCTGGCTGAGCCGAGGGACCACCGGGGAGACGCCCATCCAGGACGTCGCCCGGGAGTTCGGCCTCGGGGAGACGACCGGGATCGAGCTGCGGGGCGAAGCCAAGGGGAGGATCCCCACCCCGGCATCCCGCAAGAGCGCGCACGAGGAGCACCCCGAGGTCTTCCCCAACCCCGACTGGTACACGGGCGACAACGTGATCACCGCGATCGGTCAGGGCGACGTGCTGGTCACGCCGCTGCAGCTGGTCAACGCCTACGCCACGCTGGCCAACGGCGGCTCGGTGATGCGGCCCCACGTGGTGCACCAGGTCACCCGGCCCCTGGACGTCACCCGACCTCCGGGGGAACCCGGCAACTTCGAGGTGGTGCGGGCGGTCGAAGCCGAGGTGCTGCGCAGCGTGGAGCTCCCGGGTGATCAGCTCGTGAGGATCGTGCAGGGCCTCGTCGGTGTGACCCAGTCGCCCGAGGGGACGGCCTACGGACCCTGGAACGACAGCCCGACCGCGTGGCCCTTCGCCGGCAAGACCGGCACCGCGCAGGTCGCCGGCAAGGCGGACACCTCCGTGTTCGTCGGCTGGGGCCCGGCTGCCACCGGCGCGCCGCCGTCCCACGCGGTGGCGGTGGTGATCCCCGAGGCCGGCTTCGGCGGCGATGTGGCCGCTCCGCTCACGTTCCGGATCCTGGCACCGGCATCGAGGGGGGAGCTCCCCGAGGCGTGCCCGGTGGCCGAGCCGGAGCGCAGCCGCTGCGAGGACCGCAACGACGCGGCGGCCGAGGCGCGAGGCGACGACACCGACGCGACGGGCGCGCCGCAGAGCTACGGGAGCGGTGACTGATGCAGTACTCGCACGCGGGTCGTTCCGCCGCCAGCGGCTTCAGCGCTCGTGACCTCACCGCGCCCTGGCGCCACATCGACGGCGTCCTGATGGCGGCCGTCACCGGGGTGGCGATCATGGGGGCGCTGATGGTGTGGAGCGCCACCCGCCACACCGACGACAACGGCGCGCTGATCTACCGCCACCTCTTCTTCCTGGTGGTCGGCGTGGTCATGATGGCTGGGGTGTCGCTGCTGGACTACCGCCGTCTGGCCGACTGGTGGCAGGTGATCTACGGGGTGTCCCTGCTGGCCCTGGTGGGCGTGCTCACGCCGTTGGGGGCGGTGGTGAACGGCACCTCGGGCTGGTACCGGTTCGGCCCGATCTCCCTGCAGCCGGCGGAGTTCGCCAAGCTGGGCACGATCCTCGCCGTGGCGTCCTACCTCGGATCCGTGGAGCGCGTCGACCTCCGCCGTCTGGGGGTGGCGCTGGGACTGCTGTTCGTCCCCCTGGGGGTGACCCTGATGCAACCGGACCTCGGTTCCGCGCTGGTGTTCGTGGCCATCGCGCTGGGGATGTTGGTGGTTGGCGGGGCGCGCGTCGGCCACCTGGCGGCCCTCGCGGCGCTCGGGGTGGTGGCCATCGCCGTGGTGCTCTCCGCCGGCGTGCTCGACGAGTACCAGCAGAAGCGGATCACCAGCTTCGCCACCCCCGACGGCCAGTCCTACAACGTGACCCAGGCCCAGACCGCCATCTCCTCGGGAGGTCTGCGCGGCTACGGCTACGGCCAGGGGCCCCAGACCCGGGGCGGCTTCGTGCCGGTGCAGGAGTCGGACTTCATCTTCACCGTCGCCGGCGAGGAGTGGGGGTTCATGGGGGCGGGGCTGCTGGTCGGCCTCCTGGGCGTGATCGTCTGGCGGGTGTGGCGCACCGCCCAGCTGGCGGCCGACCCGCTGGGCACCCTCCTGTGCGTCGGAGTGATGTCCATGCTGTTGTTCCACATCTTCGAGAACATCGGCATGACCCTGGGCATCATGCCCGTCACCGGCATCCCCCTGCCCCTGGTCTCCTACGGGGGCTCCTCGGTGATGGCGAGCTGCCTGGCCGTCGGCGTGGTGCAATCGGTGCACATGCACCGCTTCAGCTGATCCCCGCAGCGTTGGCGATGCACTGGAAAAGCCTGAAAATGCACGTTGTTGTGCCGATGAGGAAGGGACCGCGAACAGGAGGTCGTCGGTGCCGACATCGTCGGGCGTGTGGGATCCAGGGGCACCGGCGCAGCTGGCGCCGGGTGTGTGGTGGGTCGGCGCGGTGCTGGCCGGCGACCGCTTCCAGTGCCACTCCTACCTGATCGAGGCGGGCGACCAGTCCGTGCTGATCGACCCCGGCTCCCCGTTGACCATCGAGGAGACCCTCGACAAGGTGCGCCGGATCGTGCCCCTCGACTCGGTGCGATGGGTCGTCTGCCTCCACAGCGACCCCGACGTCGCGGGTTGCGTCGCCCGTCTCGGCGAGGTCCTGACCCATCCCGAGGCGCGGCTGGTCACCGAGTGGCGGTCGGCCACCATGGTCCGCCACTACGGCTCCTCCCTGCCGATCCAGACGATCGAGGAGCTCGGCTGGGTGCTGGAGCTGGGCGGGAGCCGGGCCTTGCGATTCCTGCTGACGCCCTACCTGCACCACCCCGGGGCCATGGTGGGCTACGACACCACCACCGGTGTGCTGTTCTCCTCGGACCTCTTCGGCGGGTTCAGCGACGGGACCGAGCTGATGGCCGTCGATGCCGCGGCCAGCGTCGAGGCCATGCGCCTCTTCCACGAGCACTACATGCCGAGCCGGGAGATCCTGGCCAACGGCCTGGCCCGCATCCGGCGCGCCTTCGATCCGATCGAGCTCGTCGCCCCCCAGCACGGGGTGATGATCCCGGGCCCTCTCGTGGAGGAGGTGTTCGAGCTCCTCAGCCGGTTGGAGTGCGGGCTGTTCCTCATGGCCCACGACGACGAGGACGTGGCAGAGCTGCTGCGCTACGCGGTCACGCTGCGGCGGGTCCAGTCGCTCGTGTCGGAGGCGGCAGGTCTGCACGAGCTGATGGACCACGTCGAACGGCTGCTGTCGGAGCTGATGGGGGTGAGGTCGGTCGTGTTGAGCTTCGAGCTGGAGGACGGTGCCGCGGTGCGCGTCGGTGGTGCCGTCGGTTCCGGTCCCGGGCGGCACTTCGCGCTGCCGGGCGGGAGCCCGCCCGCCGTCCTCGAGGTGGATCTGGCACCCGAGGCGGAGGACGAGCTCAACGTCGAGCTGGAGTCGCTGCTGGAGCAGGTGGCGGTCGCGCTGCGGGGCGCGCTCGACCGGCACGTGGAGCTCCGTCGCCAGCAGCTCGAGCACGACCGGCTGCGGGCGCAGGCCGTGCTCGATCCGCTCACCTCCCTGCACAACCGCCATGCGCTCGACGCGGTGGATCTGGATGAGCCCCACGCCGTGCTGTTGGTCGACGTCGACCACTTCAAGGTGGTCAACGACCTGTACGGCCACTCGGTGGGCGACGAGGTGCTGCGGCGCCTGGCCACGACGGTGGTAGGGGCCCTGCGGGACGGCGATCTGGTGGTCCGCTACGGCGGCGATGAGCTGCTCGTCCTGCTGCCCACCGCCAGCAAGGCGCTGGCATCCGACGTCGCCCATCGCCTCCGGTCCAGCGTGGGAAGGCTCCACGTGGAGGATCTGGCTGTCGGTCTGACGGTGTCGGTCTCGGTGGGGGTGGCCATGCACCGGGGCGGTTCTTCGTTGGCGGAGCCGTTGCAGGATGCCGACGGGGCGCTCTACGCGGCCAAGCGCGCCGGCCGGGACAGGGTGCAGCTGCACTGGCTGCTGCGCGCCGATCCGCGGTCGCCGGGTCGACGCGCCGGCGCGCTGGCTGCCCCGGGTGCTTCCGGCGCGGAGGGAGGGCTCCGGTAGACTCGAACGATCATGTCCTGCCCCTCCACGTTGTGGACCCGTCTCGAGCCGCTGCTGCCCCGGGTGCAGAAGCCGGCCCGCTACATCGGCTGCGAGCTCGGCTCCCAGGAGCCGGACTGGTCGAAGCACGGCGGCGACCCGGTGGGGTGGCTCCTGGCCTATCCGGACACCTACGAGATCGGCCAGCCGAACCAGGGTCTGCAGATCCTCTACGAGCTGCTCAACGAGCACCCGCGAGCCGTCGCCGAACGCACCTATGCGCCCTGGGTGGACCTGGAGGCCGAGTTGCGGGCGTCCGGCGTCCCGCTGTTCAGCGTCGACGGCCATCGGGAGGCCGGTGGCTTCGACCTGCTGGCGTTCAACCTCTCCGCCGAGCTGACCTACACCAACCTCCTCAACATGGTCGACCTGGCCGGGGTGCCGATCCGGTCCGACCGACGCGAACCGGCTCATCCGCTCGTGATCGCCGGCGGCCACTGCACCTACAACCCCGAGCCCCTCGCCGACTTCCTCGACGCAGTGGTGCTGGGCGACGGCGAGGAGGTCGTGGCCGAGATCACCGAGGTGGTGGCCGACTGGAAGGCTGCGGGGCGCACCGATCGGGACTCGGTGCTGCGCGCGCTGGCCGCCATCGAGGGCCTCTACGTGCCGGCGGCCTACACCCCGACCCATGTGGACGGGCGGCTGGCGGACCTGGAGCCGTCGTGGCCGGAGGCGCCCGAGCGGATCGCCAAGCGCACGATCGCCGACCTGGGGGAGTGGCCCTATCCGAGACGGCCGATGGTGCCCCTCACGGAGGTGGTGCACGACCGGCTGAACGTGGAGGTGTTCCGTGGGTGCACCCGCGGGTGCCGGTTCTGCCAGGCCGGGATGGTCACCCGCCCGGTGCGGGAGCGACCCGCCGACCAGGTGGTGGAGATGGTCCGAGACGGACTGGATCGCACGGGCCACGACGAGGTGGCGCTCACCTCGCTGTCCACGGCCGACTTCTCCGGCGTGGCCGAGGTGGTGCAGCAGGTCGTCGCCGCCGACACCGAGGGACGTGTGTCGGTCAGCCTGCCGTCGCTGCGGGTGGACGCCTTCGGCGTGGACATCGCCGCATCCATCCAGAAGGGCCGCCGCACGGGCTTGACCTTCGCTCCGGAGGCAGGGACCTGGCGGATGCGCCAGGTCATCAACAAGCTGGTGCGAGAAGAGGACCTCTACGCCGCGGTGGATGCCGCCTACTCCCAGGGCTGGCGCCGGATGAAGCTGTACTTCCTCACCGGACTGCCCTCGGAGACCGACGAGGACACCCTCGGCATCGCCAGGCTGGCGGAGAACTGCGTCGAGGTCGGCCGGCGCCACCTTCGCCATCCCTCGGTCACCATCTCGGTGGGGGGGTTCGTCCCCAAGCCCTTCACCCCGTTCCAGTGGTTCGGCCAGAACACGGTCGCCGAGCTGCAGCGCAAGGTGAACCTCCTGCGTGACGCCCTCCGCCACAACCGCAACGTGCAGCTCAAGTGGCACGATCCTCGTGCCAGCGTGGTCGAGGGGGTGCTGAGCCGCGGCGATCGCCGCCTCGGCCCGGTGATCGAGCAGGTGTGGAGGGCCGGTGGCACGTTCCAGGAGTGGTCGGAGCGGTTCTCCCTCGAGCTGTGGCAGACGGCCCTCGAGGACTGCGGGCTGAGCGTGGAGGAGTACGCCAACCGCCATCGCCACGAGGACGAGCTGCTCCCCTGGGACCACCTCGACGCCGGGCTGCACAAGGACTTCCTCTGGCAGGAGTGGCAGGACGCCCTCGCAGAGGTCGGACTGCCGGACTGCCGTTGGACCGCCTGCTACGACTGCGGGGCGTGCACCGGCTTCGGCGTGGAGCACGTCGTCGCCTCCACCGTGCCTCCGGGAGGCGGCAGCCAGGGAACGGGCCAGGACCTGGCCGTCGGGGATCGGCTTCCGGAGTTCGTGGCGGTGTCCGTCCGGTCGAGCGATCCGTCGGGCGCCGTCGCGCCGGTGGGGAGCGGGTCGTGAAGCGGGTGCGGGTGCGCTACTCCCAACACGGCAAGGTGCGCTTCCTCTCCAGCCGTGACGTGGCCCGCGTGGCCGAACGGGCGGTGCGGAGGGCCGGTCTGCCGGTGGCCTACAGCCAGGGCTTCTCCCCGAGGCCACGGCTGCACTTCGGCCTGGCGCTGTCCACCGGGTACGAGTCCGACGCCGAGTACCTCGACCTGGACCTCGATCCAGGAAGAGACGGACCCTGCAGCCCCGAAGCCGTCGCGGATGCCCTCGGAGCGTGCCTTCCCCGGGGCATGCAGATCACCGCGATTGGCGACGTCGACCCCGGTGAGCCATCGTTGCAGGACGCGGTGACCTCCACCGCATGGTGGGCGGAGGTGAGCGAGGACCCCGAGGTGCTGGCCACCCGGGCCGACGAGCTCCTCCGCTCCGAACAGCACGAGATCGAGATCGTTCGCAAGGGAAAGCAGCTGTGCGAGGACCTGCGCCCCCTGCTCTTGGACCTGGCGGTTCGACCCGCCGAGGTGCGGCTCCCCAGGGAGCTGCAGGAGCCGATCGCCCCCCGTGCCGAGCTCCGATTCGAGCTGGGCACGAAACCTCGCAGCATACGGCCCTCCGAGCTCCTGGGGACCCTCGGGGTCGAGGAGCCGCTTCGGGTGGGCCGAACACATCAATGGATCCAACGCGGCACCCGGCGCTTCGAGCCGTTGGGGCTCCCCGAGGTGCCGCCGTACGCGCAGGCGCGTGCGTCATGAGAGAAGGCCGACATGGACGAAGAACGACCTGGGGAGGGCCGCCGGGCCGCTCCACCCGACGAGCGAGCAGGAGCATCCTCCCCGCCACGCAACACCCCGCCGGGGGCACCACCGAAGCCGAAGATCGGTGACACGATGCCGGCGCCGACCCGTCCCGGGTCGGCCCGGCCCACCGACGCGCCCGGTCCGCAGGGCGATGGCGGCGGGGGATCCCGGAACCGTCGTCGCCGGCGGCGTCGGGGCGGCGGCTCCGGCGGCCAGGGCGCTGGCGGCGCGGGCGATGCCGCCGAACGCCGCAACGGCGCTGACGAGCGAGGTGAGTCCAAGGGGACGCCATCCGAGGGCGCAGGAAGCGGATCGGGCGCGGGATCCGGTGGGCGCAACCGGAACCGCAATCGACGTCGGCGCCCCTCACCCGTGCAGACCAGCGCGGGAGACCTCGAAGCGATCGAGCTGGACGAGGACGTCCTCGAGCAGCGCCGGGGCCAGTACAAGGACGGCAAGGCGCTCGGTCGGTACCAGATGCTGGTGCACGTCACCCCCGAGGCCACCCACCTCGCGGTGCTGGAAGGTCGTTCGCTGGTCGAGCACTACGTCGCGCGACCGAGCGACGACGTCTTCCAGATCCACGGCAACATCTACGTGGGTCGGGTGGAGAACGTGCTGCCGGGGATGGAGGCCGCCTTCGTCGACATCGCCACCCCGAAGAACGCCGTGCTGTACCGCTCGGACGTCACCTGGGACCCCGACGACGTGGAGGGCGTCCAGCCCGGTGAGCAGCCCCGCATCGAGCAGGTGCTCAAGGAACGCCAGCTGCTGCTGTGCCAGGTCACCAAGAACCCGATCGCCCACAAGGGAGCCCGACTCACCCAGGAGGTGTCGATTCCGGGCCGCTTCGTGGTGTTCGTGCCCAACTCCGACACGGTCGGGATCTCGAAGCGCTTGCCCGACGACGAGCGCAAGCGCTTGCGACGGATCCTCGAGCGGGCCCGTCCCGAGGGGCACGGCCTCATCGTGCGCACCGCAGCCGAGGGCGTGACCGCCGAGGAGATCGAGCGGGACGTCCGCCACCTGAGCGCCCAGTGGGCGGAGATCGCCAAGATGGCGGAGGCCCAGCGCTCGCCCCGCCTGCTCTACCGTGAGCCGCCGATGGCGGTGCGGATGATCCGCGAGGAGTTCAACGCGGACTTCCGGGCGGTCATGATCGACGACCGCGAACTTCACCAGGAGATCCACGCGTACGCGGAGGCGGTGGCTCCCGCACTGGCCGACCGCGTCACCTTCTACGACGCTGCAGGCCAGCTCCCGCTCTTCGAGCGCTTCCACGTGAGCGAGCAGCTGGCGAAGGTCCTGGATCGGAAGGTGTGGCTGCCCTCGGGTGGGTCGCTGATCGTGGAGCACACCGAAGCCCTCACCGTCATCGACGTCAACACGGGCAAGAACGTCGGCTCCTCCAGCCTGGAGGAGACGGTGTTCACCAACAACATGGAGGCCGCGACCGAGATCGCCCGCCAGCTGCGCCTGCGCGACATCGGCGGCATCATCGTGATCGACTTCGTCGACATGGAGGTCAAGGAGAACCGTGAGAAGGTCGTTCGCCAGCTGAAGGACGCGCTGCGGCGGGACAAGACCCGGACCCAGGTGTTCCCCATCTCGGAGCTCGGTCTGGTGGAGATGACCCGCAAGCGCATCGGCGAGGGCCTCCTGGAGTCCGTGTCGCATCGCTGCGAGACCTGCGACGGCCGTGGTGTGATCGTTCCCGAGGACCTCCTCGGCTGATCCGGCGGTCTGCCGGCGCTTCGACGTGCGGTGGGGGTGGCCCGTTCGGTAGCATGGTCAGCTGTATGTACGCAGTCGTGAAGTCCGGTGGCAAGCAGTATCGCGTGGAGCAGGGCCAGCGCCTGCAGGTCGAGCGCCTCGGCGCGCCAGATACCGACCTCGAGCTCACGCCCGTGCTGTTGGTGGACGGTGACACCGTGCTCGCCGGTGACTCGCTGGTCGGCGCCACGGTGTCGGCTCGGGTGGTCGAAGAGGTCAAGGGCCCCAAGGTCCAAGGGTTCACCTACAAGCCCAAGTCGAACCAGCGACGTCGGTGGGGCCACCGCCAGACCTACGCAACGATCGAGATCACCGGGATCTCCAAGGGCTGAGCCCGGGATCACGCAGCAACAGGACGGTAGGTTCCCATGTCGAAGACCAAGGGCGGCGGCTCCACTCGAAACGGACGGGATTCCCAGAGCAAGCGCCTCGGCGTGAAGGTGTTCGACGGCGGGGCCGTCACCGCTGGGTCGATCCTGGTGCGTCAACGGGGCACGAAGATCCACCCCGGGGAGAACGTGGCCCGCGGTGGCGACGACACGCTCTTCGCGTTGGCGGACGGCACCGTGAAGTTCGGCAGTCGCCGGAACCGCACGACGGTGAACGTCTTCCCCGTGGACGCCTGAGACGCGTCACGCGATCCCCTTGGGGAGGTCCTCGGTTCGCCAGCCCAGCCGCAGCTGCGCCTGGTCGAAGGCGTAGCGATCGGTCATGCCGGCCACCCACGTGACTGCTGCCCTGAGGGCCTGCGGGCTCCCGGGGGCGGCCTGACATCCGTCACGGGCCCGCTCGGGGAGGAGGTGGGGCAGGACGGCGTAGTGCTCCACCAGTGCACGTAGCACGGTGACCACGGCGGTGTTCTGACGACGCGAGGCGGGCCTGGTGTAGATCCTTCGGTAGTTGAAGGACCGGAAGGCTGCCAGGGCCTCGGCGAACGGCTCCTCCAGGCCGACCTGGCAGTGGGAGCGCACGGTGCGGACCATGGCCGACACGAAGGCCGACAGCCAGCTCCGCCGGTCGTCGCCGCAGACCGCCCGAACCTCGGCCGGCAGCATGTCGAGCGACACGATCCCGGCCGCCAGCGCATCCTCCATGTCGTGGCACACGTAGGCGATCCGGTCGGCCCAGGAGACGATCTCCCCTTCGGGGGTGGAGGGCCTCGGCCTGCTCCAGGAGTGGTTGCGGACGCCGTCGAGCGTCTCGGTGCACAGGTTGAGCGGTGCCAACACCACGTCGGCTCCCCAGACCGCGTGGTCGAACCCCTCGGCGAGGTAGGGGGCGAACGCGTCCTCGGACGCGTGGCCGCCGGGGCCGTGGCCGCAGTCGTGGGCGAGGGCGATCGCCTCGGTCAGCGCCACGTTGGCTCCCACGGCGCGGGCCACGGAGGCGGCGACCTGGGCGACCTCGAGGGCATGGGTGAGGCGGGTGCGCTGGTGGTCGTCGGGGAACACGAACACCTGGGTCTTGCCCGCCAGACGGCGGAAGGCGGTGGCGTGCAGCACGCGATCGCGGTCGCGCTCGAAGCAGGTGCGCTCGGGATCCGGCTCCTCGGGGAGCGAGCGGTCGCCTGCCCCTCGGGAGCGCGTGGCCCCGGGCGCCAGCAGGAGGTGCTCCGCCTCCTCGCGGGCTTCGCGTCCGGTGGTGGCCGGCCCGAGGTGGTGAGGGCCGCCGTGGTGGGCGCAGCGCACCCCTTGCATGCCTCGATGACCACCCATGGTGGACGCCCACCGGCTGGCCCGCTCGGTGGGTGGCAGGAGCATGGTGCCTGCGGGTGCATCGTGGGACTCGACCATGCCGTCGAGCCTACGGAGGGGGTACGACAACCATCGTGGTGGTGGGGCGGTCCTATCCTGTCCTGGTGTCGAACTTCGTCGACGAGTGCGGCCTCAACGTGAAGGCCGGTGACGGCGGTGCCGGGTGCGTCTCCTTCCGTCGCGAGGCCCACACCCCCATGGGCGGCCCCGACGGCGGCGATGGCGGCCGCGGCGGCGACGTGTGGCTCGTCGCCGACCGCAACACCGCCTCGTTGCTGGCCTTCCGGGATCATCCCCATCGGAAGGCCACCTCGGGCACGCACGGCTCGGGCAAGCGGCGACACGGCCACCACGGCCAGGACCTCGAGGTGCTGGTGCCGATCGGCACCCAGGTGAAGGATCGTGACGGCACGGTCGTGGCCGATCTCGTCCGTGAAGGGGATCGCTGGCTGGCCGCCGAGGGCGGGAGGGGAGGGAGGGGCAACGCCCGCTTCCTGTCCAACCGTCGCCGGGCTCCCGCCTTCGCCGAGCAGGGTGAGGTGGGTCAGGAGCGATGGCTGCGACTCGAGCTCAAGCTGATGGCCGATGTGGCGCTGGTGGGGTTCCCCAACGTGGGCAAGTCCACCCTCATCAGCCGGATCTCCGCCGCCAAGCCGAAGATCGCCGACTACCCCTTCACGACCCTGGAGCCCAATCTGGGCGTGGTGCGCCTCGACGACGGGGGAGCGGCGTTCGAGATGGTGGTGGCCGACGTGCCCGGTCTGATCGAGGGTGCGGCGGAGGGCCGCGGCCTCGGCCACCAGTTCCTGCGCCACATCGAGCGGGCCAGGGTGCTGCTCGTCATGGTCGACCTTTCACCGCTGGCCGACCGCGGTGCGGCCGATCAGCTCGCGGTGCTCCTCTCCGAGCTGGGCGAGTACCGACCGGACCTCCTCGACCGGCCCATGGTGGTCGTGGGTTCGCGCGCCGACCTCGCGGCGGCCGACGCGCCCGCCGAGCCCGATCTGCTGCAGGTGTCCGCGGTCACCGGCGCGGGGATCCCCCAGCTGCTGGGGCTGCTGCGCGTCGAGGTGGAGCGATCGAGGGCCGAGGAGGCGCCGTCCGAAGGCTTCGTCACGCTGCGCCCTGCGGCCGAGGGGGTCCGTGTCGAGCGGAGAGACGACGGCAGCTTCGAGGTGCTGGGCAGGGAGGCGATGCGAGCGGTCGCCCTGTCCGACCTCACGGACGCGTCGGCGCTCGAGGTCGCCCACCAGCGGCTGGCCGCGCTCGGCGTCGACCGTGCACTCGCCCGTGCGGGTGCCGCCGACGGTGACCTCGTGGTGATCGGAGACCTGCGGTTCGCCTACGAGACCGATCCCACCGTGGAGCTCGACGGGGGTCGCCGGCGGGGAGGCCGCCGATGAGGTTGGTCGTGAAGCTGGGCACCTCGAGCCTCACCGACGTGCACGGCTCCATCGACGCCGGTGCCGTAGCGAAGGCCGCAGGCGAGGTGGCCGAGGTGCGCGCGGCGGGCCACGAGGTCGTGGTCGTGTCCTCCGGTGCAGTCGCCGCCGGGCTGCCGGCGCTCGGATGGCGGGCCGAGGATCGCCCGAGCGACGCCCGCACCCTGCAGGCGATCTCGGCGGTGGGCCAGGCACGCCTGGTGCAGGTGTGGGGGGAGCGCCTCGGCACCCACGGACTCATCGCCGGGCAGGTGCTGCTCGCCCCCCTGGACTTCATGGTTCGGGCCCAGTACCTCCACGCCCGTTCCACGTTGGAGCGGCTCCTGGAGCTGGGTGTGGTGCCCATCGTCAACGAGAACGACGCCATCGCGGACGACGAGATCCGCTTCGGCGACAACGACCGCATCGCCGCGCTGGTCGCCCAGCTGCTCGGAGCGGAGCTGCTGGTGCTGCTCACCGACACCCCCGGGCTCATGGACGCCGACCCGCGGCTGTCCTCCGAGGCCTCGCTCATCGAGGAGATCGTGGAGATCGATCACGAGCTGGAGCAGTTGGCTGGTGGCAGCGGCACCGCCCGCGGCAGCGGCGGCATGGCCTCCAAGCTGGCGGCGGCCAAGATGGCCGCCTGGGGGGGCGTGCGCTGCCTGATCGCCGACGCCGGACGCGACCGCGTGGTGCTGGACGCGCTCGCCGGCCGTCAGGGCGTCGGGACGTGGGTGGCCGCGCACGAGCGGCGGTTGCCGGCACGGAAGCTCTGGATCGCCTTCGCCCTGCCGGCCCAGGGCAGAGTGGTGATCGACGACGGGGCGGTGGCGGCGATCACCGCCCGGGGACGATCCCTGCTCCCCGCCGGCGTCGTGCGTGCCGAAGGCGGGTTCGGCGCGGATGCGGCCGTCGAGATCGTCGACCACTCGGGAAGGGTCGTGGCCAAGGGATTGACCCCGCTCGATGCGGGCGTCATCAACCGGGTCGCCGGCCAGCCCTCGCACGCGCTGCCCGAGGGGACCGACGAGATCGTCCACCGCGACGATCTGGTCGTGATGCCGCGCTCCTGACCCGGCGGGCACCCGGTTCCTTCGGAACACGCCCGCCTCCTCCCGGAGCCGGGGCCCCTGCCCCGGCCCGGGCCGTGTGCTCCTGACCCGGCGGGCACCCGGTTCCTTCGGAACACGCCCGCCTCCTCCCGGA
>CAYQQQ010000009.1:20712-43045 GCA_964420125.1 uncultured Microthrixaceae bacterium
CTCCTGACCCGGCGGGCACCCGGTTCCTTCGGCAGTGTCCTTGCCGCAAGCGGTGTCGAAATGTTCAACCGAGGCGCCGTCTCGCTCGATATCCGGGTGACGCCTCCTGGAGGTGGCCGCATGGATCCCCAACACCTGCAAGAACTGGAGCCGAGAACCGGCCGCTCGGCGCGCGCTGATGCGCCGGGCACGCCGCGCCCGGAGCGCGATCTCACGGCGATGTCGGAGGCGATGCGCCAGCTCCAGGACCTCATCGACGACTTCCTCGACCACCCGCAGCCCCCCCAGGCTCGCCGCAGCGTCGAGGGCGACTCGGAGGATCCCAGAGCCGATCTCGATCCCCGTGCCGTTGCGCCTGCCGACGCTGCGCCCGCCGATGGTGCGCCGGCCACCGAAGCGGATGCGGCCACCGAAGCGGATGCGGCCACCGACGCGCCGACGCCGAAGGCTGCGTCCACCGCGGATGACGCCGGCTGGGATCGGGCCATGGCGATGCGTCCCCGTGCGGACCCCAAGCGCGTCTGGATCGAAGCCAACGCCGCCTTCCGTCGCGGGGAGCACGCCAAGGCGTTCCAGCTCTTCCGGGACGAGGCCGAGATGGCGGCCGCGTCCGACGACCACGCCCGCGCCGCCATCGCCTACCGGATGGCCTCGGACGCGGCTGCAGCGATGGGCCGGCGCGACGACTCCGACCACGACCTCCGCAGGGCCGGCAAGAACTACCTCTTCGTCGCCGAGGACGCCAGCAGCTCGTTGCAGACCATGTACAGCAGCTACCTGGCGGCGTCGCGCTGCTTCCTGGCAGTGGGCAACCTCGAGTTGACCCAGTCCTGCGTCGCCCGCGCCATCGATCTCCAACAAGCGATCAACGAGGACCTGCACGCCCGCTTCAACTCGGGCCCGGTCACCGAGGCGACCGCTACGTGAAGGTGCTCCTCACGACGGAAGGGACCTACCCCTTCACCGCCGGCGGGGTCTCGACCTGGTGCGAGCAGATGCTGCAGGGCCTGCCGGAGCACGAGTTCACCGTGCTGTCGGTGATCGCCAACCCGCACGTGGACTATCGCTACGACGTCCCTGCCAACACGCGGATCCTGCCGGTCCCCCTGTGGGGGATCGAGCACATCGAGGAGTACGTCCAGCTGCCGGGGCTCCTGAGGCGCAAGGTGTGGCCCCGTGGTGGTGGGCCGGTGCGGGATCGCCTCCTCCCCGCAGTCGAGGAGCTGCTCGACACCATGCTCCTGCGGGTGGGTTCACCCGAACGGATCGCTGCCTGCCTGCTCGAGCTCGCCGACTACGCCGACCGATGGGACCTCCGCCGGGCCTTGCGCACCCGAGCGGTCTGGACGTTGTTCACGGACCGTCTGCGAGCGCACCCCCTGTTCCGCATGTGCTCGCTGGAGGGGGTCATCGGCTGCGGGCAGAGCATCTACCGGTACCTGCTCCCCATCACGGTGCCGCTTCCCGAGGACCTCGACGTGGGCCACGCCACGGCCGCGGCGTTCTGCGCCCTGCCCACGGTGTGCGCCCGCCTGCAGCGCGGCCTGCCGTTCCTGCTCACCGAGCACGGGGTGTACCTGCGTGAGCGGATCCTGTCGCTCGTGCGCGACGGGACCCCCACCCTGCAGAAGATCCTGCTCGGCAACTTCTACCGGGCCATCGTGGCGGTGTCGTACCACCTCGCCGATCGCATCCTGCCGGTGTGCGAGTTCAACACCCTCTGGGAGGAGCGGGTGGACCCGAGCACCTCGGAGCGCACGCGCGTGATCCCCAACGGGGTGCCGACCGACAGGTTCGCGCCGCTCCCCGACGCCACCGACCCGGGGCCGGTGGCGGTGTTCGTGGGGCGGGTCGACCCCCTCAAGGACCTCGAGACGCTCCTGGCCGCCGTCGCGCTGGTCCGCCAGGTCGTCCCCGATGTGCGACTGGAGGTCTGGGGTCCCGAGACCGATCCCGGCTACTCGGCTGCCCTCCGCCACCGGATCGCCGAGGCGGGGATGGGCGCGGCGGTCGAGTTCCACGGTCCGACCTCCGTGCCGGTCGACGCCTTCCATCGGGGCCGGGTCGTGGTGCAGTCGTCGGTGTCGGAGGGCATGCCGTTCTCCCTGCTGGAGGCGATGTCGTGTGGTCGGGTGGTGGTCGCCACCGCCGTGGGCGGGGTGCCCGAGGTCCTGGAGCCGGGGCCCTGGCTGGTGCCTCCTCAGGACCCCCGAGCCCTGGCCGCATCCCTCACC
Source organism: uncultured Microthrixaceae bacterium (assembly GCA_964420125.1). Taxonomy (GTDB): domain Bacteria; phylum Actinomycetota; class Acidimicrobiia; order Acidimicrobiales; family Microtrichaceae; genus CAYQQQ01. The sequence continues at coordinate 22,947 of CAYQQQ010000009.1, forward strand.
GAGGCGCTCTGCCTCACCGAGGAGGAGAGCGCCGCGGTGGGCGAGGGCAATCGTCGGCGCATCCTCCAGCGGTTCGCCGAGGAGCAGATGCTGGCCGCCTACGACGAGGAGTACCGACTGGCCGCTGCGTACCACCGTGAGGCGGCGGCGTGAGCGTCGCAGCGCCGCCGGTGCACCTCGACGGCTCCGCCCCCCGTTCGACCTCCGGGCGGGCACGGTGGATGTCGGGGTTCATGCTGGTCGGCCCCCTGGTCGGAGCGGCGCTGCTCCTCAGCCTCTCGGTGGGCAACGCCACCACCGTCCCCCCGCCGGTGGCCGGGGCAGGCGTCGACCTCACCCTCCTCCACAGCGGCCTGCTCGCCGACGAGCCCTTCGCCGCCCCGGAAGCCATGCGGACCTTCGAGGATCGCTTCGAGCTCGACCCGCTCGCCCCCGCCGATGGCGTGACGTGGGCCGAGGTCGGGCGACACGGCTTGGACGTAGGGGTGCTGGAGCACGAGGGGTGGGAGGGCTACTTCGCCATGACCCACGACCTGTTCCCCTCGGGCAGCGTGTTCCACACCGACATGGAGGCGGTCCCGGCCACGGTGGCCGGTGAGGGGATCGGCGAAGCGGTGTTCGCCGTGCAGACCGGATCCACCAAGATCACCTCCGACGTGAACTTCCTGGCGGTCAACAGCTACGCCTCCGATGGTCAGCTCAAGTGGCAGGTCGGCTACTCGGCCGCCAAGTTCCAGGACGCGCGCCGCCGCTCCCTCGCTCAGCTCGACGAACCGGGGGCGGCGCTGGTGCCGGACCGTCCGGTCGGGGTGACGCTGCGCACCGACGGCCACCGCTCCCTGGACGTGTTCATCGGGGAGACCCAGGTGTTCTCCGCCTCGGATCTCGACCTGTTCGTCGAGCCTCCGCTGCAGGCCTACCTCGAGGTCCAGGCCCGCGACATCGCCTACACCTCGCGGTTCACGGACTTCTGGGTGACCTCCTCGGACACGTTGCTGGTCGAGGAGCTGCCCGAGGGGACCGAGGTGCGACTCGGCACCGCAGCGGATCCTGTGGCCTCGGCCACCGCCGACGCGTCGGGCACGGCCGCGCTGCGTCTGCCGCTGCCCCGCGCCCACGGCACGGCATCGCTCAGCGTGCGCTTGGCGGAGGAGGACTGGCGGGAGGTGTCCTCGTCGTTCACCTACTCGGGTGGTGACCGCTACGAGGCCTCGATCGAAGAGGGCCGATGATGCAGCCCATGGCCGCGATGCCGCTGTCCGACCAGGGCTCGAGCTCCATGGCGGTCGACGACGAGCCGGGCCGCGCCCGAACGGTCTTCATGGCCGAGCACGACCTGCACTCCGAGGCGTGCGCCGTGTTGGAGATCAGCCCAGATCCCCAGAACTCCTTCGAGATCGCCGTCGTGCTGTCGACCCTCGGCTACACCGATGCCTCCGCCGCCACGTTCGGATGCCGGGACCTGTTCGACATGGCCGAGCGCATCTACGAGGTGGTCGAGCTCTACTTCCGCGGGCCGATCGACGACACGCCCCCGGAGTCGCTGCACGAGCGGATGCGACGCAACATGCGGTACCTGCTGCGGGGCTTCTCCTACGTGGAGCTGTGGGTCCTCTCGTTGGCGCTGATCTGGGTCAACAAGTCGTCGTTCTGGTCGGGCGGGACCCTGACGGTCCGCCAGGCCACCGCCATCAGCCTCGCGCTCGTGTGCACCTCGCTGCTGACCGGGCCGGTGGTCCAGTCCTTCACCCGCCGCTATCTCTTCTACACCCTCCAGGACAACGCCCCCCTGGCTCGGTGGGTCACCTCTCGCGTCCTGTACGGCGGTGCCGCCATCGTGTTCGCCGCCATCGTGGCGTGCTGGTTCGTGCTCGAGCACGTCCTCGGTGTCTTCACCCCCGACACGAACCGGGTGTTCCTGGCCTTCGCACTCCTGCTCGCCTCGTTGCAGCTGGGGTTCGCTCCGCTCGTGGCCTCACGGTCGGCCATCGTGCTGTGCGCAGCGGTGCTCAGCGGAGCTGCCGTGCTCGTGTGGCTGCGCCCGGACGGGTGGGTGGGGCAGGTCGACATCACGCGCCTCTTCACCGTGCAGGCGGTCGCCATCGCCACCATCTTCGTGGTGACGTGGTTGTCGTCGCTCTGGGTGCGCCGACGCAACGAGTCCGATCGCGACGGCCTGCCACGTCGGGCGCTACCGCCCCGTGCGGTCGGATTCGGGCTCGGTGTCGCTCCCTACGCCCTCTACGGGGCGATGCTCTTCGCCTTCGTCTTCGCCCCCAAGCTGCTGGCCGGGGGGATGCTCGAGGGTTCGTACCGCTACGGGCCGGTGTACGAGGGCGCCACCGACCTGTCGATGCTGGTGCTCATCCCGGCGCTGGTGGCGGTCACGGTGATGACCGAGCGGTTCTCCGACGATCTCGCTGCGGCACTGGGCGAGCTCACGATCACCGAGGTCACCGACTTCCGGCGCCGGGTGCTCCACCTGATCGGTCGGCGGCTCGGGGTGCTGGCGGCGATCGTGGGCATCTCCGACGTGGTCATGCTGGTGGCGGTGGAGCGGTTGCCGTGGCTTCTGCCGGCTGACGCCCCGGACTGGCTGTTCCCCACCGGACTGCTCGCCTACTCGTTGCTGGCGCTGACGCTGTTCTGCGCCCAGCTGCTCTTCGTGTTGTGCAGGCCGGCGACCGCGCTCGTCACGATGGGCTCGGGCATGTTGGTGCTGGCAGCCGTCGGCGTGCCCCTGGTGCAGTCGGGGCGGGTGATGGCTGGGCCGTTGATCGGCTTCCTCGCCGGATCCGCCGTCGCGGCGCTCCTCGCGGTGGCGCTCATCGTGCGCACCGCCCGTCGTGGCGACTGGGCGGTCTACTCGGCCATGTGAGCCTCTGGCGGCCGTACGCTGAGGAACCCCACAACTTGTGACGACGTGTCGTCCCGCGGGCTGGGTCGTGCGTTGTTCGGTTGTGACACTAGGTGCGGGCGATGCGACGGGCGCCGGCCGCGGGAGTGCGGTCGCGTGCACGGAGGAGAGGGCGAGCGTGGCCGAGGCGGACTTCGAGGAGTTCTTCAGGGGGGAGCACGACGCGCTGGTGTCCTACTGCTGGGGGCTCACGGTCGATCGCCACGCGGCAGCCGACCTCGCCCAGGAGGCGATGGCGCGGGCGTGGAGTGCCTGGCCCACCATCGGCGTGGACGGGTCCAACCCGGCTGCGTGGCTGCGGGTGGTCGTGCTGAACCTCGTGCGCTCCGGCTGGCGGCGTGCCCAAGTCGCTGCAGAGCATGCTCCGGCGCGGATGCCGGACCCGGTCGAGCCGGGCACCCGGGACCTCGACCTCGAACGTGCCCTGCGACGGCTGCCGGAGCGGCAGCGGGAGGCGGTGGTGCTCCACCACCTGCTCGACCTCGCCGTGGCGGAGTGCGCGTCGGTCATGGGGGTCGGGGAGTCGACGGTGAAGGTCCACCTGAGTCGGGGGCGGGCCGCCCTGGCCTCGGCGCTCACCGCCGATGCCGGAGCACCTGTCACCGCCGGATCTGCGGACTGACCGGTTGCATCGCCGGTGAGCGGCCGATGAACGAGCCGATCGAGATGCCGAGGACTGGAGGCACCGGATGCAGGAGACGGAGATGGACGACTGGCTCGGGGCACGGCTCCGTGAGGCCGCCACGAGTGCGACTCGGGGAGTGGTCGTCGGGAACCCACGCTCGGGCGCATCCTCGCGCGCTGAGGTCGACACCGAGGAGATCCGGGGCCGAGCTTCGGTGCTCGTACCGATCCTGGACGACCGGACCTCCGCATCGCGCCGCTGGGGGAGAGTCCTCGGGGCTGCGGCGGTCGCGGTCGGACTGGTTGTCGGGGGCATCGTGCTGGTCGACCCGGCGGAGCGGCCAGCAGAGGTGACGGGTGTCGGCTCACCGACGAGCACCACCCCGTCCCCCTCCGTGACAGGGGGGCCGATCGACGCGGAAGCCCAGCTCGTCGTCGCCGACGCGGTGGCCCGCATGCTCGGGACCTCGTGGGTGGCGCAGTCCACCTCGCGGAGCGCGCCGGGGGTGGTGAACCCCCTCACCCTCACCTACCAACCTGGAGCTCCCGACGCGGGCGCCCCGCCGCCCATGGCGGGAGAAGGCCTCGGCGACGCGGCCCACGACGTCGTGCACGTGCTGTCCAGCGACACCCACGAGGAGACGAGCACCTATGTGAGGTGTGTGGCGGCCTTGTGCGAGTCCGGGGCGTGGGGGCTGATCCCGACGGTCGAGCTCCCTCCATCGGACCTCGGGCATCCGGGTGCCCCGTTCACCTTCCAGGACGAGGCGTCGCTCGCCGCGCTGCTGGGCCTCGACGTCGCGACAGCCCGGGCGATCGCTCCGGACACGTACCGCATGGACATCTGCGGCATCCTGCTGCACCCCGCCGCCCCTCGCGCGATCGACGCCCCGGCAGACCTGGCCGGCGTCGAAGGTCGCGCCTGCGGTGTCGCCGAGGTCGTGCTGGCCGGGGGCTTCTTCGAGCAGGTGCGGTTGTTCGTCGCCGAGGACGGGGTCGTCCCGACCGTGGGCGTCCAGCCCTCCATCGTCGTGTGGTACCGATCCTTCGGTGAGGCGCCGCCCGTCGTGGGACCGGACCCCGAGGACGTGACCGAGCTGCGGGTCCCGACGGGCGACGCGACCGTGCCCCCGGAGGTCCCGGCCGACCTGCCGCCGACCACCGTGGTCCCCGCCGGGTGATCTGGACCCGGTGACCCAGGGACTCCCCGTCCCGGGCCCATCGGATGTCTAGGACCTTCGGCTCAATTCCACCGCACCCCGTCAAGGTCGTGCGGGTGTCCGCCGACACCGCGTGTCGAGAGGAAGGGTACGCACGTGACGGGCATCTCCCCGAGAGAGGGGGGGTGCGTGCTGCGTCGACCCACGACAAGAGAGGTCGACGCGTGCATCCACGACGCCATGTCCCCTGGCTGGTCTTCAGCCTGACCCTGATCATCGCCGGCTGCGCGCCAGCCCCGGCCTATCGAACGGTGGGCGACGGCGCCGTGGACCTCGGGCCGTCGCGCCGCGACGTCGCCTACGGGCCACATCCCGACCACGTCGCCGACCTGTACCTCGCCCCCGACACCGTCGCGCCGCAGGGCACGATCCTGTACCTCCACGGTGGGGGATGGACCGCCGGCGACAAGGCCCCCATGGGAACCCAGGCCGCGCTGCTCCTGGCACAGGTGGCTCGGGGCTGGGACGTCGTGTCCGCCAACTACCGGCTGGCCGGAACCGCGCCCTACCCGGCCGCCGTGGACGACGTGGCGGCCGCGATCCGCTGGGTGCGGGCGCACGGCGCGCGGCACGGGTTGGACCCGCAGACCGTCGTGCTGGCCGGGCTCTCCGCGGGAGCCCACCTCGCGGCGCTCGTCGCGCTGTCAGGAGGCGACCGCGGGTCCCCGGAGTGGGACGCGGAGGTCTCCGGAGCGATCCTGGTTGCCGGGATCTACGAGATGGCGGCGTTCGGCCCCATCCTCGAGCGGACCCGATGGATCCCCCACCGCGGTGACTACCACAAGGCCAGCCCCGTCTCCTGGTTGGATGCCGACGACCCGCCGCTGTTCGTCGCCCACGGAACCGAGGATCCGATCGTGCCCCTCGACCAGGAGCGGACGCTGGTGCGAAGGGCTCAGGAGGTCGGCCACCCGCGGGTCGATGTGCACGAGGTGGACGATCCCGGCCTGGCTCCGACCTGCCGCGCCCACGTCGTGTACTGCGGGATCCCTGCCGAGGCCCTCGAGAGGTTCCTCGACGGCCTCTGAGCCTCGGGCGGAGCTCCCGGGCAGCGTGGTGCGGTGGTCAGCCGTCCTCGGCGCTGCCGGTGGGTGTGTCCGCCGGGGATGTGGGGGCCGCAGCCTCCCCGCCGGCCGTCGCTGGGGCGGCCACGGGAGCGGCTGCGGCCCCCGTCGCGGACTCGGCGATGCCCAGCTTGGAACGGATCTCGGAGAGCCGGGCCTGGGCTTCGCTGTTGAGGGATGCCTGCTCCACCTCGAGCATCTTGGACTCCACCGACATGCCCTGCAGCTCGGCGGTGCCCATGGCCTTGGCGTAGCGCCGCTCGATCTTCTCCTGCACCTCCTTGAGGGTCGGCACGTCCTGGCCGACCTCCTCGGTGAGCGTGCTCATCGCCGTGTTCATCTGCTCCTGCATCTTCGCCTGGTCGAGCTGGCTGAGCAGCTTCTGCTTCTCGGCCAGCTTCTGCTGGAGGACGCGGGAGTTCTGCTGGACGGCGAGCTTCGCCTTCTCGGCGGCCTCGGTGGCCTGCAGCGACATCGTCTTGAGGCTCTCGACCTCCTTCTCCTTGGCGATGAGCTGGTTGGCGAACGCCTCCGCTGCGCTGGTGAAGTCCTGCATCTTGGCCTCGTCGCCGGCCTTGGCGGCCTCCTCGGCCATCAGCACCGCCTGGGTGGCGTTGCGGTTGAGCTTCTCGAGCTCCTCGAGCGCGGCGTTCAGGCGCATCTCGTTCTGCTTCTGGTTGGCGATCACGTTGGCGGCCTGCTCCTTGAGCCGCCGATGCTGCTCCTGGGCCTCGGTGATGGCCTGCTCCAGCTGGACCTTCGGGTCGGCCTTCTCGTTGAAGAGGCTCGACATCTTGGCGCCCAGGTACTTCCACCACTTCTTCAGCGTCGTGAACATGGTTTGCTCCTATGTCAAGCAGCGTCCGCGAGCAAGTCTGCGGGTTTCGCTTGGGCGGGTTGGGTGTCGGCGAGCAGGGCTCGGTAGACGACGTCGGAGAGCCGTCGCTTGAGAGCTCGTAGCGCTTCGGTCTTGGTGTTCTGGTGGCGGGGGTCGGTGGTGCGGCGGTTGAGGTAGGCAATGGCGTCGTCGTGGCAGCGGGCCTGGGTGATCGCGATGCGGTGGATCGCGGCGTTGAGCTGGCGGTTGCCGGTTCGTGAGAGGCGGTGCCGTTCGCGGTTGCCGGACCACACCGGAAGTGGCGCGGTTCCGTTGTGGCGGGCGTAGGCGTCCTTGCTCTTGAACCGGCGAACATCGGCTGTCTCCGCGACGATCTTCGCTGCGGTGAGCGAACCGACACCGGCAAGGGCGAGCAGGGTCGGAGCGAGACCGGTGACGATGCCGGTGATCTCGCGTTCCAGGGCCCGTTCACGAACAGTCAGGTCCCGAGCATGCCCGACGATCTCGGTCGCGATGCGCGCCACGGGCCCATCGAAGCCCCCCAGTCGGGCCAAGATCGCGTCGAGGTTCTTGTACGACGTGAGCGAACGCGCGGGCGGGTCCCAGGCGGCGTCGAGCTCGTGGAGATGCCAGCGAAGCCGGTTGATGCAACGGGTCCGCTCCGCCACCAGGTCCTCACGGTGATCGACCAGCAGGCGCAGCTCACGAGCCGGGCCGTCGAGCTGGGCGGCCGGAAGGTCAGGGTTGCGCAACGCGGCGTGAGCCACCGCCAGCGCGTCGATCGGGTCGGACTTGCCATAGGTGCGTGCCGCGTCCCGAGCGTGGGCCATCAGCTTCGGAGGCACCCGGACGATCCGCTCGCCAGCAGCGAGCATGTCGGACTCCAACCGCCGTGACAGATGCCGGCAGTCCTCGACGGCCCACTGGCGTTCGCCGAACCGATCCGCCCACCGGATGATCTCGAGGTGATCATCGCTAGTGGTCGCCGTGGTGGTCTTGCAGCCGAGCTGACGGCCGACGTCGTCGACCGCGACAACGGTGTGGGTGCGCTTGTGCGCGTCGATACCGAGGGTGATCATGGGGCTCTGGTCGCCTTTCACGTTGGTGATCCGGACCAGAACCGGTCGGTGGGCACACCTCAGTGGGGGAGAAGCCACGCTCCTATCAAGCCACGCCGGCCGGTTCTGCGCGTCCGGGGGCCGGCAGAAAGCATGCTGCCCACAAGAAGGGGCACCGAGGCTACGAGCCAAGCCCCCAGACGACGACCAGAGTGACACTGACGCGAGGCTACCGCCGCAGCCGGCCGGCGCGACGCGCGAACCCCTCGCGGAGGTCTTCCATGGCCTCGGTGAAGCCGTGGGGCTTCACGACCCAGGTGGCGGCACCGAAGACCACCACGGCCACGGCCAACGACACGGCGATCTCCACCACCGGGCCGACCTGTGGCCGCACCACCCGGAACACGGCGTACACGGCGGCGATCACCAGCACCGCCACGGCAACACCCCGCACGAACATCCCCAGGCTCCGCCACGTGAGCAGGCCGCGCACGTGGCGGTTCAGCACGACCACCGCCCCGACCGCCGCGATCCAGTAGGCCGCCGAGTAGGCCAGCGACAGCCCCATCTGGCCGAACGCAGCGACGAAGGGGACGACGAGGGCCACGTTGAGCGCGTTCTCGAACAGGTTCAACCAGAACGGCGTGCGCGTGTTGCGTCGGGCGTGGAAGGCGCGCACGCAGTAGAGGAACACGGCGAAGGCGGGGAGGCCGAGGCTGAACCCCGCCAGCATCTCCGCGGTGTCGCGGGTGTCCTGAGCGCTGAAGGCACCTCGCTGCAGGAGCACCTCGATGAGCGGTGCGCCGAGGAACACGTAGGCACCTGCCGCCGGCAGCAGGAAGGTGAGCAGCACCGCCAACCCCTCGCGGAACCGCTCCCGGAACGCCGCCACGTCGTGGCGCTTCGCCGCCTCGGAGAGGTCGGGCAGGATCGTGGTCATGATCGACACGGCGATGAGGCCGTAGGGGAGCTGGAAGAAGATGAAGGCGTACTGGTAGGCGGACACGGCGCCCTCTCCCGACCCTCGCGCCAGGGTCAGCACGATCAGCAGGGCGACCTGGTTGCTGGCGGCGAAGCCGACGGTCCAGCCCGACAGGCGCAGCACCTGTCGCACGGCCGGGTGACGGGGGGCGAAGCGCCAGCGCAGCTCCACTCCCGCTCGTCGGAGCGACGGCACGAGCGCCAACGCCATGGCCGCCACGCCTGCGGTGGTCCCCAGGCCGAGCAGGTAGACGGTGAGGGTGGAGTCGTCGTCGGTGGTGCCGGAGGACACGAGCCACCACACCCCCAGCGCCGACGCCCCGATGATGAGGTTGGTGAGCACCGGCGTGAACGCCGGCGGTGCGAAGCGGCGCCGGGCGTGCAGCTGGGCGGTGGCGAGCGTCGTCATCCCGTAGAAGAAGATCTGGGGCAGCAGGAGCGCGAGGAAGTCGTCGCCGACGGCGAGCTGGCGCTGCTGCTCGACGCCGTCGAGGGGAAGCGCGAACAGGCGGTTGAGCAGGGGGGCGGCCAGCACCGCCACGACGGTGAGCAGGGTGATGCCCACGAAGGCGACCGTCATGATGGCGTCGGAGGAGTCGTCGTCGGGGTCGTCGCGGGAGTGGATGAACAGCGGGACCAGCGTGGAGGACAGCACCCCGCCCAGCACCAGCTCGTAGAGGATGTTGGGTGCGGTGTTGGACAGGTTGTAGGTGTCGGCCACCGCGGTGAGGCCGAGCGCGGCGGTGAGTGCGCTCACCCTCAGCAGTCCGGTGATCCGCGACAGGGCGGTGCCGAGCGCGGGCGTGGCGCTCGCCCCCAGCACGCTGCGACGCTCGGGGCGGTCGAGCCCTCCGCTCAGTGCAGCGCCCTCCACGAGGCTCTCCACGACCGGATCCTCCACACCGCGTTCGGGCAGGGAGAGATCGTCGTCGAGCGCGTCCTCGGAGTCGAGGGTGTCGGGTCCGGTCATCTCGTCGTCCTCGGGATCGGGTGAGCTCACCCCGGCGCCTCGGCGACCTGTCCGCCGGTGCCGGCCGGGCGGTCCGTCTCCTCGATGGCCTGACGCAGCGACTCCAGGTCCCCGACGATGCCGCTCACGTCGTCGGCCAGCGCTCCCACCGAGTCGGGGTCGGCCTGGGAGACCGACAGCTCGACTGCACGGGTGACCGCCTCGTCGGTGCGGGCGTCCAGCAGCATCAGGCGCTCGTGGGTCTCGGCGATGGTGGCCTCGAGGCGTGCGGCGGCGGCCATCTGGGCCTCCAGCGCCTGCACCATGTCGGCGGAGCGGGCGGTGGGAGCGGCGGCCCGAGCGGAGGCGAGCTCCGCGCCGATGCGGGTGGTGTCGATCTGGCGCCGACCCTTGGAGAGCAGGTCGCCGGCCCGGGCGATCCTCCAGGCCTCCTGCACCGCGGTGTCGAGGCGTTCGGTCACCGTGGTGAGCCGCTCGGCGAGGGGTCCCGGCTCGAGCATGGAGACGGCCTGCGCGAAGCGACGCCGGGAGTCCTGCACCTGTTCGACCGCCTCGCGCCAGGGGGATTCCAGCATGCGGGGCCGTACGTCACCGGAAGCGGCGCGCTTGGAGCGGGGCACGGCGGCGAGCACCCGCACCGCCCAGGCGGCCGCGCCCAGCAGCACGGCGCCGATCGGGCCCAGACCCAGCAGGATGGCCGCTGCCGCCCCGCCGCCGGTGGCGACGATGGCCGAGGGCGAGGTGGTCGCCCGTGCCACCCGGGGGGTGAAGAACCGGTCGCGGAAGCTCATGACGGCACCAGCCTGCCACGACCCGACGCGTCGCCCGCGCCCTGCTCAGAAGTTGCTGACCACGGCGGTGAAGACCGAGTCGATGGTGGTGGCGTCGGCAGCCTGGTAGGCCGTGGCGTTGGAGGCCTGGGCGATCTGGCGGAGCTCCGTGGGGTCCGCTCCGGCGCCGTAGGCGATGGTGAAGATCCGCACGGGCGTGGAGTTCTCGCCGTTGCTCGAGCGCGTCACCTCCTCGAGCAGCTCGCGGAACTGCTCGTCGTCGTCGTCGGGCTCCCCGTCGTCGTTCATCCCGTCGGTGAGCAGCACGACCGCGTTGATGAGCGACGGGTCGTAGCCCTCGATCATCTCGTCGTGGCTCTGGCCGACGACGTCGTAGAGCGGGGTGCCGTTGAGCGGCACGAGGTTGGCGACCTGGGAGCGCAGCTCTTCGCGCTTGGGGCCGATGGCGCTGACCGGGGAGAGGTCCTGCCAGCTGGCGGTGCCGTCGCCCAGGTTGGTGGTGAAGATGCGCAACCCGACCTGGTCCTCGGGCTTGAACTTGTCGAGGCCGTCCTGCACGGCCTGGACGGCCAGGTCCAACCTGGTCGGCCCTCCGGGATCGGAGGGGTCGGCGGGCTCTCCCATCGACCCCGACACGTCGAGCACCATCATCACCCTGGCTGCCTTGCGCTGGGTCGCCCAGTTGTCGAGCAGGCCGGTGAGCACCTCGCCCTCGGGCACGTCGAGCAGGGTCTCGGGCTTGGTGGGATCGACCCCGTTGCCGGTCGTGATCGGATCCTCCAGCGCGACGGCGGGGTTGCCCGGGCGGAACCCGTACTCCAGCACCTTCTCCTGGTTCTCCGGGGTGGACACGAACTCCTGGAACTCCTCCGCTGCCGAGCGCTGCTTGGGGCTCACCCAGGGGGCGTCCAGGATGAACAGCGGGTTGTCGGAGTAGAGGGTGCCTTCGGTGGGGTAGATGGCCACCAGAGGGATGCGAGGCGGACGGGCCTCCTCGCCGGGGTCGAGCACGCCGTCGGGGTTGCCGGCGTTGTAGTCGATCACCGACTTCTCCTCGACCGCCACCGCCGAGGCGTAGGTGAGCCCCGTCCCGCGACGGTCGGCGCGGTACCAGTTGTCGAGGAAGGTCATGGTGATGTCGCCGTAGTGCACCACGGCGGACTCGATGTCCTCCCCGTACTGCTGCACCTCGGGCCGTTGGAGGTCCTCGGTGGTGAGGCCGGTCGTCTTGCCCGTGGCCGCGTAGTTCTGGGCGATGAGCGCCGAGAGGCCGGAGGTGGAGAAGTTGGGGTTGGTCTTGCCCAGGCGGAACGGGCCCCACTCGGGGTGCCCCTTGGCCGCCCAGCCTTCGGGAGAGTTGGCCAGGGCCAGGATGTCGGCCCAGCCGATCGGCGTGTCCGGCCAGCCGAGCGCCTCCGCCATGGGTTCGGGCATGGCGATCACCAGCGGTGTGAGCATGAAGGGGGTCGGGTCCTCGGGGGCCATCGGCGCCTCGCCCTTCTCGGCCAGGCGCTGGTTCAGCACCTGGCCCCAGGCGGCGGACGCCGGTGACCAGATGGTCGGCTCGGGGCCGTCGGTGGCGGTGTCCCATCCGTCGGCGAGCGCCTGCTCGGCGGCACCGCTGGCCTTCTTCTGGACCTCCACCCAGATGCAGCGGCCGTTCACCTCGGCCCCGGAGGCGTTGAACTCCTCGGCGAGGTCGCTCAGCAGCTGGATCTTCTCGGAGCTGACCGCGGCGTCGACCTGGACGCAGTCCGCACCGGGGCTCGCTTCCTGGTCGCCCGAGCTGCAGGAGGCTGCGATCGTGCCGATCGCCAGCACCACGGCCAGTCCCGCGGCGATGGTCCGGGTGCACCCGTCAGGGGCTCTCGGCGGACGGGGTCGGTGGGTGGAGATCATCGGACGTTCTCCCATCGGGTGATCACGGCCGACATGACCCCGGCGTTGGGGAGGCCGGCATCGGGGTAGGGGCCCCGGTCGTCGGAGACCATGGTGCCAGGACCCGTCGACGTCGCCGCTCCGGTCGCCTCCCAACCTGAGTCGGACAACAAGGTGGACAGGCGCGCGGGGTCAAGGCGCTCGATGGCGTCGGCGAGGGCGTCGGGATCGGCGGCCCACAACCTGACCTGTGCGGTCGAGCTGGGCTCGGGCACCACGGTCTCGAAGGCCTCCGCGTTGGAGACCCCGGTCAGCTCGGTGTCGGCTTCGGCGCCGAGGGAGCCCACCACCCCGAGGGAGCCCGGCACCCGGAGGAACTGCTGGAGCGGGGTGAGGTCGTCGCGCTGGTTGGCGCTGCTCTCGGATGCCAGCCGGTCGAACCAGGCGGCGTCGGCCGGTTCGTCGTCGAGGTCGTTGATGGCGAAGTCGGTGCGCCCGATCCGGGAGGCGACGCCCTGGTTGATGGCGACGGCGCCCGCCCCGGTGCCCGCATCGGGCAGTGCGACCTCGACCCGTCCCCAGGCGGTCTCGCCCCCGAGCGCCGTCCAGGGGCCGCCTGCCTGCTCGCCGATGCAGGCCCACGTGGGGGTGCCGCACGCGGCGGTGATGGCCTCCATGCGGTCGGTCCGCGCCACGATCACGGCGGGGGACTCGCCGAGCACGGTGGAGCCTGCCAGATCGGGGAGCTCCACCCCCTGGCTGTCGGCGCCGGCGGCGGCCATCGCGGGCCACGGTGCGGCAGCGAGCCAGACGGCGCGATCGAGCACGAGCTCGCCCTCGACGAGCCGGCCGGCGGTGACCGCCTCGTCCTCCACCACCACCCGGATCCCGTCGGCGCCGGCGAAGCCGCTGCACGCCGCGGCCAACTCGCTGCCGCACACGAGCTCGAGGTCTTTGCCGGCAGAGGCGCCGTCGTCGGTGAGGGCGCGGCGGACGAGCACGGCTCCCGCCACCAGGCCGACGGCCACCAGCACCGCGACCGCCCGCTTCATGGTGCGTCGCCCGGAGGTGCCGGATCACGTCGCCGGGGCGGGCGATCGATGTCCTCCACCGAGTCGGGGATGTCGACGGCTTCGAGGGTGGTGAGCGCGTCGTCGCTGGGTTGCTCCAGCGTGACCACTCGGGTGGCGTGGCGGTTCACCGCGGCCTCGTAGATGTTCCGGGCGAGTCGGGCGTTGCCGAACCCCTTCTCCCGGGGCACCCCGTCGAGGAGCGCCTCGAGCTTGGCCGTCGCTGCCTCGGTGAGGTGGTAGCGCTGCTTCTCGCCCATCGCCACCGCGATGCGCACCAGCTCGTCGGTGGTGTAGTCCGGGAACTCGATGGTGGTGGGGAACCTCGATCGCAGGCCGGGGTTGCTCGCGAGGAGCTGCTCCATCTCGACCGGGTAGCCGGCCACCACCAGCACGACCCGGTCGCGGCGGTCCTCCATCAGCTTGACGATCTGGTCGATGGCCTCTCGACCGAAGTCGTTCTCGCCGCCGCGCATCAGGGTGTACGCCTCGTCGACGAACAGCATCCCCTCGTCGGCACGATCGAAGGTGGCGGTGACCAGCGGAGCGGTCTGTCCGACGAAGCCGGCGACCAGGTTGCTGCGGTCCACCTCGACGAGGTGGCCGCGATCCACCACGCCCAGGGTGCGGAAGATCTGCGCCAGGAGCCGGGCGACGGTGGTCTTGCCCGTGCCCGGGTTCCCCGTGAACACCAGGTGGTGGGAGGTCTCGATGGTGGGCATCTCCCGCTCCGAGCGCAGCTGCTGCACCCTCAGGAAGTCCGCCACCAGGTGGACGCGGTCCTTCACGCTCTCGAGGCCCACGAGGTCGTCGAGCTCGGCCAGCAGCTCCTCCAGCGGGCGCTTCGGGGGGAGGGGATCGGGGCCGTGCGCCTCCGCGCCGCCGGGGGTGGGGGTGGCCGACCCCGTCGTCACCGCCTGGGGGCGGGCGGGGACGAAGCTGCGGCCGTCCACGTGGCGGCGGCGAAGCCCGGCCAGCAGGCGGGTGCGCAGGCGGGCGATGGCGGCCAGCTCGTCGCGGGAGGGGACGACGTCGAGGGAGGCGACGACGTGGGCCACGTCCATGGTGCGCTCGTAGTAGCGGTCGGCCAACGTGGAGCCGCGCCGGAGGTCGGCGGCCAGCAGCACCTCGAACAGCTCGGAGTCGTGCTCCAGCCACGTGGCTCGCCCTGCCACCAGCGTGGATCCCCGCAGGGTCGCCGGGGTGGCCAGGAGCAGGTCCGTGCCGTCCAGCCGGGGGCCGAACACGTCGATGAGGGCGTTGAGCTCGTCGTCGGTGTGGCGGTGGTCGGCGTCGATCATCGCCGCGGTGAGGTTGAACGCCTCGGTGGTGACGTCCGTGCCGAAGCGGGTGGGGTCGACCCCGTCGATGCCGTCCGCAGCTTCGCCCAGCGCCGCCCCGAGGTCGTCGACGAAGCCGGCCACGACGGCCTCCAGGGCGCTGCTGCTCACCGCGTGGAGGCTACATGGCCGCGTTCGCCTTCCCGGTCGAATGGCAGGCGGGCTGAACGACGCTTCCGGGCCGCTGATCTTGGTCCGGTCGTCGGACCCGTGCCGTGCTCCGCGCACTCCTCGATCGAGTCCGGGATCGACGAAGGCTGGTTGGACCCGGCGCGGCGCCGGGGGCTGCCGCAGGTCCAACGAGCCAGGTACGAGCCGCGCACGCTGGATGTGCTGGAGGACGACCGGGGATGACGCTCCACGTCGATTCCAGCGCGCCGCTGAAGCGCTACGTCGACGAGCGCGACTCCGGGGCGGCCGTGCGGTGGATGGTCACCGATGAGGTGCTGGTCACCTCCCGCCTGGCCGAGGTGGGTTCGCCGCAACCTCACCCGGCTGCTCGACGGGTAGCAGCCGCCCTCCACCAGACAGCTGCGATCCTCCGAGGGTCGCTCCGGTACGATCCGGGAGGTGAGCACCACGCCGATCCCCGAGCTGGCCCGCCGTGCCAAGGCAGCGTCCCGGGCCATGGCCACCGCGCCCACCACGGCCCGCAACGACGCGCTGCTGGCAGCGGCCGACCTGCTGGAGGCCCGCACGGCGGAGCTGATCGATGCCAACGCCACCGACGTGGCCGGTGCCGAGGCCGGTGGCGTCGCTCCGGGTCTCGTGGACCGGCTGCGGCTCACCCCCGAGCGCATCGCCGGCATGGCCGGGGGGCTGCGCCAGGTGGCCGCCCTGGCCGACCCGGTCGGGGAGGTGCTCGACGGATGGGTGCGCCCCAACGGCCTGCACATCTCGCGGGTGCGGGTGTCCCTCGGCGTGGTGGCGATCATCTACGAGAGCCGGCCCAACGTCACCAGCGACGCCGCCGCGCTGTGCCTGAAGGCGGGCAACGCGGCGTTCCTGCGGGGTTCGGCCAGCGCCATCCGCTCCAACCTGGCCATCGCCGCCGTGCTGCGCGAGGCGGTGGCCAAGGCCGGCCTGCCCGAGGACGCGGTGATCGTGGTGGACGACACCTCCCGTGAGGCGGCGAGGGAGTTCATGCGCCAGCGCGGCTGCATCGACGTGCTCATCCCCCGTGGTGGCCCGTCGCTGATCCAGTCGATCCTGGAGCACGCCACCGTGCCCTACGTGATCGACGGCGATGGCAACTGCCACGTCTACGTCGACGCCTCGGCAGATCTCGACATGGCCGAGACCATCCTGGTGAACGCCAAGACGCAGCGACCGTCGGTGTGCAACGCCGCGGAGTCGCTGGTGGTGCACTCGGCGATCGCCGGAGACCTGCTGCCCCGGGTGGACGCGGCGCTGGCGGGCGTGGAGCTGGTGGGCGACGCCCGGGCCCGAGCGCTGATCCCCCGAGCAGGAGCGGCCACCGAGGAGGACTTCGCCACGGAGTACCTCGACCTGAAGCTCTCGGTGAAGGTGGTGGACTCCCTGGAGGAGGCCATCGCCCACGTGAACGACACCTCCTCGGGGCACTCCGAGGCGATCGTCACCTCCGACTACGCGGCCGCCGAGCGGTTCCTGGCCGAGGTCGACGCGGCCGCCGTGCTGGTCAACGCCTCCACTCGGTTCGTGGACGGCGAGGAGTTCGGCTTCGGCGCCGAGATCGGCATCTCCACCCAGAAGCTGCACGCCCGCGGCCCGATGGGCCTGCACCAGCTCACCACCGCCAAGTTCGTGGTGCGAGGTGACGGCCAGATCCGAGGCTGAGCTGCTGCTGCTGCTGCTGCGTCCGAGAGCTCAGAGCCGCTGAAGTCGTCCGTCGAGGTGCACCACCAGGGCCGTGGCAGGATGGGACTGCAGCATGGTCGTGCCCTCCCCAGGGCCCGCCAGCATCACCGCAGTGGCGAGGGCCTCCGCCCGCCAAGCCTGGTCTGCGGTGACGGTGATGGACGCGATCTCCACGTCGGCCGGCGCACCGGTGCGGGGGTCGAGGACGTGGTGTGCGGGCGAGCCGTCGGGGGCCGTCCAGCGGCGCTTGAGGCACGTGCTGGTGCACAACCCGCTGTCGGTGACCCCGATGACGGCCACCGATGGACGGCTGCGGTCGAAGGGATCCTCGACGGCGATGCGCCACCCCCTCGGCGGCGTCCGGCCACGGGCCCGGAGGTCGCCACCGAGGTTCACCAGCGCTCCCTCGGCGCCCATCTCGAGCAGCAGTCCGCTGACCATGTCGGCCGCCAGGCCCTTGCCCAGCCCGCCCGGGTCGAAGGTGGCGCCGTCGTGCAACCTCGCCCGGTGCCCGTCGAGCTCGAGCGGGCTCCTCGACTTCCGGGCGGGGCACCGTGCCGGGACACCTCCGGGCGTTCTGCGGCCGACCGGGCGTCGGCTGCCCGGATCCGGGCGGTGCAGCAGGTGCAGGTCGCGGTCGTACCCGGCCGCCACGAGCTCTCCCGCCATGAACGGGTCGAACCAGCCTCCGAGGTCCTCCCACGCCCCCGTCGCCCGTCGGAGCAGCTCCGAGGTCTCCGCGCCCACCTCGACCCACGACCCCGCCGCGTCGTTGAGCCGGCTGATCTCGGAGTCCGCTCGGAACCGCGACCAGGCGTGCTCGAGGCGACGCACCTCCTGCTCGGCGACGTGGACGAACCCCTCGGGGGCGTCGAGCACAGCCACGTGGCACACGGTGCCCATCGCCCCGAACCAGCGCTCGTGGCGGGTGCCGTGGTGGCGGGTCTCCCGGCGGCCTGGCGCCAGGGCTTCAGCTCCCACCCGAGCTCGAGTCGTCGCCGTCGTCGTCGTCGGGTCCGTCGCTCTGGTTCTCGCACTCCTGCACCGCGGAGCTGTCCGCTCCCTGGCAGACCTCGAAGTACACGGGACCGCCGCTCTGCCCGCCGGCCTGGACGGCGACGTACCCACCGTTCCCCTCAGCGGTGAGCCCCGCTCCGGCGCCGCCCCACTTCCCCCACCCGCCACCACCGCTGCCGGTGTCGGTCACGGTGTGGCCCGCGGACTCCAGCTCGCTCTGGTACTCCGACACGACCTGCTCGGCGGTCATGCCGGAGATCTGGTAGCGGGCGTAGACGACGCCGTTGGCGCTGGAGCTCTGCAGCTCCTCAGCGCCGGAGGGCGGAGTCGGCAGCGAGCCGGCTGCGGTGGTCGAGGCGGAGGTGGTGGACGCTGCTGCAGTGGTGGAGCTGGCCGCAGCGGTGGTGGTGCTCCCGTCGGCGGCGGAGGTCGTCGACTCCGAGGCCTTGTCGTCCTCGGAGCTGCAACCGGCGACCAGGGCGCCCAAGCCGATGGCGGCGACGGCCGAGCTCGACAGCAGGCATCGGGGGGTGGGTCGTGACATCGGAGTCCTCGCAGGTGTGACGCCCGGCACCACAGCCCGCTCCACGGTACTGATGTCGTGGCCGGAATCCTCCGATCGAGCGGTGGCAGGTGGCGCGCTACCAGTAGCCCTCCATGATCTCCCGGGCCCAGGGTGGCTCCCGCACCTCGCCCCGGGGGGCGCAGCCGCTCAGGTAGGGCTTCAGGTCGAGCACCGGGGTGCCCTCGACGGCATCGAGGCCTCGCACGCGCACGCTGGTGCCCTCCACCGACTCGAGCCGGCAGACGGTCACGCCCAGGCGGTTCGGTCGCACGCGTCCCCGCTGGGCGAAGATGCCGATCCGTGGCCAGTCGGTGCGTTCCCTTGGATGGCGGCAGCCGGGCACGACGTCGGCCTCGTCGACCAAGTGGAAGAGGAACACCACCTCGACGTGGGAGAACTCGGCGAGCCCGGCGAGGCTGTCGGGGTCGAAGCGAGCGGCATCGAGCTCGATGGTGCAGCGCTCGGCATCCCAGCCGTCGTCGGTCGGGCGGAGCCGGCCGCCGACCACGGTCCCGATCGGCTCCAGGTCGACAGAGGGGTTCGGGCGGTCCATGTGGCGCTCCTCGCGAGTCGGTCGTGGTCGACCGCCGATGCGTTCAGGTGTCGAGGTGGAGCCGGCGGACCAGCTCCTCGGCGATCTCCAGGCTGGCGGTGGCTGCGGGCGAAGGTGCGTTGAGGACGTGCACCACGGTGCCGTCGTCCTCGATGAGGAAGTCGTCGACGAGGCTGCCGTCGACGCCGATCGCCTGGGCCCGCACTCCGGCCGGTGCCCTCTCCAGGTCGCCGGCGCACAGCTCCGGTACGAGCCGGCGGAGGCTGCGCAGGAACAGCGGCGGCCAGATGGAGCGGAGGATCTCGGTGCCGCCCTGGCCCAGGTGCGCCCGGGCGAGTCGGCGGAAGCCGGGGTAGGCGAGGGTGGCGCCCAGGTCCCGCAGGGAGATGTCCCGCCACCGGTACCCTTCCCGGCTCAGCGCCAGCACCGCGTTGGGTCCGGCGTGCACGTGGCCGTCGACTCCTCGTGTGAGGTGCACGCCGAGGAAGGGGAAGTCCGGGTCCGGGACCGGGTACACGAGTCCGCGCACGAGGTGGGCGGCGGACGGACGCAGCTGGCGGTACTCGCCTCGGAACGCCACGATGCGAGTTGCCGGTCGGGAGCCTCCGAGGGCGGCCACGCGGTCCACCTGCAGACCCGTGCAGTTGAGCACGTGTGCCGCATCCAGCTCGGTGCGCGAGGTGACCACGCGCGTGCGGTCGCCGCGCCGATCCAGCGCGACGACCCCGTTCGACCACAGCATCTGTCCGCCGGACTCCTCGATCAGCTCGACGAGGCGCCTGCACACGCCGGGGAAGTCGACGATGCCGGTCTCGGCCACGTGCAGCCCGGCGAGCGCCGCCACGTGCGGCTCGTGCTCGCGCACCCCGTCGGCGTCGAGTCGGGTGACGCCCAGGCCGTGGTCGATCCCGCGCTGCTCGAGGTCGCGGAGACCTGCCAGCTCGCCCTCGGCGCCGGCGACGATCAGCTTTCCGGTGATCTCTGCGGCGATGCCGTGCTCCCGGGCGAACCGCAGCATCGAGGCCGCCCCTGCCTGACAGGTCCGCGCCTTCAGCGAGCCCGGTCGGTAGTAGATGCCGGAGTGGAGCACCCCGCTGTTGCGTCCGCTCTGGTGTCGGGCAGGCCCCTCCTCCTTGTCGAGCACCACCACACGACGTCCGGGGTGGTGGCGGAGCACCGCGTGAGCCGCCGCGAGGCCCACGATGCCGGCGCCCAGCACGACCACGTCGGCCGGCTGGGCCGGGAGGGGGTCGCCGAGGGGTGGGCGTGCCATCGCCCCGAGTCTGCCCCAGCCGGACGATCGCCGGGCAACCCGCTCGCAGGCGTGTCCGCAGGACCGGGTGCCCATCGGGGTGAGTCGGACGGCTGCGCCGG
>CAYQQQ010000009.1:43145-144872 GCA_964420125.1 uncultured Microthrixaceae bacterium
GGCAGGGGCCCCGGCTGCGGAGGAGGGTGGGCGTGTCCGCAGGACCGGGTGCCCATCGGGGTGAGTCGGACGGCTGCGCCGGGGCAGGGGCCCCGGCTGCGGAGGAGGGTGGGCGTGTCCGCAGGACCGGGTGCCCACCCGGGTGAGTCATATTGACCGGGTGGTCAAGAGGGTCGGTAACCTCCTTGGATGAGCACTGATGCGCCCTCCGCAGGTGAACGCTTCGAGACCGTCGGACAGGTCCGCGAGCAGCTCCGGGAGGTGGACTACCTCTCCGACGAGGGCATCGCCGGGATCGTCTACCTGGCCGACCGGCTGGGCAAGCCCATCCTGGTGGAGGGGCCTGCGGGCACGGGCAAGACCCAGCTGGCCAAGTCGGTGGCCGAGATCCTCGGCGCCCGGTTGATCCGCCTGCAGTGCTACGAGGGCCTGGACGAGTCCAAGGCGCTCTACGAGTGGAACTACAAGAAGCAGCTGCTGCGCATCCAGGCGTCCAAGGGCGACGGGGAGTCGGAGGACTGGACCGAGCTCTCCGACGACATCTTCAGCGACGAGTTCCTGCTCACGAGGCCGCTGCTGGAGGCGATCACCGCCGACGACCCGGTGGTGCTGCTCATCGACGAGGTCGACCGCGTGGAGGTGGAGACCGAGGCGCTGCTGCTCGAGATCCTCTCCGACTACCAGGTGTCGATCCCGGAGCTGGGCACCATCGGCGCCACGCAGATACCTCTGGTGTTCCTCACCTCCAACAACACCCGGGAGCTGTCCGAGGCGCTCAAGCGTCGGTGCCTCTACCTGCACGTCGACTACCCGGACATGGAGCGGGAGAAGGAGATCGTGCTCACCAAGGTGCCCGACATCAGCGACTCGCTCGCCGACCAGATCGCCCGCATCGTCCGCTCGATCCGCCAGCTGGAGCTGAAGAAGGCGCCGTCGGTGTCGGAGACCCTGGACTGGGCCCGCACGCTGATGCTGCTCGGCGTCGAGCACGTCGACGCCGAGACGGCCACGTCCACGGCCAACATCCTCTTGAAGTACCAGTCCGACATCGCCAAGGCCGTCAAGGAGCTGGCCGCCGACCAGCAGGCCTTCAAGAGCATCGCGCCGACCCCGTGAGGCCGAGGTGAGCACCGACGCCCTCGACACCGCGGCGGCCGGGGTCGGGCCGGCCCTGCTCGACCTGCTCAACGGCTTCATCGGCGAGCTGCGAGAAGCGGGCCTGCCGGTCAGCCTGACCGAGAACCTCGACGCCATGCAGGCGGTGCAGCACATCCCGCTGGAGGATCGCGAGGCGTTCAAGTACGCCCTGGCGGCCACCCTCGTGAAGAACCACGCACACTGGAGGGCCTTCGAGACGGTCTTCGAGGTCTACTTCTCGCTGCGGGGCCGTGAGTACGCCGTGGGCGAGGATGCCGAGTCCGCCGACCTCGACGACCTGGATCCGGCGGACATGGACGGCGAGGGCGATCGCTCCGGCGAGGGCCAGGGCCAGGGCGGCGCCGGCGACAACCTCACGCCGGAGGAGCTCGCCCAGATGCTCTACCAGGCGCTGCTGCGCGGCGACCAGGGCATGATGCGGGCGACCGCCCGCCAGGCCGTCAAGCGGTTCGCCGGCATGGAGCCGGGCCGTCCCGTCGGCGGCACCTACTACCTGTACCGCACGCTGCGGAACCTCGATCTCGACGGGGCCCTCGAGAAGCTGCTCGAGGCAGCCCGCGACGCCTCCCCCGAGCCCCTCACGCCCCTGGAGGAGCGACTGGAGCGCGACGAGTACGAGCACCGCATCGAGGACCTCAGACGGGAGATCGAAGCGGAGATCCGCCGACGCCTGGTGGCGGACCGTGGGGTGGAGGCGATGGCCAAGACGCTGCGCAAGCCGCTGCCGGAGGACATCGACTTCATGCACGCCAGCCGGGAGGAGATGGTGGCGCTGCGCAAGGCCCTGCAGCCCCTCACCCGCCGCCTTGCGGTCCGCCTGGCCCGCAAGCGCCGCCACGGACGAAAGGGCCCGCTCGACTTCCGCAGCACCGTGCGCCACTCGCTCAGCTACGGCGGCGTGCCGGCGGAGCCGAAGTTCCGCTATCCCCGGCCGGCGAAGCCGGAGATCTTCGTGATCGCGGACATCTCCGGCTCGGTCGCGGCGTTCGCCCGGTTCACGCTGCACCTCGTGCACGCCATCGCGTCGCAGTTCTCCCGGGTCCGCAGCTTCGTGTTCATCGACGGCATCGACGAGGTGACCCGGTTCTTCGAGGGCGAGGAGGACATCCTCGCCGCCATACATCGGGTGAACACCGAGGCGGACGTGGTGTGGGTCGACGGCCACTCGGACTACGGCCACGCCTTCGAGGTGTTCTGGCAGCGCCACGGACGTGACATCGGCCCCAAGACCACCGTGATCATCCTCGGGGACGCTCGGAACAACTACCACGCCGCCCAGTCGTGGGTGATCAAGGAGATGCGCCACAAGGCCCGCCACGTGTACTGGCTGAACCCCGAGCCCCGCGCCTACTGGGACACCGGGGATTCCATCGTGGGTGAGTACGGGGTGCACTGCGACGGCACCTTCGAGTGCCGCAACCTCCGTCAGCTGGAGCGCTTCGTCGACCACCTGGTGTGATCGGTGCGACGCTGGTCGATCCGCCATTCTCAACCGCGTTCCCCGACGTGTCGACGTCCTCTGGGTGAGCTCGCGCAGCGGCCTGTCCGCGCTGCCGTCCCCGAGCCCGGAGCCACGGGGCCGAGGCGTCGACGCGGGCGCGCTCGGTGGCCCGCCGCTCGAGGTGGTGGAGCTCGCCGCGTGCCACGGACCGGATCTGCTGCTGGTGGTCGACCCCGGGGGCGCCCTTCGCTTCGGCAGCCTGGCCAGCGTGCGGGTCCTCGGCCTGGACCCCCTGGAGCACCTCGGGGACCCGATCCTCGACTTCGTGCACCCCGACGACCTGGAGCAGGCGGCGGGTGCGCTGGACGAGGCGAGCCGGTCGTCGGGGAGCCACCAGCCGGTGCGGATGCGCATCAGGGGGGCATCCCAGCTCGGTTGGGTGCACTGCGAGGTGACCGCGGAGACGGTCGAGCGCGAGTCGGGCACCTGGATGGTCCTGTCCCTGCGGGCACTGGTCGGTCGCAGCGAGGTGACCGAGCGACGCGAGGAGATCACCCGCCTCATCATCCGGTGCACCCCGATGTGCGCCAGCGTCGGATGGCGTTCGGTCGAGGCGGCCGTGACCGGGGTGCTGGCCGCGTTGGGTTCGATCGTGGGTGCAGGCATCGTCACCCTGAGCGGGGCGACCGGCCCGAATGGCTCGCGCCGCGCGGTGGAGTGGGTGGCACCCGGACTGGAGGTGCCTGTCCCGACGCGACCCGTGCACAGCCTCTGGCAGGACGGGGAGATGACCACCGACCTGCTCCGGCTGAGCACCGACCTCGACGACCTGGCGGCTTCCGACGAGCTCGACCGGCTCCGCGCCGGCGGGGTGCGCACCGTGATCGAGGTCCCGCTCCCCGGGGCGGGTTCCTCGTTGCTGCGCTTCGGGTTCGCCGGGGATTGGACCTCATGGGACGACGCCAACTGCGACCTCGTGCGCATGCTGGGCACGACGCTCAACTCGACGCTGCGGCGGACCTCGACCGAGCGGGAGCTCTACGAGCGCTCACGACGTGATCCGCTGACGGGGCTGCTCAACGGAGCCGAGGTGGTCGCCGTGTTGGAGGATCGACTGCAGCGCGCCGCCAGCGCCGGGCAGGTGGGGTCGGTCGGCGTCCTCTTCGCCGACCTCGACGGGTTCAAGGCGGTGAACGACTCGCTCGGCCACGCCGAGGGCGACCGGCTGCTGCTGTCCGTCGCTGACGCGTTCCGAACCGAGGTGCGCGACGGTGATGTGGTGGGGCGCATGGGAGGTGACGAGTTCGCAGTGGTCTGCGGACGCCTCGACGCCCCGGAGGACCTCGACGGCGTGTCGAGGCGGCTCGAGGCGGCGGTCGCCAGCCTGGGTACGCAGGATGCGCCGCTGTCGGTCAGCCTCGGCTCCGCAGTGGCGAGACCCGAGGAAGGGGCGAAGAGCCTCATCGCCAGAGCGGACATGACGATGCTGCGACGGAAGCGGGAGCGCCGCCCTCCCGCCTGATGTGGCATCCGCCACGCACGGTGGGGGTACGACTGCTTTGCGCAGCGCGCAGGGAGGTGCCATGCTGGCCGGGCATGGCGGGAGAACAGGCGAGAGGCGACGCATCGTGGAGCTCGGACGCGGGCGGCGCCGAACCGGTCCGGCGTCGGTTCCCTCGGCGCGGTGGTGGGTGGGAGGATCCTCGACAGCTCGCGCGCCTCGCCGCCGAACACGGACCGGACATGTTGGTCGTCGCCGATCCCAAGGGCGTCCTGCGCTTCGTGGGGCGCGCGGCAGAGCGGATTCTGGGGGTCGACCCCCGCCGGCATCCCGAGGCGCACCTGCTGCACCACGTGCACCCCGACGACGGCACCGCCGTGCTGTCCACGATCGAGCACGCCAGCCGGCAGCCCGGCTACCACCAGCCCGTGATGGTGCGGGTTCGTCGTGCCGACGAGGGTTGGGTCGACTGCGAAGCCAACTGCCAGACGGTGGCGGGACCGGGGGGGATGTGGGCCATCTTCTCCATCCGAGGAGTACGTGACCGCAGCCAGATCGACGAGCGGCGCGCCGCCATCGAGCGGCTCATCCAGACCGCCTCCCTGGAGTGCGCCCGCGTGCGCTGGTTCGAAGCCGACGACGTCGCGGAGCACCTGCTGCGATCCTTGGCCGGTCTGCTCGGCGCCCGCGAGGTCGAGCTGGCCTGGGTGCACGACGAGCGGGATCCCCTGGCGGTGCTCACGCTGGGTGCCCATTGGATGGCGCGCGTGGAGGAGGCATGGGAGGGGGGCGGACCCCCCGAGCTCGGTTCGGCGTTCGAGCTCCTGGGCGAATCGGCCTCGGCACCGATGGCTGCGGTGATCGACGTGGCCGGGCTCCAGGGGGCATCGCACTCGTCCACCGCCAAGCGGTACCTCGAGGCCGGCCTGAGCTCGGCGGTCGAGTTGCGGCTGAGCCCGGGCACGCGCGGCGCCGTGCTGCGCATCGGCTTCGCCGGCGAACCCGAGCGCTGGGACAGCCACAACACTGACGTCGTCCAGCTGATCGCCACCATCGTGCTGTCCACGCTTCGGCGCTGCCAGGCCGAGGAGCGCCTCAACGAGCGGGCGCGACGCGACCCTCTCACCGGACTGCTCAACCGCGACGAGCTCTACAAGGCGCTGACCCGCGAGGTGGCCTCATCTCAGCGTGGCGGCCGAGTTGGCGTGCTCTACGTCGACGTCGACCGCTTCAAGCAGCTCAACGACCGTCACGGGCACGCCGTGGGCGACGAGGTCCTTCGGGCGGTGGCCGGCGCCCTGGAGGACGCCGTGCGCGAAGGCGACGTGGTGGCCCGCATGGGTGGTGACGAGTTCGTGGCGGTGTGCCGGGGCCTGGACTCCGCGGAGAACCTCGACGCCGTCGCCCGGCGGATGTCCGAGAGGGTGGCTCGCCTGCGCAAGCGCGGGGTGGCCGCGGGCGTGAGCATCGGTCGTGCCATGTGGGCGCCCGAGCTGACCGCGGACGAGCTCATCGGGTTGGCCGACGCCGACATGTACCGCGACAAGCGGGCCCGTCGCCGGGCGCTCGGCTGAGTGCCGACGCATGACGCGACTGCGTGGGCGAGCCCATCGCCCGATGATCACGGCAGGTGCGCGATGGCGTCGTCGAACACCTTGAACAGCGCAGGGCCGCGCTGGTCGTCCCGGGTGAGCACGCCGAGGCGGCGGCACTGCGCCAGCAGCTCTCTGGCCTGCCGTCCGGGCCACGGCTTCTCCAGCAGCTCGGGCGGCAGCAGCGGATCCGACTCGTTGCACTCGTTGAAGTGGATGGCGATCTGCAGGGCGCCGGGCAGGAAGTCCTGCTCGGAGAGCCGCTCGCCGCGCTGGCGCATGGCTCCCAGGGCCTCGGGCACCGTGCGGTAGCGCTCGATGAACCCCCGGTAGCGATCGGCGACCGCGTCGAGGTCCCAGAGCTCGGCGGCCAGGGCCCGGGGGTTGGACTCACCCCCCACGACCAGGTCGTCGGTGCTGGCCACGCTCACGTGGGCGACCAGGTCCAGTCGGGCCGCTCCTTCGAGCACCTCGTGCTCCCAGCGGTGGGGCGACACGTAGAGCCCCGGCTGCAGCGCGGCGCCACCGAGGTTGATCAGGTGGTCCCGGAAGCGGTCGCGGTCGGCGCGCCGTGACTCGGGGATGGCGAAGGCGGCCAGCCGCCATCGCCGGTCCCAGCCGCGGCCGGCGGCGTCCTGGGCGTAGGCCAGCAGGTGGCGCTGCTGGGTGACCTCGAGCAGCGCCCGGCCCGCCGGCGTCGCCGGGAACACGGCGTCGCGGCCCTCTCCCCGACGTTCGAACAGGCCTTCGCCGATCAGGCGGCGCAGGCAGGAGCGCACCGTCTCCACCCCGATCCCGCATTCCGAAGCCACCCTGTACAGCTCCGCGCCGTGCACGGTGCCGTCCTCGTGGGCGAGGCCGAGCACCATCAGACGCGTCGGCACGCCGCCGTCGAGCAGGGTGGCATCCAAGCCGATGGGGCTGGTCGAAGCTGGGTCGGGCGCGTCGCTCACGACCGCCATGGAACCCGGCTCCCCGCACGGCTGTCAAAGGCGGTCGAGCCCCGGCGGGCCTTCCACGCTCCCACATCGGAGGTACCGCCGGCCGGCGCAGCCCCTCAGTAGTGCAGGCCGCACTCGGTCTTGTCGCGTCCTGCCCATCGACCCGAACGCGGGTCCTCGCCGTCGGTCACCGGCTTGGTGCACGGCATGCAGCCGATCGAGGGGTATCCCCTGGCGGTCAGGGGGTTCACCGGCACGTCGTGCTCGGCGATGTAGCCCGCCACGTCCTCATGGGTCCAGTTGGCCAGCGGGTTCACCTTGACCAGGCCCCGCAGGTCGCGGGCCACGATCGGCGAGCCCGCCCTGCTGGGGGCTTCGTCTCGGCGCAGGCCCGACATCCAGGCGGCCTTCCCGGCGAGGGCCCTGTCGAGTTGGCCGACCTTCACCGCCGAGCAGCAGTTCTCCGGGTCGGCGATCCACAGCGCCTCGTCGTGGGGTGCGACGGTCATGATCCGAAGGTTCAGCCCGTAGCGACGCCGCACCGTCTCGACGGTCTCGAGCGTCTCGGGGAAGTGGTAGCCGGTGTCGATGAACACGACCTCGATGGCGGGCGCCACCTTCACCGCCAGGTCGATCAGCACCGAATCGGTCATGGAGGCTGCCAGCGAGAGCAGGGGGCCGTAGCTGTCGGCGGCCCAGCGAACGATCTTCGACGCGGGTGCCGTCTCGAACTCGGCGTTGAGCTCCACGAGCTCGGCGTCGGTGAAGTGGACGGGTTCGAACCAGCCAGGCGGTGGTTCGGTCGGTTCGCTGCCGACGGGCACTCCGATGCTCATGCCGCGCACTCCGAATCGCCCACGGCCTTGACGTAGGGCCCGGTCTCACCGAAGTCCACGAAGAAGTCGGGGTTCTCCTCTGGGGTCGGGAACTCCGCCAGGTCCGCCAGGCCTTCGGCGACGGCGCCGGCGCCACCCACCCGATCGAGCCAGGTGGCGAAGCTCTCCCCGAGCTCGCGCTCGGTCGCGTAGCGGCCGACCACCCGCGCAGCCGCCTCCGGGGCGGTCCTGGCCGGGAGGCGCAGGGCCTTCTGGGCGAACACCGCCTGCTCGTTGCCGACGTAGCCGCCCAGCAGCATCTGGTAGCCCGGGGCGGACACGCCGTGGGCCCGTCGTTCGGCACCGAAGAACCCGATGTCGGCCACGTGGTGCTGGCCGCAGGAGTTGGTGCAACCCGAGATGTTGATGCGCACGCCGTCGACCTCGGCCAGCCCGGCCGCCTCCAGAGCCTCGCCGATGGCGGAGGCGAGCCCTCGTGACTGGGTGACGGCCAGGTTGCAGGTGTCGGCGCCGGGGCACGCCACCACGTCCCGGCTGAGCTCGGCGCCCGGGCGGGCCATGTCCAACTGCTCGAGCCGCAGGTGCAGCTCGGGGAGCTGCTCCTCCCGAAGCCCGCGAAGTGCGAAGTTCTGCCGGTTGGTGATCCGCACCTCGACGCCCAGGTCGCGGGCGATGGACGCCATGCCCCGGAACTGCGCGGCGGTCACGTCGCCGAGCCGGGACCACGCCATGGCGCTGAGCGTGCCCTTGGCGACCCCCCGGACCACGTTGGCCTGCTGCCAGCGATCGAAGGCCGTGGTGCCGCCCAAGGTGACCGGCACTCCCTGGCCGACGCCGGTCGCCGGCCCGGTGCCGCGGCCTGCCGGGGCGTCGCCGGACTCGAGCACCTGCGCCGGCAGTCCACCCGGCCAGCTGGAGGACGCCAGCAGGAACCGCCGCGACGCCAGGACGCGGGAGCGGGTCTCGTCCTCGCCCAGCTGGTCGACCACCCACTTCATCCGGGCGCGCAGCTTGTTCTTGCGGTTCCCGGTCTGCTCGAACACGCGCACGCAGGCCTCGAGGGTCGCCAGCAGCTCCTCGCGGGCGGTGAAGTCCTCCAGCGCGAAGGCGGGGAACGGGTTCGCGCCCAGTCCGCCGGCGACGTAGACCCGGAACCCCGCCTCGGTCGAGCCGTCGGGAGCGGTGCGGGAGATGGCGATCACCCCGATGTCGTTGAACATGGCCTGGCCGCAGTCCGTGACGCATCCCGAGAAGTTGATCTTGAACTTCCTGGGGAGGCGCTGGGCGATGGGGTTGCGCAGGAAGTGACGGAACGCCGCCTCGGCCCAGGGCTGGATGTCCAGCACCTCGTGGGGGCACGCTCCGGCGAGGTGGCATCCGGTGACGTTGCGCACCGTGTCGGAGCAGGCCTCCCTCGTGGTGAGCCCCACCGCTGCGAGGTCCCACAGGGCGTTGGGCACCTCGGTGAGCTGCACGAAGTGGAACTGCACGTTCTGTCGGGTGGTGAGGTGGCCCCAACCCCGGCTGTAGCGCTCTGAGATCTCGGCGAGGCGGTCGAGCTGGTCCGGGGTGACCGCGCCGTAGGGGGCCTTGATCCTCAGCATCTGGTTGTGGCCGCCCTGGCGTTGGCCGTACACGCCGTTCGCCAGGCGGAACACCTTGAAGACGTCCTCGTCGAGCGCTCCGCTGAGGTAGCGCTCGAGCTGGGTCTCGAACTTGCGGATGTCGGCCACCATGGCCGGGTCGATGCTGTCGATGTCGGGCGGCACCATGGTGGGCTGACCGTCGGTGTCGATCTCGATCGCGGTCATGGCTCGATCGTGGTCATGGATCGGGGCTCCTGTGGGTTCCGGGCCGATTCCCGACCCGACAGGTCATATTTCTACCCAAATCCGACCAGATCGGTCAACTTTTGGCGCGCAGGAGCTCTGCCACCCGGAAGGCCAGGTCCAGGCTCTGGCGACCGTTGAGGCGCGGATCGCACATGGTCTCGTAGCGCAGGGCGAGGTCGTCGTCGAGGAGGTCCTCCGCGCCGCCCAGGCACTCGGTGACGTCGTCGCCGGTCAGCTCGACGTGCACGCCGCCGGGCCAGGTCCCCTCGGCCTCGTGCGCGGCGAAGAACCCCTTGATCTCGGCAAGGATGGCGTCGAAGTGGCGGGTCTTGCGCCCCGAGGGTGCGGTGAAGGTGTTGCCGTGCATGGGATCGCAGGCCCACACCACCGGGTGGTCGGCGTCGCGCACGGCGCGCAGCAGGGGCCGCAGGCCGTCCTCGATGTGCTCTGCGCCCATCCGGGTGATGAGCGTGAGGCGGCCTGGGACGCGCTCGGGGTTGAGCACCTCGCAGAGCTCGACGACCTCGTCGTCGCCCATGGAGGGACCCACCTTGCACCCGACCGGGTTGTTGATGCCCCGGAAGAACTCCACGTGGGCGTCGGAGAGCCCTCGGGTCCTCTC
The DNA here is from genome assembly GCA_964420125.1 of uncultured Microthrixaceae bacterium. Lineage (GTDB taxonomy): Bacteria > Actinomycetota > Acidimicrobiia > Acidimicrobiales > Microtrichaceae > CAYQQQ01. Next base: position 53,069 of record CAYQQQ010000009.1, read on the forward strand.
GCCGATCCACACCAGGTGAGCCGAGCAGTCGTAGTAGTCCCCGGTGAGGGAGTCGCGCCGGGTGAGGGCTTCCTCGTAGCCGAGGATGAGCGCCTCGTGGGAGGTGTAGAAGTCCACCTCGTGCAGGTTTGGCACCTGCTCGGGTTCCAGCCCGCATGCCTGCATGAACCGCAGGGCGCGGTCGATCTCCTCGGCGAGGGTCTCGTAGCGGCGCCCCTCGGGGCTGGTGGACACGAACTCCTGGTTCCACTGGTGCACCCGCTGCAGGTCGGCGAAGCCGCCCTTGGTGAAGGCGCGCAGCAGGTTCATCGTGCTGGCGGACTGGTGGTAGGCATCCAGCAGGCGGCGGGGGTCGGGGATCCGTGCGGTGGGGTCGAAGGCGATGTCGTTGACCATGTGGCCTCGGAAGCTGGGCAGCTCGGTGCCGTCAACGGTCTCGGTGGGAGCGGAGCGCGGTTTGGCGAACTGCCCCGCGATGCGGCCCACCTTCACTGCCGGAACCCCGGCGGAGTAGGTGAGCACCACCGCCATCTGCAGGATCACCCGGAGCCGCTCTCGGATCGAGTCCGCGGAGAAGGCGTCGAAGGACTCGGCGCAGTCACCGGCCTGCAGCAGGAACGCCGCGCCGTCGGCCACGCGACCCAGCGCGGCGGTGAGGTCGCGGGCCTCGCCGGCGAAGACCAACGGCGGCAGGCCGCCGAGCTGCTTGAGCACGCCCTCCAGCTCGGCGTCGTCGGGCCAGTCGGGCTGCTGCAGCGCCGGACGCGCACGCCACGAGTCGGGGGACCAGTCAGGATCGGACGTCGGGGGCATCCCCCTCAGGCTACAAGCCGGCTCCCCGGCGCCTGAATCGAGATCCCGTCGTCGCCGATCCTGTCAGTCGGCAGCGGCGGCGCCGGCCAGCGCCTGGTCTCGTACGGTCACCACCGCCCGCTTCACCAGCCGACGGGCCGCCTCGGCGGTCACGCCGAGCTCCTCGCCCACCTCGCGGTAGCTCCTGCGGCGGCCGTCGCTGAGTCCGAAGCGCTGCTCCACGGCGGTGCGCGCCCGAGGATCGAGCACGTCGAGCAGCCCGCGCAGCCATCGGTCGTGCTCGGCGTCCAGCAACACCGACTCCGGTCCGGGCTTGGCATCCGCGATCAGGTCGACGAGCTCGTTGGACTCGTCGTCGCCCACCGTCCGGTCGAGCGAGGTGGGAGTGGTGAGCCGGTGCAGGCGAGCGTGCTCGTCGTCGAGCTCGTCGCCGTCGCCGGCCACGGTGCGCAGCGCTGAGCGGAGGCTGGCCGAGCGATCCCCTGGCAGGCGGACCAGCGATGCCTTCTGGTCGAGGGCCCGACCGATCGCCTGGCGGATCCAGAAGGTGGCGTAGGTGGAGAACTTGAAGCCCTTGCGCCAGTCGAACTTGTCCACTGCGTGCTCGAGGCCGAGGTTGCCCTCCTGGATGAGGTCCAACAGCTCCATGCCGGGGGGAAGCGGGTAGCGGCGGGCGACGCTGACCACCAGCCGGAGGTTCGAGCGGATGAACCGGTCCTTGGCGGCTGCCGCAGCGGCGATGGTGCGGTCCAGGTCGCGGCCACGCTCGCCCGCGTCCTTGCGGCGTCGCGCCTCGGCGCCCGCCTCGATCAGCTGCGAGAGCTCGCGCTCCTCCTCGGCGGTCAGCAGGGGGACCGCGCCGATCTCGTTCAGGTACATCCCCACGGAGTCACTCATGTGAGCTCTCTTCCGGTCGAAGGACATGGGCGAGCCGCCAGGGAGGCGACTCCTGGGACGACGGGCCCGGTCCACCGGGGTGCACCGGGCTCGTCGTCCTGACAAAGAGTGGTATCGGCCCCCACGGCGCCGAATTGAGCAGTCAGGTCCGTATTGCCCCCTCTTTCCTGAGAGCCCCGGCAGCGCCCCGGTCGGCTCCCGGCGCCCGGAGCGGAGCCCGCACCGGGTCGGCCGGTACTGTGGCGGGATGGCCGAGCACCCGCGCGGCCGACGCCTCGGGGTGTTCGGCGGCACCTTCGATCCACCCCACATCGCCCACCTGGTGGTGGCCATCGACGTGCGTGACGCGCTCGAGCTCGACGAGGTCCTGGTGGTGGTGGCGGGGGAGCCCTGGCAGAAGGTCGGTCAGCGCAGCGTGAGTCCGGCGGAGGTCCGCCTCGAGATGACCCGGTTGGCGATCGAGGGGGTCGACCGTCTGTCGGTGTGCGATCTCGAGGTCCACCGTCGGGGGCCATCCTTCACCGTCGACACCCTCTCGGAGCTGCGGCGACGCCACCCCGACGCCGAGCTGCACCTGGTCCTCGGAGCGGACGCAGCAGCGGGACTGCACACCTGGGAACGTGCCGAGGGCCTGTCGCAGATGTGCCGCATCGTCGTGGTCGACCGTCCGGGCACCCGTACGCCCGTCCCGGAGGGCTTCTCGGTCGTGCGAGTCGACGCCCCACGTCTCGATCTGTCCTCCACCGAGCTCCGTGACCGGGTCCTCGCCGGACGATCGGTGCGGTTCCTGGTGCCCGAGCCGGTGAGGTCGTTCATCGAGCGTCGGGAACTCTATGGTGATCGGCGATGATGACCACGGGTACCGGTCCCGACACCGAGCCACCCGCCCACCCGGCTCCGGAGGACGCGTCGAGCGGGCCGGCCGACTCCCCGACCGTGGTGCGCCGGCGGCGGGTGGAGGGTCGCCAGCATCGACTCACCGTGTGGCAGGCCGTGCTGAGCGGGGTGTTCGTGGTCGCCTTCGCGGCGCTGGGCCTGGTCGGCTACCGGGCGAGCCTCCGCATCGGTGGGGGCAGCGACGACCGGATCACCGACCCCGAGGCCCCCGGCTACGTGGCCGAGCCCAAGCGCAGCGCCGTCGACCTCTACGTGGTCACCGACCAGGACGGCGCCTTCGCCTCCGCCCTGCTGGTGGTGCCGGACTCCTCGGGCGCGGGGGGCACGCTGGTGCCCGTGCCGCCATCGCTGGTGCTGCCCGAGATCGAGGGTGCCCCACCGGTGTTCGTGGCCGACGTGTTCGCCCAGTCCGGCCTCGAAGGGGTCCGCGAGCGGTTGGGCCTCGGCCTGGGGTTCCGCATCGGGTCCGCTGAGGTGGTGTCACCCGAGGCGCTCGCCGAGCTCACCGGCGGCCAGGACATCGTGATCGACAACGTCGACAACCTCATCGAGCGCGCTCCCGACGGCACGGAGACCCTCAAGTACCCGGCGGGCGAGCTCCCCATCACCCCCGAGGAGCTCACGGGCTTCCTCGCCTTCCAGGGAGCGGACGACCCTGCCCCCAACCAGGCCCTGCGCGCGCAGCTGGTCTGGGAGCAGCTGCTGGCCGGCGCAGGCGGGGTCGATCTGACGTCGTTGCCCGAGGGGGAGCGCACCGAGGGTTCGCAGTCGCCCGGCTTCGGCGAGACGCTGGGTGGCCTGCTGGCGGGCAACCAGCGCTACGACTCGGTGCCGATGGACACGGTGCCCGTCCCCAACAGCTACCTCGTGGCCTGGATGCCGGATCCCGAGGCCCTGAACGCCTTCGTGGCCCGGGTGGTGCCGCTCCCCGAATCACCGGCGCCCGGCATCCGGGTGCCGGTGGCGCTGCTGGACGGCACGGGGGATCCCGACGTCCTCCCTCCGGCCATCCCGATGATCGTCCGTTCGGGCGGCGAGGTGACCCAGGTGGGCAACGCCGAGAGCTTCGAGGTGCCCATCAGCCGCGTGGAGTACTCCGGCGAGGAGTTCGCCGAGGTCGCCCAGCGCATCGCCTCCGAGTTGGGGGTGACGGCCACTGCAGGGGCCGAACCCGTCGAAGGTGCGTCCATCGACGTCGTCATCGGCGCGGATCGGGCGGGCTGAGGTGCCGGGGTCCCGTCCGGAGTCCTCCGCAGGCGGTGGGCCGGATGCCGAGGAAGCCTCCGCCTCGGACGTGGCGGTGGCCGCGGCGCGCGCCGCCGAGGACAAGTTGGCGACCGACGTCGTGGTGCTGGACGTCGCGTCCGTGCTGGGCATCTGCGACCACTTCGTGCTCGCCACCGCGCAGAACGAGCGCCAGGTCAAGGCAGTGGTGGACGCGGTCGAGGAGGTGCTGCGGCGCGACCTCGGTCGGCGCCCTCGGGCCGAGGAGGGCAAGGGAGCTCGTCGCTGGGTGCTGCTCGACTACGGCGACGTCGTGGTGCACGTCTTCCACGTCGAGGAGCGGTCCTACTACCGACTGGAACGTCTCTACGGCGACGTTCCCCGGATCCCGTGGCGGGCGGAGGAGGTGGCCGGCTCCGAGCCCTCGGACGAGGCCGGCTGAACGACGACGTCCGCTGCTGCTGCTCCGCTCGCGCGTCGGCCGACCTCTCCTGGAGCGGTCGGTGGGGTGATCGCCGCCTGGCTGTCGCTCACGCCCTCGCTGCTGCCGCGACCGCCTCTGGTCGCCGGGGTCGTGAGCGGGTTGGCGGCCGCGACGGGCTACGGGTTGGCCACGCTGGTCGTGTGGCTGACCCGCGTGGGCCGACGGCACCTCGGTGGAGCCGGTCATCGACCTGTCGAACCCGCGACCCCCGGCGAGCAGGCGGCCGAGTCGCTGCGCGATGGGCGGCGACCGACGCGGGCCGTGGCGGGGATCGTCGTGGGCCTCGTGGGGACGGCGCTCATGGCGTGGGCCTGGCTGCGCTGGCAGCAGGAGCTGCGCGAGTTGATGGACATGCGTCCGCTCCCGGCGCTGTCACCGGTGGTGGTCGTCGCCGTCGGATCCCTCACCTGTGCGCTCGTCGTGGTGGGGGCGAGGGCTGCACAACGCCTGGGCGACCGGCTGGATGCCCGGCTCCACGCACGACTCGCACCGCCGGTGCTGGTCGCCCTCGAAGTAGCTGTGGCGGTGGCCCTGGTGGTCCTCGTGGTCAGCGGAGCAGCGCTGAAGGTGCTCACGGCACCAGTCGGCGCCGTCTACTCGCAGCTCGATCGGGGCACGCCGGCGGGTGTGTCGGAGCCGACCAGTCCTCTTCGCTCGGGCGCTCCGGGCTCCCTGTCGCGCTGGGACGAACTCGGTTCCGATGGTCGCGCCTTCGTCGCCGGAGGGCCATCGCCAGATGAGCTGCGGCGCTTCGCCGGTGGCGAGGTGGAGGAGCCGATCCGGGTCTACGCCGGCCTTCGCTCCGCGCCCAGCCTGGAGGCGGAGGCCGCGCTGGTGGTCGATGAGCTCGATCGCACCGGCGCCTGGGAGCGCGAGGTGGTGGCCGTGTACACCTCCACCGGCACGGGGCTCGTCGATCCCGACGTGGCCGACAGCCTCGAGCTGCTCTGGGCCGGCGACACGGCGATCGCCTCTCTGCAGTACTCGTACCTGCCCAGCTGGTTGGCGTTCCTCGGCGACCGGCAGAGCGCGGCCGACGCCGGCCGGGTGCTGGTGCACGCCGTCCGCGAGCGCTGGGTCGAGCTGCCGGCCGGTGACCGGCCGAGGATGGTGGTGGTGGGGGAGAGCCTCGGGTCCTTCGGCACGGAGTCGGCCTTCAGCGGCGCCGAGCAGCTCTTCGACGAGGTGGATGCGGCGTACCTCGTGGGGCCGCCCTTCATGAGCCCGATCTGGGAGGAGCTCGTCGAGGACCGGGACCCCGACTCCCCCGTGTGGCTGCCGGAGATCGGCGCCGGCGAGCAGGTGCGCTTCGCCAACGGCCGCGAGCAGCTGGTGGCGCCGTTCCCGGAGTGGGTGGATCGGCGGATGCTCTACCTCGACCACGGCTCGGATCCGGTCACCTGGTGGTCCCCCGGACTGGCGTGGTCCCGACCCGCCTGGCTGGAGGGCGAGCGCGCCCCCGACGTCAGCGACGACATCGTCTGGATGCCGGTGGTCACCTTCTTGCAGACGGCGGTGGATCTGGCCAACGCCCAGTCGGTGCCCGTCGGCCACGGACACCGCTACGGGGCCACGATCGCGGACGGGTGGGCGGCGCTGCTGCCCCCACCGGGATGGACCCAGGCGGACACCGAGCGGCTCCACCGCTGGATGCAGCAGCGGTGAGTCGCGGGCACGGCTCGATCGCGGAGCTCGACGCGGCGCGATCTCGCCGAACGAGTGGAGCCGATGGGAATCGAACCCACGACCTCTTCCATGCCATGGAAGCGCTCTCCCAACTGAGCTACGGCCCCGAACGGGAAGCGTCATGTTATCCCCACTCCCGGGGATCGGGAATTCCACCGTGGCGGGCGGGTCGTCCGTAGGCTGCGGGCGTGGGACGGCCGTCGTACACCACCGGGTTGCACGAGCTCGGCGACGGGCTGCACGCCTGGCTGCAGCCCGACGGGGGGTGGGGCTGGTCCAACGCCGGGCTGGTCTGCGGCGAGGGCGAGTCGTTGCTGGTGGACACGCTGTTCGATCCCGATCTCACCGCATCCATGCTGGCGGCGATGGGTCCGCTGGTCGCCCAGGCTCCGCTGGTGAGCCTGGTGAACACCCACGCCAACGGCGATCACTGCTACGGCAACGGTCTCGTGCCTGGCACCCCGTCGATCACCTCGGCCGCAGCTGCGGAGGAGATGGAAGCGGTCCCGCCTTCGCTGCTGCACCTCCTCGTCACGGCTGAACTCGGCGATCCGGTGCTGGAGGGCTACCTCCGCGACGCCTTCGGTCCGTTCCGGTTCGACGGCGTGGAGGTGCCGGCCCCCGACCGGACCTTCTCGGGTCGGCTGTCGATGCGCGTGGGTGGTGTGGAGGTGGAGCTGTTGGAGCTGGGCCCTGCGCACACCGCAGGCGACGTGGTGGTGCACGTGCCCTCGAGCGCCACCGCCTTCGTCGGGGACCTGGCGTTCGTCGGTGGCACGCCGCTGGTGTGGGCGGGGCCGATCTCGGGGTGGCTGGCGGCGATCGAGGTGGTGGTGGGCCTCGGTGTGCGCACGGTCGTCCCGGGTCACGGTCCGGTCTGCGGCACCGAGGAGCTGGAGGACGTCGCGGGGTACCTGTCGATGGTGGACCGGGAGGCCACGGCGCGCTTCGAAGCGGGCATGTCCGCCGAGGACGCAGCGCGCGACATCGACCTCGGCGGCTACGCCGAATGGGGCGAGTGGGAGCGGATCGTGGTCAACGTCGACACCGTGTACCGCCACCTCGACCCCTCCCGACCGCTCACCGACGTGGTCACCCTTTTCTCCTCCATGGCGCACCTGCGCGCCGGTCTCTGAGCGATCGCGAGCCGCGGCGTCAGCCCGGGAGGTCGTAGGCGGTGGGGTGGCGCGGCTCGTAGAGCATGACCGGGTCGGCGCCGGGCACGTCCAGGCTGGTGCACAACCCCCAGCCCTCGTCGGTGATCGGAGCGGAGAAGGTGGCACCCTTGGCCTCGAGCTCGGCGCGTGTGGCTGCCACGTCGTCGCACACGAGGGCGATCTGATGGTGGCGGGGGTGGTCGATGGTCTGACCCTCCCACTCGCTGTGCGTGGGATGCACCCCCATCTCGCTCGGGCCGGTGCGGAAGATGAGCCAACCTGGCTGGGAGGCCACGTCCTCCACGAACGGCCAGCCCAGGATGTCGCGCAGGAACGCCCTCGTGGCCGCGGCGTCGTCGGAGTAGATGAGCGTGTGGACGGCGGTGATCATCTCGTGTCTCTCCTGGGGTGCATGACCGGTCGAGCCGCCAGTCTGCCCCGCCGGTAGGGTGTCGGGCCATGGATGGGATTCGGGGGGACGTGAGCGGATTCGTGCCTGCTAAGAACCCCGTGGTGGTGGAGGGCTTCGTCGTCAGGAACGACTTGCAGGTTGCGCGGGTAGGGAACCCGCCGTTCACCGGAAGTCTCCATTTCGCAGGCTCCGCCTGCGAAACACCCCGGCTCTCACATTGGAGGCTCCGCCCCGCCTGGCGCGATCGCTGAGGCTCTCCGACACCGCACTCGGCCGCGCCGAGGTCGGTTGCGGATCGGTTGCGCTCGCGAACCGGGTTGCGGTATGGTTGCGCCAGGAGGTCCGCCGATGCCGTCCACCGCTCTCGACCCACGCACGGCCGCCGCCCGCCTCGTCGAGGACCACGACGAGGCGTGGCTGAACCGTTTCGCCGAGGAGGTGGGGAGGCGTCTCACCGGTCGAGGGCTGGAGCGGGTGATGCGGCTCTGGCAGCTGTCCCGCACAGAGCTGGGCGAGCTCTTCGGAGTGTCACGCCAGGCGGCGTCGAAGTGGCTGGAGGGCGGTGTGCCGCCCGAGCGGGCCGCCCTGGTCGCGGACCTGGAGGCGATGACGGATCTGCTGGAGCGCTACCTGAAGCCGGGGCGCATCCCCGCAGTGGTGCGGCGGCGCGCTCCCCGCCTCGGCGGTGCCAGCCTGTTGGAGCTCGTTGAGGCGGGTCGCAGCGCAGAGGCGTTGGCGCGGACCCGGGAGATGTTCGTCTTCGGCGACCTCCACCGGTGATCGCCGAGCGGCTCCCTCCGGGTCAGGAGTGGTTCCGCATCTGCGACGCCGGCTGGGTGGACCCGCTGGACGACACCTTCTCGGCCGAGCGTGGGGGGCGCTGGAACCCACCTGGGTCGTGGCGGACGCTGTACCTGTGCGCCGACATGGTGACCGCGCGGCTGAACGTCGATCGGTTCATCGCCGGTTGGCCCTACGAGCCGGAGGATCTCGACGACAGCCACGGCCCGCACCTGGCCGTGGCCGCGCTGCCCCGGGATCAGGTGGTGGCCGACGTGCACACCGCCGCGGGCGTGTCCGCTGCCGGCCTGCCGCCCCGATATCCGCTCGATGCCGCCGGTGAGGTCGTGAGCCACGCGGCATGCCAGCAGGTGGGGGTGGCAGCCCGAGAGGCGGGCTTGCGGGGCGTGCACTGCCGCTCGGCACGGACCGACCACGGCGCGGGGCGGGAGCTGGCGTGGTTCGCGGCCACGGTCCGCAGCCGGGCTCGACTGGTGCGGCGGCTTCGCTTCAGCGAGTGGTTCTGGGGCTAGCCATGGGCTGGCCGGGGCTAGCCACCGAGGAGGTGGGCGACGTACACGTCGATGCCGTAGTGCGTGAGGGGATCCGCGCTCCGCCGAACCCGACTCGGGTCGGGTGGTGGCCGCAAGGTCGGTGCGCTCTCGAGCGGTCCCGACGGTACTCGATCGCCGTCACGACGACCGGTCGACCGCCACCGTGGGGGGCCACAGCAGACCGGCTCACCGCTGGTGCGCAAGAAGCACGGGCGACCCTCGACCATGCTGATCGAGTACTCGCCGGAGTGCAGCAGCCGGTGGTGTCGGCGGCAGAGCAGCACGAGGTTGTCAACATCGGTGGAGCCGCCCTGCTCCCAGGAGCGGACGTGGTGCGCGTCCACGAAGCGCGTGTGCCCGCAGCCGGGGAACGCACAACCCCGATCGCGCTCGAACAGGGCGCGGCGCTGGCCGGCGGTGGCCACCCGTTGATCGCGGCCGAGCCACAGCGGGCGGCCCTTGTCGTGCAGGAGGACATCGAGGCGGGAGCCCGCGAGCCACGAGCGCACGAGCTCGGCATCGACGCGCTGGCCCGAGTCGAGCACTCCGACGCCGGGACAGGTGCCGGCGAGGGTGGCGACGTCGATCGTGACGTGCACCGAGAACCGCTCTCCGCCCCTGCCGTGCAGCCCCCGGTGACGCAGACCAGCCAGGGCGGCGGCGGCCAGCTCGCCGATGGCGTCGACGCGCGACACCGGCGCATGGTGGGACATCGAGACGGGTCCTGCACGACCGGGTGTCGCGCCGACACCGGCGCCGGCGTCGGTCCCGTTGCCATCGCCGCCGCAGGTGTCGGGGTCCGTCGGTGCGGGGCGGACGGTGGAGCCCCGGTCGGCACCGAGGGCGGCGACCGCAGCGTCGAGGGCGGCGATCAGCTCTGCGCCACCGGTAGGATCGAGGCGGCCGTCGACGAGGAGGTAGCCGTGGTCGTCCCACCAGTGCCGCCACCAGGTGAGCGGTCCGCCGCCGCCGTCGTCGGGGCGCTCGTCACCGCCGCTGTCGGCGGTGACGGCCTCTTCCGAGCAGCGGCGACGACGACGCTCGGCCGCTTCGACGACGGCGTAGGTTCGGAAGACCCGAGCGGCCTGCGGCGCGGTGGCGGTGGTGGCGATCCCCGTGATCTGCTCGTCGTTGGACGACGTGGCCACCCTGGCAGCGTTCCTGGCGGCTCCCAAGGACAGCGCACCGGAGTGCAGCGCCTCCATCAGGTGGGGCAGCTCCGTCGCTCGATCCGATAGCGCGGCGCGAGCGCGCCCCTCGGTGGTGGTGAAGCCTGCGTGGACGGTCAGCCAGTGCTCCAGGGATCGGATCCCGGCGCCCATCCATCCCTTGGCCTCGTGGAAGTCGGCCAGCAGCGCGACCAGCTCGCCCTCGGCTGCGTGGATGGTCGCCGACAGCTCGACGATCCGCTCCGCCATCGCTCGGCATCGCGCCGACGACGCCTCCGCGCACTCACCCTCCGAGCGATCCGAGCGGCGGGCGATCAGCTCCTGCGTGTCGCATCCCTTCGTTCCCATGCCCCCGACCATACGAGAGAGGTGTGACACCCAAGGCCGCCGCCACGGTGAGGCCCTCGTAGGGTGCGCCGCTGCGGCGACGTCGGTGGTCACCGACACGGCGACGTCGGTGGTCACCGACACGGCGACGTCGGTGGTCACCGACACGGCGTGGTGTTCACTTCACGTGCGTGATCTGGGCGCTCAGCATCGTCGCGATCAAGCCGCCCTCGGCGGCGAACAGCACCCGACGGTGTCGGGATGGCCGTCCCAGGTCTCGAAGTCGGCGACGATGAAGAGGTCCAGCTGCTGGTGGTCCACGCACTGGCGGTGAGGTCGCGAGGCGTTGCGCACGCGCACCTGGAACTCGCCGCCGGTCAACAGCCACTGGGACGTCCCGAGGAAGGGGTCCGAGAGGTCGTCGGGATCAGGGTGCTCCTCGAACCGGTACTGGAGGTCGTCCGCCACGATCGTGACCTCGCACCAGGGCTCGACCTCCTGGTTGACCGAGGTGTCCAGGCGGGGGCGGAGGCGGCACACAGGCGGTCGCCGCCCATCCGACCAGCACGGCAGCGGCGCCGACCGCCGCACCTCCCCGCCGACGACGTCGTTCGCTCATGTCAGGGTCCCCTGCCGCGCTCAGGTGAAGCGGGTGATCCAGCCCTCGGAGCGGAACCGGCGGAGCTGGCGGTCGAGGAACCACATCGACAGCCCGAGGAGCACCGCGGTGCCGGCCGCCGCCACCGCGAGCTGGTCCCAGGCGACCGTCCCCGTGTCGAGACCGATGCGCACAGCGTCGAAGATGTGGGTGAGCGGGACCACCCTGGCGATGCCCTGCAGCGCCCCGGGCAGCGACTCGATGGGGTAGAAGATCCCCGACAGCGGCATCAGCAGCACGAGGGTGCCCCAGGAGAACACCTCGGCGCTGTCGCCGTACTGCAGGGTCAACCCCACCACGAACAGCGTGATCGCCCAGCCGAAGAGGAGCAGCAGCGCGGCGGCGGGGACCACCACCCAGCCGGAGGAGTCCGGGGCGACGGCGTAGAAGCCCACGCCGACCACGGCGATGATGCCGGTGGAGATCACGGTGCGGATGAGTCCCACGACCGCGATCGAACCCATGAACTCTCGCTCGGTGAGCGGGGTGGCGACCAGGTTCATGAGGTTGCGGCTCCAGACCTCCTCGAGCAGCCCGAAGGAACCGGCGAGGGTGACCTGCCAGATGAGGTGGAACAGCATGATGCCGGTGACGAGCAGGCGCACCGGAGCGTCGCCCTCGCCGAAGGCGACGCCGATCGAGCCGAACAGGAGCCCGTCGACGAAGGGCAGCACCAGCAGCAGGAACCAGTGGCCGGGGTTGCGCATCTGCACCCGCAGGTTGCGGCGCACCATGGCCGCCACCCTGCGGCGCGACATCGTGGCCGCCGATGGGTTCTCGAGCGCGGTCGAGCTCACACGGCCTCCTCTCGCAGTCGGGCCGCCTCGGCCGGGAACCGCCGGGCGGTGTGCCGGTCATTCATACGGCCTCCTCTCGCAGTCGGGCCGCCTCGGCCAGGAACATCGTCTCCAGATCGGGGTAGCCGGCCTCGTCGACGACCTGCTCCGCCGGTCCGTCGGCGATGATCCGCCCGGCCCGCAGGAAGATCACCCGCGTGGTGAGCCGCTCGACCTCGCGCATGTCGTGGCTGGTGAGCAGCAGGGTGGCGTGGTGCTCGGCGTTCATCCACTCGAGGCGGTCCCGCACGCGCATCGCCACGTCGGGGTCGAGCGAGGCCGTGGGCTCGTCGAGCACCACCAAGCGGGGGTGGTGGATCACGGCCTTGGCGAAGCCGACGAGCGTGCCCTGGCCCGAGGAGAGCGACTCGACCTTCTGGTGGGCGAGGCGCTCGATGCCCAGCTCCGCCAGCACCTGGCGGGCCTCGCCCCGGGGGTCCGCCACCCCGGACAGCGTGCCGAACAGGTCGAGGGTCTCCATGACCGTGAGCCGCTCCGGCAGCGGCAGGTAGCCGGCGGCGAAGCCGACCTGTGCCATCGCCGGGCTGCGGCCCTCGGGCAGTCGGTGCCCGACGAGCTCGATCGTCCCCTCGTCGGGTTCGATGGCGCCGAGGAGCATGAGCAGGGTGGTGGTCTTCCCCGCGCCGTTGGGTCCGACGATGCCGACCCGCTCACCCGGGGCGATGCGGATGCTGATCCCGTCGACGGCCTGCGTGTCGCCGAAGCGCTTGCGCAACCCCTCGGCGCACAGCACGGTGCGGTCGTCGCTCCTCCGGGTCGGGTCCTGCATCCGTCCAGTGTCGCCGCTCGACGCCACGAGGTCCTCGCGGTTTTCCGCCGAGCGCACGACGACGGTGCGGGAAGGGGTTCTGAGCCGGGCCCGGCACCTCGGTAGCATCGCCGCCATGCCCACCGACGCCCCGGCGGCCGCCGACGCCCACGGCCCGCGCGACCTCTACCTCCCCACCGAGATCGAGCCTCGCTGGCAGCGCTACTGGGTCGACAACGCCAGCTACGAGGTCGACAACGACGACCCGCGCCCCAGTTGCTACGTGCTGTGCATGTACCCGTACCCCTCCGGCGCGGCCCACATGGGCCACGTGCGGAACTACACCTTCGGCGACCTGTTGACCCGGTACCGCACCATGTGCGGCGACGCCGTCCTGTCGCCGATGGGGTTCGACTCGTTCGGCCTGCCTGCGGAGAACGCCGCCATCGCCACGGGGGTGCACCCCCGCACCTTCACCGAGGAGCGCATCGAGATGCTGCGGTCGTCGCTGGTGCGCATCGGTGGCGCCTACGACTGGCGGCGCGAGGTCAGGAGCCACGATCCCGACTACATCCGCTGGACCCAGTGGATCTTCCTCCAGCTGCTGGAGGCGGGCCTCGCGTACCGCAAGGCGGCGACGGTCAACTGGTGCCCGGGCTGCCAGACGGTGCTGGCCAACGAGCAGGTGGTGGACGGTCGCTGCGAGCGCTCTGGCGACGAGGTGGAGCGGCGCGACCTCGAACAGTGGTACTTCCGCATCACCGACTACGCGGAGCAGCTCCTCGACGACCTGGCGTCGGTCGACTGGCCGGAGCGGGTGGTGGTCCAGCAGCGCAACTGGATCGGCCGCTCCGAGGGCGTCGAGTTCGACATGGAGGTCGTGGACGCCGACGGAGCTCCCACCGGCGCCTCCGCCCCCATCCGGGTCTTCACCACCCGGCCCGACACCAGCTACGGCATGACCTTCTGCGTGCTGGCTCCCGAGCACCCCCTCGTCGGCGAGCTCACCGCGACCGACCGCGCCACCGAGGTGGCGGACTTCGTGGAGGCGGCCCGCAACACCTCCGAGATCGACCGCCTCTCCGCCGAGCGCGATCTGGCCGCACGCGGCTGCTTCACCGGTGGGTACGCCCGCAACCCCTTCACCGGCGGGGCGGTGCCCGTGTACCTCGCCGACTACGTGCTCGGCTCCTACGGCACCGGGGCGGTGATGGCGGTGCCCGGCGAGGACGAGCGGGACTTCGACTTCGCCGGGGTCTTCGGCCTTCCGGTCGTCCCCACCGTGCAGCGCCCGGACGGCTTCGAGGGTGGGGCCTACACGGGCGACGGTCCGCACATCAACTCCTCCGGCGACGGCCCGGACCTCGACGGGCTCGACGTGGCGGCGGCGAAGGCGGCGGCCATCGAGTGGCTCGAGGCCCGGGGCATCGGCGAGGCCAAGGTGAACTACCGCCTGCGGGACTGGCTGGTCAGCCGCCAGCGCTTCTGGGGCTGCCCGATCCCGGTGGTCTACTGCGAACGCGACGGCGTGCAGCCGGTGGCGGAGGACCAGCTGCCGGTGCTGGCGCCCGACGACGTCGAGTTCACGCCGACCGGTCAGTCGCCGTTGCGCTCCCACGAGGGGTTCCTCCACACCACCTGTCCGGTCTGCGGCGGCCCGGCCCGTCGTGAGACCGACACCCTCGACACCTTCGTGGACTCGTCGTGGTACTTCCTGCGCTTCTGCGATCCCTGGTCGGAGGACGCCCCGTTCCGGGCGGGCGAGGTGGCCCGGTGGATGCCCGTCGACCAGTACATCGGCGGCGCGGAGCACGCCGTGCTGCACCTGATGTACGCCCGGTTCCTCACCAAGGCCCTCGCCGACCTCGGCATCGCCCCACGAGAGCTCCGCGAGCCGTTCCAGCGGCTGTTCACCCAGGGGATGATCCGCCTCGACGGGTCCAAGATGTCCAAGTCGAAGGGCAACCTGGTCGCCCCCGAGGAGATCATCGACACCCTCGGCGCCGACACGCTCCGGCTGGCCCACCTGGCCGTCAAGCCCCCGGAGGAGGACGTCGACTGGGAGGACTTCGGCCTCGAGGGCTGCAACCGCTTCCTGCACCGGTTGTGGCGCCTGGCCGTGCCCGACTCGGAGCTGCTGGCGGAGCACCCGCCCCGACGCGGCGAGCCCACCGACGCCGACCTGGCGCTGCGGCGCGCCACCCACCGCCTCGTGGCGGAGGTGACCGAGAGCTTCCAGCGGTGGGCCTACAACGTGGCGGTCGCCAAGGCGATGGCCTTCCTCAACGAGCTGTACCGCGCCGTGCAGTCCCCCGAAGGTGGCCACCTCGACACGCTGGACGACGCGCTCGACACCCTGATCGAGCTGCTGGCGCCGGCGGTGCCCCACGTCACCGCCGAGCTCTGGGCCCGCCGCCACACGGGGGACCACGTCCACGATCGACCGTGGCCCCGCGCCGACCCGGCGATGCTGGTCGAGGACACCGTCACCCTGGTCGTGCAGGTCGACGGCAAGGTGCGGGAGCGCCTGGAGGTGCCCGCAGGCGCCGACGAAGCCGCCTGCGTGGCCGCCGCGCTGGGTTCGCCGAAGGTCCAGACGCATCTTCGAGGCGAGCCCCGCAAGGTGATCGCCCGTCCACCGAAGCTGGTCAACCTCGTCACCTGATCGACGCGGTAGGTGAACGCCGTCCGTCGCCTCGGTGCAGCGGGGGTAGACGCCCTGTAACGTCGAACGACGAAACGAGGTCACATCAGCGTGCTGTCACTCATCGACCGAATCGAGCGCGTCGCGGAGATCGACCGACGTTCGATCACCTTCATCGCCGGCGACGACCACGAGACCGTCGCGTGGTCCCAGCTCCACCTCGAGGCCCGCACGGTCGCCGCTGGCCTGCAGGCCCGGGGCGTGAAGCCCGGGGACCACGTCGCTCTCCTCGGGCCCACCACCCGCAAGCTCATCACGACCATCCAGGCGGTGTGGCTGACCGGTGCGACCCTGGTGACGATGCCCCTGCCCATGCGGATGGGAGCGGTGGAGCAGTTCATCGAGCAGACCCGCAACCGGATCCGTCGCTCCGACAGCTCGGTGGTGGTGATCGACTCCGAGCTGGCGGCCTTCGTGGAGCCGGTCGAGGGCGACCCGCCGTTCGTGGGCCTCGACGAGCTGCTCGGTCCGGACGGGCCGGGCGCCGACGGCTACCGCCGTCCCCCCTCCGACGAGGACGCACTGGCGGTGCTGCAGTTCACCTCCGGGTCCACCTCCGAGCCCAAGGGGGTGATGCTGACCCATCGGGCGATCTGCAACAACCACGACGGCGCCTGCGAGGCGGCCAGGGTCACCAGCGACGACACGATCGTGTCGTGGCTGCCGCTCTACCACGACATGGGCCTGATCGGCCTGCTGGCCATCCCCATGTGCATGGACCTGAACCTTGCCCAGGGGGCACCCCAGGACTTCCTGGCCCGGCCGCTGCGGTGGATGCGCTGGATGTCGGAGTACCGGGGCACCGGCACGGCCGGACCGAACTTCGCCTACGCCCTTGCTGCTCGGGCCCTGCGTCGATGCGAGGAGCCGCTCGACCTCTCCGCGGCACGCATCATGTTGAACGGCGCCGAGCCCGTGGACGCCGCCACCTTCCGGGCGTTCCTCGACGCCGGCGAGCGGTTCGGCCTCGACCCCGCCAGCGCCTACCCCGCCTTCGGCATGGCCGAGGTGTGCATCGCCGGCTGCTTCCCCGTACCGGAGAAGGGGCTCCAGACCGACTGGGTCGATCGGCGCTCCCTCGAGCTGGAGGGCGACGCACGCCCGGCGGAGCCCGAGGCCGAGGGGGCCATGGAGCTGGCGCTGCTGGGCAGCCCGGTGCCGGGGATGGAGATGCGCATCGTGCGGCCCGGCACCTCCGAGGTGCTCGCCGACCGGCAGGTGGGCGAGCTGCAGCTCGGGGGGACGTCGCTGACCTCCGGCTACTACCGCCAGCCGGAGGCGACAGAGGAGCTGCTGGCCGAAGGGTGGCTGCACACCGGTGACCTGGCCTACACGGTGGGTGGGGAGCTCGTGGTCTGCGGTCGGTCCAAGGACGTGATCATCGTGGGGGGGCGCAACGTGTACCCCCAGGACATCGAGAAGGTGGTGGGCGAGGTCGAGGGCGTGCGCACCGGCAACGTGATCGCCTTCGGCGTCGAGGGTCGTCACGGCGCCCAGAACATCGTGGTGGTGGCTGAGTGCAAGGGCGGCAACCTCGAGGAGATCCGCCGTGAGGTCACCGTCGCGGTCACCCAGGCCGAGGGGATCCCCCCCAAGGAGGTGCTCCTCGTGGAGCCGGGGACGGTGCCCAAGACGTCCTCCGGCAAGCTGCAGCGCTCCGCCTGCAAGGCGGCCCACGCCGCCGACGAGCTGCAGCTGATCGAGTAGGGGCCGGCTGCTGCAGGTTGGGCGTCCTGAGAGCCTTGCCGGTCGCGGCGCCTCATTGGAACCGGTGCGATTGACGCGCCTTAGACGTATGACTAACACTGTCCTCGACGATCGCTGAAGCGGTCGTTCCAGTGACGGGTCGGCAGGCGGGAGCCAGGGGAGATCACCCAGCTGGTGGAACGTCGCGCCCATCGGCGCGCTGAGTCGTCGTGGAGGACGAGGTTGCACCTTGGCGAGGAACCCCAGGTGGGTCGGACCGATCCGCTACCCTCCGACCGGGGAATCGGGGGACGAGATGCTTCGGTACGCCGCGTGAACGCGCTAGGACGGGCGAGGCTCCAGCTGTTGCGCACGTCGGCGCCGCCGGTGCTGATCCTCCTCTTCCAGATGGTGGTCTTCCCCCTGCCCGCCGGCGCCATGCTCTCCGGGGCGATCCTCGGCCTGGTCGGAGCGCTCGGCGCGGTGGGTTTGGCGCTCGTCTGGCGGGCGAACCGAGTGGTCAACTTCGCCCAGGGCGACCTGGGCGCCTTCCCGGCGACCCTCACCGTGCTGCTCATCACCCTCTCGGGGTTGCCGTGGCTCCTCGGCGTGGTGCTGGGCCTGGGTGCCGCGGTCGTCGTGGGGGTGCTGGCCGACCTCCTGGTCGTGCGGCGCTTCGCCCGCTCCCCGCGACTGCTGCTCACCGTCGCCACGTTGGGCATCGCCCAGGTGCTGGCCTTCGGCTCGCTCCTCCTGCCCGAGCTCTGGGGTGAGGGGCCGGGGATCCGGCGCATCCCTCCACCCTTCGAGCTCAACCTGCAGATCGGGGGCGTGGGGTTCAACGCCAACGACCTCGTCGCCGTGCTGGTGGCCCCCGTGCTGCTGGGTGGGGTGGCGCTCATGCTCCGCCGAACCGACACCGGGGTGGCCGTGCGCGCCGCAGCCGAGCGGATCGACCGGGCCGCCACCCTGGGCGTGCCCGTGCAGCGCATCGAGACCCGGGTGTGGGTGCTGGCCACGCTGCTGTCGTTCGCCTCGGTCACGCTGACCGCGGGGATCTCCGGGCTGTCCTTCGGACTGGGACTCGGACTGGCCGTGCTCCTGCGGGCCCTGACCGCGGTGGTCGTCGGGCAGATGACCCACCTGGTGGCCATCGCCGCCACCGCAGTGGCCCTCGGCGTGCTGGAGTCGGGGGTGCGTTGGAACACCGGCGACCTGGCGTTGATGGGACCGATCCTGGCGGGGCTCGTGTTGCTGAGCCTGCTGCTCTACCGTGCCGGCACCACGCGAGCGGAACGCGAGGAGCAGTCGTCCTGGCAGGCCGGAGCGGAAGCCCACGAGCTCCCCGTCGAGGTCCGCACCTCCCCCCGCGTCCGGCTCCTTCGCTACGGCACCTCGCTGCTGGTGGCGGCCGCGGTCGTCGTCGGGCCGGCCTTCATGGGCACGAACGGCCAGCTCAAGGCCGGGGTGGTGGCGGCCTTCGCCCTGGTCGGCGTGTCGATCGTGGTGCTGACCGGGTGGGCCGGCCAGGTCTCGCTGGGACAGATGGCCTTCGTGGGCGCGGGAGGTGCGGTCGGTGCCGTGGGGATGGCCGAGCACGGCTGGGATCCCTTCGTGGCGCTGCTGGTGGGGGGTGCCACCGGGGCGCTGGTGGCCGTGCTGGTCGGCCTGCCGGCGTTGCGCGTGCGGGGCCTGTACCTGGCCGTGGTCACGCTGGCCATCGGCATCGCCGCCTCGGAGTGGGTGTTCTCCAACCGCGCCAGGCGCTGGATCCCGGAGACGTCCTTCCCCCGGCCGTCGCTGTTCCACCGCATCCCCCTCGACACGCCGCTGCGCCTCTACTGGTTCGCACTCGGCGTGGTGGTGCTGGCGGTGGCGGGCTTGGCCGGCCTCCGACGCAGCCGCACCGGACGGGTCCTGGTCGCGATGCGCGACAACGAGCCGGGCGTCGTGGCCTTCGGGGTGAACCCGACCGTCGCCAAGCTGAGCGCGTTCGCCACCTCCGGGTTCGTGGCCGCGGCTGCAGGTGTGGTGATCGTGGTGCAGCAAGGGGCGTTCCGTCCCGACGCCTACGCCCCGGGGGAGTCGGTCTCGGCCCTGGTGGCCACGGTGGTGGGCGGCCTCGGCTCTCTCGGCGGCGGGGTGCTGGGCGCGGTCGTGCAGCGCGGCGCCCAGTGGATGCTGCCGGCACCCTGGTCGCTGCTGGCCACCGGGCTCGGCGCGCTGATCGTGCTCCTGGTGGCACCAGGCGGGGTGGCCGGCTGGGTGCTGCGGGTGCGCGACCGGGTCGCGTTCGCTCTGGTCGGGCGTCCCGACGCACTCGGGGTTCGCGAACCGGACACGGGCGCGCCGGCGGCGCCCGCCCGTACGGGTGCTGTCGCGGACGCAGGCGTGGCCGGGCCGCCGCTGCTGGAGGTCGAGGGCCTGAGAGCCGGCTACGGCGACCTGGTGGTGGTGCACGACGTGGACCTCGAGGTGCACCCCGGTGAGGTGGTGGCGCTGCTCGGCGGCAACGGGGCGGGCAAGACCACCACGCTGCGCGCCATCTCCGGAGTGCTGACCCCCGTCGGCGGTCGGGTGCGGTTCGACGGGCAGGACCTCACCGGCGCCTCGCCCGACCGGGCGGCGGCGGCCGGCCTGAGCCAGGTGCCCGGCGGGGAGGGCGTGTTCCCCGGGCTCACCGTGCGGGAGAACCTCCGGGTCGGCGGTTGGCTGCTGCGGGGCGACGACGCCCGGTTGGCCGAGCGCGAGGCTGCGGCACTCGATGCCTTCCCCGCGCTGTCCGGTCGCCTGGAGGAGCCGGCGGCGAACCTCTCCGGGGGCCAGCAGCAGATGCTGGCCCTGGCCATGGCACTCATGTCGGAGCCGAAGCTGCTCGTGATCGACGAGCTGAGCCTCGGGCTGGCGCCGCTGGTGGTGGGTCAGCTGGCGGCGATGGTCCGGGCGGTCGCCGAGGCCGGCACCGCCGTGCTGCTGGTGGAGCAGTCGCTCAACGTTGCGCTCACCATGGCGCACCGGGCGGTGTTCCTGGAGCACGGCGTCGTCCGGTTCAGCGGACCTGCGGCCGAGATGGCCAACCGACACGACCTGCTGCGCGAGGTCTTCCTGGCCGGCGGGGGCGACGGAGCGTCCCCAACGAACCGCGAGGCTCGGGTCGCTCCCACATCCGCATCGATGGCGGTCCCGGCGACGCCCCACGTGGCGGCCCCGACCGCCACCACGTCCGGTTCCGGGGCGCCCCCCGTGGATGCCGACCCGCGGCCCGACGCGCTGGAGGCGGTCGACCTGGTCCGTCGGTTCGGTGGCATCGAGGCGGTGTCGCACGTGAGCTTCCGGGTGGGTCCGGGAGAGATCGTCGGTCTCATCGGCCAGAACGGCGCCGGCAAGACCACGGTGGTCGATCTGGTGAGCGGCTACCAGCGGGCCGACCACGGCGTCGTCCGGCTCGCCGGCAACGACGTCACGGCCGTGCCCGCCCGCAGCCGCTTCTCCCGTGGGCTGGGGCGCACCTTCCAGGGCGGTCGCCTGTTCCCCGGCCTCACCGTGAACGAGGCCATCGCCGTGGGGCTGGAGCAGTCCCTGCTGTCGCGCAACCTGCTGGATGCCGCCTTCCGGCTGCCGGCCTGGGCCGACACCGAGGCTGCGGTCGCCGCACGGGTCGACGAGCTGGCGGAGGCCTTCGCCCTCGGGGCACACCGCGACCACTTCGTGGCGGACCTCTCCACCGGCACCCGCAGGGTGGTGGAGCTCGCCACCGCGGTGGCCCACCAGCCCACGCTGCTGCTGCTCGACGAGCCGGCCGCAGGGCTGGCGCAGCCCGAGGTGGAGGCACTCGTGGGCCTCCTCCGCCGCATCCGGGCGGAGCTCGGCTGCTCGATCCTGCTCATCGAGCACGACATGCCGTTGGTGGCTGCCGTGTCCGACCGTCTGGTGGCGCTCGAGAGCGGCTCGGTCATCGCCGAGGGGACGCCCACCGCAGTGCTCGAGGACCCGCTCGTGGTCGCCAGCTACCTCGGCTCGGACGGTGCGGCGGTGGCGCGCAGCGGCGCCGCCGGTGTCCCGATGAGCGCGGCGCCAGGAGCCGGCACATGAGCCCGAACGCGTACCAGGAGGTGCGGCGATGAAGCCGATGGCATCGAGCGAACCACCGTCCGCGCTTCGGCGCTTCGGTCCGCTGGGGGCCGTGCTGGCGGCGTTGGTGGCGGTGGCCGTCCTGGTGCTGGGCACGGCTCCGGAGTCGGAGGAGGCGGCGTCGGACACGACGACGGGACCTCCCACCACCGAAGCCAGCGAGCTGCCCGAGGACGTGGTGCCGTTCTTCCTCGCCGAGGAGCTCGGCACCGTCGACGAGATCGACTGGGGGGCTCGGTGCGACACCGAGACCGGATACCTGGCCCTGCCGCTCAGCCCGCCGCCGGACTGCTTCGCCCCGTTCGATGGCGACAACGGCGGCGCCACCGCCACCGGGGTGACGGCGGAGTCCGTGAAGGTGGTGGTGTACCTGCCCCAGCCCAACGACCCGGTGCTGAGCTTCATCTACGACCAGATCGGCCTGACCGACACGAACGAGGAGGTCTTCGCCACCTACGAGGGCTACGCCCGCATGTACGAGCAGTACTACGAGACCTACGGGCGTTCGATCGACCTGGTGCCCTACACCGCCACCGGATCGGCGACCGACCCCGTGGCGGCCACCGCCGACGCGGAGACGATCGCCCGCGACCTGCAGCCCTTCATGGTGCTGGGGGGCCCGTCGTTCGGCACGGCGTTCGCCGACACGCTGGCGGCCAACGAGGTGATGTGCGTGGCCTGCAACCAGGCGGCCGAAGCCCAGTTCTACATCGACCGCGCGCCCTACGTGTGGGCCATCGGCCCCAACACCGATCAGAACTCGATCCTGGCCTCGGAGTACGTCGGCAAGCGCCTCGCCGGCCGGAAGGCCTCCCACGGCGGCGAGGCCGTCGCCGACCAGGAGCGCAGGTTCGGCTACATCTACCTCAGCTCCAACCCGGAGGCCGAGGAGCAGAGGGCCCGCTTCGAGGCGCAGCTCGCCGAGTACGGGGTCGAGCTCGCCGACGTCGCCTCCTACACCGACCCGGTCTCGCTCACCGGCCAGGCTCGCGAGATCCTGGCCCGCATGAAGGACCGGGGCGTCACCACCGTCCTCTTCACCGGCGATCCCCTGGCTCCTCAGTCGCTCACCGACACCGCCACCCAGCAGGACTACGAACCGGAGTGGGTGCTCGCCGGGACCGCCTTGGCGGACTCGACGCTGTTCGGCCGCACCTACGACCAGTCGCAGTGGCAGCACGCCTTCGGCCCCTCCAGCCTGTTCGCGCGGGTGAGCCCGAAGGTGGCGGGCTCCGCGTACGTGTACGAGTGGTACTGGGGCGAGCCGCCTCCCGCCCGCCAGTCGGCGCTCGTGTCACCCTCGTTGCAGTTCCTGATGGGCGTGATGCAGGGGGCGGGACCGGAGCTCACCCCCGAGACCTTCCAGGCCCGGATCTTCTCCACCACGGTGATCGCCAGCAACGTGCTGGCCCCGCAGCTGTCCTGGGGCAACCGGCAGTTCTGGCCGTTCACCGACTACGCCGGCATCGACGACCAGGTGGAGATCTGGTGGGACGGCGAGGCCGAGGGGCCCGACGAGGTCGGCACCGAGGGCACCGGCATGTGGGCCTACGCCCAGGGCGGCAAGCGCTTCCTTCCGGGTCAGTGGCCCGAGGAGCCCCCGGCGGTGTTCGGCGACGACCCGGATCCGGTCACCCTCTACACCGAGCTCCCTCCGGGCATCACCTTGCCCGACTACGAGCCGCTGCCCCGGCCCTCCGGCGGCTGACCGGGCGGCAGTCAGTCCTCGTCGGGGCGCTGGTTGAGGAACTCCTGGAGCTCGGCGGCCAGCTCGTCACCGGAGGGGAGGTCGCCGAGGCCCAGCACCGGCGCGTCGGCGTCGGGTCCGCCGATGCCGGCATCCACCACCTGCTCCAGCTGCTGCACCATCGCCTGGTGCTCGGGGTTCTCGGCCACCAGCCGATCGAGGCGGTCGCGGGTGGCTGCGGCATCCGCGGCCAGCTGTCCGGTGTCGGGGGTGAGGCCGGCGACGTCGGACAGCCCCTCCAGCAGGGCGAGGCTGGCTCCCGGGTAGGCCATCGAGCTCACGTAGTGGGGCACCTGCGCCCACAGGCCGAGGGTGGGGATGCCGATGCGGTTGGCTTCCACGTCCAGGCTGGCCTGGATCCCGGCGGGCACGTCCAACGAGCCCCGCACGTAGCCCCGCAGCTGGTCCGAGAGGGTGACCGAGGACGTGGTCACCGCCAGGTTGGTCGCCCGGGTGTGGGGGACGGGCGCGGGGTAGGCGCCGAAGTAGACGATCATCCGGCACTCGACGTCCTCGGCCAGCTCGAGCACCGCCTCGGTGAAGGCCGCCCACTCGAAGTCGGGCTCGGCGCCGGAGAGCAGCAGCAGGTCGTTGCCGACGGCGTCGGTGCCGGCCATGAGCTCGGTCGAGGGCCAGCTGAGCCCGGTGATGAGGCCGTTGACGAGCTGCATGATCGGTCGGCGCGCACGGTGGTCGATGATGCGGTCGGCGTCGAAGGTGGCCACGGGCCGCGGGTCCGTGGTGGCCAGCAGGGTGGCCATGGCGCTGGCGGCGGCGCCGCCGGCGTCGATCCAGCCCTCCAGGGCGAGCAGCATGACCGGTGCCACCAGCTCGGGGCTGTCGTGCAGCTCGACCAGGTCGTTCATCGCATCTCCTCGACGGCGGCCTCGGTGCTCGTGGCCAGCATGTCGAGCATGAGCCGGAACCCCTCCACCTGTTGGGGCGGGACGTCGCCCATGGCGCCGCCCGCGTAGCGGGCGTACACGCCGGCGATGATGCAGGTGAGCTTCCAGTAGCCGAAGGCGATGTAGAACGGCAGCTCGGACAGGTCGGCGCCGGACGCCGCGGCGTAGCGGTCCATCAGCTCTGCCTTGGTGGGGAAGCCCTCCAGGGCGGTGGGGGCGGCCTGGGGGAGCACGGCGGCGGTGCCGGGGTCGGTCCAGTAGACGTGCAGCATGCCCACGTCGGCCAGCGGGTCGCCGAGGGTGCAGATCTCCCAGTCGAGCACCGCCACGATGGCGCCGGCGTCGTCGATCATGCAGTTGTCGAGGCGGTAGTCGCCGTGCACGACCGCCGCTGCCTGCTGCGCAGGGATGCGCTCGGAGAGCACGGTGTGGGTGCGCTCCACGGCGTCGAGTCCGAGGCCGCCGGGCACCTGCTCGTCGCTCTGGCGGTACTGGCCGAACCACCGCTTGAGCTGGCGGGCGATGTAGTCCTCCTTGCGGCCCAGCTCGCCCAGGCCCACCGCGTCGACGTCGACGGCGTGGATGGCGGCCATCACGTCGATCAGCGACTCGCCGGCACGCCGTCGCTGGTCGACCGAGAGGGCCTCGGCCTCCGCTCTGGACCGCACCACCGTGCCCTCCACGAAGTCCATCACGTAGAAGGGGCTGCCGTTGACGGCGTCGTCGGTGCAGAGGCCCTGGGTGGAGGGCACCGGCACGTCGGTGGCCGCCAGCGCCGAGATGATGCGGTGCTCGCGGCCCATGTCGTGGGCGGAGGCGAGGACCTGGCCCAGAGGGGGTCGGCGCAGCACCCATCGCCCACCGGCGGCGTCGGCCACCTCGAAGGTGAGGTTGGAGTGGCCGCCGGCGATGAGGCGGAACCCCAGCGGCGGCTCCACCCCGGCGACGTGCTCGGTGAACCAGCCGGTCACGCCGGCCACGTCGATGCCCTCGGGCCCCTCGGTGCTGGTCTCGGTCGACATGTGCCTCGCTCGCTGGCTCGCTCGGTGTGCGCCCGCCCCGGCAGCCCGCCGGCGGCAAGGAGTTCCACGCTACTGCCACCGACCCGGGAGGGCCTACAGTTGGTCGCTGCCCGATCCCCACAGCCAGCCGAGGTGGAGCCCCATGGCCGACGTGACCGATGCGACCTTCGAGACCGAGGTGGTCGAGCGGTCGCGGACCGTGCCGGTGGTGGTCGACCTGTGGGCCGAGTGGTGCTCGCCCTGCAAGACCCTGGGCCCGATCCTGGAGACGGTGATCGCCGAGACCGACGGCGCGGTCGAGCTGGCCAAGGTCGACGTGGACGCCAACCCGGCGGTCTCCCAGGCGTTCCAGGTGCAGTCCATCCCGGCGGTGTACGCCCTGGTCGACGCCAAGGTGGTCGACGGCTTCATGGGCGCCCAGCCCGAGGCGCAGGTGCGGGAGTTCGTGCAGCGCCTGGTCGACGGCTCCGGAGGGGCCGAGCCCAGCGAGGTCGACCTGCTGGTGGCCGCCGGTGACGAGGCGAGCCTTCGCCAAGCCCTCGAGCTCGAGCCGGGCAACGAGGCTGCCGTGCTGGCCCTGGCCGAGCTGCTGGCCGGGCAGGGGTCCGGCGAGGAGGCCCTCGAGCTGCTGGAGCGGATCCCCGAGACCGCCGACGTGCGCCGGGTGGCGGCGCTGGCTCGCATGGGCGGAGAGATCGGGAGCCAGGCGGACATCGAGGCCGAGCTGGCGGGGTTGCTGGAGCAGGTGAAGGCCGACGACGACGCCCGCGAGCGCTTCGTCGACCTGCTCGAGCTGGTGGCCGACGAGGCCGACCGCACGGCGTGGCGCCGCAAGCTGTCCGCCCGCCTGTTCTGACGCGGGCGTCCGGACCCGGGCCTCGGCCGCCCCGACCCGACGCGGATCCGGTCGTCCCTCCTGCTGGGGTCGAACTGTTGCCGTCGGGGTGCTGGAGCTCGATCTGCAATCGGTGGGGCCCCGAAGCGGGGGGCGGTTGACCGGAGCTCGATCTGCGGTCGACCGAGGACCGGGTTGTCCGACCCGGTGACGTGGCTCCCCGCGACGGTGCTGCAGGCCTACTGTGGCCATCGGCCTCCCCCTCGCAGCCGACGGCGTGGAGGAAGGTGACCCGGTGCCGGAGCTCCCCCGTCCGAGCGCCCTCCCCGGGGCGGAGGCGCTGGAGGTGCTGCGATCACGCGCCGGTCGGTCGAAGCACCGGCCCGACGAGCGCCCTGGAGCGCGTCCGCGTCCCGAGCTCCGCGGAGCAGCTGTCCTGCTGCTCGCGGTCGCGCTCGTGGCGGGTGTCGTGGCCTGGCGGTGGGTGGGCCGGCCGGCACCGCTGGAGGAGAGGATGCCGATGGCTGAGGGCGCCGGCGCCTCGTCGACCGCTCCGAGCGCCCCCGCATCGGCCTCCGCCACCACCGCCGCAGCCGATCCCACCTCGACACGAGCTCGACCGGAGGAGGTCGTGGTGCACGTCGTGGGCGCCGTGCTCGCCCCGGGGGTCGTCCACGTCGCCGCCGGCGCCCGGGTCGTGGACGCAGTCGCCGCCGCCGGGGGCCTCGCACCAGGGGCCGATGCCCAGCGGGTCAACCTGGCCGCCCCGGTGGCAGACGGGTCTCGCATCGTGGTGCCGGCGGTCGGGGTCGAGGTCCCCGCCGAGGTCCCCACCAGCGCGGTCGCCGCGGCGGGCGGCCCCGGTGGGACCACTGGCGGTGGCGCCACCGCCGCTGCGGGGCCGGTCGAGCTGAACACCGCCACCGCCGAGCAGCTCGACGGCCTCCCGGGTGTCGGACCGGCGACCGCCGAGGCGATCCTGGCCTACCGGGAGGCCAACGGGCCGTTCACCTCTGTGGAGCAGCTGCTCGACGTGCGAGGGATCGGCGAGGCCAAGCTCGAGTCCCTTCGTGACCTGGTGGTGGTCCGATGATCAGCGACGCCGCGGTGGTGGTGGCGGCGCTGTGCGCCGGGCTCGCGGCGGTGTGCGCGTCGGTGCTGCCGGAGTGGACCGGCCTGGCGGTGGCGGCGACCGGCCTGCTGGTGGCCACGGCATGGCGGCAGGGGACAGGGCGGCGACCCGATGACCGGAGTCGATCCCGCCGCGCCGTCGGGCTGGCCGTATCCGCCGTCGTGGCCGCCACGGTGCTGTGGCGGGCGGAGCTCGACCTGGCAGGGCTGCAGCAGCCCCTGCCCGCCGTGGTCGACGGCGTGGCCGAGCTGGGGGGTGACCCCGAGCCGACGACCTACGGCACTCGTGTGGAGCTGGTCGTCGGCGGGCGGCGTTGGAGCGCGCTCGTGCCACGCCAGAGGGAGTGGGTGGTGCGAGGGCTCCGGATGGGTGATCGCGTGCGGGTGCGGGCCCGACCGTCGCCGCTCACGGGTGCGCCGACGGGGTGGGTCCGCAGCCGGCACCTGGCAGGGCGCCTCGAGGTCCTGCGAGTGGAGCGGGCACGCGGCACGCCGGCCTGGTTCGCGGTCGCCAACGGCGTGCTGGAGCGCCTCGAGAGAGGCGCATCGTCGTTCTCCGAACCCCACCGTCGGCTGTACCTGGGGTTGGTGGTGGGCGACGATCGAGGCCAGAGCGAGCTCACCCGCCACCGCTTCCGGGTGGCCGGCCTCACCCACCTGCTGGCGGTGTCGGGTCAGAACGTGGCCTTCCTGCTGGCGGTGCTGGCGCCGCTCTTCCGACGTTGCGGCTCTCGGCTCCGGCTGGCAGCGGGAGCGGGAGCCGTGGCGGCCTTCGTCGTGCTCACCCGGGCGGAGCCGTCGGTGCTGCGAGCGGCGACCATGGCCGGACTCGGGTTGTGGGCGGCATCGGTCGGACGGCGAGCTCCCGGGATGCGCGTGGTGAGCCTGGCCACCGTGGTGCTCCTGATCGCCGATCCGATGCTGGTGCACTCGGTGGGCTTCCAGCTGTCCCTGGCCGCCACCGTGGCGCTGGTGCTGCTGAGCCGGCCGCTGCAGGCGTGGTTGCCAGGTCCCTCGTGGCTTCGACTGCCGCTGTCGGTGACCCTGGCGGCGCAGGCGGGTGCGCTGCCGGTCATGGCGACCCGCTTCGGCACTGCCTCGGTGGTGGCGGTGCCCGCCAACCTGCTCGCCGAGCCGGCGGCGGGGTTCGTGATGATGTCCGGTCTCACCGCCGGGCTGGTTGCCGGCCTGATCCGCGTCGAGCCTGCCGCGCTGCTGCAGTGGCCCACGGGGGTCCTGCTGTGGTGGATCGATGCGGTTGCCCGTGTCGCCTCGCAGCTGTCGGTGCCTCGGTTGGCCCTGTGGGGTTGGTGCCTGCTGGCGGTGGTGGCCGCCCTGGCCGTGGTGGTCCATCGCCGGAAGGGAGCGCCGGCGGCGTACGCGCTGCTGGTCGCGGTGCTCGTCGTGCTGTGCCGACCGCCCGGCACGATCTTGGGGGAGCTCCAGCTGGGACATGGCGTCGCGCTGCTCGATCGCTGTGGCATCCGGGTGCTCGTGGTGCGCGATCCGGCCACGCCCGGCGACGTCCTCGACGCCCTCGCCGCTCGCGGGATCGCCCGGGTGGGGGCCGTGGTCGGCGAGCCCAGCGCCCGCGACGTCCCCGTGGAGCTGGTCGAACAGCTCAGAGCCCGGGTCGTCGAGCGGCCACCCTCCTGCGAGGAGTCGCGGGCGCATCCTGGTCCGGGCCTCCCATCGACGCGGGGACCACCGGCACCGTCGGCTGCTGCCCTCCTCCCGCCGGGCGCCGTCGCACCGGCGGCTAGGTTGGCGCCATGTCGGTCGAGGTGGTTGACCACGAGCCGGTGAGACCCTCCCGGACCCAGCTGCGCCTGGGTGGACGACATCACGACGTGACCACCCGAGCGGTGGTGGTCGGTCTCCTCGAGGTGTCGGCGGAGCGCGTGCAGGAGGCAGGAGCGCGGGCGGCCACGGTGCTCCGAGACGGAGCTGCGGCTGTGGAGCTGGCCGGTACCTCCGACGCGCTGCACGCCGTGCTGTCGGATCTGCGAGCGCACCCCGACCCCCCGGGTCCGCTCGGGTGCCGGGTGGCGACCGTCGCAGACCTCGAGGTGGCGACCACGGCGGAGGTGGACCTGATCACCCTCGCCGACGAGGCGCTGGCCGACGCGCTGGTCGAGGCGCTGGCGGAGCTGGTCGCCGGTGATGGCGCTGCCGGCGGCGCTGACGCTGGAGCGCGGGACCGGGCCCCGGTCGTGGTCGCGACACCGGAGGTGCTCTCGCGCCTCCGCTCCCGCTGGATCGGCGGTGGCGGTGGTGCCGGCGGCGCGAGCCGACTCGTGGCCGACCCGGCAGCTTCGGTGCCTCCTCAGAGACCCGACGCGGGGGCTGGATCGTGGTCGGGTGCTCAGCGGCGATGGGTGCCGGGCGCACTGGAGCCGTGGGTGGAGGGCGCCACGGTGGCCGCCGCGGAGACCGAGGTGGCGGTCGCCACCACCCTGGCGGTGCTCGACGGTGCCCGCCTGGTGCGGACCACGTCGGTCCGCCCCGCGCGGCGGGCCTCGGACCTGGTGGCGACCCTGCTGCAGGAGCGATGGGAGCAACCCGGGTGAGCGTGCACCTGGTCAAGGGCAACGACGCCGTGCTGCTCTCGGAGGCCGCCGCCCAGCTGGTGCGCGACCTGGTGGGTGAGCGCGGCCGGGCCGAGGTGGTGGAGGAGTTCCGGGGTGACGACTACGAGCTCGGTGCGGTGGTCATGGCGGCTTCCACCGTGTCCATGTTCGGCACGCGCGTGGTGGTGGCCCGCAACCTCGCCCGCTTCCCCACGAGCGAGGTGGCCGAGCTGGTCGAGCTGGTGGGTCAGCCGCCGCCGGAGTGCGAGCTGGTGTTGGTGTGGGATCGGCCCATCACGCCGGGGGCGCGTGCGACGCCGCTGCCCAAGGCCCTCACCGAGGCGGTGTCGGCCGGTGGGGGAGCGGTGCTGGACGCAGGCCTCCCCTCCGGCAAGGCCCGACAGGGTTGGGCCGACGAGCAGTTCGACGCCGCGCCGGTCCAGCTCGATCCCGCCGCCCGGCGGCACGTCCTCGACGTCCTCGGCGAGGACCTGCACCGCCTCGGCGGGGTGCTGGAGGTCCTCGCGGGCGCGCACGGGGAGCCCGGCAGACCCGGCGGGCCTGCCGAGCCGCTGGGTGTCGCGGACGTCGTTCCCTACCTCGGTGAGGCGGGCGGGGTGCCGCCCTGGGAGCTCACCGACGCCATCGACGCCGGCCGGGTCGGTGACGCCGTGGACAAGCTGCGGCGGCTGCTGGGGGGAGGTGAGCGCCATCCCCTCCAGGTGATGGTGACCCTCCAGTCCCACTACGAGCGGATGCTGCGCCTCGACGGCAGCGGTGTGGCCGACGAGAAGGCCGCCGCCGCTCTGTTGGGGATGAAGGGGTCGACCTATCCCGCCAAGAAGGCGATGGTGCAGGGACGCAAGCTGGGATCGGCGAAGGTGGCCCGGGCGGTGCAGCTGCTGGCGACGGCGGACGTGGAGCTCCGGGGAGCCACCGCCGCGCCTCCCGAGGCGGTGATGGAGCTGCTCGTCGCCCGCCTGGCGGCGCTGAGCGGTGGTGGTGCAGGGTCTCGCACCGCCGGCTCGGCCCCGGGTGCCGTCCGGGGTCGGAAGCGCTGATCGCCGGCCGGGGGCCGAACGGCTTCAGGGCGATCGGCCTGCGCCACGCCGCGGCTACGGCGTCGGCTGGGTGCGGTGCTCCCCGGAGGGGGTGCCATGGGCACCGGCATCGACCGGGGTGAGCGAGGGGCCGAGGAGGACGCCGAGCAGCACGCTGATCACGGCGATGAGGGTGATGCGTGCGGACTTGGGTACGGAGATCATGTAGTTCGATACTCGCGACAACTCACTGCGGAGAGAATAGGCAGAGTCCCCACCTCGGCGCAGGTTCTCAGCGTGCGACCTGTGCCACAGCACCGAGACGACTCGTCCCTGCGACCTACCGCTCGAGTCGTTGGAACCTGGATCCCCGTGCTGTCCGGCGGGAGCGGAGCCCGCCGACGGGGACGGCCAGCCGTCTGCACGAGCAGCGCGGGTTTCACGTCCACCGGCAGGTGCGTTCCACCGGCGAGTGGGTTCAGCCGGCGAGTGGGTTCAGCCGGCGGCGTTGGCCTTCTTCAACAGGCGGGACTTCTTGCGCGCCGCGCTGTTCTTGTGGATCACGCCCTTCTGGGCGGCGGTGTCGATCCGGCGGATGGCGCTCACCAGCGCGGCGTCGAGGTCGTCGGTGCCGATGGCCGCCTCCGCGGCCTTGGTGGTCGTCTTGAGCTCGCTGCGCACGGCCTTGTTGCGGGCGCGGGCCTTCTCGTTCTGGCGGTTGCGCTTGATCTGGCTCTTGATGTTGGCCATCGGGTGTCTGCCTCTGGAGTGCTGCGCGGGCGCGCCGTGCGCCGGGGTGTTTCGACTGGGGTCTGCCCGGACGGGGGCCCGGGCGAACGAAGCTCACAGCGTAGCGGTTGGCCCGCTGGCCGTCACCTCCGCGGCGGCGCGCGACCGCGCCACGATGCAGCCGGGTTGCCGGCCTCGGGGCAAACTGAGTCACCCACCGAAACCTCCACACCTGATCCCGAACCCCCGCACCGACGTGACCGAGCTCTCCCGCATCCGCAACCTCGCCATCATCGCCCACATCGACCACGGCAAGTCGACCCTCGCCGATCGACTGCTGGAGATCTGCGGCGCGGTCGATCCGCGGGACATGCGGGCGCAGTACCTCGACTCCATG
Source organism: uncultured Microthrixaceae bacterium (assembly GCA_964420125.1). Taxonomy (GTDB): domain Bacteria; phylum Actinomycetota; class Acidimicrobiia; order Acidimicrobiales; family Microtrichaceae; genus CAYQQQ01. The sequence continues at coordinate 84,629 of CAYQQQ010000009.1, forward strand.
GACCTGGAGCGGGAGCGGGGCATCACCATCAAGCTGCAGTCGGTGCGCCTTGAGTGGAAGGGCCACGTGGTCAACCTGATCGACACGCCGGGCCACGTCGACTTCGGCTACGAGGTGAGCCGCAGCCTTGCCGCCTGCGAAGGGGTCATCCTGGTGGTCGACGCCTCGCAGGGGATCGAAGCCCAGACGCTGGCGAACTGCTACCTGGCGCTGGAGAACGACCTGGAGATCGTGGCGGTGCTCAACAAGATCGACCTGCCCGCGGCGGATCCGGACCGCTACGCCGCGGAGATCGAGTCGGTGCTGGGCATCCCCGCCGTGGAGTGCCTCCCCATCTCGGCCAAGACCGGCCAGGGCGTGCCGGAGGTGCTCGACGCGGTCATCGAACGGATCCCGGCACCGGTCGGGGACCTCGATGCACCGACCCAGGCGCTCATCTTCGACTCGCACTTCGACCAGTACCGGGGGGTGGTCAGCTCCATCCGGGTGGTCAACGGCGCGCTGCGCAGCGGGACACGGCTGCGGTTCATGCAGGCCGGTGCCACCCACGAGGCGATCGAGATCGGGGTCCGTCGGCCGGAGTCCACTGCGGTCGACCAGCTCGGTCCCGGCGAGGTCGGCTACCTCATCGCCGGCATCAAGGACGTCGGGGAGGCACGCTCCGGCGAGACCGTCACCGACGCCGCTCGACCCGCCGGTGTACCCCTGGCGGGATACCGGGAACCCAAGCCGATGGTGTTCTGCGGGCTGTACCCCGTCGACGGCGACGAGTTCGAGGACCTGCGCGAGGCCCTGCAGAAGATGCGCCTCAACGACAGCTCCTTCAGCTACGAACCCGAGACCTCGGGCGCGCTGGGGTTCGGGTTCCGCTGCGGGTTCCTCGGCCTGTTGCACATGGAGATCATCCGGGAGCGCCTCGAGCGGGAGTTCGACCTCTCCCTCATCGCCACGGCGCCGTCGGTGGAGTACCAGCTGACCACCACCGGAGGCGAGGAGGTGGTCGTCGACAACCCCGCCGACCTTCCCGACCCCGCGTCGATCGAGGAGATCCGCGAACCGATCCTGGCCTGTTCGATCATCACCCCCACCGAGCACGTGGGCACCCTGATGGACCTCTGCCAGTCGCGCCGGGGGGAGATGACCAAGATGGAGTACCTGTCCCCCGAGCGGGTCGACCTCCACTACCGCATCCCGCTGGCGGAGGTGGTGATCGACTTCTTCGACCAGATGAAGAGCCGCACCCAGGGCTACGCCAGCCTCGACTACGAGCCGGTGGGCTACGAGCGGGGCAACCTCGTGAAGGTGGACATCCTCCTGCACGGCGAGCCGGTCGACGCCTTCTCCACCATCGTGCACCGTGACAACGCCGAGGCATACGGCAAGAAGATGACCGAGAAGCTGCGCGAGATCATCCCCCGCCAGCAGTTCGACGTGCCCATCCAGGCGGCCATCGGCAGCCGGATCATCAGCCGCCAGACGGTGCGTGCCTTCCGCAAGGACGTGACCGCCAAGCTCTACGGCGGGGACATCACCCGCAAGCGCAAGCTGCTCGAGAAGCAGAAGGAGGGCAAGAAGCGGATGAAGAGCCTCGGCCGCGTCGAGATCCCCTCCGACGCCTTCATCCGCGCGCTCCGCCTCGACGACTGACGCGCCCGCCTCCTCCCGAGCCGGGGCCCCTGCCCGTCGCGGGCCGTGTTGCCTGCCCGGCGGGCACCCGGGGCAGGCTCCACCCCGTCGCTGCCTCGCGGGCTGAGCTGGCACTCGCGTACACTGAGTGCCAACGCCCCGTCCCTGCGCTGGGGCTGCGACCCTGCGAGCTGCTGCCACCGATGACCGCCACCCGGAGATCTCCATGACGCTGGACGACCGCAAGTCGGCGATCCTCCGTGCCGTGGTGCAGCAGTACATCGAGACCGCCCAGCCGGTGGGGTCCACCACCATCGCCCGGCACCCCGAGGTGTCGGTGTCCTCGGCGACCGTCCGCAACGACATGCACGTGCTCGAGGCCGAGGGCTACCTCGACCAACCGCACACGAGCGCCGGTCGCATCCCCACCGAGAAGGGGTACCGGTTCTTCGTCGACGCGTTGACCGGGACAGAGTCGCTCAGCCCGGCGAACGTCGCCCGGGTGTCGCAGTTCTTCGCCGTCGCCCACGGCGAGCTGGAGCAGATGCTGCGCGAGACGAGCCACCTGCTGTCCAGCCTCACCGGCACCGCCGCGGTGGTCACCGGGGAGAAGGCGGCGGTGGCGACCATCCGCTCGGTCCAGCTGGTCGAGCTGAGCGCCCACCACGTCATGGCGATCCTCGTCACCTCCGACGGCGTGGTGCTCAAGCGCACGCTCGACCTCGAGGGTCCGGAGCTGCGCGCCGCCGGTGGGGGCGCGCTCCCCGGCGGCGAGCTTCCTGCCGACGAGCTCCCTCGGGCCCAGGCGCTGCTCTGCGACCTGGTCGACCGGGAGCTGGCCGACGCCACCACGTGGAACCCGCCGGCGGGTGCACCCGGCTCGGTCCTGGCGACCGCGGTGCTGGCCGCCCTCGTGGACGCCGCCGAGGCGGAGGAGCCGTGGGTCTACGTCGACGGCACCAGTCGGATCGCCGGCTCCTTCGACGCCCGTGAGACCATCGAGTCGGTGCTCACGGTGCTCGAGCGGCAGTTCGTGGTGGTCAGCTTGCTCAAGGAGCTGGTCGACGGCGGGTTGACCGTCGCCATCGGGTCCGAGACCGGGGTGGCGCCGCTGGCCGAGTGCTCGCTGGTGGTGGCACCCTACCGTTCCGACACGGGTACGGCCGGGGCGATCGCCGTGCTCGGTCCCACCCGGATGAACTACGCCGAGACCGTCTCGGCGGTGACCGAGGTGAGCCAGCGGCTCAGCCGGCTCCTGACCGAGGGATGAGGGAGACACCGATGGTCGTGATGCGGGTGCAGGCGGTGCTCCATGGCTGACCTCTACGAGATCCTCGAGGTTCCCCGTGACGCCTCGGCGGAGGACATCAAGCGCTCCTACCGACGGCTGGCGCGTCAGAACCACCCGGACGCCAACCCGGGCGACGCCGGTGCCGAGGCGCGCTTCAAGGAGCTCGCCGCCGCCTACGAGGTGCTGTCCGATCCGGAGAAGCGCAGCCGCTACGACCGCTACGGCAACGTGGAGGGCTTCGACTTCGCCGACCCCTTCGGCGCGGGCGGGGGACTCGGCGACCTCTTCGATGCCTTCTTCGGCTCCGGAAGTCCCTTCGGTGGCCGGGGCGGACGGGCTCCTTCGGGGCCGCCCCGGGGCCCCGATCTCGACGTCGCCGCGGTGCTCGAGCTCCACGATGCCGTGTTCGGCACCCGCACCGACGTGACCGTGCGCACGGCGGTGGCCTGCGAGGACTGCGACGCCACCGGCGCCGCTCCCGGCACCTCGGCCGCGACCTGTCCCGACTGCGGCGGCGCGGGCGAGGTGCGAACCGTGCGCAACACCGTGCTGGGCCAGATCGTGTCGGCCGCCGCGTGCCGCCGCTGCGGAGGCAGCGGCCAGGTCGTTCCCGAACCGTGCCCGACCTGCAAGGGCGAGGGCAGGGTCGTGGAGGACCGCACCTACACCGTCGACGTGCCCCCCGGTGTCGACGACGGCTCCACGCTGCGGCTCAGCGGTCGGGGGGCGGTGGGCGCCCGGGGCGGTGCACCCGGTGACCTGTACGTGCGACTGCGGGTGAAGCCCCATCCCGACCTCGAGCGCCAGGGCGACGACCTCGTGCGCCACCTCCGCATCGCCATGACCCAGGCCGCGCTGGGGGCGACGATCGAGCTGGAGACCCTCGACGGTGCAGAGGAGCTGGCGATCCCCCGGGGCACCGACGCGGGCAGGGTCTTCCGCCTCAAGGGTCGCGGCGTGCCCCACCTCAACGGTCGTGGACGGGGCGACCTGGTGGTGGTGGTCGACATCGACGTGCCCACGAAGCTCGACGAGCAGAGCGAGCAGCTGCTGCGGAGCCTGGCCGAGCACCGCGGCGAGGCCGTCGCCCCGGAGGAGGAGGGCTTCTTCTCCCGGATCCGATCCGCGTTCTCCTGAGGGTCGGGGCGGTCGGAGCGCGTCGTGGGAGCGGATGGCTCACCCGGAGCGGTGCGGGCCCCGTGGCGGGTGGCTGCGGTCCAGGTGTTCGTGGACTCCTTGGACGACCTGGGGTTGGCTCCGGCCGACCTCCACCACCTCCGCAGGGTGCTGCGGCTCCGAGCGGGTGAGACGGTGTGCGCCGCCGACGGTCGGGGTGGGTACCGGATGTGCCGGATGCCCCCCTCCCCGTCCGAGGCGCTGGTGGCGGAGGGCGAGGTCGTGCGCACCTCGGCGCCGGCTCCCCGAGTGCGTGTGGGGTTCGCGCCGGTGAAGGGCGACCGCGTCGAGGGTGTCGTGCAGAAGCTCACCGAGCTGGGCGTCGACCGGATCGAGCTGCTGGAGACCGAGCGGTCCGTGGTCCGCTGGCGGGGCGAGCGCGCCGCCCGCCAGCAGGACCGACTGGCGGAGGTCGTGCGTGCCGCGGCGTCGCAGTGCCGTCGGCTCTGGCTGCCCGAGCTCCGGTTGTCCGGCGGTGGTGGCCCGCTTCCCGCCGGCGCTCTGGCGGATGCAGGTGGTCGGCCGATGCGAGCTTCGGACACCACCGTCCTCGTCGGCCCGGAGGGTGGCTGGACCGACGCCGAGCGCGCGAGCCGGGAGCTGATCGGACTCGGCCCCCACGTGTTGCGAGCGGACACCGCCGCCGTGGTGGCCGCCGCGATGATGGCCGGGCTGCGCTCCGGGCTGGTGGCCCCGGCCCCGCCGGAGGGCTCGACGGCTTGCTGAGCATCTGGTCGGGAAGTCGCAGGCTCAGGCTTGGTTCGAGTGCAACACGTCTGTCATCATCTCACCGAGAGTGTTGGAGACGCGGCCGGGGCCGGGCCGGGCGCCGTCAGGTGTCGACGCAGAGTGGTCGACCCTGGTAACGATGGAGCGAACCTCCACAGGAAGGCTGAACGAGTGCGATGAGCGATGACGTGGTCGAGGATGACGAACTGCAGGACGGCTACGGCAAGGCCGTGGGCGAGCGCCTGCGGCGCATCCGGCGACAGAAGCACCTCTCGTTGCAGGAGGTCGAAGCTGCATCAGACCAGGAGTTCAAGGCGTCGGTGCTCGGCGCCTACGAGCGTGGCGAGCGGGCCATCTCCGTTCCCCGCCTGGCGCGTCTGGCGACCTTCTACAAGGTGCCGGTCGACCAGCTGCTACCGGCCGGCGACGAGGACGTGGAGCTGGCTCGGGAGGAGGCGATCGGGGCCAAGATCGACCTCACCCGCCTCGAGGACCTCAGCGGCGGCGAGTCCGAGATGCTGGCCCGCTACCTGCGCATGATCCAGGTGCAGCGCCAGGACTTCAACGGTCGGGTGCTCACCATCCGGCGTGACGACATGAGGGCCATCGCCTGCATCCTCGGTGTGGCCTTCGACGCCGCCGACCAGCGCCTCGAGGAGATGGGCCTGCGCCTGGGCTGATTCGTAGGCCGGGAGGCCGAGCGCGGGTTGTGTGCCTGCGGTCCCACCCCGGATACGGTGGGTCCCGTCGGACCATGGTGGTCCCTCCGAGGAGGTAGCCATGCGCACGGGACCGGTTGCTGATCGTGCCCGCCTGCTGGGGCGCGTGCTGCTGTGCTGGAGCATGGCGGCGGTCCTCGCCGCGTTCGTGAGCGCCGGCCCGGCCGGCGCGCGCCTGGGCCAGGACGGTGGGCCGGCTCCGGCGGACACCACGACCACCACGACGACCACCGTCGTGGAGCCACCTCCACCGCCCCCGCCTCCCCCACCTCCACCTCCACCTCCACCTCCACCTCCACCTCCACCTCCACCGCCCCCTCCGCCGGTCGATCCCACGGCGAAGTGGTTGAACCACCTCCACGTCGACCTGGCCCACCAGCGCGTGAACGCCATCGCCAACGACGGCACCATGTTGCGCAGCATGCCCGCCTCCACGGGTGCGGGAGGCCGGACCCCTCGGGGCACCTACGCCGTGTACTCGAAGTCGCCGTGGACGACGGCGTCGGGCAACGGCAGCGTGTCGATGCAGTGGATGACCCGCTTCAGGGGGGGGATCGGGTTCCACGCCATCCCCCGCCAGAACGGCCGCCCGCTGGCCACGCCCCTGGGTATCGCCCCGGTGTCCCACGGCTGCGTCCGTCTGGCGGACGAGGATGCCTTCTGGCTCTACCACTCGGCGCCTGTGGGCATGCGGGTGGTTGTGAAGTGAGGGCGGCCGGTCAGCCGGGCAGCACCAGCTCCTGACCGGGCAGCAGCAGGTCGGGGTCATCGGGATCCACCAGTCGATCGCGGTTGGCCTCGACGAGCGCCGCCCAGTACGGCCGGACCTGCTCGGTGTCCGGCTCCTCGCCGAGCGCGAGCCGTAGGCGTGACGCGGCGATCCCCCAGAGGTGGTCGCCGGGTTCGACCCTGACCCGAAGGCTCGCTGCGCCGGGGATGTCGGAGGGTCCCGGAGCGGGAGGTGGCGCGTCGCGGGGCACGCCCGCCGCACCGGCCGTGCTCGGCGGGTCGAGTCGCACCATGGTCGGGGGGACGTCATCGGGAGGAGATGCCGGTGCGGCATCGGCCACGGCGGCGGGCTGCGGCGCCGCTCCGACGGGGGTGGTTCCCGTCGTCGCCGTGCCCAGAGCTGCTGCGGCCACCAGCATGCGCAGCAACGGGGGGAGCAGACCGGCCGTGCTCCGGCGCAGGCGGCCGAGTCCCCAGAGCGTGGCTCCCAGGTGCACCACGGCGACCAGCACCAGCCAGCCCAACGCCACGACGGCCAGCAGCGAGGCGACGGCCGCGACGGCGTCGAGGGGTTCGCGTGCCCCCCACCACTGCTCCCAGCGCGCCGGCTGCCAGGGCGGCCGGCCGAGGTGATCCCCGAGGGACCACGACCAGGCCATGGCTGCCACCGCCGCGGCTGCGGTGATCAGCAAGGCACCGCTTGCGGTGGCGCGGCGGGCTCGCTCCACGCCTGGCCCAGGGATCGCCGGCGGTCCGAAGCGGTGGGGCTGGTTCATGGGTCCTCCAGGGAGCGAAGGGTGCCGTCGGGCCACTCGACGCGGGGCGCGCCGCAGGCCTCGGCCGGCCGGATGCCGACGGCTCCAGGTGCCCGTCCGAGGGTGTGCGCCACGGCGGGGGCGCCATGGCGGGCCCAGGCGTCGTAGGCGAACACGGAGCCGGTGGACGGGCGGAACACGGCCGGGGTGGCCAGCCCGTCGCAGTTCCAGTCACCCACGACCACCACATCGCCGGGTTCGGCGACCTCGAAGCGGGCACCGTCCACGACGAGCGTGCCGTCGCCCGGCGTGCTCGTCGGCTGGGCGACGGCTCCCGTCGCAGGCGTCGTCGGCGTCGTGGTCGTGGTGGTGATCGTGGTCGGGCCGGCGGGAACGGACGCCGGCGGGAGCGGGCCGGCGTCGATGCTGCGCCCGCCGCCGTGGAGGGTCGTCCCCCCGAGGATGGCAGCGGCCGATGCGAGCGCCACCACGGCGCTCAGCGCCATCGCCGGCACCGACACCCTCGGTCGGGTCCGACGGGCTCGTGACGTGCCTCGGCTGCGACGCACGTGGCGGGAGCCTCGCGGGGCGGGGAGCTCCTCGGCGCACAGCTCGGCCATGGCGGCCGGCGACAGCATGCCGCGCGTGGTGGCGATGCGACGGCCGGCGCGACGGGCGGCCCGGTTCCAGCGCCAGCGACCGTACGCCCACTGGAACGAGGCCTCGGCGTCCAGCACGTCCCCCACGGTGGCGGACAGGTCGGCCAGGTCTGCGGCGAGGGCGTCCGGCCCGCCCGCCGAGATCTCGATCGCCTCGCCGAGCGAGCACAGTCGGACCCTGCCGCGGGCGCCGACCAGGACGTGGCGTGGCTCGAGTCGACCATGCACCCATCCGGCGTCGTGGAGCTCGCCGAGCGCGGTGCACAGACCCACCAGGGCAGAGCGTCGCTCTGCCAGGTCGATCAGCCCCGCGTCCGCCAGGGTGAGCGCTCCGTGCCGCTCCAGCACCAGCTCCGTGTGGTCGGCGGCCTCGACCACCTCCAGGAGTCGGGGCACTCGACACCCCTCGAGCCGTCGGAGCACCTCCGCCTCCCGACGCAGGCCGGCGCGCTCCGATCCGGCGGCCACCTTGACCGCCACCTCGATGCCGTCGTGGTGCGACCAGCGCAGCTCTCGTCGATGGCCCCCGGGCGGCGGCCCGGGGAGCCCCGGCTCCCGCGAGGGCGGCGGCACGGTGGATGCGAGCGATCCGCTCATGGCTGCAGCCTCCCGGTGACCACGAGGTGGACGAGGAGGTGCTCACCCATGCCGGGCACCCCCGAGAGGACGACACGAGGCACCTCCGCCGCGACCCGGATCGTGACGGTGCGCTCGTCGACCTCCACCTCCACGGATCGGAGGTGGCGCGGGTGGTCCGCGCCTGGGTTCCCCGCTCCCAACCCGCCCGCCGCCGCGCCGAGGTGCGCGTGCACCACCCTGCGAGCAGCGTCCTGGTCGAGTTGCACCGTGCCGTCGAGCTGCAGGCGCCGCTGGTCGATCATGCCGGCGGCGTCGTCGGCGGCGGCGGACAACGTGCGGTACAGGTCGCGCTGCACGGCATGGGCCACGGCGGCATCCACGCTGATCCCCCCGAGCACGACGAGCACCAGCACCAGCGAGGGGACGAGCACCATGGCCGACGCGCGCTCCATGCGACGGAGGCGCTCGCAGGGGCGGTGCTGCGGCACCGGGCGGAACGGGTGCCGTCGTCGGAGGTGCGAGCGGCGGGCTCGTGCGTGGTTCACCTCATCCTCCGCAGGCGGTGTCGACGGTGCGGTACGCGGATCCGACGGCATCGAGCTCCCGGTGGGCGTCGACCAGCTCCACGTGTCGCACGCTCACGGTCCGGGTCTCGAGCGCGCCGAGGAAGGGCAGCCCCAGCGAAGGCACCGGGGCGGACAGCTCGACCAGCGCTGCGCTGCAGGGCCCGAAGCGGTCGGGGTCGGGCGGCGTCACCGTCACGTCGGCCGCGAGGCGCTCCCTGTCTGCCAGGACGTCCCCCAGGGCCCGGCGGGCCTCCGCTTCGGCGGCGGCGGGGGAGTCGGCCTGGGTGTAGGCGCGCAGGTACTCGCGTGCCGCCGCGTCGAGCGCCATGTGGGTGTCGAGCGCGGCCCAGGCGTGGATCAGCAGCAGGCTCCCCCCGAGGAGCACCGCCACCCCCATGACCAGGGACTCGGCTCCCGCGATCACCCCTCGCTCACCGTGGCGGTGGTGTCGTCGCCGGCGCGATCGGCGGATCACGTCGCCTCCCGCACCATCACGATGCGACGGTCGAGGTCGCCGATGCGCACCCCTGAGGGGCTCGTACCGGGCAGGAGCGGCATCCCTTCGGCGCGCACCTGCAGCACCACCCGGTCGGATGGTGCAGGAAGGAAGCGCAGCTCCACCCGGTCGGCCCGGGTTCCGAGGACCTGGCGGGCGTGGCGCAGGGTGCGCGCTTCGGCCTCCTCACGGGCCATCCCCGTCGGAGCGGTGGCCACGCGACGGGCGGCGTCGTAGGCGACGGCCTCCGCCGTGGTCCGCGCCAGCAAGCCGAGCGCCACCTGGGTGGCCAGCGCCAACAGCACCAGCAGCATGCTCAAGCCGATCGCGGTGGAGAGCGCACCTGCGGCCCGCTGGGCGGCGCGCGACGGTCGCGGTGCCGAGGCGGTCATCCGCCGATCTGCTCCAGCTGCTCGGCAGTGCGGTCGGTGGCTCCCTTCACCATGGCGGAGAACCCGGTCCACAGCGCCACCCCCAGCAGGGCGACGATCAGCACGGCGATCGCCGTACTTGGTAACATACCCCTATGCCGAAGCGACACCCGAGAGCCGCCGTCTACGCCCGCCTGAGCCGCAACCGCTCGGGGGAGGAGTCCGCCAGCACCCGGCGACAGGTCCAAGCGTGCCGCAAGCTCGCGGCGGAGCGCGGGCTGGAGGTCGTCACCGTTGAGGTCGACGACGACGTGAGCGCGTACACGGGGAAGCCCCGCCCCGGCTACCGCCGGGTGATGGACGCGGTGAAGGCCGGCGAAGTCGACGTGGTGCTGGCGTGGGCACCTGACCGACTGCACCGGTCACCGAGGGAGCTCGAAGATTTCGTCGAGGCGATCGAGGCTGCCGGCGTGGAGGTCGTCACGGTGCAGTCCGGCAGGGTGGACCTTTCGACGCCGGCGGGCCGGATGCAGGCCCGGATGCTCGGCAACGTCGCTCGATACGAGTCTGAGCACCGCTCCGCACGGACGGTCGCCGCTCACGAGCAGATCGCCCGGGAGGGACGTTGGCATGGTGGACGCCGCCCCTACGGCTACCGGCCCGTGAACGGTGCACTGACCGTCGTCGAGGAGGAGGCGCGCATCATCCGCGAGGCCGCGGACCGGGTGCTGGCCGGGGAGCGCGTCGGGTCGGTAGCGAACGATCTCAACCGCCGTGGAGTGCCGACGGCGCGGGGGGCGATGTGGACGACCCCCACCCTCCGCTCGATCCTGACGGGGGAGACCGTGGCGGGCCGACGACGGTACAAGGGGGAGGACGTCGGCCCGGCCGCATGGCCGGCGATCCTCGACGCCGACACCGCCGGCGCTGTGCGGTCGGTGCTGTCCAACGGTGCTCGCCGTGGCCGGCGTCCCCTGGTCGCCCTCCTGAGTGGTGGCCGGCTCATCTGCGGGCGATGCGGTGGCCCGATGCGCACCGCCAGGAGGGACAACGGCCGGCGCTTGTACCGCTGCCCGTCGGACTTCCTGTGCGTTTCGGCCGACGCCCTGGAGGCGCTCGTGGTGGAGGCCGTGCTGGTGCAGCTCGATCACGCCGACCTCGCACAACGTGACGATGATGATGGTGGCGGTGGTGCATCGCAGGTTGCCCAACTGGAGGGGGAGCTGGCTGCGCTCGCCGATGACCTCGGTCACGGGCGACTCACCCGGGCCGAGTGGCTGGCAGCGCGAGGCCCACTCATCGAGCGGATCGAATGGGCCCGCAATCGGGTGACGACGGCTGCCGGCCGCTCCGCTATCGCCGACATGGGCGCGCCGGGAGCAGTCCGAAGCGCGTGGCCCGAGCTGTCGCTGGAGCGCCGGCAGGCCGTGGTGGATCTACTCGTGGATGCGGTCGTGGTCGCCCCGGCGCAGGGAAGCGGCCCGCGGTTCAACCCCGAGCGCGTCGACGTGCGGTGGCGAGTCTGACCCGTCACGTCGCCACGTCCAACGGGCCCCCCGGCACCGCTCGACCGCATCGAGGCGCACCCCGGAGAGGTCGACGACCTGGAGCTGGTGCTCGGCGTTGCTCATGGTGGCGACGGTGGACCGGCCGCCGTCCCAGATGACGACCTCGGCGCCGTCCTCGAACGCCTCCACGGTCCGGCGGACGACAGCGGCCGGACGGTCGTTACGGCGCAGCTTCACCACTTGCACGTCGTCAAGCTCCATCTCATGGAGTCTAAGTGTCGGTCCACCCTCCAGTGTGGACCGTCCTGTATCGTGACGGTTGACGACTGAACGGCCCTCCGTGGGGGATCACTGATCCCTCCGACTGATGCCTGGTCGCCTCCGAGTTCATGGAGGTGACGCGTGGCGCGTCAGTTCAGTGCCCCCCGACTACGGCGATTCCTCGCCGAGTCACAACGCCGGCCCGAGGCCATCGCCCTCGATGTTGATCGTGGCATAGACGCGATCCGCAGCTACTGCTCCGGCCGCAACATCCCACCGGCAAACATCGTCGCCGGTCTCGCCGAGGCCCTCGGCGTTGGGATCGACGCTCTGTACGAGGAGGTCGACCAGTGACCGCCGGCCTCGATCCCGCAGCCGTCGCGGATCTCCTGCGACGCACACGCACCGACCGTGGGTTACCGGCCGTAGTCGAGGACCCCGCCGCCCTCCGTCGCATTGCCCGCCTGATCCGGGATGGTGCCCGGTGACGCGCCGAAGCCCCGCCGAAACGGGGCCCCGTGCGACCGAGCTGGGAGGCGAGGTCAATACCCCAGAGGGTACCACTCCGTGTGACACCGGCACCGACCCCGTTTGCGCGACTCGTGACACAAAGCGTGCTCGTGCCACCCGCGCGGAGATGGCGGAGCGGCGTGAAGCGATAGTGGATCTCGCTCACGAGCACGGGCCGGCGTCAGTCCGCCACCTGTTCTACGCGGCCGTTGTCGCGGGAGTGCCGGGGATCACGAAGAACCAGAGTGGCTACCTCAAGGTGCAACGCGAGGTGCTGGGCCTGCGCCGCACTGGCCGGATCGCCTATGGCCTGGTCACGGACTCCACCCGGTGGATGCGCAAGGTGACCTCCTACAACGGCTGGGCCGCAGCCGTGGAGGCCTGCGCCCGCACCTATCGGCGGAACCTGTGGTCGCACTCGCCCTACCGGGTGGAGGTCTGGTGCGAGTCCGACTCGATCGCCGGCGTGGCGTGGCCCGTCGCCAACGAGTGGGACGTGCCGCTCATGGTCTGCCGGGGGCACGCATCGGAGACGTTCGCCTACAGCGCAGCCGCTGCGTGGAACGAGTCGGATCAGCTCCCAGTGGTGCTCTACATCGGCGACCACGACCCTGCCGGCCTCGACATCGAGGAGTCGCTGAGGGCGAAGCTCACCACGTTCTCCCACATCGACTGCGAGTGGGATCGCATCGGCGTGACCGCCGATCAGGTGCTCGACCTGGACTTGCCGACCACGCCGGCCAAGACGAAGGGGCGGCGCAAGCCCTACCCCCATCTGTGGGCCGCCGAAGCCGAAGCGCTCCCCGCTCAACTGTTGCGTGACCTGCTGCACGACGCCATCGAGAAGTTCGTGGACTTCGACCAGCTCGCCGTGATCCGCGCCGCCGAGGAGTCGGAGCGTCGCTCCCTCCTTGAGCTCGCACGGGAGGCCCTCCGATGAGCGCGGCGGAGGTTGTGGAGGAGGAGCACGTCGCCGTCGAGTACGCCCTGGCGATCGCGGAGACCCTCGGTGTGCCCGTGTTCCCGGTGAAGATCACTCCCGGCGATGGAGACAAGACCAGCAAGGTGCCGCTCACCAAGAACGGGCACCTCGACGCCAGCACTGACCCCGAGCTGATCCGCCGATGGTGGGCGCAGCATCCGAACGCGGCGATCGGTGGAGTGCTGTCCGCCGCTGGCATGTTCGCTATCGACGTGGACGTGACCGGCGGAGTCGATGGGGAGGCCACCCTTGCCGATGCGGTCGCCGAGCTGGGAGACCTGCCCGCCACGGTGGAGGTGCTCACACCGTCCGGTGGCCGGCATCTCTGGTACCGCGGCGAGCACGTCAAGAGCCGCGGGTGGCGGCCCGGTGTCGACATCAAAGGTGACGGAGGGTGGGTGGTGCTGGCCGGCTCGTACTCGCCGCCGCTGGATGACTGGTACCGCTTCGAGATCTCCGGCGACCCGTTCGACGGGATCACCGTGGCGGAGATCCCGCCCCGTTGGCGTGCAGCGCTCCCCTCCGCCCGCACCGGCGACAGCACGGCCAGCGCGGCCGACACGGCACCCGAAGCGCTCCAGCGCCTCCACGAGCTGGACAGGGAAGCCGTGGAGCTGCTCTGCCAGCTCGGTGGACACCATCCGTTCGTGGTCCGCCAGGGTGACGGCTGGGAGGCACGGATCACCCGCCCCGGGAAACGCTCCGGCACGTCGGCCACCGTCGGCCACCTCGGCCCCGGCGTCGTGCGCCTGTTCACCCCCAACTGGGAGACACCGGGCGGGTACCGGCTGCAGGACCGGCCCTACGACCTCGACGACCTCGCGCGCATCGCCCAAGGGCTCGAGCCGCTCGAGGACCGGGAGCCGTTCGCCGCCGACCTCGTCCCGCAGACCGCGACCGCCGCCGCAGCGATCGCCCTTGGCGCGTGGCGGGCTGAGACCCTCGCCGCGCTGATCGCGGACCCGCCGTGCTCCGCAGGGTTCCTCATCCGTCGACTGTGGCCGTCGGACGCCTACGGGATCATCGGAGCCGAGTCCAAGGCTGGCAAGACGTGGCTGGTGCTGGACCTGGCCGTGTCGATCGCCTGCGGAGTGCCGGCCCTCGACGGGATCGAGGTGGACCGTGCAGGCCCGGTGGTCGTGTTCCTCGGTGAAGGCGGCCGGCGCAACGCCTACCGTCGTCTGCGCGCCGTGTGCTCCGCCAAAGGCATCGACCCCGCCGAGGTCGACGACCTGCACCTGATCTACCGGGCACCGAAGCTGTCCGATGAGGACGCCGCCGAGAACATCGAAGCTGAGGTGGCCCGCATCGCACCCGTGGCGATCATCGTGGACCCGTTGTACCTGGCCGCACCCGGTGCGGACGGAGCGAACCTCTACTCCATGGCGGTGGCGTTGGAACGCCTCCAGAGCCTCGGTGCGACCGTCGACGCCGCGGTGATCGTCGTGCACCACTGGAACCAGTCCGGCAAGGGCGACGGGTTCGGCAGGTTCTCCGGTGCCGGCCCCGAGGAATGGGGGAGGGTGTTGTGGTCCGTCGCCGTCGATGGGCGAACGGGATCCCAGCATCCCGAGGGGTCCGCAGTCCGTCTGACCGTCCGGGTGCGCGGCGGAGAGCTCGCGGACCTGGCGTTCAGCCTCACCCGCGAGGTCTGGTCGGATGACCCCGAGGACCTCGGAGCGGACCTGCACTACCGGATCGAGCGGGGCGAGATCGTCGCCGCGGACACCGGGAAACGGAAGCTCACCGCCGAGGACCGCTGCGCCGCCGTGCTGGCCGGCACGGGCGAATGGATGACCGCTGAGGCCGTGCAGGATGCCGACGCGGACGCTGCGAACGCCCAGCCTGACCAGCACCCGATGAAGTCGCGCACCGTGCAGGACGCCCTCGCGCGGCTCGCGAAGGCCGAACGGGTGGAACGCAGCGGAGTCGCACAGACCGGCTACCTCTACCGGGCGAAGCGATGATGTGCGCAGACACGTGCGCAGCCCGTCGGGCCTTCTGCGCACACCCGCCGTTCGCCGTGCAATACCAACGGTCCCGGTCGTGCGCATCCCTGCGCACATACCTGCGCACGGTCCTCTACCGGACCATGCGGGTGAGCAGGTGCGGGTGGGTGGTGCGAAGCACCCACCCTCCTGCACGCACTCATCCCCCCTTGTGCGCGCGTGCGCAGATTCCTAAGGGTGCGCGTGCGCACAGAACCGCTCCGCCGAGGAGGTCCTGATGAGCCAGTTCCGACCCCGAGGAGCCCGCCGCCGGCCGCCCTCGGTGCCCCGATCCGACGTGCTCGACGCTGCCCGGTTCTCGTGCCGGCTCCGAGGCTGCACCTGCCGTCCCGACTTCGAGGTGTGGCACGACGACCTCGGAGCGCCCGCACACCCGAACCACCGGAGAACACCCCGTGACTGATGACATCGACAACGCGGCGTTGAGGTTGCTCCGATCCGACCTCGACCAGCTCGCCCACCACCTCTCCCGACTGGACCGAGGATCGCGGCACCAGCTCGCCCGGGTGGTCGCCGAGATGCTCGAACGCGTCGCCGCCCCACAAGACACCCGACGATGACCGTCGTTTCTAGGGCACCGCGGCGGCGCTCCCGAGCCCGCCCCTTTCCGCATCTCTCTCTAGCAAGCTTTCCAGCAAGGCACCGTTCGGACCCGGCGCCGTGGTGGGCGGGTCGAATCTCTAGGCCCGATGCCACCCGGCGTAGAGCCGCCTCATTTCATCCCTCCCCCATCCCCCAACCCAAGGAGAACACCAACCATGAACAGCACCCGCTACACCGATGACGACCTCGGCCCCGAGGAGAAGGCGCTCGCCGAGCACCTCCGCCAGCGCGCCCAGCACATGGGCTGCGAGTGCCGCCCTGGCATCCACCACAACCCAGCCACGAACGTGGTGGCCCTAGAGCATCTGCCGACATGTCCGGCGCTGCGCCACCCGGAGGCGAACGCCGGGGTCGCCAACTGAGATACACCCCGTGGGGTATGCTGTCGGTAGGCCGCCGTGGCGACGCCGTCCCGCTCGGGGCACCTCGTACCGGCCCGCCGACGCCGCCCCATCGGGGGCACCTCGGGACCCGTGAACCTGTGCCGCGCATCGACCGCGGCCCCACCCCGAGGAGGTGCCCCATGGAGGCATTGAGACTCGTCCGGGAAGCCCGGGCGAACCTGGAGCGGACCCGCTCCAGCACCATCGACCGCTTGGAATCCGTCGCGCAGCGCGCCATCGACGCCGGCCGGCAGATGACCACCGACGAAGCCGCCGACTGCGACGAGCTGCGCCGCAACGTCGAACATCTCGACGGCCAACTCTCCGAGTGCGACACCCGCGAAGCCGAGCTGCTGGAGGTCGCCGAGCGGACTGCCGAGCGTGCCAAGCGTCCGTCGTTGCGCACCCTCACCGGCTCCCAGCCGTGGGACGCGTTCGACCAGCGCCGCCCCAACGAGCTGTCGCTGGCCGACTGGCGTTCGCTGGCCCTCAGCGCCGTGGAGCGGGCCGCTGACCGACTCGGTGACGGGCCCGCCGCCCGACTCACCGAGAGCATCGAATCGGGCGAGGACCGCCACGGTGTGGCGAAGGTCGTCGCCGTCGGCTCGGACCCCGACTACCGCTCCGCGTGGCTCAAGGTGATGCGCGACGCGCAGCTCGGTCACGTGGAGCTGACCCCCGCCGAGCGGGCCGCGTGGGCCCGCGCCCAGGACATCACCCGCGCCATGGGCGAAGGCTCCACCGCCGCAGGAGCGGCGATGGTCCCAACACACCTTGACCCTGCCGTCATCCTCACCAACTCGGGCATCGCGGACCCCATGCGCAGCATCGCCCGCACGGTGCACGTCACCTCCAGGACGTGGAACGGTGTCTCATCCGCCGGCGTGACCGCCTCATGGGACGCCGAGGCCGAGGAGGTCTCCGACGACTCCCCGACGCTCGCCCAGCCGTCCATCGACGTGCACGCAGCCCGTGTGTTCGCGCCGGTCTCGTGGGAGCTCTCCCAGGACGTGGACGGCCTCGAATCGGAACTGGCGACCCTCGCAGCGGACGCCTACGCCCGCCTCGAAGGCGAAGCGTTCTGGACCGGCTCCGGCTCCGGTGAACCCACCGGCATCGTGACCAGCCTCGATGGCAGCCCCAGCTCCGAGGTGCAGCTCATCGACACCACCAGCTACGTGCTCAGCATCGATGACCTCTACGCCCTGCACAAGGCGCTGCCGGCCAGGTACCGCCGTGGGGGTGCGACGTGGGCGGCGAACATCGACCTGTTGGACCGCTGCCGCCGCTTCGGCGAAGGCACCACCGGCAGCAACTCCGCCTATTGGGCGGACCTGGGAGCCGACACCCCGCCCCAGCTCCTCGGCCACCCCGTCGTGGAGGCATCCTCGATGCCCACCTACACCGCCACCAACGGCACCAACTTGGTCGTCATCGGCGACTTCTCCCGCTACGTCATCGTCGACCGCATCGGCACCATCGTGCAGCGCATCCCAACCTTGTTCGGCACGACCAACGGACGCCCCACCTTCGAGGGTGGCCTGGCGTTCTTCCGTCGCACCGGCGGCGAGGTCGTCGACACCGGAGCCTTCCGACTCCTCCAGTGCTGACCCGCTGACACCCTCGCCCCCTCGCGGGTCGGTCGGTCCTTCGGGAGCCTTCACCCGGCCGGCACCGCGAGGGGAGATCGGGCACCCCCACCCGGCGGCCTGGTAACCCGTCGGGGCCCGACGACCCGCCCCCCGGTCTCTCCTTTCCGGGGGGCGGAGTCGCGTGGGGGACCCGGCCCGCCGGGAGACCCGCCGGCTCGTTCAATTGTCCAGAATTGGACAATTGAACGGAGGTCGTTCTTCAGTCGGGGTCAGCCGTCGCACGTCGAGCACCCGACACCGTGAGAAGCCACGAGCGCTTGGGTAGGCGGGGACGGCGGACGGGGGGAGGGGCGGTCGGTTCTTGGGGCCCCTGCCCGCCGGGAGACCCGCAAAGTCATCCCTTTTTTCACACGGCCGTAGGAGAAACCTGGGGTAACTAAGGGTGTACCGCCATGGCGGTGCTGATCACCCCTTCGCCGCGCTCGCCGCGGCGGCGGCCGGTCCGTGCCCTCGGCCGGCGGGAGGCTGACGGAGCGCACGCGGGAGCAGCCGGTCCGGCCGTGGCCGCGAGCTCGTCCGAGGTGACGCCGGTGAGCGGTTCGTTCATGTGGGGACCTCCGGTTGTGGGTGGCGGTTCAGGTGCCGGTGACCATGGCGACCGCGGAGAGGAACGGCACGGCGAGCAGGATCAGGCCGGGCACGAGGGTGGCGACGGTCACGGGAACCCAGACGAGCTGGCCCCGTCGCTCGATGGTCTCGATGAGCGCCCGATGGGCCTCGCTGCGCACCGCGGCGGCTTCCTCCGCCAGCAGCGAGGCCAGGTCGGTGGCCTCCCGGTGCAGGGCGAGCACCGCGACCAGCCGCTCGACCTGGGGCAGCTGCGAGTCCGACGCCCACCCTCTGAGAGCGTCCACCTCGGAACGGCCCTGACGGATGCGTCGCACCACTGCACCGAGCGAGTCGGCGGTCAGACCCGTGCTGCGCTCGGCGAGGCGGGTGAGCGCAGCGCTGAGGGAGTAGCCGGCGCCGACGAGCAGCCCCAGCTGCTCGATGGTGACCGGTAGGGCGTCGACCAGCGCAGCGCGCCGTCGCGAGATCCGCCGTTCGAGGTCGTGCTCTGCGGCGAGCACGACCACCAGCGGTGCACCGAACACCATCAGCAGGGCGATCGGCACGGGTGGGCCGAGGGCGAGGGCCGTCGCGGACGCTGCCAGCAAGGTCACGACCGCCGCGCTGAACTGGCGGATCCGGAACGTCACCGGCTCGGTGGATGCCCCTGCCCGCCGCAGCCGACCCTCCAGCTGCTCGAGGGGTCCCGTCAGCTCGAGCAGGCGCGCCAGCGCACGGGGCGGCGCCGGCGCCGGCAGCCCCGATCGCACCCACACGGGCTGCACGGCCTCACCGGTGGTGCGGGCCGGCAGGTAGGGCGAGAGCCGAACCCACAGAGGGCGCTGCCGGAACCACCGGAGCCGGCTCAGCAGCAGCGCGGTGCCCGCCGCCGCAGTGCCGACCGCGAAGAGCTCCTGTCCGCTCATCGCTCGAACACCCGGGGCCGCGTCGGCAGGGTCATGATCTGCCCCGCCCACCACCAGCACCCGGCGACCATCGCGGCCGCGACCACGACGGCGAGCTGGGCACCCGGCGAGCCGAACGCCGCTGCGCCGTCGCCGAGTCGCAACCCGGCGAGCGCCATGCCGGCGGGCACGATCAGCACGAACCAGCGGGCCACCCGTGCCCCCGCCTGGCGGGCGTCGGCCTCCGCCCGGTGGTGGAGGTCGGTCCGGCAGTCGGCGGCCAGTGCGGCGAGGCGGGCGTCCACGTCGCCCCCGACTTCGTGGGCGACCAGCAGCGTCTCGCACACGGCGTCGGCGATGGGATCGCGCAGCCGCTCCTTGAGCACCCCCAGCATGCGGGCCACGTCGGTGCTCAAGGCCCACTCCCGGGAGGCCGCTGCGAAGGCCGTTCGGAGCTCCACCGGTCCGCGGGCGCCGACCTCGAGCAGCGCCTGGGGGATCGGGCGTCCGAGTGCCCCGGTGCGCACCCGGAGGTCGTCGAGCAGTCGTGGCCAGCCTGCGGCGGCGGCGCGCTGCGCTGCGCGCACGCGTCGCCGCCGTCGAGCCGTCGGTGCCCCCGCCGCCCCCAGCCCGAGCGCGACGGCGAGCGCGACCGGGATCGAGCACCACAGCGACAACGCGGTGATCGCTGCGGCGATCCCGGCGCCGGCGGCGAGGTCGGTGCTGGGGATGCTCCGCACGATCGGCACGAGCGGCCGGACCGACGCCAGGACGGCCATCGAGGGTGGATCGTCGCGCTCGCCGTCGCCGTCGCTGTCGTTGGGCACCGTTCGCGGCGCCCAGGTGAACAGCACCGCCGCGCCCACCGCCGCCAAGGCAGCAGCGAACAGGGAGCTCATGGACCCACCTCTCCGAGTGCGAGCCCGGGCGTGGGGGCACCCAGGACGTGCCGCACCTCGACGCCGGCGCGTCGCATCCGCTCGCCGGCGCGCAGGGGCACCTCCCCGGTCGGGCTCAGGCCGTCGCGGTCGCGTCGGAACAGCTCGGTGGTGGTGAACTGCACCGACTCGGCGCCTGCGGTGAGGTCCTCGACCGCCACGACCGAGGTGACCTGCGGTCCGTCGGGACCTCGTTCGGTGTGCACGACGAGGTCGACGGCATCGCTGACGAGCGCGTTCAACGCGGCCATCGGCAGGTCGCGTGCCGTGCCCGACAGCTGGGCGACGAACCTGAGGCGAGTGAGCGCCCTGGTTGCGCTGGCGGCGTGGATCGTGGTGTAGCCGGTGACGCCGCTGGAGAGGGTCAGCAGGAAGGGCAGCGCTTCGGCGTTGCCGTTCGTTTGTTGCACACGTTGGTTGTTGGTTAGGCGACGGCGTGGAGCGTGAACGGGGTGCCGTCGGTGTCGGTGTGCTCGGGGAGGTGGTCGGTGTTCGGGAGGAGTCCTCGAACCTCGATGCTTGGGATCGTGCGATGGCGCTTGCATGTCGGGCAGATGGTGCCGGTGTGATGTCGCCGGTACTCGGCGTGTTGGGGTGCGTCGGGGATGAGGCCCTTGCCGGCGCATGTTCCGCAGGTGGTGTGCTCGACGATGGTGACTCGGATGTCGAGTAGCTCGATGATCCTGGCTTTGAGGTCGGGCGTGGGGTTCATGATCGCTACACGTGCCGAACTGGCGAGGCGGGTGATGCGGTTGATCTGGGTTGCTTCTTCAGCGCGGGCTGCGGCCCAGTGCAGCACTTGGGTGCGTTGGGTGCGGAGGGCGTCGAGTCTGGATTCGAGTTCCTGTGTGGCGATACGGACGGTGTCGGGGTTGACGCCGGAGGCGAGAAGCTCGGCGATCTCGGAGCCGATGGCCTTCTCGAGTCGCCGGATCTTGCGGTCAAGGGTCTGGAGGTCGTCGTTGTTGGCCTTGTCGTGGTTGGGTCGTACTGCTGCGAGACCGGCGAGGCGCTGGAGGCGGTCGGGGTCAGTGAGTTCAGACGCAACGAGGTCCCAAACGGCCGTCTCGACCGCGTCGGCGGACACTCGTCGGCAATCGCACCGGTCGGGTCCGCGGTCTGCTGTGCTCATGGAGCATCGGTAGACGCGTCCGCTGCCGTCGGCGCGTGCGTAGGAGTGCATCGGGTTTCCGCACTCCGATGTGACCCGTCGAGCGAGGAGGAAGGTGTGCTTTCGGTTCGTCGCTCCGCGACCGGTCGAGGACTCGGCGAGTCGATCTCGAAGCTGCTGTAGACGTTCCTCGGTGACGATCGCCGGGACAGCGATGGTGTAGGTGCCCGACGACGTGTTGTAGGTCCACGTTCCTGCAATGCCTCGCGCGGTGGCGAGGATCTCGCGGACTCTGCGGTGGTTCCATCTGGGGGTCCCGGGGTTGGACACCTTCCGCCCGCTGCTGGGTGTGGGTGTGTGGTCGGTGTTGAGTTCTGCTGCGAGTTCCCAGGTTGTGAGACGGCGATCCACGAGTGCGTGGATCATCCGGCGGATGGTAGCGGCCTCGCTTTCGTTGAGGGCGAGGCTGCTGTGGCCTTGTGGGTCACGCACGATGCGGTAGCCATAGGGTGCGGCGCCTCCGGGCCAGTGGCCTGCTTCGGCGATGGCGCGAAGTCCACGCGATGTGCGCTCGCGGATCTTGCGCCGTTCCTCCTCGGCGATGACACCGCGGATCTGCCGCTCCAGTGTGCCCATCGAGGGCTGGACGAGGTAGACGACCTCCACGCTGTGGGTGGCGAGGTCGCGTTCGATGATGAGCCCGTCGACGAGGTCGCGCGAGAGCCGGTCGGGGTCGGTGACGACGACTCGATCGAAGGTTCCTTGTGCTGCCTCGCTCATGAGGCGCGAGAGTTCGGGGCGGTCGGTTGTGGCACCCGAGATTCCGTCGTCGATGAACGCGCCGACGACGGTCCAGGACTCGGTGTGGCAGTACGCGTCGCAACGTGCCTGCTGGTCGACGAGGCTGGTACCTCGGTCCGCCTGGTCGTCGGTGGAGACTCTGCAATAGATGGCTGCTCGGACCGCGCGCACGGCACTCCCTCGGGGACTACTGGATCAGCCGAGCCCCTCGGGGCTGGGATCATGGGGAGCAGTCAGCGTGACTGCGAGCAGTGCCGCAAGACTATCGGAAGCCGGAGCCCAGGTCGCCGACGCGATGATCGCCGGATGCTCAGGAGCGTCGTCTGGCTCGGGTGCGTGCGCGGCGGCGCGTCGAGCCCCCACGGGCTCGACGCAGTCGTCCAAGCACTCGGTTCGTGGGTCGATCTTGGTGGCGGGCATGAGGACTCCTCGGTCGGCGTGATGGTCTGCCTACATAGGCCCCCTGAGGAGCCGAGACTTCGCGGTGAATCTCAGATTCCGATCGCTCGGTCGGGAACAGCTGGCGCGTCTTGGGGGTGGGCGAGCTCCCACGCGGTGAGTTCGCCGGTGGATCGGTGGAGGCGTTCGGCGACGGCGAGGTCGGCGGGTGCGGGTGGGATGCGGGGGAGGGCTTCGCCGTCGAGGGGGTTGGCAGCGGCGGTGAGGTAGAGGTGGTTGGCGTGGCGGCCGCGGGTGATGTCGACATACGTCTCGGCGCGGGTGGCGGTGGCGTCGACTCGGCTGGTGGAGATGTCTCGTGTCGACCCCTGGACGGCGTAGGAGGTGAGGGCGTAGGCGTGGTCGATGCCGACCTCGGGACGCCCGGCGGGGGTGCGGTGGTGGTCGAAGAACGATCGGGGGATGTCGATCGGGCCGATGCCGTCGAAGTCGACGGTGAACGTGTCGTTGGCGGGGTCGCGTCGGTCGTTGTGGGCGGCGACGATGGTGCCGAGGGCTCCGTTGCGGACATACGCGTGGCGGTCGCCGTTGACGTGGAGGTCGCGGTTGGGGGCGCGGGCAGTGATGCGGTCGCCGACGGCGAAGGCCCGGTCACCGCTGGCGGTGACCTCCTCGCCGTCGAGTTCGCCGTTCACTCGTCGGAGGAGGTGGGCGAGGCGGTTGAGTTGGCGGCGGGTGCTGTTGCGCCGGTCGACCATCGGGTGGTCGACGCCGTCGCGGTGGGCGTCCCACCAGCGGCCGAGTACCTGGCGGTACATCTCCAAGTCGTCGGCCACGACGTGAAGGTGTCCGGCCCCGGCGAGCTGGTCGAAGGCTTCGTCGATCCGCCCCTCCCGGAGTGCTTGGGCGGCGGCGCGGTCGTGGGGGTTCTGGAGGCGGTGGGTGGTGATCAGCTCGGGTGTGTCGTGTTCGTGTCGTTCGCAGAGGACGCGGAACATGCCTCCGGCCGCGATGGCGCCGTGTTGGGCGGGGTCGCCGATGAGCCGGAGGCTCGCCCCGGTGGCGGCGGCCATGTCCATGAGGGTGTCGAGATCGCGATCGGACAGCGTGGAGGCCTCGTCGACGACGAGGATCGTCCGTGAGTCCAGCGGCAACGACTGGGGATCGGTCTGGACGAGGTACCAGGCGACCGTCTCGCATTCGATCCCGGTCGCCGCCGCCAGCGTCCGCGTCGCTTCACCTTTCACGGCTGCACCGAGCACCCGGTAGCCGGCGGCGGTCCACGCATCCGCGCACGCGGCGACGGTGGTGGTCTTGCCTGCCCCGGCGCGTCCGATGGCTGCTTGGAAGCGGTGCCCGCGTTGGCACCACTCGGTCACCAGCCTCCGTTGCTCGCCGGTGAGGCGCGCGTGCTGCTCGAGCGCGGCGTCGACGTGGTGGTCACCGACGAGGTGCGCGCCGCGGTGCAGTCCCTTGGTGAACCGGGCGGCGATGCGGTCCTGCACGCCGAGCATCTCGACGGTGCTGTAGAGCGGTTTGTCGGCGTCGGTGAGCGCGACCACGTGTTCGGAGGCGAGGAACCGGTCGGTCAACTCGATCAGCCGGGAGGCGCCACACAACAGCGGCTGGGGCTGTTTGCCGTCGGCGGTGGGCACGGGGTGGTTGGTCATGGCGACGAGCGCCTCGGAGCGTGAGAACACCGAGCCCCCGGCGCAGATGCCGTCGGGGCTGGCGAGCGACGCGAACAACGCCGCCTCATCGACCTCCTGGCCCAGGGACCCATGCCCGGTGACGGCGACGAGCGCCTCGGTGGTGAGCCCGTGACGGGCGGCCCGCTCACGCCACGACGCGATCAAGTCATCCGCTGGCGTGTGGTTCTTGGCCGGGCGGGTCCGCAACACGATGTGTTCGACCTCGCCAGGATGTGCGCCCCGGCCGATCTCCTCTTCGAGTTCGCGGAGGGCGTCGTCGATCTCGTTGCGGCGTTTCGAGAACTCGCCGACCACTTGGCTGGTGATGCCGTCGATCTCCCAGCCAGACTTACGGCCCGGCCGCCACCGCACGCCGAGGTCGTTGGTGAGCTGGTGGCGCATCTCGGCGGTCGCGAGCGCCGAGGCGGCCTGGGCGTGGCGATAGAGGCCGCGGGCGTCGAGCGCCCGGTTGGTGCCGTCGGCGAGGCGGACGGTGTTGGCGATCACGTTGTGGTGATGCGGGAACGGATCGAGCGCGCGGGAGGTGAGGTGCCGGAACGACGCCACCATCCACCCCTCACTGCTCACCGGCTTGCCCTTGACCCGACCTACGGCGGCGTGGTCTTCGAGCCAGCCGAGTGTCCAATCGTTCCCGGCCTCGATCGACCCCAGCACCGCGGTGCGAGTCGTGGTGCCGCCGAGGAGGGCGAGAACACCGAGGGACTTCTCGGTGGTCAACGTGAGGTCGTAGCCGACGCGCACCGACGGTGGACGGCGGCGCTCTACGAACTCGGCCAGGTGCTCGCGGGTGACCAGCCACCGCCCCTTGGTGCCGCGGTGGGCGACCAGGAACGCCCGGCGCGGGTGGCGTCCGGCGGCGAGGGAACGTTCGATCTCGACGCGGTGCTCGTCGTGGTAGCGGGCGAGGCCGCGCAGGAACTGCTTGGTGAGACCAACCAGTCGAGCGGCTTCGGCCAGGCTCAGCTGATCGTCGGGCGCGCCCAGCGACCGGATCTCTCCCGGATCGACTCCGGTGTCTCGGGCGTGGGAGCACCGTGCGAGCTCGCTGGCACGAACCCACAGGGACCCGTCACCTTCGACCAGGGGTACGAGGTAGGAATCTCCGGGTTGGCTGAACCGCCTGGTCACAGCGTCAACGGGAGGTCCAACGGGAGACCGCGCGGGAGGTCGAACGGGAGGTCCGGCCGAATCGGGAGACGCGCCGGGAGGTCGCGCGGGAGGTCCGACCTCGTCTCCCGGCGGGGCTTGGGGACCATCAGCCTGTGCGAAGGCACCGAGGGCGACGGCGGTGCCGACGTTGAGCATCCGTTCGACCTCCCGGTGCGACAGCCCGAGGACCGCAGCGGCGTCGGCCACGTCGTAGAGCTGCTCCCCGTCGGCTCCGACCTTGGTGTGCGCGCCCGATCCCAACGTCGGCCGGCGCCCAGCAGAGCCGCGGGCGGTGATGAGCCGTTCGTCGGTGCGAGGGTTCCGACCAGCCAGAACCGCGGCGAAATCCGGTCGCTGCACCACTCCCGTGAGCCCGGAACCGTGGGCCGCCCGACCGAGCCACCGCCCCGGTTCCTCCCCGCGGTCCGCGTAGTACCGCTCCGGCCCCCCACCGTCCGGGCGTGGCGTGAGGCTCGACGGGGTGGCCTTCGGCGGCGGCTGGAGGTAGCGGACGATCGCATCCACGACGCGGGCTGCGTCGCCCCGGCCGCCGCCCAGTGGGGTGACCGTGAACTTCACCGGAGACCGCCAACGGGAGGCGCAGCAGGTTTCCCGGAGGGAAACCTGCAAATGTGTGCGCGCCGGATCTGCTGTTCGGCACCGATGAACGCGACCGAGACGACGGGTGTTCCGGGAGAGCCGTTCCGGCGGGTGAAGCTCATCGCCCGAGCGCCTTGCCCTGAGGGGCGAGCCCGTCGGTGGGTCGACCGGAACTGTGCTGGATGTGGTCGAGCCGAGCGGTGATCGACGCGACGTTCGCTTGGTGCTGAGCCAGGTCGTCGATCTGCTCGAGGTGGGTGCCGAAGAGCCGTTCGTGGGCTTCACGGGTCCACTGCGGCACCCGCTCCAGCTGGTGGGGGGTGAGCGGGGAGACCTGGCGGAAGACCTCCAGCCCGGCGCCGTCCGGATCTGGTCGGGCGAGCCGGTACTGCACGAGCCGGTTCATGGTGCTCATCAGCCGGCTGCGCTCGCCCACACCCCGACCGAGACCGAGCGAACGAGACAGCTCCGCGGCCCGGATCTCGCCGGGCGTGTTGTCGGCCCACAGAACCGGCATCCGACGGAGCAGCAAGGTCGAGCTCGGCCCGACGACAGCCGACCAGCACTGCTCGAGGTAGGGGTCGCTCAGGTCGAACCCGACGCGCCGCACGCGGGTGTCGGGGTGGTCGACCGGGGTGAACCGCAGGAGCTGATCACGTTCCATGCCCCCGTAGGCCCCACGACGGGGTCCGCAGCGCGCGATGGCAGCACCGGAATCTGGTGAACGGGAGGTCCAACGGGAGGCCGGACCTCCGGACGGGAGGCAACCGACCAGAGATTCTCGAAACGGGAGATCGAACGGGAGGTCGAGCGGGAGGTGCCACGCGGACCCTCCTGGTGCTCAACGACACCAGGACCCTCCTGGTGCTCAACGACACCAGGAGGCTTCAGATGGCCGAGATCCTGCGATCCCTCAACAGAGAGTGGTCGGCGATCGCCGACTCCCCGTCCGCAAGGCGAGCGCTGATGCGCTGGTCGGCTACCCACCGAGTGTTCACGTCGGCCGCAGACCTCGACGAGGTGATCGACCTCGGCTACGACCCCGACGATGGGCCAGAGGTCCGACGGGCACTCGCAGTCTTGGCGCCCGCTGATCATGTTGCGGCCCGAACTCTGCTCCAAGGACTTCTCGGCGGGCTGTGCAACCTCGCTCACCGAGTCGGGCGGGACGACGACGCGGTCGACGACATCGTCCGGCTCGCCTGGGAGCGCATCCGCACCTACCCCGCGAGTCGACCCGGATCGGTGTCGGCCAACGTCGTGCTCGACGTCCGCAAGCGCTACCGCCGCGAGCAGGACAGGGACAGGCGGACCGACCTGCGGGTGCTTGCCGTCGGACCGGAACGGTCGGCTGAGAACTACGCGATCGGCAACGCCGTGATCGCGGAGCTCATCGAGACAAGCCGACGGTGCGGCGTCTCGAGTGACGTGCTCGGCACGATCATCCGCAGCCGCGCCGGGGGCGAGTCCATGGCCGACCTCGCCGCCGAGCAGAACGTGTCAGTCAAGGTGCTGTGGCACCGCCGTTGGCGAGGCGAGGCACGGCTCCGGGCCCAGCCGATCGGTGGGTGATGAGTGGGTCCCCCGACTGCTCGGCTGAGAACCAGGTCAGGCCCCGTCACCACTGCTGAGAGCGTGCACCGGATGGACAAATGACTCTCTTGCGGAACCTCGTTTGGCTGTCACTCTCAGTGGCCACGTGTTTCGGAGAGGAGGTGATTCCCCGATGGCAGTAGACGACGACGCAACGGCCGAGCGCTGGGGTGAAATGACGTTGAGCCTCGTGTCGCACCTCATCTCGTCGAAGTGGGCGGTCCCGGTACTGCTCGTGCTCTCTGCGCGTCCGCTTCGGCGCAAGCAGCTCAAGGTGATGGTGAACGGAATCAATGACGACCGGCTCGATGCCATGCTGATGCGGCATCAGCGTTGGGGGCTCGTCAACCGGTCGTGGATCGCCGGAACTCGTAGCGACGAACCCGGGTACGCGTTGACTGAGTTGGGGAAGTCACTGCTCCAAGTCCTCGAACCGCTCGCTGCCTGGCAGGCGGACCACGACGACCAGCTACGTGCGAACCGCCAACGATGGGACGGCGCGCACCCCGCAACCGGCCGGTAGCCCGGCACGTCGGGGTGAACACCGGAAGTCCGGTGTGTTCCCCGGCCGGGCAGGGTGGTTTCCCGTTGTGCCGCCGATCGCGTCGACCTTGCATGGAGGACTTGGCAGGAAGGAGAAGGGATGCGGCCAGAACGAATCTCAACCGTGCAGGGAACGCGGCGGCGAACGGAACGTCCGACGGTCTGCGATGAGTCCGGTCATGTCAGTGCTCGATCTGGTCCGGCTCGCTCGACCGATCTTCATCGGTGCACGCGGTACGCAGTCATCCTGCCCCTGATCTGTGCGGCAAGCAGCCTCTCGCTCCTGGGCTGCTCCGGCGACGAAGGCGCCGCGACCCTGCCTGCTCGACAACCTGCGACGGCACCCAAGCCAGACCCGGCGACCGAGACGGAGACCTCTACGACGAGAAGCGTCAGCCCGTCGACTGCCACAAGCAGCGCACCGACCGTCGAGGCCGCCAAGTCCACCGAGGAGGAGACGATCATCGGCCGCTACCGCGGCTACTGGATCGCTCGACTGAACGCGAACATGGGCACGCCGAACCCACAGGCTCCAGGCTTGCGTGAGTACGCCACCGGTGAACAGCTGGCAACCGTTCTCGCGGAGACCCAGGCCAACCTCGACGAGGGCCTCGCACTTCGGTCAGCCGACGAGCCGGCTGATCTCCAGCGGATCGAGGTCATCGAGATCGACGGTGATCGGGCAACGGTGCAGGAGTGCGTCGTGTCCGACGGCGTTGTCATCCGCCGCGAGAGCGGTGAGGTGGTTGATGACCAGGTAGCCACCCACAACGTCCGAGGCGAGCTCCTGAAGGTCGATGGCGTCTGGAAGGTGACCTCGGCCCGTCTGGTCCAGCGCTGGGAGGGGGTTGCCGGATGCGCTCTCGACTCCTGACCGGCGCTCTTGTGTTGGCCGCCGTTCTCGCTCACGCACCGCTGGCCGGTGCCGAGGATCGGCCGGGTGGGCGAGGGGGTGCGTATGTGGATGGCGGCGTGCCCAGTGCCACGGCCCGGGACGGTGGAGCCGGACCGGGTAGCAGCGGAACCAATGGCGGGTCGAGTAGTGGAGTGGCCGATCCATGCGTGTGGGAGGTGATTGTCGAGGACGACACCGAGTTCGAGGTGTACGACGCCGATTCACCGGAGCCCCAGCACTCGCCCACGGGGCGCTGGCTGCAGTACGTCTGCCCTGGCCTCGGCGCCGTCGCTGTCGACGGCCAGTTCCTGATTCCCGAGGGGGGACCCGTTGTCGACCCGGCGGTGCTCGCCGCCGACGCGCTCGCCAAGATCGACGTCGGGGCGCCAACGATCAGCACCAGCCCGTCGGCGAGTGGCCGTCTCGTCGTGCAGGTGCCCACATGGTTGTGGGTGGACCAGGGCTGGTGGACGACCTACGAGGCCACGGCATCCGCCGGGCGCGTCTCGTCGACGGTGACAGCGACGCCGGTGGCGACGGAATGGAATCTCGGCGACGGTCACCGCGTCTCGTGTCGAGGACCGGGCGTCGCTTGGCGGCCGGGTCGCACCGACAGCCCCGGCGCCTGCACCCACACCTACCGAAGGACCTCGGCGGGCCAACCGGGCGGCACTTTCACCATCGAAGCGACCGTCACCTTCGATGTGTCGTGGAGTTCGACCGTCGCCGCCGGCGGTGCGCTCCCGGCGATCTCCCGCTCGTCGACAGTCGATGTCGAGGTGGGAGAGGTCCAAGCGATCGGGACGCGGGGAGGCAGGTAACGGTGGCCTCTCCTCAAACCGTGCCTCGCTCGGATGCCCCCTCGTCCAATGGCCAGGGCGCTCGACGCGCTGTCGACGTTCGTCCTCCGGGCAGGCGACTGCGGGTGCCGGAGCTTGCCGTCGGGGTGTTGGTCACGGTGGTGTTCGCTCTCGGCGCTGTGCTCTGGCACCTGAGCGCGGTCGAGAAGGTCCCGGCGCTCGTGGTCGCGTCGGGCGTTGAGCGGGGCGAGGTGATCGACGCGAGCGACGTGAGGGTGGCGTACGTGTCGAGCGATGACTCGCTGGCCCGCCTGGATGGCTCCCAGCTCGACCGAGTTGTGGGTCGTGTCGCACTGGTTGACCTGGGCGAGGGAACGCTGCTCACGACCTCGGTGATCGCTGATGCTGCCGCGGTTCAGGAGGGCGATGGCGTGGTCGGGCTCTCGTTGGACCCGGGCGCGTACCCGGCACGCGGGCTGGCGCCGGGCGACCGTGTCAACGTCGTTCGCTCTGTCGATGTCGCCGACCTCGACGCGGACCCAACGGTGATCGCCCGCGACGCCACCGTGTTCGCCGTCGATGAGCTGGCGAGTGACCGGCTCCTGGTCTCGGTGCTGGCTGCCGAGGCTGACGCCGAGGCGGTCGCCGCAGCGGCCATTGCCGGCGGCCTGCGATTGGTGCTGGTGTCGCCATGAAGGTCATCAGCCTCGCTTCGGTACGGGGTGCACCCGGGGTGACGACGACCGCGCTCCTGCTCGCGTCGACCTTCACCGACGGCCTGGTGGTCGAGGCCGACCTCGACGGCGGCGTGCTCGCCGTCCGATACGGGCTCGGCCGTGAACCTGGCCTGACGACATTCGCGGCGGGCGGGCCTGACGCTGATGGCGGATGGCGGGCACACGCGCAGGATGCCGGTGGCGTACCGGTACTGGTGGGTCCCGACGCGCCCGGTTCCAGCGCGTCGATGTGGCGAACTGCTGGAGAGCGGATCACGCACAAGCTCGTCGCCGCCGACGGTGTCGCGGTCATCGAC
This sequence comes from uncultured Microthrixaceae bacterium, assembly GCA_964420125.1. Classification (GTDB taxonomy): domain Bacteria; phylum Actinomycetota; class Acidimicrobiia; order Acidimicrobiales; family Microtrichaceae; genus CAYQQQ01. Next base: position 115,261 of record CAYQQQ010000009.1, read on the forward strand.
GCTGGGCGTCTCCGCTCGCCGGCGCCGATCGTTGCCGCTTCGGATCTCCTGGCCGTGCTCGTGAACCCTGTGGCCGATCAGCTGGTGGCGTTGACCCATCTCGAACCGGCTCTGCGCCAGGCGATTCGGGGGCGGGTGGCTGTCGTGCTCGTCGGCGACGGCCCCTACGGAGCGGCGGAGGTCGAGCGGGCCGTGGGGGTTTCGGTGGTCGGCCAACTGCCGAACGACCCCGATGCTGCCGAATCGCTGCGGGTGGGCGGATCTCGCACCCGTCTGGCCCGATCACAGCTCGCTCGTGCGGTGGGTGCCCTCAGCGTCGAGGTCGGCTCGTCGTCGCTGTTTGAGCGGTCCACGGCGGTGGCGGCGTCATGACAACGGTGCTGAACAGTTCGGAGGCGTGGCAGCGCGACGGCGTCGACCCGGCGCTCGTCGCCGACCTGCACCACCGCGTCGGCGAAGCGCTGACCGCCGCCCACGTGGCACACGAGGAAGCCGGTCGAGGACGGTTCTCCCCGGCCGATGAGCGCGCGCTGGCCCGCAAGATGGTGACCGACGAGCTGCGCAAGCTGGCCGCGTCCGCGTACGCGGACGGACGCGTGCCCCTCGATGAGGCCACCGAGGCGAAGGTCACCGCTGCGGTTCTCGATCGCATCCACGGGCTCGCCAGACTCCAGCCCTTGCTGGACGACCCGGAGATTCGGGACATCCACATCTCGGGCGCGCAGCGGGTCTGGCTCAACCTGCGCGACGGCACGAAGGTCCGCGGCCCGGCCGTCGCGGACTGCGACGAGGATCTCGTCGAGCTCATCTCCACCGCGGCGCGGCGCATCGGTCGCAGCGAGCGACGCTGGGACCACGCACACCCGGAACTGAACCTCCAGCTCCCGAACGGTGATCGCCTGCACGCACTCATGGCGGTGTCGGGTCGCCCGACGGTGACGATCCGACGCCACGACTTCGACATCCACCGCGTCTCGCAACTCGTCGAGCTTGGAGTGTGCGACGACCTGACGGCGAGCTTCCTGTCCGCCGCGGTGCGGGCTCGCGCCAACATCATCGTGGCCGGCGGAACCGGCACCGGGAAGACCACGACGCTGCGGTGCCTGATCAACGAGATCCCGGCCGACGAACGCCTCATCACCGTCGAGGACTCCTTGGAGATCGGCCTCGAGCGCTTCGAGGACCTCCACCCCGACCACGAAACCCTCGAAGCCCGAGAAGCCAACACCGAAGGCGTCGGTTCGTTCAGCCTCGCGGAGCTGGTCCGCTCGGCGCTGCGCATGGACCCCCAGCGAGTCATCGTCGGTGAGGTCCGTGGCGCAGAGGTCCTCCCGATGCTGCTCGCCATGAGCCAGGGCAACGACGGATCGATGTGCTCGATCCACGCGGACTCCTCCAAGGGTGTCTTCGGCAGGTTGGCCATGTACGCAGCGATGACCCCCGAGCGACTGGTCCCCGATGTCACCAACCTCCTGGTGGCCAACGCGGTCGATCTGATCGTGCACCTCGGCTGGGTCAACGGCGAGCGCCGCGTGACCAGCGTGCGCCAGGTCGTCGGTGCCGTCGAGGGCGGCCAGGTCGTCTCCAACGAGCTGTGGCGACCAGACGCAACCGGGTCCGGTGTCCCAGCCGCGCCACCCACACCGGGGTTCGCCGCGCAGCTCGAGGTGCACGGCTTCGACGCGACCGCCCACGCCGCCGCGCAGGGGTGGTGGCGATGAACGCCCTCGTCTTCGCCGCGCTGGCCGCAGGCACAGCACTCGGCCTGCTTATGGTCCTCGCTGGCCTCACCGGCCGCCAGCTGTTCGACGCCCCGTCCAGCTACCTCCAACGCGTGCGCTCCAGCTCCCTTCTTCCCCAGGCCGCGGTCGCAGCCGTGGCGGCACTGCTGGCGATGGTCGCGACGGGCTGGCTCGTCGGCGGGATCTTGGCCGCAGTGGCCGTGCTCGTGTTGCCCGGCATCCTCGGTGGCAAGGCCGCACGACAACACGCCATCGACCGTACCGAAGCGATCGCGTCGTGGACCGAGATGATCCGCGACTCGATCGTCGCCGCCTCCGGGCTCGAAGAAGCGATCGTTGCCACCGCGCCCGTCGCACCACCGCCGATCTCCAGCGAGGTGCGCACGATGGTGCGGCGCCTCGACCACGAACGACTCCCCGAGGCCCTCGTCGCGTTCGGCGACGACCTCAACCACCCCTCCGGCGACCTGGTCGTCGCCGCCCTCGTGATCGCATCCCGCATGGAAGCCGCCGATCTCTCCGGGCTTCTGTCCCGCCTCGCCGAGGCCACCCGTGGAGACGCACGGATGCGCATCCGCGTCGAAGTCGGCAGGACCCGCGTCCGCACCGCAACGAAGGTCATCGTCGGCGTCGTGATCGCCGCAGTCCTGTTCCTCGCCATCGCGAACCGCGACTACCTCACCGTCTACGACAGCGCCGGCGGCCAGGTGATGCTGGCGATCGTCGGTGGCATCTTCGCCATCGGCGGCTGGCTCCTCACCCGCATGGCCGACATCGAGCTGCCCGAACGATTCACCGCACGCGCCGGAGGCCCCACCCGCATCGGAGCAGGACCATGACCGCCGTGGTCATGGTCCTCCTCGGCGCCGGCGTCGGGCTCGGCGTCCTGCTCACGTGGCGAGCGCTCGCCCCTCGGCCCCCGAGCATCGACGCCGTCCTCGACGGACTGGCCCGCCCCGGCATCGCCATCGACGCCACTGCACCCGCGACACACGACCAGTTCGATCGGATCGGCAGCACCGCACGCCGCCTGGTCGAGGCACTCGGCTACGACTCCGAGCGCCATCACCAGGAACTCGAGCTAGTCGGGCGCACACCGGAGCGCCACGCATTCGACAAGCTCCTCGGCGCGGTGGCCGCACTCCTCGTGCCCAACCTGGCCGCCACCGCCCTGGTGATCATGGGGATCCCGGCCCCCCTCGGACTCATCGCCATCTTCTCGCTGGTCACCGCGGCGGCCGGGTTCCTCCTGCCCGACATGTTGTTGCGCGACGAAGCCGACAAGCGCAGGCGAGCCTTCCGCCACACCCTGTCCTCGTACCTCGACCTGGTGAACGTACTGCTCGCCGGAGGTGCCGGGATCGAAACCGCGCTGCACGCCGCCGCGGACGCCGGAGACGGTTGGGGCTACCAAACCATCCGCGCTGAGCTGCGACGAGCCCGGCTCACCGGCCAGTCCCCATGGAACACCTTCGCCCAGCTAGACGCTCGTCTCGGCATCAACGAACTCGCCGAACTCGCTGCCAGCGTGTCGCTCGCCGGATCCCACGGCGCACGCATCCGGGCCTCCCTCGCCGCCAAGGCGGACACCCTCCGAGGCCACCAAGTGGCCGAGACCGAATCAGCCGCTGAGGCCGCAACCGAACGCATGACGGTCCCCGTCGCCGTCTTGCTGTTCGGGTTCCTCGTATTCATCGCCTACCCCGCCGTCGTGCAGATCACCTCGGTCAGCGGAAAAGGCCCGTAGTTCATGATTTCTGAAGGTCGTTCGCCATCGAACCGAAGGTGGGAGGGCTGCTGGCGGGCTGGCGCGCCCTTGGGTTCGTGGAACTCGGGCTGGTTGTCAGCCGGTGCGGTGTTGTTCGCTGGCGTCGTCGGCGAGGAGCTGATGGACGCGCTGGTGGGAGATGCCGAGGATGGCGGCGGCGTCTCGCATGCTGATGCCTCGGCGGGCGAGCTCGACGGCTGCCTTCTTGGTCTTCTCGATCGCGACACGGTCGGCGGTGCGTGCTTGGTCGCGGGCGTGGCCGGCTTGTTCGATGACGCGCAGGGCGGTCTTGGGCAGCACGGGGGCGGGGATCAGTTCGATCGAGGCTTCGTCGGTGTCGAACCACATGGCGGCTGCCTCGCGGATGCGGGTGAGGGCCTGGGTGACGGTGTTGCCCCAGGTGTGAACGCGGGGTTCCTCGAGGAGCTCGACGGTCCAACGGCCGTCTGCTTCTCGTTCGAGTTGCGCGGTGTAGGTGGCCATCACGTCGTCCTCCTTGGTGCGACCGGTCATGGGTTGGCTCCTCAGGTGATCCACTTGCGGCCGAGGCACGGTTCGAGATCTCGCTCGATGGAGCGGAGCGTGCCGGGGGGCAGGTCACCGGTGTGCATGGGGATCACGGTCTGGCAGGTGCCGCACCGCCAGATCTGGTGCGAGCCCCGTTGGCGGACCTGCTCGCAGCCGAGCCGTCTGAGCTGGGCCACGAGCCTCCGAGCAGTCACCAGGTTAGTCTATGTGGTTAGACGCGTGGCTGTCCATCGTCGTAGACGGGCAGGTCCGGTTGGGGATGGTGCGGGCAGCCGTGACCCTGGCGTCGAGTGGAACCGCAGGAGAGGTCATCTCGTTGGGAACCGTGGTGGCGGTCCGCTGGCCGCTCGCTCGGCGCAGTCAGGAGGGGTCAGCGGGCCCGGCGTCGCTGAGGGCTTGCTCGTTGGGGCGCAGCACGACGTCGGCGTAGCGCTGGGCGGTCATGACGTTGATGTCGAACAGGTCGCACAGGCGCCTCCCGTCGTCGCCGCAGGCGATGGTTTCGGCCAGGATGCGGTCCTCGCGGAGCTTCTGGGGCGAGATCCCGACCTTGTCGGTGATCCACGCGTCGCTGACCGGGGTGGTCCGCACGGCGGTGCGGGCGCTGATGAACAGGTGGGGGTTGGCGGTGTCGGGCCAGCGGCGAGCGCGTTCGGCGAGCCAGGCGTTCACGCGTGCGCGGACCGGGTCGGCCATCACGATCGTGTTGTCGCCGGCGTGGAGGTGGCCGTCGCGGAGGTCGGTGAGCAGCAGCTGTCGGACCTGCGCGTTGCGCAGAGCGTGGAAGGCGATCAGCGCCGCGATGGCGCCTTCGGCCGGGTCGTCGCTGTTGAGCGCCGCACGGACGGGTCCGAGCTCGAGTGGCAGCGGCTGGCAGGGCGCGACGCGCTCGCCGCGCAGCCGGGCGGTCGGGTCCACGAAGACCACCTTGGTGGCCTTGAGGTAGCGGAACAGGCTGCGCAGCGCGCTCAGGGTCTTGCTGCGGTGCCTGGCGGTTCCCAGTGCCTCGGTGATGTGGTCGCGGGTGATCTCGCGCAGCGACTCGTGGCCGTCGCCGGCCCAACGCTTGGCGATCGGGAGCACCGAGGTCGCGACGGTGCGGACGGTCTCGATGTTGCGGGGCCGCACGCGAGGCGGTCTGGTGGAACCGTCTCGCAAGGCGTGGAACCACACGGTCAGCTCGTCGCGCATCGGGTCCGGAAGCCCCACGCTGTGGTTATCGAACCAGCCTTGCAGCGGTGGCAGCCGGTCATCGGCCAGCATGCCCACCGAGTCGAGGACATCGAGAACCGGGCGGACGGTGGCGTTGTCCACCTCGAGCAGCACGTCAGCCTCGCTGGCAGTGATCCGTGCGCCGGGCGTGGCTTGGATGGCGAGCAACACCCGGATGCCCCGCCACGTGCCGTCCCGTTGCGCTCGGCTCCACCCATGTTCCTCGGCGTGGTCGGCGACGGCTTGCTGCAGGGCGGCGGCGAGGGCGGGGAGCGGTGGTTCCAAGCGCCGGACGATGTCGTTGCTGAGGTCTCGGGGGCACGCGAACAACACGAGCTGCTCGTGCCCGACCGGGTAGCCGGCGGGCCACGACGCTCGGCGTCGCGCCGGGGCCGCCTGCGCGGCGGGCTGCTTGCCGCGCTTCTTGAGGATCATGTCGGCGAAGAACAGCTGCTGGCCCCAGCGGTTCGCCGCGATCACATCCACGGTGTCATGCACCGGTCGGAGGTTGTCGACGGCCGTGGCCTGGCGGCAGCACAACCGGCAGAGCCCCCGCTGGTTCAACACCACGACGCGCCGGCACGACGGGCACTCACTGGTGGTGGTGCCAGGCCGCCGCTGCCAACCCCGGCACGCTTGGCACCACCAGGTCTCATGGCGAGTGACACCCCATGCCAGGCAGTCCCGGCAACTGTCGACCAGTGGCGCCATGCGATGGCAGCGCCAGCAGAGCCCGCCGGAGAAGTAGTCGGTGTCCGAACCGCACCGCTTGCACCGCCACGGTGCGCGACGCCGCCGGGGCACACAGTCATAGCAGGCCGCCCGGCGCGTGTACGCGACCGGGTTCACGCCACACAGCGGGCACCACGCCAGCGGCCGGCGCTTGCGTGGTTCGCACTCGAAACAGCACTCGCGGCCGACGTAGCCGACGGGGTTGCGACCGCAACGGGCGCACACGCGCCGGCCGCTCACGCCGGCGGCTTGGTCCGGTTCCGGCCCAACCTCGGGGTCACAGCGTTCGATCCGCCGGCCTTGGCAGCACGCTTGACCGGTCGGCGAGCGGTGACCTTGACCGGCTCGCACAACAGCAAGTCACTCGGCGCGCACTCCAACACCGCGCAGATCACGTCGAGCTCATCGAGACGGATCGTGGTCGGCGTGCCGGCCCCTAACGCCGACATCTTCCCGGCGCTGATCACCAGCCCGGCGTCTGCGAGCTGGCGGCGCATGTCGGTCGACCTCCAGATCCCGCGTTCGGCGGCGGCGAGGCGCAGGTTCCACTTCATCGGGTCATCCCTCCATCACCCCGAGTCGTTCCCCGGTCCGTTCGTTCGCCAGCCGCCGGGCACGTTCGATGTGCTCGGCCGGCACGTGGATGTAGCCGGTCGTGGTCGACAGCCACTCGTGACCCAGCAGGTCCAGGATCGCCTTGAGGTCCACGCCCCGCTCACAGAGCGACGACGCGCAGAAGTGCCGCAGCGCATGCGGGGTGAGCTTGCCGTTCCACGCCGGCAACCAACGACGCACCGCACCAGCCAACCCCGACCGCAACGCTTCGGGACCGACTCGTGTGCACTGCCCGGTGTCGGCGTCGCGGCGTTCGCTCGGCAGCAGGGGCGCGGAGGGGTCGAACCAGTCGTCGCCGAACCGGTGACGGACATCGGTCATCCACCACTCCAAGAGCGCGTCGACCTCGTCGATGCACGGCACCAGCCTCGTCTTGGGTCCACGTCCACGGCTGCCCTTGCCGAACCGGACATGCAACTTGCCGAGCTCCCCCAGATCCGGGCGCCAGTCACCGATGTCGAGCATCACGGTCTCGGTGATGCGCAGCCCGGCCCGCCGCCACAACGACGCCGCCAGGTAGTCCCGCGCCGCCGGCAAGTACTTGCGGGCCCCCGGCAGCGCGTGACCCCACGAGGCGAACAACGCCTCGACGTCAGACCGCGGCGGGGGGACACGCCCGGCGCTCGGGTTGCCGCCAGCCGGGCGGTTCCACTCGTCGATCGGTTGCTCCACCACCACCCCGGTCAGAGCGTGGATGTCGCCCTGCCAGCGATCGATCAAGAAGTCGAAGAATTGCGCGAGCGTCAACGCCTTGCCCCGCACCGTCGAGTGCACCATCCCACGCTCGCGACGCTGGCGGCTCAAGAACCGATCCGCGTCGGCCGGCGTCGCCGTCCACACCGGCCGACCCAGGAACGCCACGAACTCGAACACGACGCGCCGCTCGCTCGCGATCTGACCGTCGGTGATCCCGGCGCTGACCATCGCCAGCAGGTACTGGTCGACCAGCTTCTGCTCGAAGTCCTGCTGATCCTCGACGCTCACCAACCGGCGCGGCGCGTCGATGCTGCGCACAACCGCGAGGCTCACCGACCCACCAGTTCAGTCCACCACTCGAAACGTGTTAATTCTCGAACAGCAATCCGGAATCCCGACGACGTGTCGGATTCCATGCGCGGGAGGAGAAACCTGCACTGACCAGGAACTCCTGCTCAACCCACCCATCCCGCGCCGAGCGAACCCCGCGCTCTTCGCACACCCCAGCCCTGAACGGAGCCAACAACCACCCAAGGAGGCCACCATGGCTGTTCCAGACCCCCTGCTGCTCTTCGCCTACTGCTGCGCGAGGCTCGGCATCGACGCGCACGACGAACGAGGGATGACGACGACCGAGGTCGCCGTCATCACCTTCCTTCTCGTCGGCGCCGCCATCGTCGTGCTCGGCATCATCTACAATGCCGCGAAAGGCAACGCCGAGAGCATCCCCACGCCAGCACAGCCTGGCGGCTGAGGCCCCGATGGGCCGCAGGTGGCGTCACGAACGAGGGATGACGACCATCCAGGTCGCCATCCTCTTCCCGGTCGTCCTGTTCTGGATCATGCTCATCGTGCAGTACGGGCTGTGGTGGCATGCAAAGCAGGTCGCCAACGCGGCCGCAGCCGAAGCAGTCGACGCCGCCCAAGTCTCCTCGGGCAGCGCCCGCGACGGCGAGGACGCCGCAGCGTCGTACCTCGCGCAGTCCGGCAACCTCGACAACATCACCATCGCCGTGTCCCGAGAACCGACCGTCGTGACCGTCGAAGTCCGCGGCGACGCACCGCAGCTCGTCCCCGGCTTCGAGTGGTCCGTCACCGCCCGCAGCACCGCCCCGGTCGAACGCTTCATCCCCGAGCCAGAACGATGACCCTCCCAGCGCGCGTCCGCGACGAACGAGGATCCATCGCCGTCGAGGTCGCGGTCATCGCACCCGCACTGCTGTTCCTCATGCTCCTCGTGGTCTACGCGGGCAAGGTCAGCGAGGCGAACGGCAACGTCGAACGCGCCGCCTCCGACGCCGCCCGCGCCGCGTCCCTTCGCCAACACCCCAGCGACGCCACCGATAACGCCCGAACGTCCGCCGCCTCGAACCTCGCCGCGGCCGGTGTCCCCTGCCTCACCCTCACCACCACCGTCGACACCACCGACTTCGCCCCCGGCGGGACCGTCACCGTCACCATCCACTGCGAAGCCTCCATGGCCGACGTCACCCTCCTCGGCGTCCCCGGACGACAAACCTTCACCGCCACAGCCACCGAGGTCATCGACACCTACCGGAGCGGATCGTGAACCCCCGCGACGAACGAGGAAGCATCACCGCCTTCGTCGCGGTCGTCGCCACCGCACTCATCCTCGTCGCCGGGATGGCCTATGACGGCGGCCAGGTCATCGCAGCCCACAACGCAGCCCGCAACGACGCAGAACGAGCCGCACGCGCCGGAGCCCAACAGATCGACCTCGACCACCTCCGCTCCACGAACGAACCCCGACTCGACCCCGTCGCCGCCGAAGCCGCCGCGGTCGCCTACCTCCAACGAGCAGGTGCGACGGGGACCGCAACCGTCACCGACGCGTCGATCACCGTGACGGTCACCCGCGTCCAACCCATGCGGATCACCCCCGGCGCAGACCGGACCATCGTCGTTCGCGAGACCGCCACCGCCGTCGACGAGGCCCAACCATGAGCGCCCGACGATCCGCTCGGCTCCTGCGAGGCATCACCTCGCTGGCAGCCACCCTCGGGCTGCTCATCGGCGTGCCCCTCCTGCTGGCAACGCTCGTGGGCTGGCCGCTCCCCACCAGCCTCCCGAGCGTCGACTCCCTGGAGAACGCTGCCCGCACCGGCATCAGCGACCAAGTCGTCGTCAACACCCTCGCCGTCATCGCATGGCTCGCCTGGGCACAGCTCGCCCTCGCGCTCGTCGTCGAGATCCTCGCGGTGGCCCGAGGACTCCAGGCGATCCGCCTTCCGGTCATTCCCGGCTTCCAGCTCACCGCCGCTCGGCTCGTCGCCGGTGTGCTGATGATCGCCTCCACCGTGCAGCCCGCCCGCGCTCACGCCGCCGCGCCGCAGCCGATCCCGGTAGTCGCCGAAGTCACCGTCGCTGCTGTTGCTCCTGTCGAGCGACCGTTGCTGAGCAGCGCGTACGGGTACCAGATCCAGTTCGTCGGACACACCGACGACACGCCTACGGCAACGCCGCCTGGCGGTCACCCGACCGTGACCGTGCAGCGCCACGACAGCTACTGGGCCATCGCGGAGCGCACACTCGGCGACGGGTTCCGATGGCAGGAGATCCTCGACCTCAACGCCGGGCGGGTCCTTCCCGACGGCACCGTCATCACTGCCGGAGACGACACCCTCCACACCGGCTGGGTCCTCCTCCTGCCTGCCGACGCCACGGGCGAACCCGAGTCTCCGGTCCCGGCGGCAGTTCCCAGCCAGCCCACTGTGTTGGCTACGGAGCGATCGAGTGTGGTGGTGGAGCGAGGCGACAACCTGTGGGACATCTCCGAGGACCGGCTCGAGGACGACCTCGGTCGAGACGCGACCGACGCAGAGGTCGCCCCGTACTGGCAGCAGGTCATCGACACCAACCAGGACCGCTACGTCCAACCCGGCAATCCCAGCCTGATCCTTCCCGGCCAGGTCATCGACCTCCCACCCACCGGCCACGAACCGCCCGCCCCGCCAGCAGAGGCCGATCCGCTCCCCGAAGCCGAGGAGCCCCCGGTCCCCGTCGAACCGCCCACACTCGAACCCGAGGAGCAGGCACCAGAGACGCCCGCTTCCTCGACCACCTCGACAAAGCCAACGACCGATGCACCGGCCACCACGACTCCACCGACAACGACCGCGCCACCGACGACCGCGGCTCCGCCTACGACCGCCGCCGACGACGACGCGGACGATCAGGAGCCCTCCGACGCCTTGCCGGTCACGTTCGCGCTCGGAGGGCTCACGAGCATCGCGCTCGCCGTCGGGCTCAAACGGCTCATCGACCGACGCCGCCGGCACTACATCGAGGCCCACGACGGCCAGCTCCCCGGCCGCACGCCGCTCGATCATCGCGAGCTGCACCAGGCGATCGTCGCCCAGGCCGACGAGGAACGCATCGACGACCTGCAAGGTGCGCTCGGTCGGCTCGCCGCCGTCCTCGCCGCGGCCGGCTCCGAACGACGGCCACGCATGGTCCGCCACGCCGTCGACAGCCTCGAAGTCCTCCTCGACCAGCCCGCCACCAACCCACCCCCCGGCTGGGTCAGCTCCGACGACGGCACCGTCTGGACCCTCGCCGAGCTACCAGAACCAGACGACCTCTACGACGGGCCGCTGAGCCCCGCGCCGCTCCTGGTCACCGTCGGCCAACCCGAACACGACGCCCAGCTGTACCTCGACCTCGAAGCCGACGGGCTCACCGCCTTGACCGGCGACCAGGCCGTCGCCGAAGACCTCGCGCGCTCCATCCTCACGGAACTGACCCTCAGCCCCCTCGCCGAGACGTTGCGAGTCATCGGCATCGGCGACGTGGTGAACGAGAACGCCAAGGTCCTGGAACACCTCACCGTCGTCGACTCCTGGGACGGCATCGCCGAAGACATCCGGGCGTGGGCCAACCAATCGCACGAGGCGCTGGCAGACCAGGGCTGGGCCCACGCCTTCATCGGCCGCGGGCATGACCCCGACCACGACGCACTCGTACCCATCGCGGTCGTCGCCGATCGTCCACCGCCCCCGGAGCTCGCCGAGGAACTGCGCGCATGTCAGCCCTGTGCCGTCGCCGTGGTGGTCGTCGGCGACTTCGACGCCGCCGTGGCAACCCTGCGCTGCGAGCCCGACACCCTCAACTTCGACTCGGTCGACCTGGCCTGCACGCCGCAGGTCCTCGACGGCGACGAACTTGCCGACCTCAGCCGGATCGTCGTTGCCGCTGACAGCCCTGAAGAACAGCTCGTCATGGACGAGCTGCTCGGGGAGTACGAGAGCATCGTGTCGTCAAACGGCTCCACGACCTCGCCCCACCCGGTCACCGATCCCGACGCCGAGCACGAAGACGCGCCGCCGGCCTTCGACGTGCTCGTGCGCCTGCTCGGCGACATCGCCGTGGACGGCGAACGGCCGCTCAAACCGAAGGCCACCGCGGTTGTGGCCTACATCGCGCTCAAGAGATCGGTCAGCACAGAACGCCTCGAGGAGGCGTGCTGGTTCGGTTCCGACGGCGTCTCGCACATCAAGCGACTCCACGACACGATGACCGAGGCTCGCGGCGCGATCGGATCCCAGCACCTTCCAGCCAACCGCAACGGCACCTACATCGCCGGGCCGGGTCTAGGAACCGACCTCGAGGTCTTCGACTGGCACGTCCACCGCGCCGCCGAGCTCGCACCCGCCGAGGCCATCGTCCACTACGACGCCGCGCTCGACCTCGTCACCGGCAAGCCGTTCACCTACGCCAATGCCGCCCGGAACTCCTACGGCTGGGTCGACTTCGAGCACTACGCGACGACGTGGGAGCAGCGGGTAGCAGGGGTAGCCCAGGCGTGTTCAGCCATGCACCTCGACCTCAGCGAACCCGCCGAGGCGATCGCCATGCTCCGCAGGATCCTCCATGCGATCCCGCTCAACAGCGGGGTCGTCGAGTCGCTCCTGCGCGCACACATCGCCCACGACGACAAGCCCGCCGCGGAGAGCGTCTACAAGGAACACGCGTCGGCACTGGTCCAAGCGAAGCTCGGCGATCCGAGTGACACGATCGAACAGCTTCGCCTCGACCTGCTTCCCAGCGATCGTCGTCCGCGGGTCTGACCCGGCGGCGGACAGCCCGCCCTCACTGGTCGATCAGTAGGAGCAGCCGCTTGTGGGGAGGCCTTGGGATGCGAGGGGCTGACCGTCGGCGATGGCGACGAAGAAGGGCTGCGGGCAGCGCTGGGTACCGTCGATGCGGATGCCGAAGTGGAGGTGCGGTCCGGTGCTGTTGCCTGTTGAGGCGCTGTCGAGGATGTGTTGCCCGACGTTGACGCGGTCGCCGATCGCGACGGCTTGGGTGCCGGGGTTGCCGTGGCAGTAGGTGTACTGGGCGCCGTCGTCGCCGTTGAAGATGACGCCCACTCCGCATTTCCCGCTCGTCGGAGTACCGGCGACGACACCGTTCGTGACAGCGAAGAGGGGCGTGCCGATGGGGACGGGGATGTCGGCCGCGGGGTAGTCGTGGTGGGGCTTGGTGAACCAGCGCGGGTATTCGTCGTACCAGCGCCGCTCGACGGGTAGGGCGTAGTCGCCGCTGACGGCAAGGCCCGCGCCTGGGCACCCGAGCGCGTCGAGAGAGGCGAACGGATTGGCCGGGTCGGGTGCCGTGTCGGCATGGGCGAGCATCGACTCGTACACGGAGCTGAGCGAGGTCCAGTACGTCGTTGCCGATGCCCAGGTCCCGGCGAGCCCACCCCACGTCGTCGCTGACTCTCCTGCTCGGGGTGCGACGTTCGGGTGGGCCAACGGGGCGTCGTTGCCGAGGGCGTACTTCTTGAGCAACTGGATCTGGGCGCGAACGCCGATGATCGGATCAACGAAGGTGGACCCCGACGCAGCGCCGTCGTAGTGCGCGATCCCGGCGAAGTTGTTGATGGCCGTGTCGCTGTTGGTGAAGTGACCCGTCTCGAGCACGGCCTGGGCGAGCGCCATGTCACCCCGGACTCCCTCGGCGTCGCCTTCGGTGACGTAGAGCGCGATGAGGTCCTCGATGGCGACACCGAGGCGCGACGGCTGGCCGCGGCCGGTGCTGTTCCACCAGGCGCGCAGGTCGCTCACGGTCAGGGTCGAAGGACCGAGGATGCTGGGGGTGCCGTCGTCGGCGACCTCGCCGACCTCCCCACAACCGGGCGGTGAGGAACCACCGACCCCGATGGCGAGGATCGGCAGGGAGGTGAACCCTCCGATGGTCACGAGACAGGCGAGCGCGGCTGCGGCTGGGAGCTTCATGCCCAGGTAGGCCCCGTGACGCGCAGATTCTTCGCGGACGCGTGGAGAGTTTTCGATCGCCGAGGGGCCTACGGGGGTGACGACAACGTCTCACCGCTCCCGAGGAGGTTCCCTCATGATCCGCATTCCCGGTGTCCTCGCCCAGGTCGAGGTCGACCCGAGCACCGACGGCATGCCTGGTGCCGATCTGATTCAGCAGTTGTTGAACTGGGCGCAGATGCTCGCCCTGTGGGGCAGCCTGGCGGCGCTGCTGATCGGCGCTGCCATGTACGGCCTGGCCCGAGAGGGCGGCTCCTACGGCGGTGCCAGCCGCGGCAAGACTCTTGCTCTCGGCGGCGTGGTCGGCGCTATCTTGGCGGGGGTCGCTCCGACCGCGGTGAACATGCTGTTCGAGGCGGCGAGCTGATGGCCCGCCAAGACACGCCCCCGTCGCGTCGGACCGCGATCATCGCCACCGTCGTGGTCGCCGCGCTCATCGCTGGTGTCCTGCTCATCCGGATCGGCCAGGACAACGGGTCCGGCGACGACGGCAACGCCGCCCGACCGGCCGCCGAGACACCTCGACCGACTGTTGCCACCGGCGCAGGTCCGGCGGGTGATGCCGCCGGGGTCTCGGTCGGGTTCTCCGCTGACGAACCCGGAGCGGTCGCTGCCGCGGTCGCCTACGCCACCGCGTCGCAACGCTGGCTCTACTTCACCGACGAGGAGATCGAAGCCGCGGTCGCCGAGATCGCCACCCCGGTGGCAGCGCCCCGCATGGCCGAGGACGTCGTGGCTGACGTCTCGATGGCTCGCGAGCAGCTCGCCCAATCCTCCGGGCGGATCTGGTGGCTCGTCCGGCCGCTCGCCTGGCGCGTCGACGACTACCGAGACACCGACGCCCGGGTGTCGGTGTGGACCGTCACGATCCTCTCCGCGGCGGGCGTCGCGGCGCCACAGTCGGAGTTCCTGACGGTTACCTTGGACCTCTCGTGGGTCGATGGGGACTGGCGGGTCGACGGTGTGCGCGACACGCCGGGCCCGACACCGATCACCGGCCCGCACGACCAGCCGTGGGACGCGGAGCCATTCGATGAGGCGCTCGTCGGGTTCACCCGCATGGACGGGGAGCCGGTCTCGTGATCCTCGGCATCAGCTTTCCCAACCCGATTGGCTGGGCGATCGACAAGGTCACCGGCTTCGTCGGCGACGTCGCCACTGCCGGCTTCGAGGTCATCATCGGCGGCCTCGTGGCGTGGGTCGTCGACGCCGTGATCTGGGTCGTCGGTGGCATCTTCAACCTCTTCATCGACTCGACCGACCCGAACGTCCAAGCCGACTGGTTCATCACCGGGACCGGGCCGTACGCCACGACCGTCAGCATCGGCGCCACCCTGCTGCTGTTGTTCGTCCTCGCGGGGATCGTCCAAGGAACCCTGAGTGGCGACGTCGGCGGGATGCTGCGGCGGATGGCCCTCGAGCTGCCGGTGTCGGTGCTCGGGATGGTCGGACTCGTGACCATCATCCAGGTGCTGATCCGGCTCACCGACGCCATGTCGGGGCAGATCATCAGCAACTTCCAGGACGACATCTCCGACTTCACCGCGGTGGTGCTCACCCTCAGCCACCTCTCGGGCGGCACGTCGACCGCGTTCGTGGTGTTCGTCCTCGGGCTCGTTGCGGTGCTGGCCGGGCTCGTCCTGGTTGCGGTGCTCGTCGTGCGCTCCGCGCTCATCTACATCGTCGTCGCGCTCGCCCCGATCGTCTTCGCGACCCGTCTGTGGCCTGCGACAAAGGGAGCGAGCCGCAAGCTGCTCGACCTGCTCGTCGCGCTGATCGTCTCCAAGCTCGTCATCGCCGTCGCGCTGTCGGTCGCCGCCGCGGCCGCGGTCGGCACCGGCTCGGGTGGCGAGGTGACGTCGCTTCCCGAGCCTGAGGTGTTCGCCGAAGATCCGGGGGGCAGCGTCACTCAAGCGGTGGGCATCTTGCTGACCGCCGCCGCGGCGTTCGGTGTCGCCGCGTTCTCACCGTTGCTGGTGGCGCGGCTGTTGCCGATCACAGAGGCAGCCCTGGTCGCGCAGGGTGTCGCCGGGTCGCCGGTCCGCGCCGGACACCAGGGCCTGATGATGGCCAACACCCTCCAGATGGTCACCGGCCGTCGCTACAGCCAGCTCGCGAGCGGCAAGGCTGGGGGCGGCGAAGCCGGAGGCGCGGAAGCGGGACCGCAAGGAGGTGCCCCACCGCCGGGCAGTGGCGCACCGGCGGCCGGTGGATCCGGCAGCGCGGGCGCTGGTGCGGCCGGTGC
Source organism: uncultured Microthrixaceae bacterium (assembly GCA_964420125.1). Taxonomy (GTDB): domain Bacteria; phylum Actinomycetota; class Acidimicrobiia; order Acidimicrobiales; family Microtrichaceae; genus CAYQQQ01. The sequence goes on from CAYQQQ010000009.1 coordinate 131,095, forward strand.
GGGAGCGACCGCGACGGGAGTGGGCGTCGCGGTGGTGGCCGCGGCCAAGGTCGTCGAGACGACCAAGAAGGGCATCGACGCTGGCGCACGCGTCGCCGGAGAGACCGCCCGCGAAGCAACCGAGACCGGCGAGGCGGGCCGAGCGGCCCACCCGGCGGGCAGCCGCCCGACCCCCGATCCGGCCCCGGCACCGGAGCGGCCATCGGAGTCATCGCGTCCACCTGGCAGCTCCGACTCGCCGCCACCCAAGGTGCAGGGCGATGTCACCTGAACGAGCAGACCGGTCCTACCGGCTCGAACCGCTCGACACGTCGGGGATCTTCCTGGGCCTCGGCCTGGTGCAGTGCATCCTGCTCGGTGGCGGCATCGCCCTGGCGGTCGTGACCCTCAGCACAGGCGCCCCGCTGCCGGTCGCCGCGGTCCCAGTCGTCGTCGGCGCCGCGGGGAGCTTCACCCGGATCGGCGGCCACGCCACCTGGGAATGGGTTCCCCTGCTGGCGGGATGGACCTGGACGCGGCTGGGGCGCGGTCGACGCTGGACGGCTCCGCTCCCGCTGTGGTCCGCAACCGAGGGCCCGGCACCGATGCCGGCGTGCCTCGACGGGCTCGACATCGTGGGCATCGACTGGCACGCCGGTGCCGTCCTCGGCGCGGTCCGAGACCGGCACCGCCACACCCTCACCGCGGTGGTCCCCGCGTCGGGGCCGCAGTTCGTCGTCGAACCACGCGGCAAACAAGAGCGGCTGCTGGCCGGGTGGGGCGACCTGCTCGGCCAGTACGCAGTCGAACGCGGGGTCGTCGCCCACCTGTCCTGGTCCGACCTCGCCCAGCCCTCCGGCATGGCCGACCACATCGCATGGCTCAACTCCGACGAACGCGGCACCCCCAACAACACCGCAGCCGCGTCGTACCGCGAGCTGCTCGAGGTCGGCACCGCGTCGGCCATCAGCCACGAAGCCGTCGTCACGATCACCGTCGCCCGCGAACGTCTCTCACGGCGCCGGGCCGGAAGGGGAGGTGTCGACGAGCAGCTCCGCCGGGCGCTCGTCACCTCCGTCGAGGCGCTCCTGCGCGGCCTACGTTCCGCGGACCTCGCCGCCTCGGACCCGCTCGACGCGGCGGGGCTGCAACGCCTTGTCCGCTCCCGCATCGACCCCGTTGGAGAGAAGCCCCGTCCCCGCCGAGGACGCCTCGTCGAACGCCTCGCGCTCGTCCGCTCCGGCACGGCCGGACCGCTCGCGCTCGACACCGACTGGCGGCACCTTCGCGTCGACGGAGCGTTCCACCGCACCTGGTGGGTTGGCACCTGGCCCCGCCTGGCGGTGCCACCGGCGTGGCTGGAGCCGTTCCTCTCCGGCGGCGGCGTCACCCGGTCGATGACCGTCTACTTCCGACCCCTCTCCACCCACCAGTCCCGGCGACGCATCGAGCGCGACCTGGTGAAGCTCGACTCCGATGCCGTCACCAAAGAGGAGAAGGGACGGCGCATCGACGCCCGCCACCGTCGCGCCACCCAAGCACTGCTCGATCGCGAGGAGGAACTCGTTGCCGGCTACCCCGAGATGGGCTACGCCGGGCTCGTCACCGTCTCGGCCCGGACGCTCGATGACCTGGACGAGCACTCCGAGATCATCGAGCAGCTCGCACGCGAGAGCGGCATGGACCTGCGCGTCCTCGACGCCCGCCAAGACCTCGGCTGGGCCGCCGCGCTCCCGCTCGGCCTCGCCCCCTCGACCCTGCTCGCGTCATGACCCGGCCGTCGCTGCGCCTCCGCTACCACCAGGGCACCACCGCCCACGTCTCCAGCATCTACCCGTTCTCGGTCCAAGGCTCGTTCGGGCACCGAGGCACCTACATCGGCCTCGACCTCCTCGCCGGTGGCGGCGAGTTCTGCTGGGACCCCTTCGAGGCCTACGCCGCCGGGCTCGTCACCAACCCCAACGGCTGGATCCTCGGCGAACCCGGCAACGGCAAGAGCGCATTGGTGAAGTGCCTCCTGTGGCGCCAAGCCGCCATCTACGGCACCGGCCCCGGCGGACGGTGGACCGCGATCGCCGACCCTAAAGGCGAGTACGCCACCCTCGCCGAACACCTGGGGCTCACCGTCGTGAAGCTCAGCCCTGGCGGCACCGCCACCATCAACCCCCTCGCCCCCGGCCCCGCCGCCGACCACGAACCCGCCGACAAGCAGATCCTCCGCCGTGCCGAGATGTGCACCGCACTGGTCGGCACCGTGCTCGAACGCAGCCTCACCCAACTCGAAGACGCCGTCGTGTTCGCCGCGGTCGACCAGCTCACCACAGCGCCGCTCGACGAGCCCACGCTCACCGACATCGCCCGGCTCGTCGCCAACCCCACCGAGGCGATGACCGAACGGCTCCGCAGCACCGACCGCGATCTCGTCGCGGACACAGCGACGGTCGCGTACGCCCTCGACAAGCTCCTCTCCCGGTCGCTGCGCGGCATGTTCGACGGGACCTCCACCGTCCCGCTGCGATGGGATGGACCCGGCGTCGTGCTCGACCTCTCCGCCGTGCCCTTGGACTCCGACGCGCTCCCGCTGGTCATGGTCGCCGCCGCCGGCTGGTTCCAACAGCTCATGGCCTGCCCCGGCCCCCAGCGCGTCCAGATCCTCGACGAAGCCTGGGCGCTGCTCGGCAACCGCCACACCGCCGGCTACCTCCAGACGAGCTTCAAGCTCGGCCGCACCTACGGCGTCGCCAACCTCTGCATCACCCACCGCGCCTCGGACCTCGTCGCCCAAGCCGACGACGGCACCGCTACCAGCAAGATCGCAGCCGGGCTCCTCGCGGACTCTGCTACCAAGGTCATCCTCCGCCAGGCCCCCGACCAGCTCGACGCCGCCGTCGCGCACTTCGGGCTCACCGGACCCGAAGCGTCCATCGTCGGCCAGCTCACCCGAGGCCGCGCCCTGTGGAAGCTCGGCGGCCGCACCGCCGTCGTCCAACACGTCCTCGGCCCTGGCGAACACCCCATTGTCGACACCGACGCCCGCATGCACGGCACGACCGAGCGGACCGAGGCGGCATGAGCCATGTACGACCGCGACGCACTCCTGGCCGCCGTCGACCTCCGGGCACTCGCCGACGACCTCCTTGGTCATCGCTCTGGCACCGGTCGATCCCCGATGTGGCCGTGCCCGAACGATCAGCACGCCCAGAGCGGCCGCACCCCGCCCGTCAGCATCTTCACAAGCCGCCGCGGCGAGCAACGCTGGCGCTGCCACGGCTGCGGTGACGGCGGAACGGCCATCGACCTCGTCCTCGCGGCCAGGGGCGGCACTCCACGCGACGCCATGACCTACCTCGCGGAGCGCGCCGGGCACCGTGAACAACCCGACGACTGGCACCCCGACCCGCGACCAGCGCCACCGCGGACACTGCCCCCGGCCGGATGCCGCGACCCCGAAGCACTCGACCGCTACGTCAACGAGTGCGCCGAGCGACTCTGGACACCACAAGGCCGAGGGTGGCGACGGTGGTTGACCAACATCCGCGGGTTCCCGCCCGACGTGCTCGTCGAGAACCGAGTCGGCGCGGACCTCGGCCCCCGAACCCAACCTCGCCCCGACGGCATGCCCCGCGCCGCAGGCATCGTTCTCCCCGCCATCGAGAACGGCCACGCCGTCTACGCCCAGATCCGGGTCCCGCACCCGAACCCCGATCGGCCTCGCTACCTCAACCCGACATCGGACCTCGCCACCAACCCCCGCGTCTCCCGAGCCCGGCCGGTCGAGACACGCCATCGCGAGGTCGTCGTGACCGAGGGAGCCATAGACGCCCTGTCGGCCGCGGCCGCCGGCTACCGGGCTGTCGCCGTGCTCAGCGCGACCTACGGCGACGAAGCCGTCGCCGCGTCCCTCGCCAAGCTGCCGCACCCACTCGTCATCGCGTTCGACCCGGACGACGCAGGCCGTGCCGGAGCACACCGCTTGGCGTCACTGCTCGAGGCCCGCCAGCATCCCCCCGTCGTCGTCGACCTCGAACACGGCGACCTCAACGACACCATGCGACGGGCCGACGACTGGCCCGACCAGATGGCGCGAACCGTCGCTGACGCAATTGAACACAGCGGCGTCACTACCGGCGTGAGCGTGAGTCGATGATCAGACACCGAGCGGAGCGGCGAGGACGTCGGTCACCGCGTCGACGCCCCGATCACCAGCGAGGACCGTGGTCACGATGACCGTCAGGTACGGCACCCACGGCCCAGCCAGGCAATAGGGCGGGTCGTCCTCGAAGGTCATGTCGAGCCGACCGACCGCCAGGTCCGGGCGGAACTCGCGGATCACGCTGTACCAGACGGACGCCCACGCGCCCTTGTGCCACACGAGCAACCGCCGGTCGGTCGCGAGGATCCGTAGCGCACCCAATGGCCGCCACTGCGGTGCCGCCAACGCCTCGGCTTCGTGGCGCGCCCGGCGACGAGCCACCGCGCTGCCCGCAGCGGTGAGTCCGAACATGAGCGGCCCGCCGATCGCGACAACGTGCGGCGCGACATAGGTGATGTCTGCCTCGTGGAACCGCCAACCCTGCGCGGGAAGGTCGGCATGGAGCACCTCGCCCGCATCCAGCAGCACCGGGCTCGGGATGCACGGCAACGCCCCACCGGCAGCGATGTGCTCCGCCAAGGTGGCCGCGGCGGCCCGCTCGCTACCGACGTCGCCGCGACTCCAGGTCGCATCCATGCCGACAGCCTACGCCTGCTCGACGACGTCTGGACGGAGCCGGGAGCCAATCGGGACGACGGCTTGAACCGGCCCGCGAAGTTTCCGCTCGCCAAGGGGCCTACGTGGGTATGGAACGCGAAGGCATTGGCGGCTTCGAGCTGCTCATCATCGTCGTCGCTGGCATCGGGCTGGCGCTGGTCGGCGCGGTGTGGGCGGGAGCTTGGTTGGCGCTGGCTGTGTCGGGCGGTGGGTATCTCCCGTTTGCAGCTGCGGCAGATGCTGCGTTGCGGCTCCCGGCCAACCTGAGCACGCCCGCTGAGGCGTGGGCCGAGCCCTACGCCGATGCGCTTCCGGGTGCGCCCCTCTACTGGCTCTGCACGGTCCTCGCGGCCATCGCCATCGGCGGCACGGTTGCGCTGGTCGTCCGGTGGTTGACCCGGTCGAAGGTGGGGACCGCCAAGCGCCGCCCGCTCGGTGTCGACGGGAGGACGCGGTTCGCGAAGCGGCGGGACCTCGAACCGCTGCTGGTGTCGGGTCCGACGCCAGGGCGGCTGGTCCTCGCTCGCTTCGGACGACGCCTGGTTGCCACCGAGTCCCCGCCTCCTCGTACAGAGGGCCGGGCGGATCGTGCGGCGCGTCGCTCGCGCCGTGGGGATCGCGGCGCGGTGGCGCTGGTCGGACCGTCGAGGTCTGGCAAGACCACCGCCGCGGTGGCGGGCATCCTCGAGTGGGACGGCCCGTGCGTGTTGTCCTCGGTCAAGGCCGACCTGTTGGCCACGACCCAGGGGTGGCGCTCGACCCTCGGTGACGTCCGCGTCTACGACCCGACGTCCTCGACGACCCCGAAGGGCACCTCGGCCCTGTGGTCACCGTTGCAGCAGGCCGGAACGGTGGTGGGAGCGCAGCGGGCGGCAAGAGCGCTGTGCGACGCCGCACCACGAGGCGGGGTCGAGGGCGGCATGGACTTCTGGCTGGCCCAAGCCGAGATCCTGCTGTCGGGCCTCATGTTCGTTGCCCACAACGCCCACAGAGACATGGACGCGGTCTGCGAGTGGGTGCTCACCCAGGACCGACCCGGCGAACTTGGACCTGGCGAGGTCCGCACTGCGCTCGACTCGTTGAACCTCTCGAACAACGCAGCGGTCTCTCGCGGCGCGATCGAGGTCGCCAAGGGCCTGGTGTCGGTGTGGGAGATGGAGGAGCGAACTCGCTCGTCGATCTACGCGACGGCGCAGACCGTGATCTGGCCGTGGACCGACCCAGGCGTCGCCGCGTCCGCCCGGTCACCCAAGGGCAAGAAGGGGCGCGGCCAGTTCGTCGGTGTCGACCTGCCGTGGCTGCTGTCCGGTGCGAACACCGTCTACCTGTGCTCGCCGATCGAGGATCAACGACGGCTGGCGCCGGCGTTCGGTGGCCTGTTGAACGATCTGATCAACCAGGCGTACCGGCACGTTGCCGCGACCGGCAAGCCTCTCGACCCGCCGCTGCTGGTGGTGATCGACGAGGCCGGGAACACCCCGCTGCGCTCGCTGCCGGAGTACGCGTCGACCCTCGCCGGGCTCGGTGTGCTGCTGGTGACGATCTGGCAGTCGCTCGCGCAGCTCGAGGTCGCCCACGGAAAGGCATCGGACACGATCCTCACCAACCACCTGACCAAGGTGTTCTACGCGGGCCTGTCGGACCCGGCATCGCTCCAGTACGTCGACCGGGTGCTCGGCGAGGCCGAGGTCGACACCCGCTCTCACTCGGCCGCCGAGCGGCTCAACGGCGGCTCGGACCAGTTCTCCACCACCCGCGTGCCGCTGGCCCCAGCCCACGTGCTGCGCCAGATGCGTCCCGGTGACGCGCTCCTGGTCCACGGCACCCTGCCACCGGCGCACGTCCGCACGAGGCCCTTCTACCGCAGCGCGCATCTGGCCAAGCGGGCCGCGATGGGCCTCGGCGACCAGGAGCAGGTGGCATGAAGCCGTTCCTCCGGGCCACCGACCGTGCGCGGCTCGCCCCGGTGGGATGGATCTCGGAGCCGGCAGGGACCTGGGCGGGACGCCAAGTCGAGGTCGTCTTCGATCCACGCCAACACCAGATCGTGATGGTCCGCAACGAACCGGGCGACACGACCCGCGCCGTGCTGGCAGGCGAGGGGTTCCGTCGCCTGGCGGTCGACGGTCAGCAAGAGATGTGGATACGCAACCGCGCCGCCGAGGCCGCGCAGCAGCCACCAGGCCGGATGGTGTCGATCAACGCGACGCCCAAGCCCGCCCAGATCCAGGGCCGGGGCTTCTGATGCGGTGGCCAGCGGTGCTCGATGAGCGGGAGATGGTCGGGGTAGCGTGATGGCACGCGCTCGGAGCGCTCGCAGCCAACCCTCTGACCAGCTTTCGCTGTTCGATCTAGCGCTCCCTCCCGACGACGCCGACGAGGCATCGACCCAGGAGGTGACCCATGAACCGTTACGGTCAGATGGCGCTCGAGCACAGCCGGCAGCACCGGCCGGACGCCTATTCGCAGATCCCGGACCCCGCCCAGTTCTTCGACGAGGCGGGGGAGGAGATCGCGGCGGCGGTGACCCGGCTGCGCGACGAGATCCTCGGCCCGTCCAAGCCCGGCGAGACGCCGGAGGAGTACCGGCTCCGCAGCTACCAGGCGTTGGCAACAGCCGAGGAGCTGACGCTGGCGGATCATCCGCTGTTCCAGCCGGACCCGTCGGTGGAGACCGAGGACTGGAGCGACGACCCGGACCTGGACCGCCGCTACCAGGATCTGGCCGAGATCAACCAGGCGATCAACACCCCGCTGTAGCCGGCGAACCACCCGCATCCCCGGCGCGACCGGCACCGTTTCGGCCGACCGGTGCCGACGATCTCGCGCCGTCGGGGTCAGGGGCGAAGCTGCGAGCGAACCTCGACGCGCTGGCGGTCCTCAACCGGTGCCGAGACGAGGGCGGCAGGTGGGCGACCCCCGACGAGCAGACGGTTCTCGCCCGCTGGTCGGGTTGGGGAGCGATCCCGCAGGTCTTCGACCCCGATGACGACCGCTACACCGACGAGCGCGTCGAGCTGCGCCGGTTGCTGCGCACCGAGACGGGCTGGGCGCAGGCCCGGCGAACGACGCTGAACGCGCACTACACCTCGGCTCCGGTCGTGCAGGCCATGTGGAGCGCCGCCCAACAACTTGGGGTTGAGGGCGTCGTCCGGGTGCTGGAGCCTGGGTGTGGATCGGGCAACTTCATCGGTTTCGCCCCCGACGGTGCGCGCCTGACCGGTGTCGAGCTGGACCAAACGACCGCCGAGATCGCCCAGCACCTCTACGGCGCTCGGGCCGCCATCGAGGCCACCGGGTTCGAGGAGCTGCGCGTCCCCGACGGCGAGTTCGATCTGGTTGTCGGCAACGTCCCGTTCGCCAAGGTCACACCGCACGACCCGCGGCACAACCGCGGCCGTCACGCCTTGCACAACTACTTCCTCGTCAAGTCGCTGCGCCTGACCCGACCCGGTGGACTCGTCGTCGCGCTCACCTCCCGCTACACCCTCGATGCCCGCAACCCGGCGGCCCGGCGGGATATGGCGTCGATGGCCGATCTCGTCGGCGCGGTCCGGCTGCCCGAACGGGCCTTCGCCCGATCCTCGGGCACCGACGTCGTCGTCGACATGGTGATCCTGCGCCGCCGCCCACCCGGAGCCGAACCCACCGGACCCGGATGGGAACACGTCGGTCCCGCCCCCATCGCAGCAGCTGAGGACGCGGCGCCGTTGGAGGTCAACGAGTACTACCTCACCCACCCCGACCGCGTCCTGGGCGACCTCGCCGCCGCACGGGGCATGTACCGAGACCACGAGCTGACCGTCACTCCGAACGGAGACCTCGACCGACAACTCCCCGCCGCACTCGCGTCCCTCGCCGCCGAAGCCGGCGACACTGGCCTCACCTACATCTTGGCCAGCCGCGACACCGAGTCGCCTCGACCGGAGCGCCGCGCGGCACGAGGCGACTTCTACCTCGAGCATGCGCAGGACGGCAGCTTCGTCGTCAACCAGCGCGGCGACGTCGCGCAGCTCCAGGGTGGCACCCCGATCACCTACAAGCCGCGGGTCGCGAAGGACAAGAGCGAACTCGTGCGGCTCGTCGGGCTCCGTGACGCTGCCCGTCGGGTGCTGGAGGTGCAGGTCGACGGCGGCAGCGACGAACGACTCGACGCCGCTCAAAGCGTCCTCGGCGAGCTGTACCGCACCTACGTGCGCGTCTACGGACCGATCAACCGGTCCAGCGAGGCGCGCACCGGTCGCCGCAACCTCGAGACCGGCGAGGAGATCATGCGCCGCGTCCGACCGCGCATGGGCGGCTTCCGCGACGACCCCGACTGGCCCCTCGTCGCCGCCCTGGAGGTGTTCGACGAAGAGAGCCAAGAGGCTCGACCCGCGGCGATCTTCCACGAACGAGTCATCGACCCACCCCACGAGCGCCACGGAGTCGACAGCCCAGACGAGGCAGTCGCGGTGTGCCTGGACGAGAGCGGGACGGTCACCGTCGAGCGAGTTGCTGAACTCCTCAGCACCTACGCGACCCACGCACGCCGGCAACTCGGCGACGTCGTCTACGACGAGCCCGGCACGAGCCGGCTCGTGCCCGCATCGGAGTACCTGTCGGGCAACGTCCGAGCCAAGCTCGACAACTGCCGCGCCGCCGAGGACCCCGACGGCCGCTACCGGGCCAACATCGCCGCGCTGGAACGAGTGCTGCCCCGTCAGCTCGAGCCGACCGAGATCACCGCCCGACTCGGCGCACCATGGATCCCGAGCTGCGACATCGAACAGTTCTGCCGCGAGGTCCTCGACGCCAGCGTCGACGTCGAGCACCTCCCACAGCTCGGCAACTGGTCAGCACGACTGCGCGACGGAAGTCGCCGCAGCGTCGCGCTCTCCTCGGAATGGGGCACCGGCCGAGCCGACGCCGTCACGCTCCTCGATGCCGCGCTCAACCAGCGGCTCCACACCGTCACCGACGCCACCGACGACGGCAAGCGGGTCCGCAATGACGCCGAGACCCTCGCGGCGCGCGACAAGCAAGAAGCCCTCACCTCTCGGTTCTCGACCTGGGTGTGGGAAGACGAGGAGCGGGCCGGCCGTCTCGCCGGTCGCTACAACGAGCTGTTCTCCTCGACCGTCCTCCCGAACCACGACGGCGACCACCTGACCCTCCCTGGCCTCGCCGGCACGTTCACCCCTCGACCTCACCAGCGCGCTGCGGTCGCGCGCATCCTCACCGACGGCCGCTGTCTGCTGGCCCACGCCGTGGGTGCGGGCAAGACCGCCACGATGGTGATGGCTGCGATGGAGCTGCGCCGCCTTGGCTCCGCGTCGAAGCCCGCGGTGGTGGTGCCGAACCACATGCTCGACCAGTTCTCCCGCGAGTGGCTCCAGCTCTACCCGACCGCGCGGATCCTCGTCGCCGACCGGGACCGGCTGTCCAAGGCACGCCGCAAGGAGTTCGTGGCCCGTGCCGCGACCGGCGACTGGGACGGCATCGTCTTCACCCAATCAGGGTTTGCTCGCCTGCCCCTCGGCCGCGACCGCATGACCGACTACCTGGGCGAGGAGATCGCCACCGCCCGTATCGCGCTGGACGGTTCGAGGGACGGCAAGGGGCTGTCGGTCAAGAAGCTCGAGCGGCGCATTGCCCAGATGGAAGAGACCTACAAGCGGCTCCTCTCCGAGCACACCAAGGACGACGGCGTCCGGTTCGAGGAGACGGGCATCGACTACCTCTTCGTCGACGAGGCCCACGCCTACAAGAACCGTCGCGTCGACAGCAGTATCGACGGTGTCGCGAACGCGGGCTCGCAGCGCGCCCAGGACCTCGACTCCAAGCTGTGGGCGTTGCGGCGGATCCACGGCCCACGCGTGGTCACCTTCGCTACCGCCACCCCGGTCGCGAACTCGATGGCCGAGCTATGGGTCATGCAGTCGTATTTGCACCCCGACCTGTTGGCCAGCGTCGACCTCCGAGCGTTCGATGCGTGGGCCGCCAACTTCGGGCGCACCCACACCGCGTTGGAGCTCGCACCCGACGGTGCCTCCTACCGAATGCAGACACGGTTCGCCCGGTTCCAGAACGTCCCCGAACTCCTCACCCTCTACCGGCAAGTCGCGGATGTTCGCACGAACGAGGACCTCGACCTTCCGGTCCCGGCGCTTGCTGGTGGCCAGGCCGAGACCGTCGTCGTCGAGCCCAGCGACGTCCTCGTCGACTACGTCGCGGAGCTGGCCTCACGCGCTGAGGCCATCCGCAACCGGGCAGTCGATCCGAGCGAGGACAACATGCTCAAGGTCACCGGAGACGGCCGCCGCGCCGCGCTCGACCTCCGTCTCGTCGGCGAGCGCGCTTCGACCGAAGGCGGCAAGTTGACCGTGGCTGCCCAGCGGATCGCGGCGATCCATCACGCCACACGCGAGCTTCGCTACACCGACGAACACGGCCAGCTCACCCTTCGCCCAGGTGCGCTCCAGCTCGTGTTCTGTGACGTGTCCACCCCCGCGGCGGAGGGATGGAACGCCTACGACGAACTTCGCACTCTGCTCGTCTGCCGGGGTGTCGACCACGGCGCGATCCGCTACATGCAAGACGCCACGACCGACGTCGCCAAAGCCAAGCTCTTCGCCGCGTGCCGTGACGGCACCGTCTCGGTCCTCGTCGGCTCCACCGAGACCATGGGCGTGGGCACCAACGTGCAGGCACGCGCCATCGCCATGCACCACCTCGACGCGCCGTGGCGGCCTGCCGACATCGAACAACGAGACGGCCGCATTCTCCGCCAGGGGAACCAGAACCCCGAAGTGCGCGTGCTGCGCTACGTCACCGAGGGCAGCTTCGACACTTACATGTGGCAGACGTTGGAGAGGAAGTCCGCGTTCATCGCGCAGGTCACACGCGGCGACTTGCCCGACCGCGATGTCGACGACATCGGCGACCAGGCCCTCTCCTTCGCGGAGGTCAAAGCACTCGCTACTGGCGACCCCCTCGTGCTGGAGAAGGCTGCCGTCGACGCCGATGTCGCTCGCCTCACCCGCCTCGAACGCGCCCACCGCGATGATCAGCACCGGCTCCGCCGCACCTACGAGACGGCCACACGCCGCGCCGAGAAGGGCGAGCATCGTGCAGCGGACCTCCAGACCGTCGTCGGCCGAGTGACCGACACCCGTGGCGAACGCTTCGCCATGATCATCGACGACCGAACCCACACCACACGCCTCAACGCGGGTAAGCACCTCCAGGACATCCTCCGACAGCGCCTCGGCCAGACCGCCCCCGAGACCAGCGGACCAGTCTCCGAGATCGGACGCCTCGGCGGGTTGAGCGTCACCGCGCAGGCCATCGCCACGATCGAGGACGAGGTGCGCGTCGCCATCCCCGACGCCCACGTCGAAGTCAGCTTCCTCGTCCGCGACCTCAGTCGCAGCGACCCCGCCAACCTGATCACCCGTCTCGAACGCCACCTCTACCGGCTTCCGGAGACCATCGCCGAACTGGGTCGCGAGGCATCCGACGCGCGTGCGGAGGCCCGGCGTGCTGAGACCCGCATCGGCCTACCGTGGGAGCCAAGCGACGAGCTGGTCAGTCTGCGACACCGCCAGAAGGAGATCGAGGAACAGCTCGCGGCCACGACAGAGACTGCCCACGACGTGCTGCCCGCGTCCCCCAGCGGGTCGAATCCGCCGACGCCTTCGCCTGCCACACCGACCCCCTCGACTCCTCCGGGCCGCAGTGTCGACGACATGACCGAGGTCGAGCGCATGACCGCACGCCTCGACGCGATCCAGCGCAGTTCTGTCGCGGCTCGCGATGAAGTCGGCCTGTGACAGCCGAGGTTGGACCGTTGACCGTGGAACTTCGGTGGTCCTCCATTGGTGATCATATGCAGGTCCTATGACGGTCAGCTGGCTTGGGCGAGCTCGGCTCGCTTTGTGATGGTGGCGGTGATGCGCCGGGCGAGGTCGTCGAGTTGGCGGTAGCCGTTGACGCGTCGGTACTGGCGCTCCGCGGCGAGCATGCCCGCGGCGGCCCACCGCAGGCGCATGTCTTTGCCTTGCCAGCGCTTCACGTTGCGGGCATGGACCCGGACGATGTCGATGGTGGACTCCATCGGGTTCGTCGTCGCGAGCGTGCGGCCGAGACTGGAGCCTGGGGTGACACCGAGCCGGGTGATGGTGACCGTCTCGACGAGGCCTTCGCGCAGGGACCCGGCCGCGTCAGGGTTGATCCTGTCGAGCTTCGCGGCCAGGGCGCGCAGGGCGGCTTCGGCCTCGCTGGCATCGGGGTTGCGCCAGGCATCGTTGAGGGCCCGGTTGACCCAGGCGTGCTCGGTGACGTTGAGGTGCGCCAGAACGTTGCGTCGCTTGTGCTCCCTGCAGCGGGCGATGAGCGCGACATCGCCCCACTTGTCGACGATGGCGTGGTAGATGCCTTTGCCGCCGTCGATGACGAACAGCACCCCCTGGCTCGGGTCGAACCCGCGGTCCTCGAGGCTGTTGAGCAGACGGGTGCACACCGCCTTGTTCTCGGTGGAGCCCTGCACGACGGTGAGCGGCACCTTGTTACCGTCGGTGTCGACACCGAGCGCGCCGACCATGGTCTCGTCGCCGAAGCCGAACCCGTCGATGTACACGACGAGCCAGCGGCGGTCATCGAGGGGTCGGGCGCGGAACTCGGCGAGGCCCTTGCGAGTCGCGGCCACGAACCGGCGGCTCACCGCCGAGTGCGACACCGAGCTCGACGCCTCGGCTATCGACGCGCCGGCAGGTTCCAAGGTCTGCTCGTAGCCGCGGGTCGACACCCCCGCCAGCATCGACGCGACCGTATGGTCATCGAGCAGATCCCGGGCCGAGATCGCCGCCCAGGTCTCCAAGGAGACCTCACCGGTCCCGTCCACGGCACGCACCCGAGGCTTGCGTACCTCGACCATCCGGCCACCCATCGGCACCTTCGCCGGCTCAGTACCGTGACGCACCGCGGTCCGCTGCGGGTTGTGGCGCCCTTTGGGGCTCTCCTGACTCTGATGTGGGTCATGTGGCGGGAACGTGTGTTCGTTCGTGTG
>CAYQQQ010000010.1:0-142109 GCA_964420125.1 uncultured Microthrixaceae bacterium
TTCGGGGATCCCACCTACCACCGCGAGCTGCTCGCCCAGCGCATCGGCATCTGAGGGGCGCTGGGCCCTAGCCTGGGGACCATGTGGATCTGGTGGGTGCTGCTGGCGATCGGCACGTTCGCCATCGCCGCGGGATCCATCGGCTGGGCGACCGGCCATCTCGCCATGCGTCCCCGACGTTCGGTCTACGACCTGGCCGAGGCCGTGGAGTTCGTGGCCGACCGGCTGCCGCCGGAGCTCACCGCCGAGCTCAGCTTCGACGACGTCGAGGCCGTCCTCGCCCTGCACTGCGACTACCTCACCGCCAAGGGCGTCGCCTCTCATCGCACGGCCGAGGACATCGGCGAGCAGCTCGTCGTGGTCGCCGACGACGAGCCCGTCGCCTGGATCCTGGGTCGTCTCGACGAGTCCGATCGGATCCTGAGCGACGAGCAGGTCGTGGCGGTGCTGGAGGCCGAGCAGGAGTACTACGACGCCATCGGTGCCATCGGCCCCCCCGTCGACGGCCCGGACGTGCCACCGCCGTCACCGGGTTCGGAACCTCGGGTGTGACCGACCTCGGCGGCCACCTACGATGGCCGGATCGCAGCAGGTCACGACCTGTGGACACGAGGAGCGAGCAGAAGTGGAACGTCCCGGGAAGTTCGAGCACCACCGCTACATCGGCGACAAGCGCACCCAGGTCGTCTACGACGTCGACGAGCTCGACGAGCAGTACGCCCATCTCATAGAGGAGCTCATGGAGGCGGAGACCTTCCTGAGCTTCGGGCCCGACGCCCTTCCCGAGGCACGCAACCGGGGCTACCAGCTGTTCGCCCCGCAGCGGGCCTCCGAGTCCTGAGCCTGCAGGCAGGACGTCGGGGCCGGAGGTGAGCCGGGACGGCGCGGCCGACGGGGATGCCGCCCAGCCATCCCTGCTCATGGACTACGTCTTCCGCTCCGGCGAGCTCGCCCTCAGCGGGCATCTGAGCGAGCCTGCCCCTGAGCCGGGCACCTCGACGCCACCGGGACTGGTGCTGTGCCATGGGTTCCCCACCCGCGGTCGGGAGTCGCCTCAGTCCGGCAAGTCCTTCCCCGAGCTGGCCAACCGGATCGCCGCGGAGCTCGGCTGGCTGGTGCTGACCATGAACTTCCGCGGCTGCGGCCTGGCCGAAGGCGAGTTCTCGCTGCTGGGCTGGCTGGACGACGTCGCCGCGGCGGTGGTGCACGTCGAGTCCCTCGGGGCCAGCGGCGTGTGGATCGCCGGGTTCGGCACCGGTGGGTCGCTGGCGATCGTGGAGGGCGCCCGGAACCCGTCGGTTCGCGGGGTGGCGGCCATGGCCACCCCGGGTGACTTCGACGACTGGGCCCGCAACCCGCGCCGGCTGCTGCTGCACTCCCGCCAGGTCCAGGTGATCAAGGACCCCGACTTCCCGCCCCAGTTCGACCGCTGGGCCGCCGAGCTGAAGACCGTCCGGCCGTCGGAGTCCGCCGCCGATCTGGCACCTCGTCCGCTGCTGGTGCTGCACGGCGACAGCGACGACCTGACCCCGCTGGAGGACGGCAAGCGCCTGGCGGAGGCCCACGGCTCGGCGGAGCTGCGCATCATCAACGGGGCAGGCCACGAGCTGCGCCACGATCCGCGCGCGGTCGCGGTGCTGTTCGGGTGGTTGCGCCGCCAGCGGATCGCCTCGGAGACCGCCGCCGTCGGCTGAAGGGCCGCCAACCCGGTGGTCGGTCGCGGCTCCTACAGTGACGACATGGCGACCTCCGCTCTGCCCATCACCGGTGATCCCGACGCCGATCGGCTGCTCGAGTCCGATCCCCTGGCGCTGCTGATCGGCATGCTGCTCGACCAGCAGGTCCCGATGGAGTGGGCGTTCCGCGGCCCCGCCACCCTCCGCCAGCGCCTCGGCCACCTCGATGCCGGCCGGATCGCCGCCATGGACCCCGAGGACCTGGTCGTCGTGTGCGCCGACACGCCGGCCATCCACCGCTACCCGGCCGCGATGGCCCGGCGGATCCACGACCTGTGCACCGTCGTCGAGCGTGACCACGGCGGCGATGCCGCCGCGGTGTGGACCGGCGCTCTCGACGCGACGGACCAGCTCCGTCGCCTCGAGGCCCTGCCGGGCTACGGGGCGGAGAAGTCGAAGATCTTCACCGCCATCCTGGCCAAGCGCTTCGGGGTGGCTCCCGAGGGTTGGGAGCGGGCCGCGTCGCCGTTCTCCGACGATCAGCCCCGCTCGGTGGCCGACGTCGACTCCCCGGAGTCGTTGGAGCGGGTGCGCGAGTGGAAGAAGTCCATGAAGGCGGCCAAGCGATCCAAGGCCGATCCGGTCGGCTGAGCTCCGACGCACCGCGCTGCTGCGGTCTCGCCGACTGGGCCGCGCGACCCATTGCGGCGGCCGTTGGACCCGATTCGCTCAAGGCATCGCGTCGATCTGCCGTTCACGTCGTAGAAGCACCAGCGGGAGAATCGAATCGTGGAGACCTGTCCACACTGCAAGTTCCTCGTGCGCGATGGCGCGCGGATCTGCGGTGTCTGCCACAAGCCACTCGCGGCCACCGACGTCGGCGTGCCGTCGTTCCTGTCGGGGGACCGGCGCGGCCCCCAAGCCCTGGCCGCGCACGTCGGCCCCGGCGAGGCCGGGGTCCCCGTGTCGGTGATCGTGCTGTTCGCGGTGGGTCTGCTGTTCGCCCTGGCGCTGGTGGTCACCGGGCACTTCTGGATGTGAAGCCGCCGGGTGATCGGCGTGGTCGGCGCTCGCCGATCAGCAGGTCCACGGCGGTGCCAGGTCGGGATCCAGGCCGTACTCGCCGATCGCCGCGGCCGGTGCCGCCGGGTCGATGAGTCCGCCGGCCGCCAGCTGCGAGAGCACCCCGACCACCACGTGCGCCGTGTCGGTCTCGAAGAACCTCCGCAGCGCCTCGCGGGTGTCGGAGCGGCCGTAGCCGTCGGTGCCCAGCGACAGCCAGGGGCGACCGGCGGGCACGAAGCGGCTGATCTGGTCGGGCACCGCACGCATGAAGTCCGACACGGCCACGATCGGCCCGGCGCTGGCGGACAGCAGCCGGGTCACCAGCGGCACCGTCGGCGCCTGGCCGGGGTGGAGGCGGTTGGCCCGCTCGACCGCGAGCGCCTCCCGCCGGAGCTGCTGGTAGGAGGTGGCGGACCACAGCGAGGCCCGCACGCCGTAGCGGCCGGCGAGCACGTCGCGTGCCTCGACCGCAGCGGCCCACGCCGTGCCCGAGAAGAGGATGGTGGCCTCCGGGCCGTCGCCTGCCGGGGCCGGCTGCCAGCGGTAGAGGCCGTCGACCACCCCTCGGGCGATCGCGCCGTCGTCGTCGGCGGGCATGGGCGGCATGGGGTAGTTCTCGTTGTAGACGGTGAGGTAGTAGAAGACGTCCTCGCCCGCTGCGGTGTCGGGAGGGTACATGCAGGCCAAGCCGTGGCGGACGACGAGGGCCATCTCGTAGGCGAAGGCCGGGTCGTAGGAGCGGCACGCGGGCACGGTGGAGGCCAGCAGGAGGCTGTGGCCGTCCTGGTGCTGGAGGCCTTCGCCCAGCAGGGTGGTGCGCCCGGCGGTGGCCCCGACGAGGAACCCGCGGGAGCGGGCGTCCCCGGCGGCCCAGATCAGGTCGCCCACCCGCTGGAAGCCGAACATCGAGTAGAAGATGAAGAACGGCACCATGGCCACGCCCCGGTGGGAGTGGCTGGTGGCCGCGGCGATCCACGAGCTCATGGCGCCGGCCTCGGTGATCCCCTCCTCCAGGATCTGCCCGGCGCTGCTCTCCCGGTAGGACAGCAGCAGGTCGTGGTCGACCGGCTCGTAGAGCTGGCCCTGGGAGGCGTAGATGCCGACCTCCCGGAAGAGGGCGTCCATCCCGAAGGTGCGGGCCTCGTCGGGCACGATGGGCACCACCCGCGACCCCATCTCGGGGTCGCGGCACAGGTTGCGCAGCAGCCGGGTGAAGGCCGTGGTGGTGCTGGCGGCGATGTTCCCGGAGCCGGCCAGCAGCTCGTCGAAGAGGGCGGGGTCGGGGGAGGCGAGCGGGCGACGCACGGTGGTGGTGCGCGACGGCAGCGGTCCGTCGAGCGCCCTGCGCCGGTCCAGCATGTAGCGGATCTCCGGGGAGTCAGGACCGGGGCGCACGTAGGGGGGCCATCCATCGGCCAGCACCTCGTCGCTGATCTCGTCCTCGAGGTGCAGGCGGTCGCGCAGCCCCAGCAGCTGCTCCTTGGACATCTTCTTGATCTGGTGCGTGGCGTTGCGGCTCTCCACCCCCTCGCCCAGCGTCCAGCCCTTGACGGTCTTGGCCAGGATCACCGTCGGAGCGCCCTTGGTCTCCACCGCGGCCCGGTACGCCGCGTAGAGCTTGCGGTAGTCGTGGCCGCCGCGGGGGAGCTTGGGGAGCTCGTCGTCGGCGAGGTGCTCGACCATGGCCCGCAGGCGGGGGTCGGGGCCGAAGAAGTGCTCCCGGATGTAGTCGCCACCCTCGATGGCGTAGCGCTGGAACTCCCCGTCGACCGTGGCGTTCATCTGGTTGAGCAGCACCCCGTCGACGTCGCGCTGCAGCAGCTCGTCCCACCGGCTGCCCCACACCACCTTGATGACGTTCCAGCCGGCGCCCCGGAAGATCGCCTCCAGCTCCTGGATCACCTTGCCGTTGCCCCGCACCGGGCCGTCGAGTCGCTGGAGGTTGCAGTTCACCACCCAGGTGAGGTTGTCGAGGTGCTCACGGGAGGCCAGCGAGATCGAGCCGAGGGTCTCGGGCTCGTCGCACTCGCCGTCACCGAGGAAGCACCACACCCGGGAGCTCGCGGCGTCGTCGATCCGGCGGTTCTCCAGGTAGCGGTTGAAGCGCGCCTGGTAGATCGACATGATCGGCCCGAGTCCCATCGACACCGTCGGGTACTCCCAGAAGTCGGGCATCAGCCGGGGGTGCGGGTAGGACGACAGCCCCCGCCCGGCGCGGCCGGGGAAGGGGATCTCGAAGCGGAACCGGTCGAGGTCGGCCTCCTCGAGGCGGTGCTCCAGGAAGGCCCGGGCGTAGAAGCCGGGCGAGGCGTGGCCCTGGAAGTACACGTGGTCGCCGGGGCCGGCGTCCTTGCCGCGGAAGAAGTGGTTGAAGCCCACGTCGTAGAGGGCGGCGGAGCTGGCGAAGGTGGAGAGGTGCCCGCCGATGCCGTCGGCGGACTTGTTGGCCCGAACCACCATGGCCGCCGCGTTCCAGCGGATGTACCGGCGGATGCGGCGCTCGATGTCCTCGTCGCCGGGGAACCACGGCTCCTCCTCGGCGGGGATGGTGTTGACGTAGGGGGTCGACACGGTGGCGGGGGTTCCCACCGAGAGCTCCCGAGCCCGCTCCACGAGGCGGGCCATCAGGTACTGCGCCCGAGGGGTTCCCCGCTGCTCGGCCACCGCCGCGAGCGAGTCGAGCCACTCGGCGGTCTCCTCGGGGTCGATGTCGGGGAGCTGGTGGGCGAAGCCGTCGATGATCATCGGTGTCCTCTGGGTTCGGGGGTGTGGCGCTGCGGTGGGCGTCGCCGTGTTCGGGTGCGGGCTAGGTTGCCGCCATGTCTGCCGGTACCCACTCTCGCGCCGGTCGTGGTGCAGGCGAAGCCACGCTGTTCGATTCCGACGCGTTCGAGCGCACCGAGCTCGTCGACCCCGCCGGTGTGTCACCGGGTTCGGAGCCCCGGTTGGTGTACACCGACGGGGCGTGCAGCGGGAACCCTGGCCCCGGGGGATGGGCGTGGGTGGTGCCTGACGGGCCCTGGCGCTCCGGGTTCGATCCGGCGACCACCAACCAGCGGATGGAGATCACCGCCGCGCTGTCGGCGTGCGAGACCTTCGACGGGCCGCTGGAGATCGTGTCGGACTCGACCTACGTGGTGCACTGCTGGCGCGACCGCTGGTGGGAGGGCTGGCTGCGGCGTGGGTGGCGGAACTCCAAGAAGGAGCCGGTCGCCAACCGCGATCTGTGGGAGCGGCTGGTGCCCCACCTGCGCGACCGCGCCGACCTGCAGCTGCGATGGGTGAAGGGGCACTCCGGCGACCCGTGGAACGAGGTGGCCGACTCGCTGGCGGTGGCGGCGATCGAGAACCGCGCGGGTTCCTCCGGCGAGGCGCAGTCCGCCGGGTAGGGCCGGGCTCCGTCGGGTGCTGCCGGGCTCCGTCGGGTGCTGCCGGGCTCCGGGTAGCGTCGGTGCGGTGAGGGTCGGCGTCGACAGCGGGGGCACGTTCACCGACGTGGTCACCGATGGCGGCCGGATCGCCAAGGTGCCCTCGACCCCCCGGGATCCCGCCGAGGCGGTCCGCTCCGGGCTGGGCGAGCACCACCCGGACCTGCTGGCCCACGGCACCACCGTGGCCACCAACGCCCTCCTGGAGCGCAAGGTCGCCCGCGTGGCGCTGGTGGGCACCGCCGGGTTCGCGGACGTCATCGAGATCGCCCGCCAGAACCGGCCGTCGCTGTACGACCCCTGGGCGGACCGCCCTGAGCCCCTGGTGGCTCGATCCGACCGGTTGGAGGTGGAGGAGCGCCTCGACGGCACAGGTTCGGTGCTGGTGCCGTACCGCTCGGGTGCGGCGCCGGCCGTTCCGGCAGGGGTGGACTCGGTGGCGGTGGTGCTGCTGCACTCCGACCTCGACGACTGCCATGAGCAGGCGGTCGCCGCAGAGCTGCGCTCCGCCGGCCACGACGTGGTGTGCTCCTCGGAGGTGTCCCCGGAGTTCCGGGAGTACGAGCGCACGGTCACCACCGTGGTGACCGCCGCCCTCCGGCCGGTGTGCGGCTCCTACCTGCGCTCGTTGGAGCCGCTGGCCGGCGAGGTGGTGGTGATGACCTCCGGTGGCGGCCTGGTCGACGTGCACACCGCCGCGGACAGCCCTGCGGCGTTGTTGCTGTCGGGGCCGGCGGCGGGGGCGATGGCCGCGGCGCGGGTGGCCGCCGCCTGCGGGTTCCCCGACGCCATCGGCTTCGACATGGGCGGCACCAGCACCGACGTGTGCCTGATCCTCGACGGCGGGCCCGCGCTCAGCGCTGTGCACGAGGTCGCCGGCCTGCCCATCCGCCTGCCCTCGGTGGACATCCACACCGTGGGCGCCGGCGGGGGCAGCATCGCCCGCCTCGACGACGGCGGCGCCCTGGTGGTGGGCCCCCGATCGGCGGGGGCGGTGCCCGGGCCCGTCTGCTACGGCCGGGGTGGCACGGAGCCGACGGTCACCGACGCCGACCTGGTGGCCGGTCGGATCCCGGAGGGCGTGGCGTTCCCCGGGCTCGGCGAGCTCGACCTCCCCGCCGCCCGGGCGGCCGTCGAGGGGGCCGGGCTCACCGCCGAGGGCATCCTGGCCGTGGTCGACGCCACCATGGTGCAGGCCCTGCGGCGGGTGTCGGTGCAGCGGGGGGTCGACCCGGCCGGCCTGGCGCTGGTGGCCTTCGGCGGGGCGGGCCCCCTGCACGCCTGCGAGCTGGCCCGCCAGCTGGGGGCGGCCTGCGTGATCGTGCCGCCGGCGGCCGGCGTGCTGAGCGCCGTGGGCCTGCTCACCTCCCCTCGGCGGAGGGAGCTGGTGCGCACCTGGCCCACCCCGGGCGACCACCGGGGCCTGGAGGAGGCGGCTGCCGACCTGGTGGAGGCCGCCCGTGAGGTGGTGGCGGCGTCCGGGGTGGTCGAGGAGTGGACCGTGGAGCTGCGCTTCGACTGCCGCTACCCCGGCCAGAGCCACGAGCTGCAGGTGCCGACGGTGGAGGGGTTCCACGACGAGCACCGGCGCCGCAACGGCTACGCCCGGGTTGACGACGAGGTCGAGGTGACGGCGTTGCGGGCCGCGGCGAGCGCCCCGGCGCCCTCCCGCGTCGAGGAGGTGCTGGGCGCCTGGGAGGGTCGGGTGGAGCCGGTGGTGGGCCCAGCGGTGGTGGCCCGCGACGACTGCACGATCTGGGTGCCCGAGGGCTGGCGGGGTGAGCTCGGCGCGCTCGGCGCGCTGGTGCTCCGCCGATGAGCGGCACCCCGGGTCTCGACCGCTCGGCACCGCTCGACCCGGCGGCGTTGCAGGTGCTGATCGCCCGGCTGGAGGGGATCGCCGAGGAGATGGGGGCGGTGCTGCAGCGCGCCGCCTTCAGCCCCAACATCAAGGAGCGTGCTGACTGCTCCGCCGCCGTGTTCGACGCCGCCGGCCGTGTGCTGGCCCAGGCCGAGCACATCCCCGTGCACCTCGGGTCGATGCCGGCCTCGGTGGCGGCGGTGGTGGAGGCCCTCGGCGACTCGCTCCGGCCGGGGGAGCACGCAGTGGTCAACGACCCCTTCGCGGGGGGCACCCATCTCAACGATGTCACCGTGGTGAGCCCCTGCTGGGTCGACGGCGCCCTGGTGGGATGGGTGGCCAACCGGGCCCACCACTCCGACGTGGGTGGCGCGGCGCCCGGTTCGATGCCCGCCGACGCCACCGAGATCCATCAGGAGGGACTGCGCCTGCCGCCGGTGCGCTTGGACGAGGGGGTGCGCGTGCTGATCCTGGCCAACAGCCGCACCCCTCGGGAGCGCTCCGGCGACCTCGAGGCCCAGGTGGGGGCGAACGTGGTGGGCGTGGCCCGCCTGGCCGAGCTGGCCGGCTCGCCGTTCGACGAGGTGCTCGCCCACGGGGAGCGCCGCTGTCGGGCGGTGCTGGCCGCCCTGCCCGAGGGGGAGTGGCCGGCGGAGGATCGTCTGGACTCCACCGGCTCGGACCCGTCCCAACAGCGGCCGGCGATGCTGCGCTGCACGGTGCGGGTGGAGCACCGAGGTGGTGGGGGAGGCGCGGGGATCACCTTCGACTTCACCGGCACCGACCCGCAGCGGCAGGGCAACACCAACGCGGTGGAGGCGGTGACGGTCTCGGCGGTGGGCTTCGTGCTGCGCTCGGTGCTGGACCACGATCTGCCCGCCAACGCCGGCACGATGGCTCCGGTGAGGGTGGTGGCCCCTGCGGGGTCTCTGGTGGCGGCGCGGTTCCCGGTGGCGGTGGGTGCCGGCAACGTGGAGGTGAGCCAGCGGATCGTGGACGTGTGCCGCCGGGCGCTGGCCGGGGTGGTGCCGGATCGGGTCGGCGCCGCCGATCAGGGGACGATGAACAACCTGCTGGTGGGCGGTTCGGGGGAGGGCGGATCCTGGGTGTACTACGAGACGGTGGCCGGTGGTCAGGGCGGCCGTCCCCCCGATCCCGCGGTGGACGGCGGCCGTCCCCGGCCGGGGATGTCCGGCGTGCACACGGGCATGACCAACACGAGGAACACGCCCATCGAGGCGTTGGAGCGTGCGTTCCCGTTGCGGGTGCTGCGGTACCGCCTACGGCGCGGCAGCGGTGGTGCAGGCTGGGCGCCGGGCGGCGAGGGCATCGAGCGCGACATCCAGGTGCTCCAGGACGCGACGGTCTCGCTCATCACCGAGCGTCGGGTCTCGCAGCCGTGGGGTCTCGCCGGCGGCGAGCCTGGAGCTGTCGGGGAGAACTGGCTGCTACCGGCCGGCGACGAGGCCCGAGCCGAACGCCTCCCCGACAAGTGCACGATCCAGCTCAAGGCCGGCGACGTTCTCCGGATGCTGACGCCCGGCGGCGGCGGTTGGGGAGATCCAGCTGGGTCGAACGCAGGAACGGAGGCAGGTCCACCCCTGGATTGACCGCCCGTTGGGACAGCTCGCCGCGATCCTTGCCGTTGCGAAGTGCATGTGCCGAGCTAGCATTGTGCGACATGCGGACCTTGTACCTCCGGAACGTGCCCGACGACGTCGGCGAGCGCTTGGAGCGTCTCGCTGAGAGGGAGGGCCTTTCGCTCTCCGCGTTCGCGACGCGCGAACTCGCTTCCATCTCACGTCGCGCAGACAACCCTGCGCTGCTGGCCGGGCTGCCGGACCTCGGAGTCGACGCCGATGTCGTCGTCGCAGATGTCGAGGCAGGGCGAGCGTCTCGTTGATCGTGATCGACGCCTCGGCCGCAGTGCTCGGCCTGATGAACGACGGCGATGCGAGGGCGATGCTGGCGGCAGAAGCAGCCATCTGCCCCCACCTGGCCGACTCGGAGGTCGTCAATGCCCTTCGAGGTCAAGTGCTTCGGGGCGATCTCGACGTCGGGGCCGCCGAGCGGATGATCGATGTCTGGCAGCGGCTGGGCATCGAGCGCGTCGGTGTATCAGGTCTCCTGGGTCGTGTGTGGGAGCTGCGTGAGAACCTCAGCGCGTACGACGCGACGTACGTCGCACTTGCAGAGGCGCTCGAGAGCCCGCTCGTGACCGCTGATGGTCGCCTGGCTCGCGCGCCGGGACCCCAGTGCACGATCACCGTTGTACGTCGATGACCGGAGTGCAGGGCGTTCGGTGGCGTCACCAACACGGGGAACACCCCCATCGAAGCGCCGAGTGGCGAGGGCATCGAGCGCGACCTCCAGGTGCTGGAGGACGCCACCGTCTCGCTGATCACCGAGCGGCGGGCGTCCCCGCCGTGGGGGTCGGCCGGCAACGAGCCCGGCGCCCCGGCGAGAACTGGCTCCTGCCAGCCGGCGATGTGGCGCGGGCCCGACGCCTCGCCGACAAGTGCACCATCCAGGTCCACGCCGGCGATGTCGTGCGCATGCTCACGCCGGGAGGCGGGGGCTGGGGAGCCCTCCCGGTGCCCAAGAACCTCTGACCGAGCCGGGAGTCCGGCCGGGCTGTGGTCGAGATAGGGAACAGCAATCGGTCTGTTTGGGTATCATTTGGTGGTCCAAACGGGGAGCAAACTGCGGTCTAGCTGGGTAGGGTGCTGTGATGCCGAACTACATCCCGAGGATCGTCGATCACGAACTGGGCGAGGCGATTCGAGAGCACCCGGCGATCCTCCTCGTGGGGCCTCGGGGCGCGGGCAAGACCACGACCGCCCGTCGGCACGCGTCGAGCATCGTCCGTCTCGACATGCCGGCGGAGGCGGCGGCGTTCGCGGCAGACGCCGACGCGGCGTTGGCCAGCTTCGACGAGCCCGTCTTGCTCGACGAGTGGCAGGCCGTCCCGGAGGTGCTCGCCGCTGTCAAGCGTGCGGTCGATGACGATCGGCGTCCCGGCAGGTTCGTGCTGACCGGGAGCGTGCGAGCAGACCTGGAGGCAGAGACCTGGCCCGGCACAGGCCGCTTGGTCCGGCTCCCGATGCACACCTTCAACCAACGCGAGTTGGTCGGCAGGACGTCGGGGCCGAACCCGATCGACGTCATCGCTGCCGGCGACGCGCTGTCGCTGGAGGTCGTGGGACCGGCGCCGACCCTTCCGGAGTACGTGGACCTGTCGCTTCGCGGAGGTTACCCGGAGGCGGCGATCGAGCTGGGAGGGCGCGGCCGCCAGCGTTGGCTCACCAGCTACCTCGAACAGCTCATCACCCGTGACGCGGTGGACCTCTCGGGTCGTGATCCTGCGAGGCTCGCCCGGTACTTCGAGGTCCTCGCACTGAACTCAGCCGGGATCGTGAGCAACACGACGCTCTACGAGGCGGCGAACATCGACAAGAAGACAGCAGATGCCTACGACCGCCTGCTGTCGGATCTCTTCGTGCTCGACGCTGTGCCGGCCTGGTTCACGAATCGGCTCACTCGACTCGTCAAGGCGCCGAAGCGCTACGTCACCGATCCATCGCTCGTCGGGGCGGCGCTGAGGATCGATCTGGAAGGAGTGCTCCGCGATGGCGACCTGCTCGGGCGGCTGCTCGACACGTTCGTCGCTGCTCAACTCCGGCCAGAGCTCGCCGCGAGCGCGGGGCGTCCCCGTCTCTTCCACGTGCGTGAGAAGAACGGGCGTCACGAGGTGGACCTCCTGGCCGAGTTCGGCGGGGGACGAGTCGTGGCGATCGAGGTCAAAGCGACGGCAGCACCAAACCGAGGTGATGCCGCGCATCTCGAGTGGATGCGGGATCGCCTAGGTGAGCGGTTCCTTGCGGGCGTGGTCTTCCATTCCGGGCCGGCCGGGTTCGCCCTCACGGACCAGGTCGCAGCGCTCCCGATCGCCTCGCTCTGGTCGCCTGGTGGAGCTGTCTGACGCTCGGGTGGAGCGGGACGAGTTGGCCGTCTGTCGTCGACGGTCGACCAAGCGGTGGGTGCCCATCTGTCCCGGCTCCGGCACCTCCGAGTCGTCGACGGGTGGCTCGCCGAGCTTGATGCCGAGCATGGCCCGGTCGACCCGGAGACGCTCGAGTGGACCGCGCGCATCGTGGACGACCGGGCATCCACCGGTGACCGACCAGCGAAGGCCGGTTGAGTGCTCCTGCTCGACAGCGAGGCCATCTCGTCGGTTGCCCACGGGCCGGATCGTCGCCGGGATCGGGTCCGAGCACTCGTGATGGAGATGCGATCGTGGGACCTGCCGATCGCAACGGTCGCGGCTGTCCTCGCCGAAGTGGTCCGCGGTCGACCGGCTGATGTCGGCGTGTTCGCCGGTCTGCGACGTGAGCGGGTCGAGGTCCACCATGTCGACAGTCGCATGGGCGTGCGAGCCGGGCAGCTGCTCGGAACGGTCGGCGCCGGGTCGGAGATGGCGATCGATGCCTTCCTCTTGGCCGACGCTGACCTGCGCGGAGGGGCGGTCATCGCCACGTGCGACACCGACGATCTGCGACGCCTTGCAACCGTGGCACAGCGCGTTCGAATCGCCGATCTCGATCGGTGACCGGAATGCACAGCGTTCGGTGATGTGACCAACAGGAACTCCCCCATCGAGGCCCTGGAGCGGGCGTTCCCCGCGCGCTGCGCTGCCGGCTGCGTCGATGCAGTGGAGGAGCCGGGTGGGGGAACTGGCTCCTGACCGGCTCACGCGGGGTACGCCGGTCGAAGTGGTGAGCCCGTTGGTCACGGCCTCTGGTGAGCGGCTCGCCAGGTTCTGCTCTCGCAGGATGTCGGCGTGCCCCGCGTGCTCCCGCAGCACCTGGATTTGCAGAGCCGCGGGCGATGCCGATGTCATCGTACGACCGGCTCGTGACAGCCTGACCGAACCACACGCCCTCGACGAACGTCGCGTGCTTGTCGAGGCCGAGCAGCATGGGTCCCCGACGGCACGAGCCGGCGACGAGCCTCCTCCTCGCTAAGGTCGACCAGGGAGTCGCGGAGTGCCACCCGGTAGTCGTCGATGAGCTCCTCGACACGGTGGCGCTGCTCGTCCGTCCAGTCAGCCGGCACGACGCCACCCTACGGGCGCGGTCAGTGCGGCGCCGCGTCGAGGGTGGGTCGGGTCGAGGTTGTCCGGGTCCGCAAGGATGTCACCGTGGGTGGTGTGGACGCGTCCGCGGACGCGTCGGGGCCACGGTGGGTGGTGTGGTGGGCCATTGGCAGTGGCCCCGGAGCGATGTCATACCCCTGTCATAGGCTTGGTCGAGCACAGCTCGACTGCCTGCTGAGAAGGCGGTCCTTCCAAAGAGATCGGTGGTTGTCCGGGGAGAGCCCCCGGCTTGGGTGCCAGCCGGTCGGTGGACATGTGGGAAGGCCGTCATGTCGTTGGGTTCGGTGTCGTTGGGTTCGGTGTCGTTCAGTTCGGTGGAGGATCGTGTCGAGGGGCAGGATCGCCGCTCGGGTGTCCCGCTCAGCGTGCGGGTGGAGGTGTTGGAGGTGGGTCGGCGTCTCTCGGGTGCGCAGCACCGTCTGGTGGGGTTGGTCGCGGTGTTGGATCGTTCGGGGGAGTGGGCGTTGGACGGGGCGCGCACGTGTGCGCATTGGGTGGCCTCGGCGTTGGATGTGGAGGTGTGCACGGCGCGGGAGTGGTTGCGGGTGGGTCGCGCGCTCGGCTCCTTGCCCGGTGTGAACGAGGCGTTCGGTGAGGGTCGGATCTCCTATGCGAAGGTGCGTCAGCTCACCCGGGTGGCGACTGCGGCCAACGAAGCGGAGCTGGTCGGGATCGCCGAGGCGACTCCGGCGGGTCGGTTGTGCGGGGCGCTGGCGCGCTGGTTGGCGCGTCATGAGGAACCCGAGGACACCGAGCAGCGCCAACGCGCGGCGCGTAGCTTCACGTGGCGTACCGAGGCCGACGGGATGATCTCCGCGGTGTTGCGTCTGGCGCCGCCGGTGGCGGCGGTGGTGATGGCCGCGGTGGACACCTGGGTGCTCCAACATCCCCCACCCACCCCGGCCGCCGCCGAGGGTGGCAGCGACGCGTCCGCGGACGCGTCCGCGTCACTGTCGGTGAGCAGGTGGCCGTCGGTGGCGCAGCAGCGTGCCGACGCGTTGTTGGGCTTGGTGCAAGGTGGTGGCGCGAAGGTCGACACCGAGGTGGTGCTGCACGTGCGCGGTGACGGCTGCACCCTCGATGACGGCACCCCCATCGCGGGGACGGTGGTGGAGCGTGTGGCGCCGGTGTCGTTGCTGCGGGTGCTGATCCACGACGCCGAGGGCCGACCGATCAACGCGTCGGGCCGTCGTCGGCATCCCAGCGCCCGTCAGCAGCGCGTCGTGCACGAACGCGACCGGGGATGTGTCGACTGCGGAGCCACCACCCTGTTGGAGCTCGACCACGAACCCGCCTACGCGCTCAGCGGCCACACCATCGTCGACGAGCTCCACGAACGCTGCTTGACCTGCCACCGCGCCCGCCACACCGACCAGGGAACCCGACCATGACAGCTCTCCACCGAAGCGCTGTGCCCGCGGCCGTGCCGGGGCAGCTGACGGCCGCAATGCTCAGGCGAGGATCCCCACGTGTCGAGGAACGGTGCATGGAACCATTCGACTCGAGCGAGGCCGCGGCGGTCGACGACCTGCTGCACCACGACCTCGCTGCGGCCGACGGTGGTCTCGTCGGCGCCCTCGACGGCGAGGGCTTCTTCACCTCCCTTCCCGATTCGGTGCCCCGTGGTCCCAACCAGGTGTTCCTCGCCGCCCACGCCATCGAGGCCATCCACCACGACGACGTGAGCCGAACCATCGAGATGTGGGAAGAGGCGCTGGCCCGCGGGTTCGGCGAACGCGAGCTGCGCATGGCCAACGGCTGCGAGGTGCGCGTGCGCATCTACGACGTGCGGGAGCGCTACGGCGTGCTGGTGTGCGTCGCAGTGGCCCTCGACGGGAGTCCGCTCGACCCGCGGGTCGGCGCAACCGACGAGTCGGTCCAGCGCCCGCGCATCTGTCGGCTGTCGAAGGATGCCCGCGCGGCCATCGTCGATGTCGACCCGGCAGTCGAGCCCATGCTGGGGTGGCGGCCCGAGGACCTGATCGGCCGTCGTCACCTGGACTTCGTGCACCCCGACGACGGCCCGACGGTGGTCGACACCTGGATCAACCTGCTCGGCCGTCCGGGCGCGCCGCAGCACCTCCGGCTCCGGCAGCTCTGCCGGGACGGCTCCTACATGTGGGTGGAGGTCATCAACCACAACAGGCTCCACGATCCCGACCACGGCGACATCGCCTGCGACGTCATCGACATCAGCGAGCAGGTCGCGGCCGAGCAGGCGCTGCGCGAACGGGAGGAGATGCTGGACAAGCTCACGCAGTCCCTGCCGTCGGGCGTGGCGCAGTTCGATCGCCGGGGTCGACTGCTCTACTCCAACAGCCGCCTGTTCGACATCCTGGGGACCGCGCCGGCGAGCACGGTGTCGGAGCTGCTGGTGCGGGTGGAGGCGGGGCGCCACGACGAGCTCCTCGAGAGCATCCTGGCGGTCTGCGACGGAGGCGAGCGCCACGAGCTCGAGGCCGATGTCGCCGCGGGCGGCAGCCGCCCGCGCGTGTGCCAGTTCGTGGTCAGCCCGCTCGGCGGGGGCACCGCGGGTGCCGTGCTGTCGGTCACCGACATCACCGACACCGCGGAGCGGCGAGCCGAGCTGGAGCGCCAGGCGACCACGGACCCCCTCACCCAGTGCCACAACCGCACGGCGATCATGGAAGCCCTCGTGGAGGCGTTGGCCGCGGCCGGCCCCGATCGGGGGGTGGCCGCGCTGTTCGTCGACCTCGACGGCTTCAAGCTGGTGAACGACGCGCTCGGCCATGCCGCAGGCGACGAGATGCTGCGCATCGTCGCCGATCGGCTCTGCTCTGCGACGCGTGGAGGCGACGTGGTCGGAAGGTTCGGCGGCGACGAGTTCCTCGTGTTGCACCCCGACGTGCGGACCCACAGCGCGGCCGAGGAGCTGGCCGGTCGGCTCGTCGAGGCGCTGCGCCAACCGGCGGTGATCAACGACCAGCCGGTGGTGCCCAGCGCCAGCATCGGCGTGGCGTGGTCCGACGGCAGCCACGACGCCGACGAGCTGGTGCGCCAGGCGGATGCCGCCATGTACGCCGTGAAGGCGGCGAGGCGGCCGGGCAACCCCCACCCGAGCACTCCCGGCAACGTGTAGGCGGGGCTGGGCGAGGCGCCGGGTGCGCCGCTCCGGAGCGGTCGGTCTGCGGGATGTGATGGGTTCTCGGGGTCGGTCTGCCGCCGCTCGCGCCACTGCCGGTGGTAGAACACGCGCAACGCGTCCCACCCACCCGCACGTCGCCCATGGGACGCCCGAAAGGGGTCGTCCCATGTCCCGAAAGCTCGTCGCCGAGTTCCTCGGCACCTTCTGGCTCGTGTTCGGGGGGTGCGGCTCGGCCGTGCTCGCCGCCACCGTCGTCACCGACGCCGACTTCCCCGCCGGCATCGGGTTCCTGGGCGTGTCCTTCGCCTTCGGTCTGACCGTGCTCACCGGTGCCTACGCCTTCGGCCACATCTCCGGGGGCCACTTCAACCCTGCGGTCACGCTGGGGCTGTTCACCGCCGGGAAGTGCGAGACCAACGAGGTGGTGCCCTACATCGTGGCCCAGGTGATCGGGGGGATCTGCGGCGCCGGCGTGCTGTACCTGATCGCCAACGGCGTGGACGGCTTCTCCATCGACAACGAGCTCGCCGGCGCCTTCGCCACCAACGGCTTCGGGGACTTCTCGCCCGGAGGGTACGACCTGCTGGCGGCCTTCGTGATCGAGGTGGTGCTCACCTTCGGGTTCCTGCTGGTGATCTTCGGCTCCACCCGCAAGGACATCCCCGCAGGGTTCGCCCCCCTCGGCATCGGCCTCGCGCTCACCCTCATCCACCTCATCTCCATCCCGGTGACGAACACCTCGGTCAACCCCGCACGATCGCTCGGGCCGGCGGTGTTCACAGGGGGCACCCCTCTGGGGCAGGTCTGGCTGTTCTGGGTGGCACCCATCATCGGCGCCGTGCTCGCCGGAGCGCTGTACCGCGGGTTCCTGGAGCACGCCGAGGTGGAAGGGGAGGCCGAAGCGGCCACCCCCGGCTGACCCGGGCTACCGTTCCGCGGTGCGCGACCGGCCCCTCGACCGCCACCGCTGGTGGCTGATCCTCGGCGCCGTCGCACTCGTCGGAGCCGCGCTGCGAGTGCTGTACGTGCTGGCGGTGGCGCGCCACCTCCCCCTCGGAGCAGATGCCACCTGGTACCTGCTGCAGAGCGGCTCGATCTTCGACGGCACCGGCTACGTCGACCCTGAGCTGCTCTTCGGCACCGGCCGGGCGGTGCCCACCGCCAACTTCCCGCCGCTGTTCCCCGCCCTCCTCGTGGCCGTGCGGACGGTGGCCGGCGACTCCGAGACCGTCGCGCAGCTGGCGGGCGCGTGCACCGGTGCGCTCACCGTGGTGCTGACCGGGGTGCTGGCCCGCCGGTTCACGCGTCCCGACACGGCGCTGGTCGCCGCAGGGGTGGTCGCGCTCTGCCCGGCCCTCATCGCCGCAGACGGGTCGCTGATGTCCGAGACGCTGTTCGTGCCGCTCGTGGTCGGCGCCGTGCTCTTGGCGCATCTGGCCGGGACGGGAGGCGGCATGCTCACCTGGGTGGGTCTGGGGGCGGTGTGCGGCCTTGCGGCACTGACCCGCACGGAGGCGCTGCTGCTCGTGCCGTCGCTCGTGCTGCCCGTGCTGTGGTGGGGCCGGCCCCACCTGCGACAGAAGGTGCTGGGAACCGTCGTGGCGCTGGTGGCGCTCGGCGCCGTGATCTACCCCTGGGCGATGCGCAACGCCCAGCAGGTGGGCAGCTTCACGATCTCCACCGTGTCGCCCGACACCGCCCTGGCCGGAGCCAACTGCGACGCCACCTTCGGAGGTGACGGCATCGGGTCGTGGGAGTACCGGTGCACCCACCCGGAGCTGCGTCGGGAGCTGGGTGAGGCGGAGTGGGGCCGACGGCTCCGGGCCGAGACCCTCGAGTTCATCGCCGAGCACCCCGGCCGCCTCCCGGTGGTCGTGGCAGCCCGGGAGCTGCGGGTGTGGGGGCTGTGGGACCCGGCCGACCAGGTCCCACGCGAGGTGGTCGAGACCCGCAGCGAGTGGTTCCAGTGGGTGGCCTGGGCAACCGGCCTGGTCGTGCTCGTCGGCGGGGTGGCGGGGCTGGCGCACCTCGGCGCTGCCGGTCGGCGGGACGTGGCGGTGCTCTGGGCGCCGATCGCCATGGTGGCGCTCACCTCCGCCTTCACCCACGGCAACACACGCTTCGCGGCGGTGGCCCAGCCGGTGCTGGCCGTGGGGGTGGCCGTCACCGTCACCACGCTCGTGCGCCGCCGCCGCGACGGTGCCGGCGGTGGAGGCCGTGCGCCGGTTGGGGCCAGCTGGAACTCTTGACCGCTCGGTCAATAGAGTGGCTCCATGCTGGACATCAACGGAGCATCTGCACTCGTCACCGGTGGGGCCTCGGGCCTGGGGGAAGCGTCCGTGCGTGCCCTCGGCGCCGCCGGCGCCAAGGTCGTGATCATGGACCTCGAGCACCAGGCCGACAAGGCCGAGGTGATCCTCAAGGACGTCGACGGCGCCTTCATGCCGTGCGACGTGACCAACGCCGAACAGGTCATCGCCGCGGTCGAGAAGGCCAAGGAGCTGGGCCCGCCCAAGGCGCTGGTCAACTCGGCCGGCATCGGCTGGGCCACCCGCACCATCGGCAAGGACGGCACCTACGAGTCGGCCCACGACCTCGACATCTTCCGCAAGGTGATCGAGATCAACCTGGTCGGCACCTTCAACTGCATCCGTCTGGCGGCCACAGCCATGAGCCAGAACGATCCCGACGAGGACGGCCAGCGCGGCGCCATCGTCAACACCGCCTCGATCGCCGCGGTGGAGGGCCAGATCGGCCAGGCCTCCTACACGGCCTCCAAGGCCGGTGTGGTGGGCATCACCCTGGTGTGCGCCCGCGACCTGGCGGCGGTGGGCGTGCGGGTCAACACCATCATCCCCGGCCTCTTCGACACGCCGATCTACGGCCAGGGCGAGGCCGCGGACCAGTTCAAGGAGCGCCTCGGCGTCGGCTGCCTCTTCCCGAAGCGCCTCGGCGACGCCGCCGAGTACGCCTCGCTGGCGCTCGAGCTGATCCGCAACACCTACATCAACGGCGAGTCCGTGCGCATCGACTCCGGCATGCGCATGCAGCCCAAGTGAGCTGAGCGCAGACCGCACGATCGAGCCCGGGTGTCGCAGCGTTGCGGCCCCGGGCTCGATCGCGCTTCGACGGCCACGAACGAGCCCCCGCCGCACCTGCGGTGCGACGCCACGGCGACCGGCGTCAGCCGACCATCACGCAACCGACCCGTGCGTTGCCCCCGCCGTCGAGAGAGTGCAGCACCATGCAGACCTTCGCGCCCGGTGCCGCCGCCACCCCGGTGGCCTTCATCCCGTGCTGGTCACCCCGACCGGGGTGCGCGGCCGCCACATCGGGGCGGGACAGGTCGGCCGTCACGGTGGCGACCGGGTCGCCGTCGACGTACACGCTCGCCTTGACGGGGTCGTCGTGGTGCCGGTCGACGCCCCATCCGGTGACCTGGAGGGTGCCGTCGCCGACCCGCACCACCGAGTCGAGGCTGCCGAAGGGAGCATCCGCGAGCAGGTCGGCACCGCTGCGCACGAACAGGGTCGCCGAGGCCAGGATGTTGAAGGCGTTGATGGCGACATCCGACGGGTCGTGCACCTCGAAGTGCAGGTGCGGCCCTGTGGACTCCGCGTTGCCCGAGTCGCCCACCCAGCCGATGATCTCGCCGGCCTTCACCTTCTGGCCCTTGCGGATGCCGTCGACGAAGGCCTGGTCGTAGCGGTTGCGACCGTCGTCGGTGCCGGGCGTGTCGTTGTTGAGGTGCATGTACCAGTACTCCCAGCCATCGGCATCGGTGAGCACCAGGTAGTTGCCGGCGTTGCCGTCGTTGGTGTGGCGCATCCAGGTGATGGTGCCGTCGGCGACCGCCACCGCTGCGGTGCCCTTGGGCGCCATGAGGTCCTGGCCCTGGTGGGTGCGCCCGCCGCTGCGTGGCGCACCGAAGGTGTCGCGGAAGGCCACCTCGACCGCCAGAGGGAACGCCACGGCGCGCTCGGCGGGTCCGGTGGGGCCCGGTCGGCGTCCCAGCGGGCGGGCGGTGCAGGCCCCGGCCACCACCAGGGCGGCGAGGACGGTGCCGATCACGAGTGGTGCGAGCGCCGCGCGCGTCGAGCGGGGTGCCACGGGGTGGCTCGCGGAGCGGGAGCTGGTGCAGGCGGCGTCGCTGCGGGGTCGTTCGGCGCGGTGCAATGGTCCTCCTCGGTGCCGTCCCGAACATCGGCGCGGGTGGGCCCCGTCCTTGAGCGTGGGGCAGGATGGGGTGCCCGACGCCACCGCGCATCCCAGCCGGCGCCGTCTCGACCGAGGAGCCCGCCATGACCGACGACAGCACCGAGCCGAGCACCGAGGTCACCTCCGGGCCGTTGCGCGTGTCGGTGTCCAGGGTGATCGACGCGGACCCCCAGCCGATCTTCGACGTGCTGGCAGATCCGAGCATGCACCACGTCATCGACGGCTCGGGCTCGGTGCGGGGCACCCGCAGCGAGAGCCGCAAGCTCGTCCTCGGCGAGCGGTTCACGACCTCCATGCGCATCGGCCTGCCCTACCTCATCTCGAACAAGGTCGTGGAGCTCGACGAGCCCCGGCGGATCGCCTGGAGCCACGTCGGGGGGTGGCGCTGGCGCTACGAGCTCGAGCCGGTCGACGGGGGCACCAGGGTCACCGAGACCTTCGACGGGTCCACCGCTCGCACTCCGCTGGGACGGCTGTACCTGGAGCGGATGCGCTGGCCGGCGCGCAACCGCCCCAACATGGAGAAGACCCTCGCTCGCCTCGACGCCCTGGTCACCAACAAGAGCCAGGCCGTCTGAGGCGCGGTAGAGCCGCGATGAGCTCGAACGATCGGACGCGGGTGGTCGCCGCGTTCGACTTCGACGGCACCGTCTCCCGGCGCGACACCTTGGTGCCGTTCCTGGCGAAGGTGGCCGGCATGCCGGCTTCGGCGGTGGCCGCCTCGGCTGCCGCCTGGTCGGCCGTGCGCGGCCACCTCGACTGGCGCAACCGCGACGACGTCAAGGCCCACATGATCCAGCGCCTGCTGGAGGGACGCTCCGAGCGCGACCTGCAACGCCGGGGCGGTGAGTACGCCACGGCGCTGCTCGACAAGGGCCTGCGGCCGGAGGTGGTGGTGCAGCTGCAGCGCCACGTGGCGGCCGGCCACGACACCCTGCTCGTCTCGGCGTCGCTCGTGTACTACCTCGACCCGCTGGCGCGGTGGTTCCACCTCGCGGGGGTGATCGCCGTCGACCCGGAGGTGCGTGACGGGGTGTTGACCGGCGCCATGCGCCATCCCAACGTGCGGGCCGAGCAGAAGGCGGTCCGTCTGCGCCAGTGGCTGGGCGCGCCGGCGGAGGGGCCGCTGGAGGGGGTGGAGCTGTGGGCCTACGGCAACACCTCGGGCGACCACGCGCTGCTGGAGCTCGCCGACCACGCCTTCTGGCTGGGCAAGCCCGACACGCGCCCCGCCGGGGTGGTGCAGTTCCGTCCCGACGTGGCGTTCTGAGCTGGGCGGTCCTCACGCCCCTGAGCTGACGCGGCGCCGTTGTCAGCACGACTGCAGTTGGGTCTGCAGCCATCGAGTCCCGCGAGGTGGGGCCACACGACTGGAGATCGAACTGCAGTCGCCTGGAGGGCGCGCCCTGTTCGTCAGGTGGCTGCGGTGCCGTGCGGTTTGGTGCGGCAGGACTACTCGAGCAGCGCCTCGAGGGCGCCGCGCAGCTCGGGGTGGCGGAACTCGTACCCGCTCGCCTCCAGCGCCAGGGGGAGCACCCGCTGGCTGGTGAGCAGGAGCGAGTCGGCCAGCTCCCGACCGAACAGCACCCGAGGGCCGACCATGGGCAGGATCGTGGTGGGCCGGTGCAGCACGGAGCCGAGGGTCCTGGTGAGCTCGGCGTTGGTGACGGGGTTGGGCGCGGTGAGGTTGACCGGACCCGACACAGCCGAACCCAGCAGGTGGACGATGGCACCGACCTCGTCGTCGATGGAGATCCAGCTCTGCCACTGGCGACCCGAACCTGCCCGACCGCCGAGGAACCAGCGGAACGCCGGGAGCTGGCGGGCCAGCGCTCCGCCCCGCGTGGACAGCACGATGCCCGTGCGCAGGTAGGCGACCCGGATCCCGGCGTCCACCGCAGGGCGAGCCGCCGCCTCCCATGCGACGCACACCCGGGCGGGGAAGTCGTCCCCAGCCTGCCCGGACTCGTCGGTCGCCCGGTCGCCGGTGTCGCCGTAGTAGCCGACCGCCGAGCCCGACAGCAGCACCGGAGGGGGCTGCTGCAACCCGGCCAGGGCGCCGGCGAGCAGGCTCGTGCCCTGGGTGCGCGACTCGAGGATGCGTCGCTTCTGGTCGTCGGTCCAGCGCCGTTCGCCGATGCCCTCGCCCGCCAGGTGCACGACCCCGTCGAGGCCGTCGAACGCAGCGGCGTCGATGGTGCCTGCCTGGGGATCCCAGGCGATGGTTCCTGCGCCGTCGGCGTGGTCGCTGCCCGGGCGGACCACGGGGATGGGCGTGTGGCCGGCGTCGCGCAGCGACTGCGAGAGGGCGGTGCCGATGAGCCCGGACGCGCCGGTGATGGCGATCTCCATGCTCGTTGCCTTCGCTCCGGGGGTCGGGACCGGATGCGGCTGCCACCCTACGCCCGATGGGGCGCCGGATCAGCGATCGGCGATCCGCCGCCAGAGCGCGCGCGGCAGGTTGCGGAACACCAGGAACGCGTAGGCGAGGATCCCCGGCACCCAGATGGTCTCCGCACCGTCGGTGAGCCCGGTCACGA
Organism: uncultured Microthrixaceae bacterium; assembly: GCA_964420125.1. Classification (GTDB taxonomy): domain Bacteria; phylum Actinomycetota; class Acidimicrobiia; order Acidimicrobiales; family Microtrichaceae; genus CAYQQQ01. The sequence goes on from CAYQQQ010000010.1 coordinate 23,050, forward strand.
TGGCCTCGGCCACCTTGTCCGGGGTGGTGGCGAAGGGCGCCTCCTCCATCCCCGCGGTCATCTTGGTGCGCACGAACCCGGGCCGCACCACCATCACCTTCACCCCGGTGCCCACCAGCGAATCCCCGAGGCCCTGGGCGAAGGCGTCGAGGCCGGCCTTGGTCGCTCCGTAGACGTAGTTGTCCTTGCGGGCGCGCACACCGGCGACCGAGGACATGACCACGATGGCGCCGTGGCCCTGCTCCTTCAGGCGCCGTGCCGCCACGAGGCAGCTCGACACCAGCCCGGCGAGGTTGATGTCCACGGCGCGGGCGGCGAAGACGGGATCGGCGTCGAAGGCCTCCTGGCTGCCGAGGATGCCCGCCGGCACGTAGACGAGGTCGATGTCGCCGAAGCGCTCGAACACCTCGCCGATGACCTTCTCGTGGGTGTCCGGCTCGGTGGACTCCCAGTGGACGGTCTCCACGGTGGTCACCCCGGCCGATCGTGCGGCATCGACCACCACCTCCATCTCGTCCTCCGGGCGTCCGGCGAGCACCACGGTGCGGCACCGCCCCTGGGCCAGCCGGGTGACCAGGGCGCGGCCGATGTCGGACCCGCCTCCCAGCACCAGCACCGATTGGACCTCGCCGAGTGCGTCCTGCACGTCGCCTCCCGCTCGTCTCGGACCGCCGAAGGATAGGTCAACGGATGCAGGCGCCGGAAGGTGGAGCACGCCGCGGTGGGCCACAGGGGGGCGATCACCTACCCTCGGCCAGGTGAGCACCCGCATGTTGATCATCCTCGCCCTGGTGTGCGGGCTCGCGCTGCTGGTGGCCTTCGCCATCCAGGCGGTCCAGATCCTGTGAGTCCCTGGTGACGGGGCCCACGGGTGGGTGCGGTGGACCGACCGGCGCGGCTGCGCTGGGTAGGCTCGCCACGTGACCGATCAGCACTTCGACCTCGTCGTCATCGGGGGCGGGCCCGCCGGCTACGGTGCGGCGCTCTACGGGGCGTCCGCCGGACTCAACGTCGCCCTCGTGGAGCGCGACAAGATCGGCGGCACCTGCCTGCACCGGGGGTGCATCCCCGCCAAGGAGCTGCTCGAGACCGCGTCGATCGTGCGCACGGTGAAGAAGGCCGGCGACTTCGGTGTCGTGATCGAGCCCAAGACCGTGGACTGGAACGTCACGCTGGCCCGGAAGCAGGCGGTGATCGACAAGCTGGCGGGCGGAGTCACCGGCCTGTTGAAGAACCGCAAGGTCACCCTGTTCGCCGGCACCGCCACCCTGGGCCCCTCGAGGACCGTCGAGGTGGCGGGCGGCCAGGACGGCCTGGAGCGCGCCTCCCTCTCCGCCGATGCGGTGTTCCTGGCCAGCGGCTCCGTGCCACGGACCATCCCGGGCTTCCAGCCCGATGGCCGTGTCGTGGTCACCTCCGACGGGTTCTTCCACATCCCCCAGGTGCCCCAGCGGGCGGTGGTGATCGGCGGCGGTGCCATCGGCTGCGAGTTCGCCTCGATGCTGTCCGACCTGGGCTCCCAGGTGACGATCCTGGAGGCCCTGCCGAAGATCCTGCCCGGCTGCGACGACGACATCGCCCGGGTGGTCGCCCAGTCGTTCTCCAAGCGGGGCATCGAGGTGCGCACCGGGGTGGCGGTCACCGGCCACACCCCCAACGCCTACGGCACCACCGTGGGCTTCGGCGACGGCGAGTCGCTCGACACCAACCTCGTGGTGGTGTCGGTGGGCCGCGCCCCCTACACCGAGGGGCTCCTGGCGCCCGGCACCGGGGTGGCCATCTCGCCTCGTGGTCACATCGAGGTCGATCCCACCTACCGGACCGGGGAGCCGTCGGTGTGGGCCATCGGCGATGCCATCGACACGCCCCAGCTCGCGCACGTGGGCTTCGCCGAGGCGATCGTGGCGGTGAAGGACCTGCTGGGGGAGGACCCCGCTCCGGTCGACAACGACCGTGTGCCCTGGGCCATCTACTGCCACCCCGAGGTGGCCTTCGCCGGCCTCACCGAAGCAGCGGCCCGGGCGGCGGGCATCGAGGTGGTGGTGTCCAAGCACCGCTTCGGCAGCAACAGCCGGGCGATGATCATCGGCGACACCGACGGGATGGTGAAGATCGTCGCCGAGCGGCGCCCTGACGGCACCGCCGGAACCCTGCTGGGGGTGCACATGGTCGGCCCCTGGGTGACCGAGCAGCTCTCGGGCGGCTACCTGGCGGTGAACTGGCAGGCCACCGTCGACGAGGTCGCCGGATTGATCCAACCCCATCCCACCCTCACCGAGCTCTTCGGAGAGTCGGTGCTGTCGCTCACCGGCAGATCCCTGCACGGCTGAGCAGGAGCACGATCCGATGAGCTCCCGAAACCCCACCGATCGCCACGGGGCCGGCTGCTGAGGCCCCCGGAGGAACCAACATGGCCGACATCGTCATGCCGCAGCTCGGTGAGTCCGTCACCGAGGGCACCATCACCCGCTGGTTCAAGGGCGTGGGCGACAGCGTCACCGAGGACGAGCCGCTCTTCGAGGTGTCCACCGACAAGGTGGACACAGAGGTCCCGGCGCCGGCGTCGGGGGTGCTCACCGAGATCCGGGTGAACGAGGGCGACACCGTGGGGGTGGGCGCCGTGCTGGCCGTTCTCGGCGACGCCGGTCCCGCACCGTCGGTGGGCGCGGCTCCCGAGCCCGCCGTCGCCGCACCGGCAGCTCCTGAGCCGGCCGCGCCTGAGCCGGCCGCCGCCCCCGCACCGGCCGCGCCACCTGCCGAGTCACCGCCGGTGGCCCCGGCACCTGCCGCTCCCCAGCTCTCGGCGTTCACCACCGAGGCCGGCACCGTTCCCCCTCCGGCGGTCCCGGCCCCGGCTGCGGAGCCCGCAGCCCCACCCGTCCCGCCTTCGGCTCCACCGGCGCCAGTCGAACCGCCTCCTGCCACCGCTGCGAGTGGGGCCGGGCCGTCGGAGGCGACGGCGGGGCGGCTGCTGTCCCCGCTGGTCCGCAAGCTCGTCGACGAGCACGGACTCGACCCGTCCACGATCGCCGGCACCGGTGTGGGTGGGCGGATCACCCGGGAGGACGTGCTCGACGCCATCGACGCCCGCGCCGAGGCGGCCCGGGCGCCCCAGGCCCCAGCCGTCGCACCGGCCCCCGACCTGGCGGCGCCCGCTGCACCTCCGCAGGCCGCGCCCGCCCCGGTTCCCGGTGCCCCGCCAGAGGCCCCGACCCCCGGCGGCCCAGCTGCTCCCGCGCCGGCCGCTCCGGCGCCTCATGCCGCTGCGCCGCCTGCCGCTGCGCCGCCTGCCACTGCACCGCCTGCCACTGCACCGCCTGCCACTGCACCGGCCAGCCCGACCCCGGCCGCGCCGGCGCCGGTCGTCACGAGCGCTGCACCGTCGCGGCCCGCGCCTCCTGCGGTCACCCCGATGCGGCCCGGCGTCGGCGACACCGTCGAGCAGCTCAACCGGATCCGCAAGCTGACCGGTGACCTGATGGTGCAGTCCAAGGCGGCGTCGCCGCACGTCGTCACCGCCGTCGAGGTCGACTACTCGGCGGTGGAGTCGGCACGGCTGCCCCGTCGGGAGCAGTTCCGCGCCGAGAACGGCTTCTCGCTCACCTACCTGCCCTTCATCGCCCGAGCGGTGGTGGACGCGCTGGCCGAGTTCCCCCACATGAACGCCTCGATGGGCGACGGCGAGGTCATCCTGCACAACGAGGTGCAGCTGTCGATCGCCGTGGACCTCGACTACCACGGGCTCCTCGCCCCGGTGGTGCGCGACGCCCACGACAAGCGGCTCAAGGCCATCGCCGAGGACATCCACGACCTCGCCACCCGGGCACGCAACAAGCAGCTCGGCCCCGACGAGCTGACCGGGGGCACGTTCACCCTGTCCAACTCGGGTGCCTATGGGTCGTTCATGGTGGCGCCCATCATCAACCAGCCGCAGGTGGCCATCATGTCCACCGACGGGGTGAGCCGGAAGCCGGTGGTGGCCACCGACGCGTTCGGCAACGAGGCGATCGCCGTGCACCCGGTGGGGATGCTCACGCTGGTGTGGGACCACCGGGCCTTCGACGGCGCCTACGCCGCGGCGTTCATGTCCCGTGTGCGTGAGATCATCGAGACACGAGACTGGAACGCCGAGCTCTGATCCCGGGTCCCCCGGTGGCATCGGTGGGAGCGCCGCGTTGAGCGGGCCGCACACGGAGGCGGGGCCACGTCGCTCCGATCCGGTCCGGGGCACCGGCGCGCCGCTGCAGGTGCGCTGGCTGGGCACCGTGGACTACCGGGAGGCCTGGGCGCTGCAACAGGGGTTCCACCGACCCGCCCTGACGGCGGCCGTCGCCGGCGCGCCGGCCGACGACCGCCTGCTGCTGCTGGAGCACCCGCACGTGTACACCCTCGGGCGCAACGCCGACCGCTCCCACGTGCTCGTGGACCCCGCCGAGGTGGGAGCGGAGCTGGTGGAGGTGGACCGGGGCGGCGACGTCACCTACCACGGCCCGGGCCAGCTGGTGGCCTACCCGCTGGTCACGCTCCCCGATGCCCAGGGCCGGACGGCGGCCCAGGGCGGCCTGCCCGACGCCCGGGGTTGGGTGGCGCGCCTGGAGCAGGTGCTCGTCGACGCCCTGGAGGAGCTCGGCCTCTCCGGCGCCGGTCGCCACCCGGGGTACCCGGGAGTCTGGGTCGGTCCCGGCACGACGGCAGCCCGCAAGGTCGCGGCGATCGGGGTGCGGGTGGAGCGGGGCCGGACCCTCCACGGCGTGGCGCTGAACGTGGCGCCGTCGCTGGAGATGTTCGACCACATCGTGCCCTGCGGGATCACCGACCACGGCGTGACATCCCTCGCCGCCGAGGGGGTGGACGTGCCGATGCGCCGGGCGGTCGAGGTGTTCGTGGAGCAGTTCGTGGCCCAGTGGGGCCCAGGCCTCGTGGACCGGGCCGACGTGGTGTGGCGTGGCTCCCCGGGCAGTGGCGCCGACGCCGCTGCCGTCGCTGACGCCGCTGACGCCGGTGCCGACGGTGGCGCTGCCGTCGCCGGTGGCGATGCCGACGCCGGTGGCGATGCCGACGCGGACCTGGCGCCCTTCAGCCGGGGCGAGGGTCCGGGCGAGCGCACCGACGGCTCCAACGCGGTGCGGGGCAGTCGCCGGCCTCCTGCCCCCTCGGCGGGGGTGTCGGTGCGCCTGCGGGGCCGTCTCGACGAAGCCGGGGTGCGCGGCGGCGTCGACATCACCGAGCGCAAGCCGGAGTGGATGCGGGCCCCGGTGCGCCACGACCCTTCCGTGCTGGCCACCCGCCGCACGGTGGACTCGTTGGGGCTGGTGACCGTCTGTCAGGAGGCTGGGTGCCCCAACCTGAGCGAGTGCTGGTCGGAGGGCACGGCCACGTTCATGGTGAACGGCGAGCGCTGCACCCGGGCCTGCGGGTTCTGCCTGGTCGACACCCGCCGGCCCCATCCACCGGACCCCGGTGAGCCCGAGCGGGTGGCCGAGGCGGTGGCGCAGCTGGGGTTGGCGTTCGCCGTGGTGACCACCGTGGCCCGCGACGACCTGCCCGACGAGGGGGCCGCACAGGTGGCGGCCACCGTGCGGGCCATCCGCCGGCGCTGCCCCGACACCGGGGTGGAGGTGCTGATCTCGGACTGCCGGGGACGCGCCGATGCCCTGGAGCTCATCCTGGCCGAGCGACCCGACGTGGTGAACCACAACGTGGAGACGGTCCCCCGGCTGCAGCGGGCGGTGCGGCCGTCGGCCGGCTACGCCCGTTCGCTGGCGGTGCTGTCCCGGGCGGCCGCCGCCGGGCTGACCACCAAGTCGGGCCTGGTGGTGGGGATGGGGGAGGCCGCCGAGGAGATCCGCTCCACGTTGGTCGACCTGGCGGCGGTGGGCGCGTCGATCGTGACCATCGGCCAGTACCTGCGCCCCACCACCCACCACCTGCCGGTGGCGCGCTGGTGGAGCCCGGAGGACTTCGAGCACTTCGCGGCGGTGGGACGGTCCCTCGGCATCGCGCACGTCGAGTCGTCGCCTTTCACCCGCTCCAGCTACCACGCCCGGTCCTCCGCGGAATCGGCTGCCGGGTCGGTAGGGTCGACGCGGTGACCGACCGCGTCGCCGAGGAGGACCGCTGAGCGATGGGGATCACCGCCCGCAACCCCGAGGAGCAGACCCGCCAGCAGGGCGCCGGCGAGCTGGTGGGCGAGCCGCCGGCCCACGCCACGGGCACGGTCCACCTGGAGTCGGTGGGCGACGACGGCGAGGTGGTGCGCCACCGCCAGCGCTTCGAGCAGGGTCGGCTGGTGGCCTGGGAGCTGGTCGACGAGCCGGCCCCGTGGGCGCTGGTGCGTCCCGGCCCGCCGGAGCGACCGTGCCCGCACGGCCGGGCGACCCCGGAGGAGGCCGCGGCGGTGTCGGTTCGGCTGGGTGAGCAGCTGGGCGCGTTGCCGCCGCTGGACGACCTGGCCAGTCCGGGTTGGGACGCGCTGCCGCACGTCCCCGATGCCACCGCCCGGCTCCGCTACGAGCTCACCGGTTCCCCGGTGGGGCGGATCCTGGTCGACATCCGCTACCAGGACGGCAAGCGCCCGATGGCGGTGGTGGTGGGGGAGTGGCCGGAGCAGACCACACCCGGCGAGCCCGCCCACGACGCTCCCGAGATGCGGGTCACCATGACCTTCCGCAACTACCTGCGGATGCGGGCGGGTGAGGTGGGTGCGCTGGAGGCCATCGCCGATGGGGGCGACGTGGGCGACACCCGCTGGACGATGCTGCTGCTGCTGCACGGGCTGCTCCAGGAGGATGCCTACGTGGCGGCCTACCGGTCCCTGCCGGTGCTGCCCTCCGAGCTGGGCTGGTGGGGCGAGGCGGCGCCGTTCGTCCCCTCCGACGCCCGGCCGTCCTGAGCTGCCGCCACCGTTCTCCCGATCCACCCTGCTCCCCCTGCCTCCCGCGCCGCACGCCAGTACCGCGCCGCTCGCCGGTACCGCGAACTCGGGACCGCTCCGCCTTCGGATCACCTCTGAAGGCGCAGAGCACCCGATGTGTCGCGCTCTGCCTTCAGAGTCCATCTGAAGGCGCACCGCGCGCTCCGTATCGAGCAGCGGCAGCGTGGAGCGGGAGGGGCGACGGGGCGTCCCGCTCCCAATCCCGCCCCGAATCCCGCCCCGATCTCGCCCCAATCTCGCCCCGATCCCAACCCCGATCCCAACCCCGATCCCAACCCCGATCCCAACCCCGATCCCGCCCCCCGGTTCCGCCTGGTGCCTGGTTGGCCTGCCCCGCTAACTTGACCGAACGGTCAAGAGTCGGCGGACGCGGCACCCTTGGGCGGTGCTGCACGGACGAAGGGGCTTCCCATGATCAAGTGGACCGACGAGCAGGAGATGATCCGCACCGCTCTGCGGGACTTCATCGACAAGGAGATCCGTCCCCAGCGCGAGGAGCTCGAGTTCGGCGACACCCCGCCGTACGACGTGCTGCGCAAGCTGTTCGCCACCTTCGGCATGACCGAGATGGCCAAGGCCACCTTCAAGAGCCGCATCGAGCGGGAGAAGGCGATCGAGGCCGGCGAGGAGGTGCCCGAGCGGGAGGGCGGCGGCACCGACTCGATGGCGGCCGCCTTCTCGATGATCCCCATCATCGAGCTGTGCCGGGTGTGCCCGGGCATGGTGACCGCCATGGGCGTGTCGATGGGCCTGACCGCCTCGGCGATCATGGGCAAGGGCACGATCGCCCAGAAGGAGCGCTGGGCGCTCGACCTGCTCACCTTCGACAAGATCGGGGCGTGGGCCATCACCGAGCCCGACTCCGGCTCCGACGCCTTCGGCTCGATGACGGCCTCCGCTCGCCGTGACGGCGACGAGTACGTGCTCAACGGGTCGAAGACGTTCATCACCAACGGGCCGTACGCCGACACGATCGTGTTCATCTGCAAGCTCGACGAGGGCAACCCGCCCGAGGAGCGCACCGTGCTGCAGTTCGTGTTGGACACCGGGATGGAGGGCCTCGAGCAGACCAAGCCGTTCCGCAAGATGGGCATGCACTCCAGCCCGACGGGGATGCTCTACCTCACCGACGTGCGGGTGGGGAGGGACCGGCTGCTGGGCGAGTCGGAGGAGGCGTTCAAGGGCCGCGGCGGCCGGGAGGCGTCCAAGGCGACGTTCTCCATGGAGCGCACCGGCGTGGCCGCAATGGCCCTGGGGATCGTGGACCGCTGCCTGGAGCTGTGCGTGGCCTACGCCAAGGAGCGGGTGCAGTTCGGCCAGCCGATCGGGCAGTTCCAGCTCATCCAGGAAAAGCTGGCCACCATGCAGGTGGCGAGGATGAACCTGCAGAACCTGGTGTTCCGCACGATCGAGATGGCCACCGCCGGGGAGGCCATGAGCTTCGAGGAGGCCTCCGCCGCCAAGCTGTACTCGGCGCGCATCGCCACCGAGGTGGCGCTGGAGGCGGTGCAGCTCCACGGCGGCAACGGCTACATGGCGGAGTTCGAGGTGGAGCAGCTGGCGCGCGACGCCAAGGTGCTGCAGATCTACGGCGGCACCGACGAGATCCAGATCTCCCAGATCGCCCGCAGCCTGCTGGCCGACTGACGAGTCACCCCTCGAGGACGCACCGACGTCGCTGGCTCCGATCCGCCCAGAGCAGGCCGGCCGGTGGGCCGACGAGCGGCTTCGCCGCAGCTCGCCGCTACGGTGGCGCCCATGGCCGAGACCGAGGAGCTGATCGTCGCCGAGCCCTTCGAGGAGCTGGTCGAGCGCCTGGAGCGGGAGACCGACGAGGGGTTCTTCCACACCGCCGCCCAGATCGTGGTCACCCGGGCCGGTGAGACGGTGCTGGACGTGGCGATGGGACGCACGCACCTCCACGAGCCGTTCCGGCCCGATACCCTCAGCGCTCTCTACTGCACGGCCAAGCCCCTGGTGGCCGCGGGGGTGCTGAAGCTGGTGGCCGACGACGAGCTCAGCATGGACGACCAGCTCGGCCACGTCATCGACGGCCTGGCGACGCCCTGGATCGCCGAGCGCACCGTCGAGCAGGTGCTCGGCCACACGGCCGGACTGCACGTGCTCAACACGGTGCTGGCCCGCATCCTGCCCGAGAGCATGCGGGAGCTGTGGCTGGACATGATGCCGCCGCCGGAGGGCTGGCGCTTCGGCGTCGACCGCTCCTACGCGGAGTTCGGCGGCTGGTTCCTGCTGGGCAAGGTCATCGAGTCGCTCACCGAGGTGGGCTTCGGGGACTGGGTGACCGACGAGGTGCTCACCCCCTACGGCATCGACCGGCGCGACCTGGTCGTGCACTTCCGCCCCGACACGTTCGGCGCGGAGCGCGACCGGGTCTCCGCCACCTACGACCTCACCATGGCCCAACCCGTGCCGCTGCTCGCCGAGGTGGGTGCGGAGACGGCGTGTGAGTGGAACCCCGCCTTCGGCACCTACGGCACCATGCGCGCCGTCGCCCGGTTCTACGAAGGGCTGCTCGGCGACCTCTCCGGCGCCGAGCGGGTGCTGCCCGCCGACCTGCTGGCCGACGCCACCGCTGCCCGCCTGCCCCTCACCTACGACCAGACCCTGGGGCGGGAAGCCGGGTTCGGCCTGGGGTTCATGACCCCGCTGTCGTCGCACTTCTTCGGCTCCGGGCCGTCGGAGTCGGCCTTCGGCCACGCCGGCCAGGGGGGCACCAGCTTCGCCATGGCCGACCCCGAGGGGGAGGTGGTGATCGCCGTGCTGTTCAACGCGGGCCTGGACGCCGACACGGCGCTGTCGTACCGCCGCGTCAACCTCGTCGACGCCCTCTACCGGGGCCTCGACGAGCTGGGTTGACCTGGGCGGTCGGCTCGATCGCCGACCCGACCGAGCGCCGGGGGCCGGGGGCCCGTTCGGTGGAACGGTTGGGGCGGTCCTAGCCTTGCGCTCCGCATGATCTCGCTCGACATCGCCACCTTCTTGTTGCAGTGGTCCGTCGGCGGGCTCTTCTACCTGTGGGTCACCACCCGCCGTCGCGAGGTGTCCCTCGGCTACGGGTGGCTGCTGCGGGGTGTGTTCGGGGCGATGGCGGTGGGCGCAGCGGTGGTCGGGTTCCGCTACGGCTCGCAGCCGGTGCGCGAGATCTCGGCGCTGCTCACCGCCGCCGGGGCTGCCGTCGCCCTGTGGAGCTCGTGGGTGCACCGCGCCGCCGGTGTGGAGCTCCAACGCGAGCGGGTGCAGACCCGCTCGGCCCGGGTCGCCGAGATGACCGGCATCGACCGCGACGAGCAGCGCTTCGACCCGTCGGTGGGGGAGTTCGACCCCCGCCTCGACCTCGTCGCGCCCATCCTGGGGGCGGTCGGGCTGCTGGCCGGTGGGGTGGTGGCGGGCGACCCGGTGTGGCTGTCGGTGGCCCGCACCTTCGTGGGCGCCCTCTTCCTCGGCTGCGTGAGCGACGCCATGCTGCTCGGCCACTGGTACCTGACCCAACCGGGGCTGCCCCGGGCACCCCTGTTGCAGCTCGTGCGGCACCTGGGGTTCATCTGGCCGGTGGAGGTCGTGCTGCTGCTGATCCCCCCGGGGATGGTCGAGGTGCTGACCGGCTCCATCGACGACGGCTACAACGGCATGCTCGGCTGGTTCTGGTTGGCATGTGCCGTCACCACCATCGTGCTGGTGTGGATCACCCGTCTGGCGCTGAAGGAGCGGCAGTACTCTGCGGTGATGTCGGCCACGGGGCTGCTGTACCTGGCCATCCTCACCGCCTTCGGCACCGACCTGGTGGCCCGGGCGGTGCTCTCCGGCGCCGCCACCTGACTCCGTTCCCTGCTGCAGCCGGGCCGCCCGGCAGCGGTCCTGTTCCGCAGCGGTCCCGCCTCGCAGCGGTCCCGCCTCGCAGCGGTCCCCGCAGCTCCCACCGCCGTCCACCCGTGGCGACACTCGTACTGCCACCCGGCGCGCACTGCTGCGGTGCGAACTGGGTGTCAGTTCGGGGGGCTGGTGGAACTGCCACCCGGCCTGCACGGCTGCGGTGCGAGCTGGGTGTCAGTTCGGACGGGGAGTGGGGGCGCGCGTGGGAATCGGGGTGGACCTGGAGCAGACTGGAACATTCGTTGTCCGCTGGGGGGAGACAGCACACCCCGAGGAGTCGACGTGCCACGAGCAGTGTGGAGCGGAGCGATCAGCTTCGGCCTCATCAACATCCCCGTGAAGCTGTACTCGGCGATCTCCCCGAAGACCGTCCGCTTCAACCAGATCGACCCGACCAACAACGCCCGCATCCGCACCCGCAAGTTCAACGCCGAGACCGGCGACGAGGTCGAGGGTGACACGCTGGTGCGGGGCTACGAGCTGACCAAGGGCAACTACGTGCTGGTCACCGACGACGAGCTCGCCTCGTTGCAGCCCAAGGCCACCCACACCATCGACCTCCAGGAGTTCGTGGAGCTCGAGGAGATCGACCCCATCTACTACGACGGCGCCTTCTACGTGGCGCCCGGCCAGGGTGGCGCCAAGCCCTACGCCCTGCTGGTGGAGGCGCTGGCGAAGGCCGACCGGGTGGCGATCAGCCGCTTCGTGATGCGCTCCAAGCTGTACGTGGCCGCCATGCGCCCCGTCGACGGCCATCTGCTGCTGTCGATGATGGTCTACGCGGACGAGATCAACCCTGCCTCGGAGATCCCCGAGCTGGAGGACGTCGACGGGGTGGAGATCACGTCGAGGGAGCTGGAGATGGCCGAGGCGCTCATCGACTCCCTCAGCGCCACCTTCGAGCCGGAGAAGTACCACGACACCTACCGCGAGGAGCTCCTCGAGCTGATCCACGCCAAGGCCTCCGGCGCCACCACCACGGTCGAGGCGCCCGAAGCGCCCTCCGACGACGTCGTGGTGGACCTGATGGCGGCGCTGGAGAAGTCGGTGGCGGCAGCCAAGGAGGCTCGTCAGCGGCACCCGACGGCGTTGGCGCCCGCGGAGGCAGAGCCCGAGCTCCCGCGCCGATCGACACGGCGGGCGTCTTCGACCACTGCCGCCACGACCACGAAGGCGGCCACGAAGAGCGCCAGGACCGCCAAGTCCGCGAAGCCGGCCGCCGCGAGGTCGACGAGCGCCCGGAGTGGCTCGCGGACCTCGACCAAGGCGACCCCAGCGGGCGCCGCCAAGGCCGCCAAGGCCGGACCCAAGCGGGCAGCGCCGGCCAAGAAGGCGCCGCCGGCACGCAAGGCGCGCACCCGCAAGTCGGCCTGAGCAGGCCCCCCGGCCATGGCCACATCGCCCTCCACCACGGTGCACGTGGACGGCCGCGAGCTCGCCCTGACCAACCTCGACAAGGTGCTGTACCCGGACGTCGGCTTCACCAAGGCCGAGGTGATCGACTACTACGCCCGCATCGCCCCCACCATGGTCCGCCACACCGAGGGCCGCTGCATCACCCTCCGGCGCTGGCCCGACGGCGTGGAGGGCCCCGACTTCTTCGAGAAGAACTGCCCCAAGCACCGTCCCGACTGGGTGCACGTCGCACAGGGCCCCGGGCGAAGCCGGGGGGAGGTCCGCTACTGCCTCCTGGACGAGCCGGCGGCGTTCGTGTGGACCGCCAACCTGGCCGCCCTCGAGCTGCACGCCCCGATGGCGCGAGCCGAGGACCTCCACACCCCGCTGATGTGCGTGTTCGACCTGGATCCCGGCCCGGGCACCGCCCTGGCCGACTGCGCCCGGCTGGCGCTGCAGATCCGCGAGGTGCTCGACGGCGTGGGCCTGGAGTGCCGGGCCAAGACCTCCGGGTCGAAGGGGATGCAGGTGTACGTCCCCCTCAACACCACCGGCGAGGACGCCCACACCTACGAGGAGACCTCGAACTTCGCCCTGGCGGTGGGGTCGCTGCTGGAGCAGCGCTCCCCGGCGGCGGTGACCACCACCATGGCCCGTGCCGAGCGGAAGGGGAAGGTGTTCGTGGACTGGTCCCAGAACGCCTTCCACAAGACCACGGTGTGCGTGTACTCGCTGCGCGCCCGCCCGCACCCCACCGTGTCCACGCCGCTGCACTGGGACGAGGTGGCTGCCGGCGCCGACGGCGAGCACCCGCTGGTGTTCGAGGCCCCGGAGGTGCTGGAGCGGGTGGCGGACCACGGCGACCTGTTCGCCGACGCCCTGGATCTGCGCCAGCACCTGCCGACGCCCCGCAGCTGACCCGGCTCCGACCCGGCGCTGCGGAGCGGGGTCGAGCCAGAAGTGGGCAGGAATTGTTGAGCGACGGCGGCGATGTCGTCGATACCGCGGGCATGGATCCGTCGAGGGCAGCGCTGACCCTTCGCAGGGCACGGGAGCTGGCGGGCATCGAGCCTCGCGATGCCGCCGGGCGTCTCGGCCTGCCCACGCGTCAGCTGATGGCCTATGAGACAGGTCGTTGGCCGGTGCCCACGGAGGTGCTCTCCGACGCCGTCGCCGCCTACGGCTCGTCCGAGGTGGTCCTCCCACCCCGGGTCAGCCTTCGGGCCGCCGGCGATTCGGACGCCATCGTGGTCGGCGCCGAGCGCATCGAGCGCATCCCGACCCTCGGCAACCGGGAGCTGCTGCGGCGCTACGTCTCGGCGGTCCGCCGGCAGCGGGGGCTGGGGCCGACCGACCCGGTCGAGCTCCGCTGCGCCGACGTGGTGGTCCTGGCGGGCTTGCTCGACCTCACCGACGCCGACCTCCAGCGCCAGCTGCGCGACGTGTCGGGTTCGAGCGGCAGCGCGGCGCACCGTGCCGCCCGTTCGATGGTGCTGAGCGGTCTCGTGCTGCTGGCCGGCGCCGCCGTGGCGAGCTGCGCCGCGACGCCGTCTCCTGCGGATGGGCCGGCGGTGGGCGGCGCCGTCGAGGTCGCGGCGGTCGTCGACGCGGGGTCCGCCGAGGCGCCCCCGGTGGACATCGGTGTGGCCCTCCACCTCGAACGGGGTGGGGTGCCGTCGGTGCGGACCGGTCTCGAGGCGTTCCCTGCCAAGGGAGACACCGGGAGTCCGCAGGAGCAGGCACAGGTGCCGGCGGAGCAGCCCGCGCCGCCGGCGGCGTCGTCGCCGAATTCGCCACCCGAGTCGCCAGTCGAGTCGTCGGCCGAGCCACCGCCCGGGTCATCGACGGACCCCCTGTCCTGAACTTCGGCGATTCGCCGTCGCGGCCCGGGTCCGCCGTCGTACGCTGGGTGGAGTGCGAGTCACTCTCCGTGGGGTACGGGTCCTGTTGTTCGCTGCGCTGGCCTTGACGGCCGCTGGGTGCATCCCGCTGCCGCCGGGTGCCTACAGCCCTCAGCAGTTCCCTCCGGGGCAGGGTCCCAACCTCGCTCGAGCGACCGTGTTCCAGGGCCTCGGCGCCTGGTGGGACGTGTGGGACTGGTCGCCGACCTTCACCGGCGGCAAGCAGAAGCTCGGTCTCGGCGACGTCGACCGCCTGGCCGACAACGGGGTGCAGACGCTCTACATCCAGACCGCCACCTGGCGGCACCCCGACGACGTGCTCGACGAAGGCCTGCTCCGCCAGATCATCGCCCGGTCCCGGTCCCGGGGGATGAAGGTGGTGGGCTGGTACCTGCCCGAGCACGTCGACGCGGACCTCGATCTGCGCCGCATGCGCCGGGCGATCGAGCTCGGCTTCGACGGCTTCGGGATGGACCTCGAGTCCCAGCGCAACCCCGACGAGGCCGCCCGCAACGCCGTGCTGCTGCACGAGGTGCGCACGCTGCGGGCCTGGTTCCCGGAGCTGGCGCTGGCCGCCGTCCCCGTGGCGCCGATCGTGTGGGAGCGGCTCAACGCCACCTGGTGGCCGAACTTCCCCTACCGGGAGCTGGCCGCCTACTTCGACGTGTGGATGCCGCAGAACTACTGGTCCTACCGCAAGCCCGAGTCGGGCCTGCGCGACGCCTACCGCTACAACGTCGAGAACATCCAGATGCTGCGGGACCTCACCGGCGTGCCGTGGCTGCCCGTGCACCCCATCGGGGGCGAGGCCAACCAGGTGAGCAACGACGACCTCGCCCAGATGTACCGCGCGATCCTCGACACCCACAGCATCGGTGGCAGCATCTACGACGACTCGATCACCTCCGGCGGGCTGTGGGAGCGGCTCCGCTGGTTCCGGATCCCCAAGTAGCCCCGTCCCGCGAGGCCCGCCCGGGTGCCGGTGAGCCGGCGACGCCCGATCACTCCGAGCTGGGTGGATCTGCCGGTTTCGCCCGCACGGTGGGTTCCCCTACCTTCGGAGGCGATGTCGTCGAGTGGATCCTCTCCGGTGTCGCGCCGCGCCGTGATCGGCGGCGGTGTCGCGCTCGCTGCGCTGGCGGGGGCCGCGGTGGCCGGGGCAGCCACTCGGGGCCCGGTCGAGCTGGCCACGGCCAGCGGCCGTCGGCGCCCGCCCACCACCACCTCCACGACCACGACCACCTCCACGACCACCACGGTGCCCCCCACCACGGAGGCGCCGACCACGGTCCCGGAGACCACCACGACCACCACCCAGCCCCCGGTGGATCGGCTCGCCGCCTTCCGGGGCTACGGGGCCTGGTGGGACGCCTACAACTGGTCGCCCACCTTCACCGCCGCCAACAACCGACCCCTGACGGTGTCGCTGGCGGACGTGAGCCGGCTGGCGTTGTCGGGGGTGCAGACGCTGTACCTGCAGAGCGGTCACAACCGGGCCGAGCCCGACATCCTCGACGAGCCGCTGCAACGGGAGATCATCGCCGCCGCCCATGGCCACGGGATCCGGGTGGTGGCCTGGTACGTGCCGGTGCACCTCGACCAGGGCCGTGACCTGGCCCGTCTGGAGGCTGCGGTGGCCCTCGGCGTGGACGGCGTGGCCACCGACATGGAGGTCGACGACGAGCCCGACATCGCCCTGCGCAACGAGCGCCTGCGGTGGGTGAGCGCCGAGTTCGCCGCCCGCCACCCGGAGGTCCCCTTCGGTGCGATCACCAACCCGCCGGTGCTCTACGACGAGATCAACCTGCGGTGGTGGCCGAGCTTCCCCTACCAGCAGCTGGTGCCCCACTACGACGTGTGGATCCCCATGGCGTACTGGACCCAGCGCAAGGGCGTGTGGCGCGACGCCGCCAACTACACCCGTGACAGCGTGCTGCGGTTGCGGATGCACACCGGGGTGGCCGACCTGCCGGTGCACATGATCGGCGGTCTGGCCCACCAGGCGTCGGTGGGGGAGGTGCAGGCGATGGGCGCGGTGCTGCGGGAGACCGGCTGCGTCGGCGGCTCGCTCTACGACGAGACGGTCACCGGCCCCGGCCTGCGCGACGTGCTGCGGGCCGAGCTCACCCGCTGAGGGAGGGTCGCCACCAAGTCGTTCTGTTCACCCCACGTCGCGCCCAGCGCGATCTGGGGTGAACAGAACGGGGCAGGGCGCCGAGGCGGCTCAGCGGGCCACGAAGTACTTGGCGCGGGGGTGGTGGCAGATGATCGCCGAGGTGGTCTGCTCCGGCTGGTACTGGAAGCTCGTCTCCTCGGAGCACTCCACGCCGATGCGCTCGGCGCCCAGCAGCTCCGCCACCTTCTCGTTGTCCTCGAGGTCGGGACAGGCCGGGTAGCCCCAGGAGTAGCGCCCGCCCCGGTACTTCTGGCGGAACAGCCCGACCAGCGCCGCCCTGCTCGGTGCGGCGGACGTGCCGTCGGGGTCCTCGTCGGCGAAGCCCCACTCCTCGCGGATGCGGCGGTGCCAGTACTCCGCGAGGGCCTCGGCCATCTCCACGCCCAGGCCGTGCAGCAGCAGGTAGTCCTGGTACCTGTCGGCGGCGAAGAGCTCGGCGGTGCGCTCCGACACCGCCTCGCCCATGGTCACGATCTGGAAGGCCGCGTAGTCGGGTTCACCGCTGCCCGGCCGACCCTCGACCAGCGGGCGGACGAAGTCGGCGATGCACAGGAACGGGTCCTTGCCCTGGCGTGGGTAGGAGAACCGCATGCGCTCGGTGCTGCGTGACTCGTCGGTCCAGATGACCAGGTCCTCGCCGTCGGCGTTGGCGGGGAAGAACCCGTACACCACCTGAGGAACCAGCAGACCCTCCGCCTTGGCGGCCGAGAGCTGCTCTCGGAAGATGGGTCGGATGCGCTCCTTGAACTGCTCGTCGGTCTCGGTGGTGCCGTCGGGGAGGGCCTCGGGGCGGAACTGCCACTGGTTGCGGAACAGCGCCGTCTCGTTCACCCATCCGGCCAGGTCGTCGAGGGAGAGGCCCTTGACCACCTTGGATCCGAGGAACGGTGGCACGAAGACCTCGTTGTCCGTGGCGACCTCGGGTGAGCGGGCGGGCCGCTCGCCCACCGCGACCGCGCCGCGGTCGCCACGAGCCGGTCGGGCCGGCAGGTCACGCCCACCGAGCACCCGGCCGTAGTCGGGGTCGTCGTCGCCGCGCCGGATCTCGCCGAGGCGGTCCATGACGTGCAGGCCCTCGAAGGCGTCCTTGCCGTAGAAGACCCGCCCCTCGTAGACGTCCCGCAGGTCCCGCTCCACGTAGGTGCGGGTGAGCGCCGCCCCGCCGAGCAGCACCGGGATCTCCGCCAGGCCGCGGGCGTTGAGCTCCTCGAGGTTCTCCCGCATGATCAGCGTGGACTTCACCAGCAGGCCCGACATGCCGATGGCATCCGCCCCCACCTCGAGGGCCCTGTCGATCATCTCGGTGACCGACACCTTGATGCCCAGGTTGTGCACCTCGTAGCCGTTGTTGGACAGGATGATGTCCACCAGGTTCTTGCCGATGTCGTGCACGTCGCCCTTCACGGTCGCCAGCACGATGCTCCCCTTGCCGGCGGTGGCCGCGCCGTCGGCGCCGGCTTCGATGAGGGGCTCCAGGTGGGCCACGGCGGTCTTCATGGTCTCCGCCGACTGCAGCACGAACGGCAGCTGCATCTCGCCGGCGCCGAACAGCTCGCCCACCACCTTCATGCCGGCCAGCAGCACGTCGTTGATGATCTCCAGGGGAGCCAGGCCCCCGGCGAGGGCCTCGTCGAGGTCGTCGGTGAGGCCGTTGCGGTCGCCGTCGATGATGCGCTGGCTCAGGCGCCGCTCCACCGGCCAGTCCGTTCGGTCCTCCACCGGCCCGGTGGCCACGGTGACGTCCTCGAAGATCTCCAGCAGCTTGGCGAGCGGGTCGTAGCTGGCGTCGCCGTCGCTCAGCGCGCCCTCGGTGCCCCGACGGTCCCAGATGAGGTCCAGGCACACGTCGCGCTGCTCGATGGGGATCCGGTTGAGGGGCAGGATCTTGGCGGCGTGGACGATGGCCGAGTCGAGGCCGGCCTGGGAGCACTCGTGGAGGAACACGCTGTTGAGCACGTGGCGTGCCGCCGGGTTGAGCCCGAAGCTCACGTTGGACACGCCGAGGGTGGTGTGCACGCCGGGCAGCTCGGCGCGGATGCGGCGGATGGCATCGATGGTCTCGATGGCGTCGCGGCGCAGGGCGTCGTCGCCGGTGGACAGCGGGAAGGTGAGGGCGTCGAAGATCAGATCGGCCGGCTCCAGGCCGTAGCGGTCCACCGCCAGGTCGTGGATGCGGTGGGCGATGCGCAGCTTCCACTCGACGTCGCGGGCCTGGCCCTCCTCGTCGATGAGCAGGCAGATCACCGCCGCGCCGTACTCCCGGGCCAGGCGGAGCACCCGATCCAGCCGGGAGCCCTCGGCCTCGCCGTCCTCCAGGTTGGCGGAGTTGAGGATGGCCCGACCGCCCAGCCACTGCAGGCCGGCCTCCATCACCTCGGGCTCGGTGGAGTCGAGCACGAGCGGCACGGTGGACTGGGTGGCGAAGCGGCCGGCCACCTCGTCCATGTCGAGGGTGCCGTCACGGCCGACGTAGTCGACGCACACGTCCAGGATGTGGCTGCCCTCGCGCACCTGGTCGCCGGCCATCTTCACGCAGCCGTCCCAGTCGCCGGCGATCATCGCCTCGCGGAAGGCCTTGGACCCGTTGGTGTTGGTGCGCTCGCCGATGATGAGCAGCTCGGTGTTCGTCGACTCGGCGTCCTGGCCGGTGGGCGGCTCGGGGAAGTACACCGGCGAGTAGATCGACGCCGCGCCGTGCTCGAAGTCCACCGTCCGCCGAGCCGGCTCGTGGTCGCCGACCGCCTCGGCCAGCTGGCGGATGAACTCGGGGGTGGTGCCGCAGCAGCCGCCGACCACCCCGAGGCCGAACTCCTCCACGAAGCGCACCATGTGGGCCACGAACCCCTCGGCGGTGAGGTCGTAGTGCATCTTCCCGTCCACCACCGACGGCAGCCCGGCGTTGGGCAGGCAGCTCACCGGCACCCGGGAGTGCTGGGAGAGGTGGCGAAGGTGCTCGCTCATCTCCTCCGGGCCGGTGGCGCAGTTGATCCCGATGACGTCGGGTCCCATGGCGTCGATGGCGAGCAGCGCGGCGCCGATCTCGGTGCCGGGCAGCATGCGGCCGGTGAGCTCGATGGTCACCTGGGTCTGCAGCGGGACCTGCCGGCCCAGCTCGGCCATGGCGAGGCGGCACCCGTTCATGGCCGCCTTCAGCCCCAGCAGGTCGAACTGGGTCTCGATGATGAACAGGTCGACGCCGCCCTCGAGGAGGCCGAGGGCCTGCTCGGCGTACATGTCGCGCAGCTCCGCGTAGCGGATCTGGCCGAGGGTGGCGAACTTCGTTCCCGGCCCCATCGAGCCGGCGACGAAGCGGGGCCGATCCGCCGTGGCGTGCTCCTCGGCGGCCTCCCGGGCCACGACGGCGGACTTGCGGCTCAGCTCCCTGGACCGCCCGGCGATGCCGTACTCCCCGAGGGGCACGGCGAAGGAGCCGAACGAGTCGGTCTCCACCACGTCGGCGCCGGCCGCGAAGTACTCGCTGTGCATCTGCCGGATCAGATCGGGGCGGGTGTCGACGAGGATGTCGGTGCAGCCCTCGAGCTCGGCGCCGCCGAAGTCGTCGGCGGTGAGGTCCTGCTGCTGCAGCCACGTGCCGGTGGCGCCGTCGAAGACGACGACCTTGCGCCGGAGCAGGTCGAGGTAGCCGGATTTGGTGGTGCGCCCGGGTGCCATGATCCCGCCACCGTACCGGTCGAGGTGTCGGAGCTCACAGCGCCAACCGCCGAGCGGCGGGGCGTGCGAGCCGCCGGTCGGCGTGGCCGGCGGTAGGCTGCCGCCACCGATGAAGATCTACACGCGCACCGGCGACGACGGCACCACCGGACTGCTCTTCGGTGGCCGTGTCGCCAAGGACGCGCCGGAGCCCACCGCCTACGGCGAGGTGGACGAGGCCCAGGCGGCCATCGGGGTGGCACGATCGCTCACCGAGCGCGGGGGTGAGCTCGACGGCCTGTTGGTGGGCCTCGAGCGCGACCTGTGGGTGCTGATGGCCGAGCTGGCCACCGCCGCGCCGAACCGCCACAAGCTGGAGCCGGGCACGTCGCTGGTCACCGAGGAGATGGTGGACCGCCTCGAGCCCCTGATCGACGAGTACCAGTCCCGCTACGACCCGCCCCGGGAGTTCGTGGTGCCGGGCGCGGAGCCGGTCTCGGCCCACCTCGACCTGGCCCGCACGGTCGTGCGTCGGGCGGAGCGCGCCTGCGTGGAGGTGGTGGCGGCGGACTCCCACTGCCTGCGCTACCTCAACCGGCTCTCCGACCTGCTGTTCGTGCTGGCGCGCTGGCAGGAGGGCGGCTGGCTCGCCGCCAAGGACGTGACGCCCTGAGCCCGACCCATCTCGACCACACCGCGGAGGTGCGACCATGACCGATCTGCTGAGCGTGAAGGTGGCGGCAGCCGTCCCCTCGGGGGCCACCGCGGTGGGGGAGTACGCCTTCTCCGACCGCATGGGCCGCATCCCCGGGATCAAGAAGGCGGTGGCGGACCGCAGCGGCTTCAAGGGCGCGGTGGGGACCTCGATGGCCGTGGTGGAGGGTGACACCACCCGAATCATCGCCGGGCTCGGCCCCTCCGGCGCGGTCGACGACGACGCCCTGTCCCGGGCCACCGCGACGATCGTGCGCGCCGCCTCCCAGCACCGGCGCCTGGCGCTGCCCGCCCCGGAGCTCGGTGGGGAGCCGTCCGCCCACGAGGTGGGGGTGATGGCCGAGGCTGCCATGCTCGCCGGCTACGCCTTCGTGGAGCTCAAGTCGAAGCCCGACGCCGCCCCCAAGCTGACCGCCGTCACGGTGGTGACCGGTGGGGACCTCCGCGAGGCGCGCGCCGAGGTGGCGCCCGCCACGGCGGTGGCCGAGGCGGTGTGCTTCGCCCGAGACCTGGTGAACCTCCCCGGAGGGGAGCTCACTCCGCCCCGCCTCGCCCGTCTCGGTGCCGAGCGCGCCGAGGCCGCCGGGCTGCAGGCCGAGGTGCTCGACGAGACGGCGATCGAGGAGCTGGGCCTCGGTGGCCTGCTGGCAGTCAACAAGGGGTCCGTGCACCCACCCCGGCTCCTGAAGCTCACCTACGAGCCGCCTGCCGACGACGCGGAGGCCCCTGCCGAGGCAGGGGCAGCGGCCGAGACCGTGGCACTGGTGGGCAAGGGCATCACCTTCGACTCCGGTGGGCTGTCCCTCAAGCCGGCCGAGGCCATGGAGGGCATGAAGATGGACATGGCGGGCGCCGCCGCGGTGATCGCCGCCATGTGCGCCCTGCCGGCGCTCGAGGCACCGGTGCGGGTGGTGTCCTTCACGCCGATGACCGACAACATGACCGGTGGCGATGCCCAACGCCCGGGAGACGTGTACACGGCGCGCAACGGCACCACCGTCGAGGTGCTCAACACCGATGCGGAGGGGCGGCTGATCCTCGGCGACGCGCTGGCGCTGGCCGCCGAGGAGGAGCCGGCGGCCATCGTGGACCTGGCCACCCTCACCGGCGCCTGCATGGTGGCCCTGGGCGAGCGCATCGCCGGGCTGCTGTCCAACGACGACGACCTCGCCGAGCGGGTGTCGGCGGCCGCGGCCGTCGCCGGCGAGCGGGTGTGGCGGCTGCCGTTGCCCGCCGACTACCGCAAGCAGCTCGACAGCGACGTGGCCGACCTCAAGAACATCGGCACCCGCTACGGGGGGACGCTCACCGCAGGGCTGTTCCTCAAGGAGTTCGTGAAGGACACCCCGTGGGTGCACCTCGACATCGCCGGGCCCGCCTACGCCAAGGAGCCCGACGGGGTGAACCCCAAGGGGGGCACCGGCTTCGGCGTGCGGACCCTGACGCGGCTGCTGGCCAGCTGGGGCGAGGTCGACGCAGGCGACGCGGAGGGCCCCGAGGCCGACCCCCAGGAGTGACGGTGGCCCGACTCATCCTCGGGACGATCTGCTGGTGATCGCCGAAGGCGGCACGGGTGCTCGGCGGGTGTCGCCGGAGGGCTCGTCCTGTCGCAGCAGCCAGGAGCTGTGGGCGTCGCGCAGCTGGGCGGGGAGCCGTCGCACCAGCAGGGGCGGCACCGGGGGCACGTGGGTGCGCACCATGAGGGTGCCGGCCCGCTCGCGGGCGAGGCCGAAGTAGACGAGGCGGTCCAGGGCCCGGGGCGCCGGCCCCGCCGAGCCGCTTCGGCCGCCGACGCCCAGGCCGCGTGCCAGGTCGGCCATGCGGACCGACAGCCCTTCGGGGTGCTCGGCGAGCATCTCGGCGCTCCAGCGCAGCGCCAGCAGCGCGGAGGGGCCCAGCACCGGCAACCAGCATCGCTCGACGTAGTGGCTGCGCGCCGCGAACCCGTGGAAGGCCAGGTCGGGGTCCCACCAGGCGGCCAGACGGACCAGTCCACCTGCGGGGAAGGTGGCCGTGGAGCCGCCGGGCTCGGCGGACGTGCCGGCCGACGGGGGTGTGCTCGACGCGGGTTCGGTCGAGGTCGCGGCGGTGTTCCCGGCGTCGTGTGCGGTTGCGGTCGTGGTGGTGGTGGTCCTGCGATCTCCCATGGGGCGAAGGTAGGTGGGCGGCCTCGAGTTGTCATCGGGTCGCGCGACCCGGTCACCACTCCTGGACACCCCGGCGACGGCTCGCCTGCGGATGTGCGGATCCGGGCTGATCACGCAGTAGCGTGGCCCCCGATGGACCGTGATGCCCCCCTCCGGTCGCAGGTCACGGCGCGCCGCGCCGGCCTGCTGGTGGTGCTGGTTGCGCTGGCGTGGTTGCTCCTCGGTGCCGGTTCGGCGTCGGCCGAGGGCTGGGTCCCCGGTCCGCCGAGCGACGACCAGACGGTGAGCCTCGCCCGTGCGGGTGCGCAGCCCGCCACCGCGAACTGGATCGACAGCGGGCCGGTGGTGCCGTTGCTGCTCGTGTCGACGGTGGCCATGCTGGCCGGCGGGTGCGTCCTGCTGTGGTCGCGGTGCCGCGTCGCCGCCGACCGCTGAGCCGTCCGCTCCCACCGGGCCGTGCGCCGGGACCCCCTGAGGGGGTGATCGCTCAGCCGGCGTCGAGGTGCACGTTGGCGGCGCCGGGGGAGAAGTCCGTCCGCAGCAGCCGCTCCTGGGGCTTCTCGGAGGCCGTCTTGGGGATCTCGGGCACCACCTGGAGGTAGGTGGGCACGAAGTTGGCCTCCAGCGCCTCACGGCAGGCGGCGAACACCGATGCGGGGTCGAGCGCGGTGCCCGGCGACGCGACCACCGCGGCCACGATGTCGCTCTCACCCGGTGCGCCCGAGGCCGCCGGCACCCCGTAGACGAACACGTCCTCCACCCCGGGGTGCTCGGCGATCGCCTTCTCGACGGCGCCGGGCTGCACGAACTCCCCGTTGCGGCGGATCCCGCCGCCGGCACGGAAGTCGAAGAAGAGCCACCCGTCGGCATCGGCGTGGCCCATGTCGCCGCTGCGGTTCCACCCGCCGCGGATCTTGGCCTCGGAGGCGGCAGGGTCGGCGTGGTACTCGATGGCGGCCTCGCCCCCCTCCGGCCGGCAGCAGATCTCGCCGATCACCCCGGGAGGGCACTCGACGCCGTCCTCGTCGAGGATCCGCATCTCCAGGCCCGGCATGGGGCGGCCGAAGGAGCCGATCGGCCCTTCTCCCACCGGCTTCCACGCCATGCCGCCGCCGTCCATCGCCCCGTAGAACTCCAGGATCTGGATCCCGAAGCGTCGCTCGAACGCCTCCCACAGCGCGGCGGGCATCCCCCCGCTGATGACCATGCGCACCGGGTTGTCGGCGTCGTCGGGCCGGGCGGGCTCGCTGTAGAGGGCGGTGGCGATCCCCCCCAGGATCGAGAAGGTCGTGCAGCCGTAGCTCCGGCAGACCTCCCACAACCGGGAGCGGGTGAACCGGCGGCTGTAGACGGCGCGCAGCCCCATGTAGAGCGACGGCGCCAGGGTCACCGACTGGGAGTTGCCGTGGGTGAGCGACAGCCCCGTGTAGGGCCGCTCGTCGTCGCCATAGCCGAAGAGGTGGCCGAGCAGTGCGGCGGCGCAGAAGCGGAAGTTGGACCCGACGATGCCCTTCGGGTCGCCGGTGGTGCCCGAGGTGTACATGATCTGCAGGGCCGCCTCGGGGTCGTCGGTGCGCACGTCGACGGTGGGTGCGGCGTGCTCCAGCAGGGCGGCCAGGGGCTCCGCCCACGGCACCGACGGTGACGACGCGTCGCCGTCCAGGCCCTGGGACCGCACCCAGCCCAGGCCGGGGACCGCCGGGCGCACCCGGTCGACCTCCTCCAGCAGGTCGTCGGTGGTGAGCAGGCCCGAGCACCCCGACGCGGAGAGCAGGAACGCCAGCCGGTCACCGCGGGTGCGGGGATCGATCGGCACGAACACCGCCCCGAGGGTGGACGCGGCGATCATCGCCTCGACGAACTCGGGGTGGTTCCGCATCATGATCCCGAAGCGGTCCCCCGCACCGATCCCCAGACCGAGGAGACCGGCGGCCATCCGGTTGGCGTTCTCTGCCAGGTCCGCGTAGGTGCGCACCTGGTCGGGGGTGTCGCGGCCGTCGAGGGACAGGTGCTCGAAGGTGAGCACGTCGAGGTCGGGCTGGGACTCGGCGCGCAGGGCGATCAGGTCGGCCAGGATCATCTCGTTGCGCTCTCGGGTGCTGCTCATCGCCCCGCCCTCATCGGTCCACCCTCATCGCTGGAGCACCGTGACGAGCATGGCTGCGGCGTCGTTGCCCTTCTTGCCCCCGCCGTTCTGGGCCAGGGCGGTGCGGGCCTCCTCCACCTGGCGTGGGCCCGCCTGTCCCCGCAGCTGCAGGGTGAGCTCGTGCACCTGCGCCAGGCCGGTGGCCCCCACCGGGTGACCCTTGCGCAGCAGGCCACCCGACGTGTTGACCGGCAGCCGGCCGCCCAGGCGGGTCTCTCCCGACTCGGCCAGCCGGCCCCCGTCGCCCTCGGCGCACAGGCCCAGCTGCTCGTAGGCGATCACCTCGGCGGGCGCGGACGCGTCGTGCAGCTCGACCACGTCCAGGTCGTCGGGTCCGAGGCCCGCCTCTTCGTAGGCCTCGGTAGCGCAGAGCCTGACGGTGTCGGGTTCGTCCTCGGCGTGGTTCCAACCCGAGTGCATCACCATGGTCGTCACCCTCACCGGGCGCTCCACGCCGAACCGCGTCGCGGCCTCGGGGCTCATCACCACCGCCGCTGCGGCGCCGTCGCCGATGGGGGAGCACATCGAGCGGGTGAGCGGCTCGACGATCATGCGGTCGGCGAGCACCTCGTCGACGCTCAGCTCCTGTTGGAACTGGGCGAGGGGGTTGAGGCTGCCGTGGTGGGAGTTCTTGGCTGCCACCTCGGCGAACTGCCGGGCGGTGGTGCCGTAGCGCTCCATGTGGTTCCGGGCGGCCATGGCGTACACGTCCATGAACATCGAGCGGTTCTCGCCGGCACCGCCGGCAGCTCCGCCGGCACCGCCGCCGTCGGTCGCGGCATCGCCCTCGGACAGCGCAGCCAGCATCTCCTCGAGCTCGTCGACGTCCATCGCCCCGGCGAACGCCGCGAAGCTGCGCATCTTGTCGGGGTGGGTGAGCTTCTCCACCCCGAGGGCCAGCACCACGTCGTGCAGGCCGGCGGTGACCATGGCGCACGCCTGGTAGAGGGCGGTGGAGCCGCTGGCGCAGGCGTTCTCCACGTTGACGATGGGGATCTTGCCGACGCCCAGGGGCGACAGCACGACCTGCCCGCGCACCGACTCCTGGCCGGTGACCAGCCCGGCCGCGCAGTTGCCCACGTAGGCGGCCTCCAGCTCGGCGAGGTCGAGGCCGGCGTCGGCCATCGCCGCGGTGACCGCCTCGGCGCCGAGGTCCTTGAGGCCGCGGTCGTGGTGCTTGGCGAAGCGGGTCATGCCCACCCCGGCGATGACGGCGTCGAAGCGCATCAGAGCAACCCCTGTCCGCTCAGGCCCAGCCCCTCGCGGAGGAACTTCAGCTCCTCCTCGCGCCAGGGCAGGGGGGCGGGGGCCTGGATCATCCGCTGGCGCTCCAGGTCGTCCACCACCTCCTCGGCACGGGGGAAGGGGGTGTCGTACTGGTTCAGCTGGAACATCTCCTCGAACGGCGGACGGGGGCGCTGGCCTCCGGCCTCCCGCTGCTCGGCCGGGTAGCCGACGGTCTGGGTCACCAGCACCCGGCAGGTGTCGGGCAGGCCGAGCTTGCGCCGGATGCCGTCGGGGTCGCCCGAGCCCAGGCAGCAGGTCCCGAGGCCGAGCGACACGGCCACCAGCGTCGCCTGGGCGATGCCCTGGCCGCAGTCGACCTCGCCGAGGCCGGGCTCCCGCAGCACCTCCTGAGCGGCCTCCATGACGGGGATGAGCTGGTTCTCGGCCTCCTCGCGCTTCTCCTCGCCGTAGCCCACGGCGCCCACGTCGACGAGCTCCCGCAGCCGCTGGCCGATCTCGGCGGTGGCCCCGGTCTCGATGTACCAGACGATGACCACCGGGGCGAGGGGCACCTGGTAGCCGCCCACCGGGGAGGGCAGGGCGTCGAGCACGTCCTGGGGGGCCTCGTCGCGCTCGATGACCAGCGCCCGCAGGCTGGCCACGTTGCCCCAGTGCGACGCCAGCCGCGCCGCTTCGAGCATCGCCTGGATCTTCTCGCGCTCGACCGGTCTGAACGGCAGCAGGAACCGGATCGATCGCCTGGTGCCGATGGCCTCGTACAGCTCCATCCGTGCCTCCTGTGGGTGTCGGGTCGGACGTGTCCCGGGCTACAGCTTCGAGGCGCCGACGAGGCCGAGGACCTCGTTGCAGCCGTCCTCGATGAGCGACGCCCGGGCGTCGCGCAGGATCTTCTCGATCGGGTACTCGCGGCTCAACCCGTTGCCCCCGAAGATCTGCAGGGAGGCATGCGCCACGTCGTAGGCGGTCTGGGTGCAGAACACCTTGGCGGCGATGGACTGCTGCAGGACGGGTTCGCCCTCCGCGTTGGTCTCGGCCACCCGTCGGGCCAGGGCCCGGGCCGCCTCGGTCTGGGTGAACATGCGGAACAGCCGGGAGCGGACGCTCTGGTGCTCGAAGATGGGCCGCCCCCCCTGGATGCGCTCCTTGGCGTAGGCCAGGGCCAGCTCGTAGGCGCTGCGGGCGACGCCAACGAAGAGCTGGCCCATCGCCGCGTTGGCGTAGCCGAGCATCCCCTCGAGGGCGAGGGGGTAGAGGGTGGGGTCGATCACCCGGTGCGATGCCGGGACGGTGACGCCGTCGAAGAAGATCTCTCCCTGGTTGAGGGAGCGCTGGCCGAGCTTGTCGAGCGGTGCGGGTCGCACCACCCCCGGCAGGTCCAGGGGGACCACGAACACCGATCCGCCGACCTCGCCGTCGTCCTCGAACGCGCAGAACAGCACGGCGACGTCCGCGATGGAGCCGTTGGACACCCACGCCGCCTTCTGGCCGTCGATCACGAAGTCCGAGCCGCGCCGCCGGGCGATGCAGTTGGGCCGCCGGGCCGGGTCGTGCGCCCAGGCCTCCAGGTCGCCGACGGTGTCGCTGCCGTGGTCGGGTTCGGTGAGGGCCCAGCAGCCGATCGTGGTGTTGCCCGGCGACGCGAAGCGCTCGATCAGTGCGTCGTCGCCGGTCATCTCCACCCAGGGTGGGTGGAACTGGCTCAGGCCCAGCGAGATGGCGAGGCCGACGTCGCCCCAGGACAGCTCCTCGTTGACCACGCACATGAGCCGGGCCTTCTGGAGGGCGTCGAGGTCGGCATCGGCGGCGATGGCGTCGAAGCCCAGCTCGCGGTACCGCCGGAAGGCGTCCCACAGCGGCGAGGCCTCGGCGATGACGTCGGCCGGGTCGGTCATCCGGTCGAGCTCCCGGCCGACCGGCCGCAGGACCTCCAGGGCGAAGCGGTGGGCGGACTCCTGGACCCGGCGGCCCTCGTCGGCCAGCTCGCTGTCGGTGCTCGTGGTCGTCATCGTGGTGCCCCCGTGGTGTCCCCGGGATTATGCCATCGGTTCTGACGGGCCGTCAGACGCCGCCCGGCGCGCCGGGCGAGGTGCCGCCGAGGTGACGGTGGTGACCGGGGGGCCCTGCTCGTCCGGCCACGGTCGGTCCATACTTTCGAGGTGGAGACGCCACAGGATCCCCCCGGGCACTCGATGGCCCCCGTCGAGCCCACGAACGAGGCGCTGGAGCGGGCCCGAGCGCTCGTGGCGGCTGCCCGGGACGTGGTGGTGCTGACCGGCGCGGGCATCTCGACCGACTCGGGGATCCCCGACTTCCGTGGGCCCGACGGCGTGTGGACCCGGGACCCCGAGGCCGAGAAGCTCTCCACCATCGACCACTACCTGGCCGAGCCCGACGTGCGGCGGCTGGCCTGGTTGCGCCGGCTCGACAACCCCGCCTGGGTGGCCGAGCCCAACGCCGGCCACCACGCCCTGGTGGCCCTGGAGCGCGCCGGGCGGCTGGCGCTGCTGATCACCCAGAACATCGACGGCCTCCACGTGGAGGCGGGCAACGACCCGGAGCGGGTGGTGGAGGTGCACGGCACGGTCACCGAGGCGATGTGCGTGCGCTGCGAGTGGCGAGGGCCGATGGTCGACGTGCTGGACCGGGTGCGCGCCGGGGAGGCCGACCCTCCCTGCGAGACGTGCGGCGGCATCCTCAAGTCCTCCACCGTGTTCTTCGGCGAGTCACTCGACCCCGAGGACCTCGACCGCTCGTTCGCCGCGGTGCAGACCTGCGACCTGCTGTTGACCGTGGGCACGTCGTTGCAGGTGTACCCGATTGCCGGGGTGGTGCCCCGGGCGATGGCAGCCGGGGCGGGGGTGGTGATCCTCAACGGCGAACCCACCCCCTACGACGACCAGGCCGACGTGGTGGTGCGCGGCTCGATCAGCGAGGTCCTGCCGACCCTGGTCGGACGCTGAGCCCCCTTCGCCGGTGCTCCCGCGCTCGCGGTGCTCGGGCTTTCGGGAATGTTGACCTAGTTGGTAGGGTTTTGGGGAGGCGTGTCGAGCGCGTCCGCCTCTTCCGACCGAGACCGTGAGAACCCGAGATGCCCAGCTTCCGTGACCTCCTGAACCAGGCAAGAACCGAGATCCGCGAGGTCGGCACGGCCGAGGCCGAGTCGATGCTGACCCGTGGCGCCGTGCTGCTCGACGTCCGTGAGGCCGACGAGTTCGAGCAGGGCGCCGTGCCCGGCTCGGTCTTCCTGCCCCGCGGCCACCTCGAGAGCCAGATCGAGGGCCGGCTGCCCGACAAGTCCTCCACCGTGGTGATCATGTGCGCCGGCGGGGTGCGCTCCGTGTTCGCCGCCCGCACCATGCAGGAGCTGGGCTACGCGGACGTGGTGTCGATGGCCGGCGGGTTCAACCGCTGGAAGGACGAGGGACGGGACTGGGCGGTGCCCGAGGTGCTCTCTCCGGAGCAGCGCAACCGCTACCACCGCCACCTCCTGCTGCCCGAGGTGGGCGAGGAGGGCCAGCAGAAGCTGCTCGCCGCCAAGGTGCTCCTGCTCGGCGCCGGCGGCCTCGGCTCGCCCGCCGCGCTGTACCTGGCCGCCGCGGGCGTGGGGACCATCGGCATCGTCGACATGGACGTGGTGGACGACTCCAACCTGCAGCGCCAGATCCTGCACAACGTGGACCGGGTGGGGGAGCGCAAGGTCGACTCCGCCAAGAAGACCCTCACGGCGCTGAACCCCGATGTGAACGTGCTCACCTTCGACGTGCGCCTCGACGCCTCGAACATCGAGCAGATCATCGGCCAGTTCGACCTGGTGGTCGACGGCGCCGACAACTTCCCGGTGCGCTACATGCTCAACGACGCCTCGGTGAAGCTGGGCATCCCCGTGGTCCACGGCTCGATCTTCCGCTTCGAGGGCCACGTGACCGTGTTCGATCCCAAGGTCGGCCCCACCTACCGCGACATGCTGCCCGAGCCCCCTCCGCCCGAGCTGGCCCCGAGCTGCGCCGAGGCCGGGGTGCTGGGCGTGCTGCCCGGCATCGTGGGCTCCGTGCAGGCCCTGGAGGCCCTCAAGCTCATCCTCGGCCTCGGGGACCCGCTGATCGGCCGCTACCTCACCTTCGACGCGCTGGACATGGAGTTCCGCGAGTTCAAGATCCGCAAGGACCCGGCGAACGAGATCACCTGGGAGAACCGCGACCGCATCCAGGTCGTGCCCCTCGACGGCCACTGCATGCCCGCCCCCCTGGTCGCTCCCTCCTGACCGCGCCACCCGTTCTGTTCACCTGACGTCGCGCTGAGCGCGATCTCTGGAGCACAGAACGGCTGGGGGCCGGGGGAACGGCGGGTGTTCGGCGTTCGTGACGGCACGAGCGGGTGCGGCGGGTTGTGGATCGGGGGCCCACGGCCTATGTTCGGTGTTCGTGACGGCACGATCACCGGCAGCCGGTCGACCTCCGTCGGGGTCGAACCCCGAGGCGTCGCCCTCAGAGGCGCATGTGGTACCGGCCTCCTCGGCAACAGCCTCCTCGGCACGTGAGGTGTCGGCCGCGTCTGCGCTGGCCTCCGAGGTGCGCGAGGCGCTCGCCGCACTTGGCATGGCCGTGAGCGACGACGGCGGCGAGCTCACGGCGGACGGTGCGACCATCGGCCTTCCCCTGGTGGAGCGCGCCCACCCGCATCCCGGCGAGGTGGCGGAGCTGGTGGGGGCCGCCGACGGACCGGCGCTGCTGGTGGCCGACCGGCTCAGCGAGGGCGCCCGGCAGGTCCTGCGCGACGCCGGGTGGTCCTGGTTGGACCGTCGCGGGCACGCCCGGGTGTGGGTGCCGGGCCTGCGCATCGACGCCCCCATCGGCCTCGGCGGCGACCGCGCCCGCGGTGCCAGCACCTCCCCCTGGACCCCGGTCGGCTTCGAGGTGGCGTTGCACGCGCTGATCCACCCCGGCGAGGAGGTGTCCGCCCGCCGCATCGCCCGCGACACCGGTCGCAGCCCCGGCGGCACCCAGGAGATCCTGGCCCGCTTCGTGGCCGAGGGGCTCGTCGGCCGTGCCAGCCGGCTGCCGCTGCTGCCCGACCTGTTCTGGGAGACCGCGGCGCGCTGGCCCGACGACGGCTGGATCAGCCTGGCCGCGCCGCTGAGCGAGGTCGCCGACCTGGCGGGCCCCGGATCGCTGCTGCGCGTCGACGAGCGGGCCGCCACCCTGGGAGGCGCCCGCATCGCCGCCGCCGGCGACCTGCCGGCCCGCTGCTACCTCGACAAGTCCGGACTCCGCCGGGTGCGGCCGGCGCTCGCCTCGGCCGGAGAAGGGGCGCGCACCTGGGTGCGTCCGGCCCCCGTGCGGTGGCTCCCCGAGCTCGAGGGCTACGAGCCCGACGACGCCCACCCCTGGAAGGTGGCGCACCCGATGCTGTGCGCCATCCGCCTCGCCGGCGAAGGCGCCCGCGGCCGGGAGATCGTCGAGGACTGGGGCATCGTGCCGGGCGACCCGACGTGAGCCGAGGGACCGGGGCGGGTCCCGGTGTCCCCCGGGTGGTGTTGACCGGCCGACCTGGCGGCACCACCCACCTGTCGGTCGACGCGCTCGCCCACCTTCCGGCCGAGCTGCGCCTGATCGGCGGTCTGGCGGTGCTGTGCCGGGTCGGGGCGCCGCACCGCGCCACCGTCGACCTCGACGCGCTCACCCGCAACCTCGACGCCTTCGACCCCGCCCTGCAACGCCTGGCGCTGAGCGCCTCGGGGGGTGGGCAGTACGTGATGCCCGGCGAGCTCGACCTCGACGTGATCGACGTGGCGCCCCAGAGCGCCGAGGAGCTGGTCGCCGCCCTCGTGGAGGGGTCAGGCGCCGTCGAGCTCAGCGACCTGGAGCTCAACGTGGTCGGCCACACCTGGGCTCACGACTCCGCCACCCCGATGGCGATCAGCGTGCTCGACGAGGACGGCGTGCCCCTGGTGCTCGACGTGGCGCGGCTGGTGGCCAGCACGGCGGGCCTGGTGGTGATGAAGGCCACCACCGTGCCCCTCCGGGTCAGCTCCCGACCGGAGAAGCGTGCCTCCGACCTCTACGACCTGGCCCGCCTCCTCACCCGGGCCGAGGGGGCGGCCGAGCTCCATCGGGCACCATCCGAGTTGACCGAGCCGGTGCTGGCGTCGCTCGGAGCGTGGTTCCTCGATCCTCGTGGGAGGGACCGGACCTTCCGGGAGCTGCGTCGCTTCGACGAGGTGCGCGTCGACCTCGACGAGACCGCCGAGGTGGTCGAGGAGCTCCAGAGCGGCGGCTGAGCCAGGCCGCGGCTCGTCGCGCACCGACGGTCGCGACGCCGACCGCTCGCAGTGCGGACGGCTCGCAGCGCGGACGGGTCACAGCGCCGGCGCGGCCTCGCGGTGCTCGTCGGGGCGGCGCAGCTCGCGGGACAGCAGCACCCCCGCCAGGATGGCCACCGTGGCGCCGGCGACCACCAGGCCGAGCTCCACCCTCAGCAGCAGGTCGTCGCCCGCCAGCAGCGACACCGCGATCATGGCCGCGGTGGCCACGGCCCACGGCCAGCCGGTCTCGTGCTGGTGGTGAAGGGCGATCTGCGCCTGGTTCACCGTCATCGCCACCAGCATCAACATGGAGGCCAGGGTGAGCAGCGCCATGTCACGGGTCGTGAGCACGAAGTCGGAGCCGAACATCACCTCCACCACGGTGGGCCCGGCGATCGCCGTCACCGGCACCCCGACCACGGTCAGTGCTGCGATCACCCCCAGCAGCAGGCGCAGCAGCCGGCGGAACTCCGCCATGTCGCCGGCGGCGGCCGAGCGGGACAGCCTCGGCAGGACCACCGCCTGTGCCGCCTGGAAGAAGAACACCGGGATGCGGGAGATGATCAGGCCGAACAGGAAGATGCTGGTGGCGTCCTCCTCGTCGGGGGTGGCCTGGAGCTCCACCAGGATCCCCCCGCCGTTGAGCACCGCGGCGCTGAAGAAGGCGGTCACCACCAGATACAGCAGAGAGCGGCGCAGCGCCGAGCGCTCGGCGGGCTCACCCGGCGGGCCGAGCCTGGCCCCCCGGGTCATGGGGGCCAGCGCACCCAGGTAGGCACCGGAGGCGGCCACGAGGGCGTAGGCGATGGGCAGGTCGACCGCGGCCGCCATGAGCACCAGCGCCGGCAGGGCTTTGACGGCGGCGTCGACGAGGTAGAACGCCGAGTACCCGTAGTAGCGCCCGGTGCCCGCCAGCAGACCGCGCACCACGTAGGAGCCCGCCACCCCGGCCACCCCGAAGAGGAGCACCAGCACGAAGGAGATATCGCCCCGGAAGAGGGCGTCGGCGATCCAGGGGGAGGCGACCAGCACCACCACGGCGATGCACCCGAAGAGCATCCCCCCGAAGCGCGACACCTGCCGCACCAGGACCCCCCAGTCCTCCCCACGGGCCCGGCGGGCGGAGATCGAGCGCGACAGCTCCTGCTCGAGGGGGAAGAAGAACCCCACCCCGATGAGCCACAGGCTCTGCCACAGCACCGACAGCTGGCCCGAGTCCTCCGCGCCGAGTGCCCGGCCCGCCGCGGCGAGGAAGAGGTAGGCGGCGACGCCGTTGATGCCGAGCCCGGCGGCCATGGCCAGCGGGCCGGCGGACTCCAGGCGGGCGCCGATGGTGCGGGGCGGTTCCGGGCCCGACTCGGGTCGCGGTGCGTGGTCTTCCCGGCCGGGGTTCATAAGATCGCTGGGATGCTACCCCCCGCCCAGAAGGACCCTGCGCCTCGCGATGCGCCCGGTCGCGGGCGGGCGCGGGTGGGCGTGGTGGTGCTCAACTGGAACTCCGCCTGGTTCACCCGGCGGTGCCTGAGCTCGCTCGCCGCCACCGAGCACCCCGCGGAGCTGCTGCGGATCGTGGTGGTCGACAACGGCTCCGTGGACGGCTCGCTGGAAGAGCTGAGGGCCTGGCTCGACCGCCCCGGTACCCCATCGGTGGAGGTGCTGGCCAACGGCTCGAACCTGGGCTTCGCCGAGGGGTGCAACCGGGCGGTGCGGCACCTGCTGGCTCCCGGGCCGGACCGGGTGGAGCACGTGGCCCTGATCAACAACGACGCCTGGGTGGAGCCCGGCTGGCTGGCGGCGCTGCTGGAGGTGATGGACCGCCACGATCGCTGCGGGGCCGTCGGCGCCCGGCTGGTGCTGGAGCCCGGCTTCGTCGGCGTGGACGTCCGGGCCGAGGGCGTGCCGATCACGTTGCGCTCGGTGCGCTGGGTCCCCGAAGGCTCCGAGGGGCCGGGTGCTCCGAGGGAGCTGGTGGATCGGGTGCGCACCACGGGGTGGGCCGACGACGGCGCGCTGGAGTGGCCGGCCCGACGGATCTGGCGCCTGCCCGCCCGCCGGCGCGGCACCGTGTGGGTGCCGGCCGGCGTGGAGGACGGCACCGCCGAGCTCGAGGTCCTCGCCGATGACGGGACCTCCACGGTGCTCCGGCACCGAGCCGGCCACGAGCGCACCACCCTGCTCAACGGCGTGGGCACCGGCCTCAACGAGGTGGGTGAGGGCTACGACCTGGGCTACGGCGAACCCGACCCCTGGCAGACACCGGACTCCGACGTCACGCCCCCCGACGTCACGACCCCCGAGGATGGCTCTGTTGTTCGAGGCTCACGCTCGGGGGAAGTGTCGAACGACAAGGCGGGGTCTGGTGAGGACCGGCGACATGTCGGCGACGAGGTGCCGTCGGAGGCGGGGGCGGTCGTGGACGGCTTCTGCGGGGGGGCGGCGCTGCTGCGGGGCGAGGCGTTGGAGGAGGTCGGCCTGTTCGACCCGTGGTTCTTCGCCTACTACGAGGACACCGACCTCTCCTGGCGGCTGCGCCGGGCGGGATGGGAGATCCGCACGGCACCGGCGGCCGTGGTGCACCACGCCTTCGGTGCCAGCGGAGGCGGGGGCTCGCGGTTGCACGTGTTCCTCGATCGGCGCAACTGGCTGCTGACCAACTGGCGCAACGGCGACCGCGACCATCGCCGCCGGACCCTCGGCTGGTTGCGGCGCGGCACCTGGCGGCTGCTCCGGGCCAACGTGTTCGGCCGGGCCCGGCGCCGCGTGCCGGTGCGGTGGGAGCCGTTGCGCACGTGGGTGTCGGCGACGGCGGCCGCGCTGGCCGTGCGGTCGCGCATCCGTTCCGATGGGCGGCCCGGAGCCTGCCCCGCCGAGCGGGTGCGGAGCCGGTTGCAGCCCGCCGGAGGGCTCAAGGCGCCGGCGCCGTGGCCGGGAGGGCCGCTGCTGGTGTACATGGACGTCGGCGAGACCCTGAAGGCCGGCTACCGCGCGGGCATCCAGCGAGTGGTGTGCGCGCTGGCCTCCGAGATGCCCTTCGCCGACGAGCGGGTGGAGCTGGTGCCGATCCGGTGGTGCACGCGCAACCAGGCGTTCCGCCGGTTGACCGCGGAGGAGCACGGTTCGCTGCGACGGGCCGGCGCGTCACCTCCGGAGCCGCCGGGGACCTCCGCCGGTCGCGCCGCTCGCGACGTGGCGCGCACCCTGCTCGGTCGACTCGGGGTGCTCGGAGCGCTGCGGTGGGGCCGAGAGAGGATCTTCGGGCGTGCGCGTCGAGCGGTCGAGGATCAGCTCGTGCTGGATCGCCTCGAGCCAGGTTCGGTGCTGTTCGAGGCCGATGCGGTGTGGAACGAGTTGGAGCTCGACCGTTCGACGCTGCTCGGCCGGCTCCGCGCCGAAGGGGTGGGCGTGGCGGTCTTCGTCCACGACCTGCTCCCCCTCGAGCAGCCATCGTGGTTCTCCTCGCATCTGCGGGAGATCTTCGATCCGACGGTGCTCGCCCAGCTGCACCACGCCCAGCTCGTGGTCTGCGCCTCGACGGCGACGGCATCGTCGGTGCAGCGGATGTGCCGCACCCTGGAGATCCCTCAGCCCCCTACGGTCGTCGTCCCCCTGGGGGCGGAGCTGGCCGGTGGCACCGGCGCCTCGGAGTGCGATCCGGGCACCGGCGGTGCGTGCCCCGAGGGGGGTCCGTGGCGTTCAGCTCGGTACCTGCTCGTGGTGGGCACGCTGGAGCCGCGCAAGAACCAGCAGCTGGCGCTGGAGGTCTTCGATTCGCTCCGGGAGGAGTTCGACGACCTGCAGCTGGTGCTCGTCGGGCGCTACGGCTGGGGTGCCGACGTGCTGGCCGGGCGCCTCCGGAGCCATCCTGAGGTCGGCACCAGGGTCCACTGGCTGGCCGACGTCCACGACGACGACCTCGACCGGCTCTACCGAGAGGCGTTCGTGGTGCTGATACCCAGCCGGAGCGAGGGGTTCGGCCTGCCGGCGGTGGAGGCACTGGGTCGAGGTGTGCCGGTGATCGCCTCCACCGGCGGCGGGGTGCCAGAGGCGGCGGGGGACGCCGCCGAGCTCCTGGATCCCGACGATGCCGGGGTCTGGTCGGCGGCCGTTCGGGCCCAGCTGGAGGACGGTGCGGCCCGGGCGAGCGCCCTGGAGCGGGCGACCGCCTTCCGTCCTCGACCGTGGGCTGTCGCAGCCGCCGCGGTGGACGACGCGCTGGTCGACCGGTTCACGCGGCCCCCACCAATCCCCGCCGTTCTTGGATGACCCACCACGTTGAGGGTCGCGATCGGTCCGAGGTCGCGCGCCGTAATCGGTTCTTCGCCCTATGACGGCGCGCGATGTCGCCGACGATCCAAGAACGAGAGAGAGGGGGCGGTGGCAGCGTCGGCCGCGGGCGACTGGTGGTAGCGTGAACGGGTTGGCACGTGTGGAGAGCACGACCGCCGGCGGCTCGTCGCCGGCGGAGCGGCGGCTGGGATCACCTCCCGGTCGCCATCGGATGCAGTGACGGCGACCGCTGGGACGAGGGTGACGAGGGTGCGGACAGCCATGGGAGCCAGGATGTTGCGTCGGGTCGCGTTCGGTGCTGCGGTGGGCCTCGTCGCCCTCATGGCACCCTTGCCGGGGATGGAGTTCCTCGAGGTGTCGGTGGGCGCTTCGGTGGCGCTGCCCCAGGTCGAGCCCGCCCCTCCCGCGGCGGTCGCCGAGGCGCAGGCCGCCGCCGACGAGCCTCTCGGCGAGGACCGCGTGCAGGCCGTGGAGCCGAGCACCGCCGAGTTCAGCGTCATCGGCCTCGAGTTCGACGAGGTGCCGGAGCAGCCGGTGATGGTGCGGGTCAAGGAGCTCGACGGCACCTTCGGCCCGTGGCAGGAGCTGCACGCCGACGTCTACGAGGGCCCTGACGAGCCGTCGTCGGTGGCCACCGAGCCCTTCTGGGTGGGTGAGGGCGTCGGCTACGAGGTGAACCTGGGCGCCCAGGACGCGCCGGAGGCCGAGGTGCTGCTGGTGCGCGAGGAGCAGCAGCGTGCGGTCGGCGACAGCACGCCGGTGGCCGGTGCCGCCACGAACCCTCTCGGGATCCGCCCACGCGGCGACTGGGGTGCGCGCGCTCCCGGCAGCATCGGCATGGGTTCCACCAACAAGCTTGCGGTGGTGCACCACTCCGCCAGCTCGAACAGCTACTCGCCCGGCGACGTGCCGGGGATCCTCAGAGGGATCCAGGCGTACCACATGGACGGCCGGGGCTGGTCCGACATCGCCTACAACTTCGTGGTCGACAAGTACGGCACCCTCTGGGAAGGCCGGGCGGGATCGCTGGATTCGCCGGTCATCGGGGCTCATGCGGCCGGGTTCAACACCGACACCGTCGGCATCATGGTGCTCGGCGACTTCGTGGGCACGAGCCCCTCGGCCGCCTCGTTGGAGGGCGTGTCCCAGATCGCCGGGTGGCGTCTGGGCACCTACGGCGTGGAGCCCAGCGGCTCCACCACCTACATCTCGAACGGCAACCCCCGCTTCCCCGCCGGAACGCCGGTGAACCTGGCCAACATCGTCGGCCACGGCGACACCGGCTACACGGACTGCCCCGGCAGCATCTCCAACCACCTCGGCAGCATCCGCGCCCGGGCGTCGCAGCTCGCGGTCTACTACGCCACCGAGGCCAACAACCTGGGCACGATCAGCCCGTTCGCCGGCGGGTTCTTCGTGCAGGGCATGTCCCGTGACGCCAACCTCGTGCCCAACGGGCCGGTGACCCTCGAGCTCGACGGCGTGGCCTTCGGCTCGTTCCCCACCGAGGCGTCCGGGCGCTTCGTCGCCGGCAAGATCGGGGTGCTGGGGGGGAACCACCAGCTGTGCATGGTGTACCGACGGCGCACCGACGGTGTCGACGTGCGCGCCGACTGCCGCACCGTCGTCGTCCCGGGCGCCTCGCCGGCGGGCTACCTGGACGTGGTGCAGCAGAACGGGTCCTCTGCCTACATGGCGGGGTGGGCCTACGACCCCGAGACGACGGGCTCGATCGAGGTGCACATCACCTACGACGGCATCCGCTCCTATCGGGCCAACAGCGGCCTGCACCGCGCCGATGTCGCCGCCAGCCTGCTGCCGGGCTACGGGCCGTACCACGGCTACGAGTTCACGATCGACATGCCGGCGGGCACCCACAACCTCTGCGCCGTGGGCATCAACGTCGGCGGCGGCTCCAACTCGGTGCTCGGCTGCCGCACGCTGGTCGTGAAGTAGCCCCCACGTCGGCGCACCGCCGGGTGGTGCCACGGCCCGGCCGGCGGCTGGGTCAGAATGTCGGGGTGCGATTCGTCGTCGTCACCACCGGCCGGCGGGCGCCGCTGAGCGAGCTGCTGCGCGGGGACCTGTGTGCCGCCCACCCGGGGGCGGACGTGCGAAGGCTCCGATGCGATCCTCGCCTCGAGCAGCCGGTCGCTCCTGGTGACCTCCTGGTCCAGCACCTGGAGCCCGACGGGTTGCGCTGGGGCGATCTGGTGATGGCCTTCGGGGCCCGCCGGGCGGGTTGGGCGGTGCTGCCCTGGATGCTGGACGAGACCGGCGCCGGGCTGGGCGACGTGGTGGTGCTCGACGACACCTTCGAGGTGACGGGGCCGCTGGAGGCCTTCGACGCACCCGGCGAGGTCCCCGCGGCGCGGGCGCTGCACGTGGATCCGCAGATGGGGGCGTGGGGCGGGTTCGCCCCGGGTCTCCTGGCGATCCCCGCCCAGCACGCGGGGTGGGCGTCGTGGTGGCGCCAACGGGTGTCGACGGCGCTGCGAAGCTCGGATCCCCTCTCCGGCGATCCCTGGTGGGACCTCCCCCAGAGCACGCGCACCATCGCCGACCCGCGGTACTGCCTGTCGGCGCGCACCGCCGCACAGATCGAGGTGGGCGAGGGGGCGACCGGTCCAGTCCTCGTGGACTTCGCCGGGCTCGACCCGCGCCGGCCCTGGTGGTTCGCCCCGACCGAGGGCGATCCGGAGGTGTTCCTCAGCGAGTCGACCGGCCTGCGGGCCCTCTGCCGGGCGCGGGCGACCCGCCTGCTCGCGGCCGGCTGGACGCCGGCGGTGGAGGCGGAACCGCCGGCGCTGCCAGGTGTGCCGCTCACCGCCGAGATGCGCCGCTGGTACCGCGGCCGCCTGGCCGCCGCCGATGGGGAGGGCCTGCCGGCCAACCCCTACGTGTCCGGCGAGGTGGCGCGATTCCTGGACGAGTTGCGCAGGTCCGGTGTTCCCGAAGGGGCCGGGGCGGGCCTGCACGTCGACCTGATGATGCAGCGACGGGAGGATCTCCGCACCGCCTTCCCCCACGCCCGTTGGCGAGACCGCCGCAACTTCGCGAGGTGGTTGTGGAGCAACGGCTTGCGCGAGGGCGACACCACGCTGCTCACCCTCCCCGACCCTCCGCGCCCCGCGCCCACGGTGGAGGTGCGAGAAGGCCCCCGGCCCTTCGGGGTCAACCTGGTGGGCTACCTGGGAGCCGACCTGGGCCTGGGTGTGGCCGCCCGCCGCCTCCAGCGGGCGCTGGAGGCCGCCGGGGTGCCTCAGGTGCAGGTCAGCTACGACCGCACCAGCTCCCACGTCCGCCAGCCGGCGGCTGCCGAGCTCCACGCCCCGTACCACTTCAACCTGATGCTCATCACCCCGGAGCAGCTGCCGCTGTTCGTGGCCGACGTCGGGCAGGACTTCCTGGCCGGTCACCACAACATCGGCCTGTGGTACTGGGAGTGCGACGTGCTCACCCCCCGCCAGCAGGTGTCGTTCGCCTTCGTGCAGGAGGTCTGGGCGGCGACGCGCTACCTGTGGGAGACCTTCGAGGCCGCGCAGCGGGTGCCGGTGCGGCGGATCCCTCCGGCCCTGGTGTTCGACGAGCCCCAGGTGGAGCCGGCCGATCGCCCGCGCCTCGGCCTCGACGACCGCTTCACGTTCCTGTTCTCCTTCGACTACCTCTCGGTGGTGGAGCGCAAGAACCCCGCCGGGCTGGCCGAGGCCTACCGCAGGGCCTTCCCCGACCCTGCCGGAGGAACACGGCTGGTGCTCAAGTCGATCAACGGTCACCTGTTCCCCGAGCAGCGCGAACGCCTCCTGGACGCCGTGTCAGACCGTGCCGACATCGACGTGTGGGACCGGCTCCTACCGGCCGAGGAGCGGCTGGCGCTGATGGCCCTCGCCGACTGCTACGTGTCGCTGCACCGCGCCGAGGGCCTCGGGCTGACCATGGCCGAGGCGATGGCGGTGGGGACCCCGGTGATCGCCACCGGCTACTCGGGCAACCTCGACTTCATGCCGGAGGGCTCCGCGCTGCTGGTGCCGGCCAGGATCGTGCAGGTCGGACCGGACCAGTACTACCCCGCCCACGGCCACTGGGCGGAGCCCGACGTGGAGGAGGCCGCGGCTCTGATGCGCAGGGTCCTCGACGACGGTGCGCTGCGCGAGGCGCTGAGCCGACAGGGCAGGCAGGCGCTGAGGGCGTTCTCCTACGAGGCGGCGGGCGCTGCCGCCCGCGAGGCGCTGTTGGCGTCGTGGAGGTCGCCTTCAGCCGTTCCTGTCAGCTCTGCTAGGACTTGAGCCCGTGAAGGGCCTGATCCTCTCCGGCGGTGCCGGCACCCGGCTGCGGCCGATCACCCACACCAGCGCCAAGCAGCTGGTGCCGGTGGCCAACAAGCCCATCCTCTTCTACGGCATCGAGGACATGGTGGCCGCCGGCATCACCGAGATCGGCATCATCACCGGCGAGACCGGCGAGGAGGTGCGCGCCGCGGTGGGCGACGGCTCCCGGTTCGGGGCGAAGATCACCTACCTCCCCCAGGAGGCGCCGCTCGGCCTGGCCCACTGCGTGCTCATCGCC
Organism: uncultured Microthrixaceae bacterium; assembly: GCA_964420125.1. Taxonomy (GTDB): domain Bacteria; phylum Actinomycetota; class Acidimicrobiia; order Acidimicrobiales; family Microtrichaceae; genus CAYQQQ01. The sequence goes on from CAYQQQ010000010.1 coordinate 64,410, forward strand.
CGGGACTTCCTCGGCGAGGACGACTTCGTGATGTACCTGGGCGACAACATGCTGCAACAGGGGCTCGCGGAGTTCGTGCAGCGGTTCGAGGACGACGTCGCCGCCACCAGCGCGCCCACCCTGGAGGGGGCACCACCACCGCCCGCAGCGCAGATCCTGCTCTCCGAGGTGCCCGACCCGCACCGGTTCGGCGTCGCAGCGCTCGACGAGGACGGCCACGTCCTGCAGCTCGTGGAGAAGCCCGAGGACCCGCCGAGCAACCTCGCCCTGGTCGGGGTGTACCTCTTCACCCCCGCCATCCACGAGGCGGTGGCGGCCATCCAGCCCTCCGAGCGCGGCGAGCTGGAGATCACCGACGCCATCCAGTGGCTGATCGACCACGGCCACCGGGTGCGCCACGACGTGCTCGAAGGCTGGTGGCTCGACACCGGCAAGAAGGACCCCTTGCTGGAGAGCAACCGCCGCGTGCTGGAGACCCTCGAACCTCGCATCGAGGGCGACGTCGACGACGCCTCCCAGATCGACGGCCGGGTGGTGGTGGAGGCGGGTGCGTCGGTGGTCGGCTCCCAGGTGCGGGGGCCTGCCATCATCGGCGCCGGTTCGCGGGTGGAGCGCTCCTACATCGGGCCCTTCACCGCCGTGGCTGCCGGCTGCCAGATCGTCGACTCCGAGGTGGAGCACTCGGTGATCCTCGAGCGTGCCCGGATCGTGGGCGTACCTCGGCTGTCGGATTCGCTGATCGGGCGCGACACCGAGGTGCACCGCTCCGGCCGGCGCCCGGCCGCCACCCGCCTGATGATCGGCGACCACTGCTCGATCGACCTCGAGTGAACCCGGAGCGGTGATGACTGGAGTGCAGCGGTGACGACCATGGCCGAGATCACCCCGAGCCAGCACATCGAGGGGGTCTACCTCGTGCGACCCCGCGTGTTCGGCGACGACCGCGGGTACTTCGTGGAGACCTACCGGCGGGAGTGGATCCCCGGCGCGAGGGAGATGATCCAGGCCAACCGGGGGAACCGGGTGGCGGGATGCATCGTCGGCCTGCACTACCACCTCCACCAGGCCGACTACTGGTACGTGCCCTTCGGCCACGCCCGAGTGGTCCTCCACGACCTGCGTGAGGGGGGCGCCACCGACGGCGCCACCGAGATGCTGGACATGGGGGAGGTGGACGGCGGCCCCAACGAGCACCTGGGGCTGTACATCCCCCCCGGGGTGGCCCACGGCTTCGCCAGCCTGACCGACATGACCATCACCTACCTCGTCGACGGCTACTACAACCCTGCCGACGAGCGGGGCGTCGCCTGGGACGACCCGGACATCGCCGCCGACTGGGGAGTGACCGACCCCGTCCTGTCCGACCGCGACCGGGCCAACCCCCGCCGGGTCGACATCGAGGCCATGTGGCGGCCCCATGCCGCGCTGCGGAGCTGAGGAGACAGATGCGCCTGTTCATCACCGGAGGAGCCGGGTTCATCGGGTCGAACTACGTGCGACACGTGCTCGACGCCACCGACGACGAGGTCACGGTGTTCGACGCGCTCACGTACGCGGCCAGCCCCGAGACCCTTCGCGACCTGGAGGACCATCCCCGCTTCCGCTTCGTGCTCGGTGACATCTGCGACCGTGAGGCCGTGCGCCATGCGCTGAAGGGCCACGACGCGGTGGTGCACTTCGCTGCGGAGAGCCACGTGGACCGCTCGCTGCTGGACCCGGACGTGTTCGTGCGCACCAACTGCTCGGGCACCAACGTGATGTGCGACGAGGCGGTGTCCGCCGGTGTGCAGCGGTTCCTGCACATCTCCACCGACGAGGTGTACGGCTCCATCGAGGAGGGCTCCTTCACCGAGACCGATCGGCTCAACCCCCGCTCGCCCTACAGCGCCGCCAAGGCAGGTTCGGACCTGATCGCCCTGGCCTACCACGAGACCCACGGCCTGCCGGTGGTGCTCACCAGGTCCTCCAACCAGTACGGGCCGTACCAGTTCCCCGAGAAGTTGATCCCCTTCTTCGTCACCCGCCTGCTGAGCGGGCAGAAGGTGCCGCTCTACGGCGACGGCCTGAACGTGCGGGACTGGCTGTTCGTGCGCGACAACTGCCGGGGGGTGGACCTGGTGCTGCGCCAGGGTGCCGTGGGGGAGATCTACAACATCGGCGGCGGCAACGAGCGGACGAACCGGGAGGTGACCGACCTGCTGCTGGGGATCCTCGGCAAGGACGACTCCAGCGTGGAGTACGTCGAGGACCGCCTCGGCCACGACCGGCGCTACTCGATCACCACCGACAAGGCCGAGGCGCTGGGATGGCGGCCGGCGACGACGTTCGAAGACGGCCTGGCGGAGACCGTGCGGTTCTACCTGGACCGGCGCGACTGGTGGCAGCCGCTGGTGGAGCGGGTGAGGAACCGGTGAGGAGCCCCCGATGAGGATCCTGGTCACCGGCAGCAGCGGCCAGCTGGGTAGCGAGCTCATGGAGCTGCTCGCCGCTCCTGGCCACCACGAGCTGCTGGGGCTCGACCTCCCCGAGCACGACCTCACCGACCGCGACCACGTGCTGTCGGTGCTCACCTCGTGGGTGCCCGAGGTGGTGATCCACGGCGCGGCCTTCACCGCGGTGGACCGCTGTGAGACCGAGGAGGAGCTGGCCTACCGGGTCAACTGCGCGGCCACCCGCTTCGTGGCAGATGGTGCCCGTCGGGTGGGGGCCCACGTCGTGTACCTCAGCACCGACTACGTGTTCGACGGCACCAAGAGCACCCCGTACGTGGAGTGGGACGCGCCCAACCCGCAGTCCGTCTACGGCCGCACCAAGCTCGGCGGCGAGATGGAGATCGACCCCGGCTGGACCGTCGCCCGCACGAGCTGGGTGTGCGGCTTCCACGGCAGCAACATGGTCAAGACCCTGCTGCGCCTCGCGGAGGAGCGCGACAGCCTCACCTTCGTGGACGACCAGGTCGGCCACCCCACCTTCGCCGCCGATCTGGCCCAGATGGTCGCCAAGCTGGCGATCGAGCGGGTGCCGGGGGTGTTCCACACGACCAACCAGGGGGCGGTGAGCTGGTTCGAGTTCGCCCAGAGCGTCTTCGCCGCCGGGGGCCACGACCCGGGGCGGATCACACCCATCAGCACCGCCGAGCTCCAGCCGCCCCGGCCGGCTCCCCGCCCCGCCAACTCGGTGCTCGACGGCCTGGCGTGGCGGCTGCACGGGTTCCGTCCCAGTCGTGACTACCGGGAACCTCTCGCCGAGCTGGTGGAGCGGTTGCTCGGGGAGTGACACCTGCACGGCCCGATCCCCGGGTCTGGCGTTCAGTTCCGGCGGCGAACTGCCGATGGAGCGCGAGGAGACCTGTCCACCCGCTGGGGCGCCCATGTCACGTCGACTCACCATCCTCGCCTTCGTCGCCACGGCGGTGCTGTTGGCCGGCCAGCTGGTGGGTGCGCCCGTGGGAGCCTCGACGTCGGCCCGTTCGGCGGCGACCGACGCGCCCTCGCTCAACGTCTCGTCGCTCCCCGAGGCCGCTGACTACTTCACCGACACCTGGCGGGATCCGCTCGACTTCTCCAACCCGGAGGACTTCGACACCACCACGCGCCGGTCGAAGGGGGTCGTGTCCAGCCTGCACGACGGTGTCCTCGACTTCACCACCTTCGACCCCTGGGGCCGGTTGTTCTTCGCCGATTCGGTGCACACCGACCTGCCGGCCCTCGGCCACCGTCAGTCGACCCACCAGCCGATCGCCACCTGGAAGTACCGACGACTGAGCATGATGGCGTACTGGGACCGCAACAGCGTCGGCTACATCTACTGGAACCACTGCGGTGACGGCTTCTACAGCTCGGCGTGCCAGGGTTACAAGGCGTTCCGGATCACCGCGGGCTGGCAGTGGTACGACCTCGATCTCACCGGTACCAACGACCGCCACAGCCACACCTACGCGGAGCTGCCCACCTCCATCTCCGGTGCTCCGTGGGGCTCCGGTGACGTGGTCCAGCTGTCGCTGCAACCGGGCGGCCAGGGATCTGCGGGGGTTCACGGGTTGATCGGTCACCTTCGGGTGTACGAGCCGGGCAACCTCGCCACCGTCAGCGGGGGTGGGGGGGAGCTGTGGTGGGACCTCGACTCGAACACGGCGAACAACGGGCAGAGCCAGGACTCCGGGCTGATGGGGCTGACCACGCAGAGCCCGACGGTGGTGGAGTTCGGCGGTCTGCCTCCCGGCTCCTACCGATTCGAGACGCGGAGCGGATCGACGTTCTCCACGCCGTCTCCCGTCACGCCCGTGGATGCCGCCCCCGTTCCGGTCGTGGTCGATCCCGACATCTCCGGCGCGGGTGACTGGTTCGCGGAGGTCCGGGGCAACCCGATGGACTTCGGAGATCCCGGTGACGTGTTCACCATGTACGACGGCCAGCTCAACTACCGGAACATGTGGGCCAACCTGGCCTACGGGCTCTTCAACGGCTGGAGCGTCCACAGTGATCCTCAGGTGTTCCTGAGCGACACGTGGACGAACGGTCCGCCGGTGGACGCCACGGAGTGGCACCGGCTCACCTGGCGCGTCGGCTACGACGGGAACTACGGCACCGATCCGGAGCCGGGGGAAGGGCTCGACGCGCGGTTCTGCTGGCAGGGCCTCCAGGGCCAGGTGTCGTGCAGCAAGGACGTGTTCCCGCCGGTGGCCTACACCACCTACTCGGTCTCGCTGAAGTCGTGGCCGCCCAACGCCATCGAGCCCGGCGGCTACTCCGGGCTCGGCTGGGGAGGCCCGGGGAGCGCGCTGACCCAGCTCCTGCGATTCGACCCTCACGAGGACCCGGGTGGGCGGGGCTTCCACCTCGACGACGTACGGCTGTCCCACGACGACCGAGTCCCCTACGGCGGGAGCTTCCCCATCCGCTTCTACGACGCCGCCTGGGAGCAGGGCACGGTGGCGGACGTCTACATCGACGGCGATGTCGGGGGGAGCCTGGGTACGCCGATCGCGACCAACGTCCCCGTCGCCAACGGGGAGAACTCGATTCCTTGGTCCGGGCAGGGGTTCGCTCCGGGCACCTACGGCGTGAACGTGGTGCTGCGTGACCCGCGCGGCAACGTCCGGCTCGGTGCCAGCACCGGCCCCGTCGACCTTCCTGGACCGCAACCCTGGACGCCCTTCGGCGTCCTGGAGGGTGTGGTGGTGAGCGGTCGCACCATCGCGGTCGGAGGGTGGGCGGTCGACCCGGACGGCACCCGCTGGCCGATCCGCATCCACGTGTACGTGGACGGCGTCGGCTACGACGTGGGGGTCGCCGACAACCACCACTTCGGCCTGAGTCTGCTGCGCAAGGACCTCGGGGCCTGGCACGGGTTCCTGCGTGGAGTGCCGGCTGAGCCGGGCACCCACGACGTGTGCGTGTACGCCCTCAACTTCGGCTACGGCGACAACGCCGGGCTCGGGTGCCGGCAGGTCGTGGTGAAGTGAGGTCGTCCCCTCCGAACCGTCGCTCACGCGCCGGCGTCCGAGGCGTCGACTTCAGCTCACCGATGATCCACTCCTAGTCTCCCTCGGTGCCCCGCGCCCGTCGCTTCCACCTGCCGCCGTGGGTCGGACCGCTTCTGGTGATGATCCTGGCGGTGGTGGCCTTCATGCCCGCGGCTCTTGCCGGCCAGGCCGCCCTGGTGGCGGTCGACATGGCCGAGCCGCTGTCCCCTCAGCGCGACCACCTCGATCGGGCCCCTCACGTCGAGTCGCCCATCCAGACCGATCAGGTGGAGGTGGTGCCCAACCACGTGTCGTTCTACGAGCAGCTGCGCGAAGGGAACTTCCAGCTGTGGGACCCCCAGCACGGCCTGGGCACCCCTCTGGGGACCAACCCCAACATGTTCCTGCTGTCGCCGCTGTCGTTGCTGCTCGCGGCGTTCCCTTCGTGGTACGCGTTGTCGCTGAGGGTGGCGCTGCTGCTGCTGACGGCGCAGGCCGGCACCTACCTGATGGCGCGTCGCTTCGGGGTGTCGCGGTGGTTGGCCACCATCGCCGGGGTGGCCTACGCCTTCAACGGGGCCAACGTCGTGCTGGTCCACCGCGTCAACCTGGTGTTCCTGCTCCCGCTGCTCCTCTTCGCCGTCGACAAGGCGGTGAGCCGTCCGACGGTGCGCCGCTTGCTGGGACTCGGCGCCGGGGTGGCCTGGATGTGGCTGGAGGGCTTCCCCAGCGCCACGGTGCACGCCGTCTACCTCGCAGGAGCCTGGGCGCTGTGGCTGCTGTACCGGCGGGTCCGCCGTCTCCAGGCCGAAGGCGAGCTCCACTGGAAGGACCCGGCGCTGCGAGTGGCCGGCCTCGCCGGGGCGCTGGTGTGGGGTCTGGCGCTCAGCGCCGTCAACCTCGTGTACTTCCTCGAGTTCGTCAGCGGCATCGGCCTGCTCGACACGCGAGCGCAGGACTCGACCGGTCACCTCATGCCGTCGCTGATCTACAACATGTTCTCGGCGCGCATCTACGGCGACTACCGCGATCCCAGCGACTGGTGGCAGGGATCCAACCCCGTGGAGGCGATCTCCACGATCGGGACGGTGGCGATGGTGTTCGCCGGTGCCGCGGTGGCGATGCTGCTCCTGCGGCGCCTCCGGCTCAGCGACCGCGCCCGCGACGTGTGGCCGTTCCTGCTCGGCGCCTCGGCGACCCTGACCCTCCTCACGTTCCTCGGCACGGGCGCGCTGGGGGCCGTGTACGCCCTGCCGGCCATGAGCGACAACCCCATCCACCGCATCCGCTATGCGATCTCCTTGCCAGTGGTGCTGCTCGGTGCGCTGGGGGCTGACTCCTACGTTCGCCACGGCTTGGAGCGGGCCCGCGACCGCCTGCCGTGGATCAGCACCGCGGGATGGGCGGCGCTCTGGGTGGGGTGCCTGGTGTGGCCCGCCCGGGAGATGTGGTCGGCGATGCGGGCCAACGCCCGGGTCGCCGAGGTGGCGGCTGCCGTGGGGATCGGGCTGCTCTTCGCGGCGACGGCGCTCGGCCTGCTCGTGCTCGCACGGCGCCGACCGAACCTGGCGGTTCCCGCCGCGCTGCTCGCCGTCGTGGTGGTGTGGGCCGAGCTGGTGCCCCCGCTGCGCCACTTCACACCCGAGGCGCCGGTGGAGTCGTTCTATCCCTCGCTGCCGGTCTACGACGAGCTGCGCGCCCTGGCCGGCGACGACTACCGCTTCGCGGCGACCGGGTTCGACTACTACCCCAACAGCGCCACCCTGCACGACCTGTTCGACCTCCGTGGCGCCACGCTGCGCCCCGAACGGGTGAAGGACTTCGTGGAGCTGGCGGACCCCGAGGCGTTCGACCGCGACTGGATGAAGCACCTGCTCTTGCGGGACGAGTGGAACCTGGCCTCACCCGTCTACGACGAGCTGTCGCTTCGCTACTTCGTGGTGGGATCCGCTCTCGAGCCCCTCGGCGAGAGCGTGGTGCTGCACGACGGCGAGCGCGAGCCCGGCCCCGTGGCCCGCCACGACGATCCGGCGCGCTTCGATCTGGACCTCCCCGCCGGCACGGCTGGGATCGGACTGGTGGCCGATGCGCAGGGCTCGGGGTGTGCCGCGTCGAGGCTCGAGGTGCGTGCCGTCCAGGGCGCCGAGGAGGTCGTCACCAGTCGCCCGGCGACGGACGCGACGGACGCGGCGGGAGCGTGGGTCGACTTCGGGCTGACCGCCCAGGCGCTCGATCCCGGCCTCCCGGTGACGGTGGAGGTCGAGCCGAGCGGCGCCGACTGCACAGTGCGGTTGGCCGAGGTCGAGGGGCAGCCGGCCGTGCGCGCCTTCGTCGAGGACCCCGACGCTCCGGTCCGGTTGATCGGGACCACCGACGGATGGCTCTACGAGCGCCCGTCTGCGAAGCCGATGGTTCGCGCCTACTCCGAGTGGACCACGGTCCCCGACGATGCGGACGCCCGAGAGCAGTTCCTGCGTGACCCCGCGATCCCGGCGGTGGTCGGCACCGACGTGCTGCCCGATGATCCCAGCGGGGAGGTCTCCCTGTCTGGCACGACCTTCGGCGACGACGAGGTCCGAACCACGGTGAGCTCCGAAGGGCGCGCTCTGGTGAGCGTGGTGCAGTCCGCCAGCCCGGGTTGGACGGTCCAGGTGGACGGCGAGCCCGCCGAGCTCGTCGAGCTCCACGGCGCCTTCACCGCGGTGGTGGTGCCGGCGGGCACCCACGAGGTCACCTTCGCCTTCCGGCCCCCGGCGTTCTTCGTGGGGGCGGTGGTGTCGCTCGGGGCGGCGGTGTTCGGCCTCGTCGCCTTGGCGCTGGACTGGTGGATCCGACGTCGCCGGCGGGTCGACAGCATCCGTGGTGGTGGGTTGGGTGCCGACTCCGTATGATGTACATATACGTGTACAGGAGATTGCCATGACGCACACCATCAGTGACACTCGGCGCGACCTCACTGGCCATGTGGCCAGGTTCCGCCGGGAAGGGCTGAACGCAGAGCCGGTCGTGTTCGGCGACCACCGCCAGCCTGAGGCGGTCCTGTTGCCCCACGAGACGTTCCAGCTGCTCCTCGATGTGGCGGAGGACATCGCGATCGCAGAACGTCTCACCCAGCGTCTGGCGGCGGACGACGGCAACCGAACGACGCTGGCGGAGGCTGCCGCCACGTTCGGGATCGACCTCGACCAGCTGTGACCGCGCCGGGGCCCGCTCCGTTCGAGCGGGTCACCTTTCTAGATGAGGCCATCGAGGACCTCGAGCTCGTGGCAGCCAGGTCGCAGAGCGTACTGACAGAGGTGTTCCGCCTGCTCAAGCGCTTGGACGCCGGCACGCTGGAGCCTCAGCCGCTCCACGACTTCGCCAAGACTGGAGACCTGAGCGACTGCGGCAAGATCGTCGTCGCCCTCCCGGACGAGCCCGAGTACAGGATCGTGGTCAAGGGCAAGGGCGGGGAGCTCACGGTTTCCGAGGTCATCGCGGTCGAGGATCGAACCCAAGACCTTCCGTATCTCCTGGCGGGGCTGAGGTTGGGCCGAATCGATGATGCCGTCCGGCGCTCCGATGCAGGGCGTCGCGTGCATCGGATCCGCATGATCCTCGATCAGTAGTAGCCGGCACCTGATCCGCGGCGGCACACGGGCCGCGCTCCACGTGCTGCCGCACTCAGCCCGGTCTGACGGCACCGCTGCGGGCGGCGGAACGGCGCACCGCGTCGAGCAGCTCGTGGGGTGGGAGCAGGCTGGCCCGTTCGGCATCGGCGTCGACGGTGCCGCCGACGAGGTCGAGGAACCGGTCGAGCTGGGTTGCCAGCGGCTCGCGCTGGTGCTTGATGACCGGGATGTCGATGACCGTCTGCTGGCGGTAGCCGAGCCCGCTGTCCTCGAGGGCCTCGTTGCCGATGTGGCGGTAGATGGTGATGTCCTGGCGGACGAGGTCGAGCTCGATCTGGCGGTCGAGCTCCGTGATCACCAGCGTGCGGATCTTGCGTTGCGACGTGCGGCTGGCGGTCGCCATGCCGATCCCGCCGCCGGGGAAGTCGACGATGGCGTCCGCCATGTCCTCGGCGCCGGGCTCGCTGTTGGGGTGGAAGTAGCCGAGGTGACCCTCGGCGCCCACCGGCTGCTCGCCGAACACCTGGAGCAGCACGTCGAGGTCGTGGATCAGCAGGTCGGAGGAGACCCCGGTGCGGATCCGCGCCACGTAGGGCGAGTGGCGGTTGGCCGCGGCGTGGATGGGGCGCTCCACGAACTCCAGTGCCGTGAGGATCGCCGGGTTGTAGCGCTCCAGGAACCCGCACATCAGCGGCACCCCGAGGCGATCGGAGGTCCCGACGATCTCGCGGGCGTGCTCGAGGGTGTCGGCGAGGGGCTTCTCGACGAGCAGCGGCACCCCGGCGGCCAGCACCTCCAGTGCCAGGCGGTGGTGGTGCTCGGTGGCGGCGGCCACGACCACCGCGTCGACCGTGTCGGGCTCCATCTCGGCCAGCCAGCGAGTGGCGTGGCGGCCGGCGACCTCCTCGCCTGCTTCACGGCGGGGGTCGGCCACCCAGGTGAGCTCGGCCCGGGGCGACTCGGCGATCACCCTGGCGTGCAACGTGCCCATCGTGCCGGTGCCGACGAGACCGATGCGCACCGGCGTCGTGCCAGGGCTCATGTGGAACCACCTCCGAACGCGGTTCGCACCGTCGAGACGATGCGGTCGAGGTCGCCGGGCCCGAGGCCCGGGTGCACGGGCAGCGACAGGACCTCCTCGGCGGTGCGCCGAGCCACGGGGACCGCGGCGGTCTCCACGTCGGGGTGGTCCCTGTAGCAGTCGTAGTCGAAGACCACCCGGGGGTAGTACACGCCGCAGCCGATGCCCTCGGCCTGCAACCGGTCCTGCAGCTCGTCACGGGCGATCGGGGCGTCCGCGGTGACCCGCACCGTGTACTGGTGCCACACGTGTCCCCGTCCGGGCAGCTCACGCGGGGTGATCAGCCCGTCGAGTCCGTCGAGGCCCTCGTTGAGCACCGCGGCGTTGGCGCGCCGGGAGGTCACGTTGGCGGCATAGGACTCGATCTGGGGGAGACCCACGGCGGCCTGGAGGTCCGTCATCCGGTAGTTGTTGCCCGCCATCTCGTACTGGTAGCGGGCACGCATGCCTTGGTTGCGCAGGACGCGCAGGCGGTCGGCGAGCGTGTCGTCGTCGGTGGTGACCATGCCGCCCTCACCGGTGGTGAGGTTCTTGGTGGCGTAGAACGAGAAGCACCCGAGCCCGGCGGCGCCCGCAGTGCGCCCCCCGACCGTGGCCCCGTGGGCCTGAGCGGCGTCCTCCACGATCTGCAGGTCGTGCTCGCCGGCCATCGGCACCAGCGCGTCGAGATCCGCGCACTGGCCGTAGAGGTGCACGGGCAGCAGCACCTTCGTGCGGTCCGTGATCGTCTCGGCGACGGCCGCGGGGTCCACGTTGAAGTCCGCGGGGTCGATGTCTGCGAAGCGGACGGCGGCGCCGGCGTCGAGGACGGCGTTGAGGGTGGCGACGAAGGTGAACGGCGAGGTGATCACCTCGTCGCCGGGCTCCAGTTCGAGCACGCGCAGCGCGGCGACCAGGGCGGTGGTGCCGTTGTTGACGGCCACGGCGTGGGCGACGCCGGTGAGGGAAGCGAAGCGCTGCTCGAAGTCCGCCACGACGGGGCCCTGGGCGAGCTGTCCGGAGCGCAGCACGTCGAGCACGAGGTCCTCGGTGCCGTCGGGCAGGGAGACGAGGGATATGGGTATCACCGGAGGACGATGCTAGGTGACCGGATCGGCAGCGTTGAACCTCAGCTCATCGGAGATCGATCCGTCGGGCGATCTCGGCGCCGATCTCCAGCGAGCAGGTGGCAGCAGGGGAGGGTGCGTTCAGGACGTGCAGCGCACCCGGGGTCTCGGCGAAGAGGAAGTCGTCCACGAGCGACCCGTCCCGCTCGATGGCCTGGGCACGCACCCCGGCGGGTGCGCGGACCAGGTCGGCCCCGCTCAGCTCGGGCACCAGCCGCTGCAGGCTCCTGACGAACAGCGGCTTCCAGAGGGAGCGGGCCATCTCTGCCAGCCCCGGCGGCAGGTTGCGGCGGGCCAGGGCGCGGAACCCGGGGTGGGCGAACACCTCGCGCAGGTCCCCGAACCTCGCGTCACGCCAGCGGTAGCCCTCGCGCCGAAGTGCCAGCACGGCGTTCGGTCCGGCGTGGACGGAGCCGTCCACGCCGCGGGTGAGGTGAACCCCCAGAAAGGGGAAGTTCGGGTCGGGCACCGGGTAGATCAGCCCCTTTACCAGAGCCCTCGCCTGCGGGCGCAGCTCGAAGTACTCGCCCCGGAAGGGCACGATGCGGGCGGTGCTGTGGGCGCCGGCGAGCTCTGCCACCCGGTCGCTGAACAGCCCGGCACAGTTCACGAGCCGCCGGGCCTCGAGGTCGCCCACCGAAGTGGTGAGGCGGTGTGTGCCCTCACCCGCCCCCGCCCTCGTGATCCCGACCACCTCGGTGCCGGTTCGCACCTCGCCCCCGCCGGCGGAGATCTCCTCGGCGAGGCAGTCGCAGACGGCGGCGTAGTCGATGATGCCGGTGCTGGCCACGTGGAGGGCGGCGAGGGCCTCGAGGTGCGGCTCGTGCTCCCGGGCCTCGGCGGCGTCGAGCCGGGTGACGTCGAGGCCGTGCTCCAGGCCGCGCAGCTCCAGGGCACGTAGGCCGGGGAGCTCCTCGGGTCGGGTGGCCACGATCAGCTTGCCGGTGACCTCCACCGGCACGTCGTGGCGTCGGGCGAACTCGACGATCGATCGGCTCCCCGCCGTGCACAGCCGGGCCTTGTGGCTCCCTGGCTTGTAGTAGATGCCCGAGTGCACCACTCCGCTGTTGCGTCCGGTCTGGTGACGGGCCAGACCCGTCTCCTTCTCGAGCACCACCACCGACGTGCCGGGGTGGCGCTCGAGCACGGCTCTGGCCGTAGCCAGCCCGACGATCCCTCCGCCGATGACGGCAACGTCGTAGATCACTTGACCTCCTCGTCTCGGGTCGGAGCGCCGTTCCCCGCCGCGACCATCTTCGACCACTGCAGACATGGAACGTAAACTCCGGGCATTCCCGGCGTTCGCGACCAGATCGCGTGAAAGGACCCGATGGATCACGACATCGCACTTGGGCGACCGACGACCGGCGAGGAGGAGGTCGAGGCGGTCCGACGGGTGCTCGAATCGGGTTGGGTCGCGGGCCAGGGTCCGGCGACGCGAGCCTTCGAGGCAGCGTTCGCCGAGGCGGTGCAGGCGCCGCACGCGCTGGCGGTCAACAACTGCACCGCCGGGCTCCACCTCGCTCTTCTCGCACTGGGCGTGGGACCGGGCGACGAGGTCGTCGTGGCCGACTACACCTACCCCGCCACCGCGCACGCGGTGATGTTCTGCGGCGCCACACCCCGCTTCGCCGACGTGATGGCCGACACCGGCCTGGTGGACCCTGCCGCTGTGGAGGCGCTGATCGGGCCGCGCACGGTCGGCATCATGGCCGTCGACGGCTTCGGTCAGCCGGCTCACTACGACGAGCTGCAGGCCGTCGCCTCCGCCAAGGGGCTCTTCTTGGTCGAGGACGCCGCCTGCGCCGCGGGCGCGTCGTACAAGGGCCGCCCTGCCGGTCACCCGGATCTGGCGGATGTGGCGGTCTTCAGCCTCCACGGCCGCAAGGGCATCACCTCCGGTGAAGGGGGCGTCGTCACCACCGACGCCGACGGGATCGCCACGTTCGTCGGCAAGCGGCTGTGCTTCGGGGTGGAGTCCGCGTTGGCCCGGGCCGACGCGAAGGACCTTCCCGTGCCGGTGTTCACCGACCTCGGTTGGAACTACAAGCTGAGCGACATCGCCAGCGCCATCGCTCACGTGCAGCTCGGACGTCTGTCGAGCTTGGTCGCGCGACGCGCCCGCATCGCCGCCCGCTACTACGAGCTCCTGAGCGACGGCGAGCTCTACGAGCTTCCCGTCGAGTTGACGGATCGGACGCACCCGTGGCAGTCCTACGTGCTAGCGCTCGATCCCCAGGTCGATCGGGGTCGTACCGCGATGCTGCTGCGCTCGCAGGGCATCGGCTGCAACATCGGCACCTTCGCCTGCCATCTGCAGCCGGTCTACGACACCGCCGACGTCTGTTCGGTGTCGGCGGACCTCTTCGCCAGACATCTCGCCATCCCCATGCACGCCGAGCTCACCGAGGAGCAGCAGGTGCGCGTGGCCGAGGCGGTACGCAAGGCTGTCATCGACTGTCGCCGATGACAGCCCACCGGGCCCTCGACGGGCCCACGACACATCGGGAGCGCCATGACATCCAAGCCGACCGTCCTGTTCACCGGAGGGGCGGGCTTCATCGGTATGCACGTCGTGCCGATGCTGCTCGAGCGGGGTTACCGGATCAGGCTCTTCGACGCCATGACGCATCGAGCGAACCGAGATCAGGTGGAGACCCTGCTCGGCGATGACGTGGAGCTCGTGGAGCAGGACGTCCGCTACGGCGGGGCGGTGCAGCGGGCGATCGCAGGCTGCGAGTCCGTGATCCACTTCGCCACGGTGTCCATCAACAAGTCGGTCGCCGACCCGGACGAGTCGGTGGACATCAACATGGTCGGCAACCACAACGTGATCGCGGCCGCTGCCGAGGAGGGGGTGCGTCGGCTGGTCTTCGCGTCCAGCGCGTCGGTCTACGGCGACCCGCCGAGTCTGCCCATGGCCGAAGACGGTCCGATCGACCCGCTCACCCCCTACTGCATAGGCAAGTACACCGGTGAGCTGCTCTGTCGCTTCTACCAGCGCCAGAAGGGGCTCTCGTGGATCGCCCTGCGCTTCTTCAACGTGTACGGCCCGGGCCAGAAGACCAGCGCCTACTACACCTCGGTCATCAACCACTTCGTGAACCGGATCGCCAGCGGCGAGCCGCCGGTCATCGACGGCAAGGGCGACCAGTCGATGGACTTCGTCCACGTCCACGACGTCGCACGCGCCGTGGTGGCGGCGCTCGGCGCGGAGCGATCCGACATGGCAATCAACGTGGGGACCGGGGTGCAGACCTCGGTGGCCCGCCTCGCGCAGATCCTCATCGACGCCGTCGGCGCCGATGTGGAACCCGAGTTCAACCCGCGCGACGTGTTGGTGAGCCGGCGCGCCGCCGACATCTCCCGCGCGATGGAGCTGCTCGACTGGAAGCCCACCATCAGCGTGGAGGACGGCATGGCGGAGCTCGTGGGGGAGCTCCTGGGATGAGCGACCCCGATCCGGTCACCGGTCTGCCCCCGAACCCGTACCACCCGCTGGCCCTGCTCGCCGGGGAGCCGGAGATCGGGCCCGGTACGTGGATCGGACCGTTCTGTGTCCTCGACGGATCCGGTGGCCTCACGGTGGGAGAGGGGTGCGACATCTCCGCAGGAGCGCAGATCTACACGCACTCCTCGGCGAAGCGGTGCGTGTCCGGCCGCACCTACGACGTCGTCGACCGGGCCCCGACCAGGCTGGGTAACCGTGTCTTCGTGGGAGCGAACGCGGTGATCAACATGGGTGTGACCGTCGGAGACGGTGCGGTGATCGGAGCTGGTTCGGTGGTGACGCGCGACGTCGCGGCGGGCACGATCGTCGCAGGGGTCCCGGCGCGGGTGATCGGCAGGGTCGAGATGTCCGACTCCGCTGTCGATTTCGTACCCGAGGAGGCTCGGTGAAGATCGCGGTCGTCAACAACTTCTTCCCGCCCCGGGTGGGTGGCAGCTCGCACCTGTCGGAGTCCCTGGCCCATGAGTACGCCATGGCCGGTCACGACGTGCTGGTCATCACTGCGGCCTACGGCGACGCGCCCCTCGAGGAGATCTCCGATCGGGGCTACAGGGTGGTCCGCCTGCCGGCCTGGGGCATGCCGACGTTGGGCCTCTCGATCGACTTCGACATCTCCTTCACGATCCGGCCGTCCAACCTGTGGCGCGTGCGGCGGCTACTCGACGAGTTCGCCCCCGACGTGGTCCACCAACACGGTCAGTTCCTCGACCTCTCGTGGATCACCGGCCGCTGGGCGCGCCGTCGCGGTGTGCCCGTGCTGCTCAGCATCCACACGCGCCTGGAGAACCCCAACAGGATCTACGCGCTCCTCTTCGCCCTGCTCGACTACCTGCTGGTTCGCCCCATCGTGAACAGCTACGACCCCTACGTCGTGGTGATGGACCGCAAGATGGATGCCTACATCCGATCTCGCTACGCGACGCGCGAGCGACGACTGGTGGACATCCCCGTGGGGATAGAGCTCGACCGGTTCACCGCGGAGGGCGACGGTGCCCGGGTGCGAGAGCTGTGGGGGCTGGGTGACCGGCCTGTCATCCTGTCACTGGGTCATGTCATCCCCTTGCGTGATCGGGTCGCGCTCGTCGAGGCGCTGCCCGGGGTCCTGCGCAGGTTCCCGGAGACGGTGGTCATGGTCGTGGGGAACGTGCACTATCGGGCCTTCCTGGACAAGGCCCAGGAGCTGGGGGTGACCGATCACATCCTGTGCGTGGGCGCGGTCCCGAAGGAGGAGATCGCCGACTACCTGGCCGCCGCCCAGGTGGAGGCCCACGATCTCGACGGCCACGGCCTCGGCACGGCCAGCCTGGAGTCGATGGCGGCCGGCGTGCCGGTGGTGGCGGCGGTGCACGTCGACAACTTCCGCGGGATCGAGCTGCACAACGGTGAGAACATCGTGCTGGTCTCCGAAGGGCGGCCGGCGGAGCTCGCAGGTGCCCTGATCCACGTCCTCTCGGACCCCGAGGGTTCCGAGCTGATCGCCAAGAACCAGCGGGATCTGATCGATCGATCGTTCTCGATGTCGGCGGTCACTCGCCGGCACCTGGACGCCTTCGAGGCGATGCGCACCGAGGAGCCCGGAAGCCACGGTGACCTCTGACGTGGGACGTAGGCTGCGCCCGTGAACCGCATCCACCCGAGTGCCTTCGTCGGTCCAGGTGTGGAGTTCGGCGACGGCAACGTCGTCGGTCCCCATGCCGTGATCCTCGGGCCGACCTTCATCGGGAACGACAACTACATCGCACCGAGCGCGGTGATCGGTGCACCAGGTGAGATGTACGGGAGCCACCACCCGGCGGCCTGGGAGGGTGAGCTCGTGGGCTCGGGCATCCACATCGGTGACCGCAACGTCATACGCGAGCAGGTGAGCATCCAGGCGCCGGACGAGGGGGAGACCCGCATCGGCGACGACTGCTACATGATGACGAAGTCCCACCTGCCCCACGATGGGGTGCTGGAGGACGGAGTGGTGGTGGCCTGCGCTGTGCTGATCGGCGGTCACGGTCGCATCGGAGCGGGGAGCAACCTCGGCCTCGGCGCCGTGCTGCACCAGCGCCTGGTGGTGGGCCCCGGTGCGATGGTGGGCATGGGGTCGGTGGTCACCAAGCCGGTCCCCCCGTTTGCCATGGCCTACGGAAGCCCGGCACGAGTGAAGGGTGTCAACGTGGTGGGGATGCAGCGCAAGGGGATCGACGACGAGCTGATCGAGGTCGTGGCCGCCGCCTATGCAGAGGACCCCACCGGTGAGTCCGCCGAGGTGCCCGAGGCGCTGCAAGCCGCCTTCGAGTGGTACCGCGCGCAGTTCTGAGCAGCTGCCGACCCGGCGGGCACCCGGTCCCACGGACGCGTCCGCCTCCTCCGAGACGTGGGGCCTCGACCCCACGGCGGCCGTCTGGTGCTCTGTGCGGTGTCGCGGTGTCAGAGGCGGAAGAACACGGGCATCAACCACTCCAGGTGCGGGCTGATGAAGGGCTCCCGCACCGCTCCCTTGGGGCCCCATCGGCCGATGAGCCACTCCTCGTCCTCGGTGGGGTGCAGGTCGCCACGTGAGGCCGACTCGGGGTGCTCCAGCACGGCGTGCGGTGTGTAGACCACCCGGTAGCCCCACTCGCCGACCCTCAGCCCGAAGTCGACGTCGTTGTAGGCCACCCGGAGGCGTTCCTCCATCCCCCCGACCTCGAGGAACACCGACGGGCGCAGCATCACGCACGCCGCGGTGACCCCGGAGGTGTTGCGCACGAACTGGTCGAGGCCGCGGTAGCCGCCGAGGTCGACGTTGTAGGCCAGGCCGGCCATCCCCATCACGATGCCCTCGTGCTGGGGGCGGTCGCCGCGCATGCCCGGTGGGAACACCAGCTTGGCGCCGACCAGGCCCACCTCCGGGCGCTGGGCGTGCTCCATCATGCGCAGAAGCCAGTCGGCGTTGTGGGCCCAGGTGTCGTTGTTGAGCACGAGCAGCAGGTCGCCCCGGGCGTGCAGGGCCGCCAGGTTGACCTGGCGGGCGAAGGAGAACTCGTGGGGGTAGCGCACCACCTGGTGGCCCTCGGCGACGAGGTGGTCGAGGTAGGCGAGGGTGTCGGGGTCGGTGGAGTCGTTGTCGATCACCAGCAGCTCGTGGGGCAGCGCAGCGGCGGTGGCGCGCAGCCGCTGCACGCAGCGCGCCAGCAGGTCGACCCGGTCGCGGGTGGGGATGGCGACGGTCAGGAGCTGGGAGGTGTCCACGCCGTAGCGGATGCGATGGGTGGTGTCGTACTCGCCGTCCTCCACGGTGGCCAGCTCGCCGTGGCGGTCGAGGGCGTGCTCCAGGGCGCGGTGCCCGGCGAGGTGTGCGGCCGGCTTCTCGGTGGTGTCGAGGGCGGTCGAACCGGGCAGCACCCGCCAGGAGTACAGGGGCTTGGCGATGTGGCCGATGCGGCCGCCCCGCTCGGCGATGCGGTCGACGAGGCGCAGCACCAGGTCGTAGTCCTGGGCGCCGTCGAAGCCGGCCCGGAACCCACCCACGTCCTCCAGCACCTCGGCGCGCACCGACAGCAGGTGGCACACGTAGTTGACCCCCATGAGCAGCTCCGGTGACCAGTCGGGCTTGAAGAACGGGGACCCCAGCTCGCCCTCGGGCAGGATCTTGTCCTCGTCGGAGTACCACAGCTCGTACTCGGGGCATTCGGCGGCGTAGCGGGCGACCCAGGCCAGCGCGTCCGGTCGAAGGACGTCGTCGTGGTCCAGCAGCACCACGAAGTGGTCGTCGTCCTCGCCGAGTCCGTCGTCGCGGGCCCGCTCCGTGGCCATGGCGAGGGCGTCGTTGGTGGCCAGGGCGATGCCCTGGTTCCAGTCGTTGCAGCGCAGCTCGATGCGGGGCTCGGCGTCGGCCCAGCGCTGGAGCACGTCGAGGTGGCCCTGCCGGGGGGAGCCGTCGTCGAGCAGGCACAGCACCCAGTTCTGGTGCTGCTGGTCGACCACGGATCGGATGCAGGCCTCCAGCAGCTGGGGATCGGTCTCGTAGGTGGGCACCAGGATGCTGAACCGCACCGCCCGGGAGGCGTCGGTCTGCACGGGAGCGGCCGCCGGTCCGGCGTCGAGGTGGGTGCGGGCGTAGACGCGGTAGCGGGCGTCGTCGTCCAGGGTGGACTGGAGGTCGATGGCGTCCTCGCGCCCGAGGAGCCGGACGGGCACCATCTCCGCTTCGAGCGCCGCGATGCGTGCATCCGCGGCTGCCAGCGTGCCCCCTGGGGGCACCTCCAGGTACTCCTCGGCCCGGCGTGCGACGGTGAGGCGCTGCAATCGGCCCCCATCCCGTGGCGGCGGGGGGAGCTCACCGACGAGGGCCAGAGCATCGGCCAGGCGGCGGCGGGCGGCGCCGAGCTCGACCAGGCCCATCCCCGTCGCCTGCGCCTGCGCCACCGCGGTCCGCAGGTCGGTGTCCGCCAGCAGCTCGCGGACGACTGCGGCCTGGGCGGCGGAGGAGTCGGCGACGAAGTGGCGGGCCGGCGGCCCGAAGCGCTCGACGGCGACCTCGGGGTCGGCGTCGAGTCCCAGGGCGGTGGTGGTCGCCACCCATGGCACCCCCGCGGCGCTCAACTCCCTCCGACGGGTGGCGGTGGGGCATCCATGGCGTCGCAGGTCGAGTGCCACCTCGCTGTTCGACTGCGCCCAGGCCGAGCCTTCCAGGGACGTCAGGGGCGTGTCGCGGACCGTCTGGCGGAGCCGGGGGACGGCGTCCTCCGCCGCGACCCGCACCTCACCGGGATCCAGCCCCGCAGCGCCGAGGAGCTGCGCCAGGCCGGCGACGGCGCACTCGTCGGGGGTGGCCCACTCGTCGCTGAAGCGTGCGGGTGCCACCGCTCGCGGTCGTGACCTGCGGCCGGGATCGTGGCCGGCCGCCGCAGGACCGGCGGGGTCGACGGTGCTGTGGGGGGCGATCGTCCAGGCGGTCCCGCCCGGCAGGTCGCCGGCGAGGCCCTCGTCGCCGAGCAGGACCATCGAGGCCCGTTCCAGCAGGAGCGCTTCGATGGTCTCGAGGTGCTCGATCTCGGTGTCGATGCCCGGCTGCTCCTCGGCGCGGAACACCTGTCGGCCCAGCCGGCGCTGCCGGGAGGGAAGCTCCGCGAGATCGACGACCACCGGACCCGGCCAGTCGAGCACGGCCCGGCGGTGGGGGTGCGGCAGCAGCAGGGAGGTGACGACCAGGGCGGCGTCGGCCTCGGCCAGCCGTGCCAGGCGTCGGCGGACCGGCTCCCGCTGCCAGGAGTCCAGGTGGACCCCGGCCGCGGCCAGGCTGCGGGGTGCGCCCCCCTCGGGCAGCACCTCCACCGCCACCAGGGTGACCTCCAGGCCCAACGCCGCGAGGTCGAGGATCCGCCGGTAGAGCTGGCGGTCCCGGGGGTCCGCCGAGCGGGGGCCGGGGATGCTGCGGTGCAGCACCGTCGCCGCCCGCAGAGCTGAGGGCGTGCCGGCGGGGGGGGCGGCGTTCACGGGGTCACTCATGGGTGCGGCAAGAGTCGCCGGGTACGATGCCGATGCGCGCACGATACCAGTCGACCCGCTGCTGACCGACCGACCGACGGAGCCCCGCGATGACCCCCACCACGCCCGCCGCGGACCCGGCAACCGCCTCCCCGGCGTTGCCCGACGACGAGCGCGAGGAGCTGGCGGCGCTCCGTGTGATGGTCTCGGCCCAGCAGCGGCTGATCGACGCCATGATCGAGGAGAACGCCGACATCCACGAGCTGCGGCGCAGGAACCACGAGCTGGAGCAGTACGTGGGCAAGCTGCTCGGCTACCCGCCGGTCCAGGCCGCCCTCAAGGTGCGCCGACGGGTGCTCCGTCGCGCCGACCCGCCGGGCTGATCGCGGCGCTCACCCCGTCTCGGCGCCCACCGGCTCTGCCGAGACGTCGGGGGAGAGCTCGGCCAGCAGCTCCGAGGTGCGGTTGGCCTGCTCGGTGAGCTCGACGGCCAGGTCGCGCACCGAGTCGCGCACCGCCACCACGATCTCGTAGGTGGCCTGGGGGTCCGCCTGCTCGAGCACAGCGGTGAGGTGCTCGACGCGGTGCGCCAGGGCGATCGTGCGCTGGTTGAGCTCGGCCAGCAGCTCGGCGTCGGCTACCACATCGACATCGCGCAGCAACCGGTAGAGACGTCGTAGGCGCGATGGGAGGCCGCCCATCACCCTCCCCTTGGTCCCCGCGTTGTCCGACATGCCCATGGGTGCTCCTCCTCGTGGCAACTGCCCCGCGCGGCTGGATCGACCAAGCCTAATGGGGGCCGATCGGCCGTTCGATGAGCTCGCCCGATCCCGAGCCGACCGATGGGTCAGCACTCAGCGAGCCGTAGCGAAGAGCTCTCGTTCGAGATCCGGGGCCTGTCGGGTGGTGAGGGGACCCACAACCCTGCGCGGGCGGTGGCTTCAGGCGCCTGACCAGCACCACCCCACCCCAGGTGGCGCTGGCTGCCATGGGCAGCACCAGGACCCACCAGTGCCGTGACACGCCTTGCTTGGGAAGCAGGATCCACCAGATGTCAAGGTACGGCGGCTTCCAGAACCACTGCTGGCGTTCGGTCTGTCCGGCAGGGAAGGCGCGATCTGGGGCCTCTCCCGGGCGGGTTGCACCGAAGGTCCTTCGCAGCGCCTCGGGTAGCAGTTGCGTGTGGGTGAGCTGGGGCTGCCAGGCGAGTTGGTGCTGCATGGCTTCGACGTAGCGCGGGCTCTGATCAGATTCGACCCACCCCGTTGCGTCCGGGACGTTGTCGTACGCGTAGGTGACACCGACACCGAAGGACACGGAGGCCCCGAGGAGTCCGGCAGCCAGCAACCCTGCCACCCCAGCCACCTTCACAGCTGCTCCCCAGCCGCGCATGTCGACGACAGGGGCCGCCAGCACCACCAACAGGGGGAGGACGATCTGCACGTATCGAGGACCCCAGGCCGAATCACCCGCCCAGTAGGGGACCTGCGAGTAGAAGAGGGTGTTGGTCACCACGATGGCGAGGATCAGGCCCGTCTCGACTGGCTTGGTCTTGAAGCTGCGCCATGACCCCACCAACGCCACGGCCACAATCGGTGCGTAGAGGAAGATGCTCTTGCCCGAGCTGAAGAAGTGGTTCACGAACCCACGCAGCACCGGATAGGTGTAGGGCACGTTCTCGTACCCGAGATCGGTCGCGCTGCCGAATCTCCAGTAGTTCGTGAGGAGCAGGAGAGAGACCATGAGCGACACGCCGACTCCGAAGACCACACCGGTCAGAGCAGCCGTCCGCCATCCCCAGCGTCGCATCGCGTTGACGAGCAGGTAGATCCCGATCCAAGGGATGAACAAGCCCGCCGAGGGTCTCACGTGCATGGCGAACCCGATCGCCATGCCTGCAGCCAAGGTCAAGCGGACCCGCTGGCGACCTGTCGTGGTGGACGCCGCATCGATCGAAACCGACACTGCGAGGGCAAGGAGCAGCGCGGTCGAGAGCTCGGTGAAGAGCGTCTTCGAATGAGCCCAGGCCATCGTGGCGAAGACGTAGATGAAGCACAGCAGGAGACCTCCCCGCAGGCTGGCTCCCATCTGCATCGACAGACGGACCACCAGGAGCCCGGTCAGCGCGAGCACGACGGCGTTCGTCAGGAGTGCGATGACGCGGGCGACCTGATCTGATTCGTTCGTGCGGGCAACGCTCGCCACCACCTGTCCGAGGGCGGTCAGCGGGGTGGCGATGATCGACTGCCCCAAACCCGGGACCCCTACGTATGAACCGTCGTCGAGCTCCCGTAGGGAGAGGGAGCCGATGTTGGAGGGAGTGACGTGCAACGAACCGTCGCCCTGGAGGAGTGACTGGGTGGCCTCCAGCACCGTCTCGTCATCAGAGGAGTAGGTGTGCCCACTCGAGAAGATGGAGAGCACACCGACGAGGAAGGCCAGGAGCGGCACGGCAACACGGCGCAACGACCGCGTGGGTTCCGGGTCCGGCTCGGACGTGAGGTCTGCCGGCATGGGGTCGTCGTCGGTTTCCGGTCGTGACATCACCAGCCCGTCTTCCCATCGCACATCACCGTCGGGCCGTCGGACCGAGCTGGCCGGCAGCCCGACGGACCAACGTAGTGCGCGGTGTGGGCGCCCGCGGACTCTCGGTCCCCGAGCGCTGCATCGACAGGAGCGGGGCCTCTCTCAGGTGCCCATCGAGGCCCCGCGCCGCTCCTACGATGAGCGCCAGCCGAGCGCGACCCCTCGGCGGTGCCGTATGCCCCAGTACATCCTCGCCTCGATCACCTGGACGCTCCTCGTCGTGCTGCCGGGGTACGTGCTGCTGGCGGCTCTTGTGCCCCAGCTGCGGGAGGATCGGATCCTCGCGGCCTCTGCGGCACCTGCGGTGTCGTTGGCGATGTGGTTCGTCATCTCGCAGACCCTGTCCATCATCCACGTCCCGCTCTGGCCGCTGATGCCTCTCCTGGGTGTCGTGGCGGTCCTCGCCCTCTTGGCAGCAGCCGCCAGGCGCCGTGCCACAGAGGGGACTCCGGTTGCAGGCCGGGTCGAGCGCAGCGATTCCGCGGGGACGCTGCCGGTGCTCGTGCTCGCTCTCAGCATCTGCGTCGGGGTCGCCATCTGGGCCGTCGGAGTTCGGGGCCAGCCCGATCCACCCCCTTCTCGCGACGCCGAATACCACGCCGTCTTCGTCAAGAGGATCATCGACTCGGGAAGTCTCGACCCCGGTGAGGTCCTCGTGAGCGACCCCGTGACCGAGCAGCCGATCGGCGAGTTCTACCCCCTCGCGATGCACGGCGTGATCGCGATGCAGAGCAAGCTCACGAGCCTTGACATAGGTCTCCTGCTCACGTCGTGGACGGTGCTGTTCGGCGCTGTCGTGCTGCCGGCAGGGCTCTACGCCTTGGTGCGCCGGCTGCTTCCGCGGGATGAGCTCGCAGCAGGGTTCGCAGCCCTCGTGATCCCGTTCTCGGCACTCCTCCCGTACCACCCTGCCGGATGGGGCGGCGTCCCGACGGTCGTGGGGTTCGCCATGGTCCCAGCAGCCTTGGCGCTCATCGGACTGTCCGGTGACCAGCCGCTACCTCGGTGGTGCTGGCGAGCAGCGGCCGCGACCGCTTGCGTCGGGTTGGCGGCAACTCACACCTCCCAGGCTGCCTTCCTCGCCGTGATCACGCTCATCACGGAGGCCGCCCAGTGGTGGAGGGGTGAGAGGAGCTGGTCGGCGGCACGGGCTCGGTCCCTCAACCTGCTGATGATCGCCGCCATCGCCGCCTTGCTGTACTTGCCTGATCTGATCCGACTGTCATCCGCGGTCGCAGAACGGGAGGATGTGCTGGACGAGCCGTTCACCACCACGGCGGACGCTCTGGGGCGGCTCCTCACGTTCTCCTATCCCAACACCGACCTTCCGCAGCCCGCCCTCGTCGCCCTGGTGCTGGCGGGGCTGTGGCTGTCCATCCGAAACCGGGTGCTGGGCGGATGGGCGCTCTGCCTCGGTGTCACCGTGGCGCTCTTCATGTCGACCATGACGGCCGACGCACCATGGCATCTGCTCCGGCCGCTGACCGTTCCCTGGTACTCGTCGACGTGGCGGACGGTCTACAACGTGGCCTTCGTCGCCGTCGTCTTCGCCGGCTATGCGTTGTACGAGGTGGCCAGGGGGCTGCAGTGGGTCCTTGCCGGCCGACTTCCGCGGGAGCGCCTCGTGGCCGCAGCTGTGACGACCTTCGCGTTCCTCCTGGCCGCAGCGGCGACCACGGTAGGTCAGCCCATCGGCGTCGTGCGGGACACGTGGTCTGCCAGCTCGCGCCCGACGGCCGACATGCTCGCAGCGTTCGACTACCTGCGAGCCAACACGGCTCCTGGTGAAGCCATCCTCAACGACGACCTTGACGGGTCACCGTGGATGTATCCATCCGCGGGCCTCCACCCGTTGCTCGCGATCGAGGACGGTGGAACCACGGAGCACACGAAAGACGAGCGCGCCTACCTCATCGCCAACATCGGCAGCTACGACGTGGATCCTCGGGTGCGCGCGCTGGTGGAGAAGTACGGGGTCAGGTACGTGCTCGTGGTCGACCGAAGCTGGTTGGGCTACCAGCAACGGACGAACCGACAGTCCCTTCTCGATTCGGACGCGCTGCGAGAGGTCTACTCGGCGGGTACGGCTCACGTGTTCGTCATCCAGCGGTAGCGGAGGGCCTTCGACCCTGATGTGGTTCCGAGTCCACGGTCTGCCACTGCTAGCGTTTCGGAGTCCGCAACCCCGAGGTCCTCCTTGTCCGCCCCCTCCCAGGTCTGGCAATACCGCACGCTCATCGGGAATCTCGCCCAGCGGGATCTCAAGTCGAGGTACAAGCGGAGCTTCCTCGGCTGGTTGTGGTCGCTGATCAACCCCGCGGTCACCCTCGGCATCTACTCGGTGGTCTTCGGTGTGTTCCTGGGCTCGACCGCACCCACGGCCGGCAACGGCACGACGCAGGTGTTCGCGCTGTACCTGTTCTGCGGTCTCGTGGGGTGGAACTTCTTCTCCGGCACCATCAACGGCGGCATCGGCGCCTTCGCCGGCGCCGGCGGGCTGCTGACGCGCACCTACTTCCCGCCCGAGTGCCCGATGATCGCCTCGCTGATCACCGTGGCGCTCCAGGCTGCCCTGGAGACCGGCATCCTCGTCGCCTTCATGGTGGGCTTCGGCAACGTCAGCTGGACCTTCCTGCTGGGCCTGCCCATCTTGTTGCTCCTGGGCCTCTTCGCCTTCGGGCTCTCCCTCATGCTGGGCCTGGGCAACATCCGCTACCGCGACGTCGGGTACCTCGTGGGGGTCGGTCTCCAGGTGCTCTTCTACGCCACGCCCATCGTGTACACGATGGACACGCTGCCGGAGTCCTGGCAGCGCGTCCTGCGGCTCAACCCGCTCACGTCCTTCACCTACTCCCTGCGTCAGGCCTTCTACAACCTGGACGTCCCGACGGCCTCCAACTGGGCGATGATGGTCGGCTCCGCCGCCGTGAGCCTCCTCCTCGGATGGTGGGTCTTCAGCCGCTACGCGCCGCGGGTGATCGAGGAGCTGTGAGATGAGCGCAATCGTCGTGGAGGGCGTGTCCAAGAAGTTCCGGCTCCAGACCGATCGCGCCCACTCGATCAAGGAGCTGGTCACCCGTCGCGACCGCAGCGCGGGAGTGGACCAGTTCTGGGCCCTGCGCGACGTCTCCCTCGAGATCCCCGAGGGCTCGATGTACGCCCTCATCGGCCACAACGGGTGCGGCAAGAGCACCCTGCTGCGGTGCATCGCCGGGATCTACCGTCCCACCGAGGGCAACATCGAGGTGAGCGGGCGGATCTCCACGCTGCTGGAGCTGGGCGCCGGCTTCCACCCCGACCTCACCGGCCGCGAGAACGTCTACATGAACGCCACCATCCTCGGCATGGGGCGCAAGCAGATCGACCGGGTGTTCGACAGCATCGTGGACTTCGCCGGCATCGAGGAGTTCATCGACTCGCCGGTGAAGATCTACTCCTCCGGCATGTACATCCGGCTGGGCTTCTCGGTGGCGGTGCACGTCGACCCCGAGATCCTGATCGTCGACGAGGTGATCGCCGTCGGCGACGAGGAGTTCCAGCGCAAGTGCTTCGACCACCTCTACGGGCTCCGTCGCCAAGGGGTCACCATCGTGGTGGTGACCCACGGGATGGGCACCGTGGAGACGATGTGCGACGGTGCCACCTGGCTCGACCACGGCGTGGTGCAGATGTCGGGCGATGCCGGCGAGGTCGCCAGCGCCTACGTCGCCATGGTGAACCGGCGGGAGCACGATCAGCGAGCGGCAGCCGCGGCCGCGCCGGCACGCGAAGAGGAGGGTGGGGGTTCCGAGGCCGAGGCTGCCGACGAGGGCGAGCGGGTCGCGGAGGTCGAAGAAGCCGGGGGTGAAGCGGCCGAGGACGGCTACGTCCCCGAGCCGTGGCTGGGCGAAGACGTCCAGATCCTCGATGCGTACTTCACGAACTCGGCGGGGGAGCAGGTGACGGTCGTTCCGACGGGCGATGAGCTCCACCTCCACATCCGCTACCGGGCCCATACCGAGGTGGACAGCCCGGTCTTCGGGTTCATCCTCCACTCCGAGAACGACATCCAGATCATGGGTACCAACACGAAGGTGGGTCGCCTGGGCACGGGCACGCTCCACGGCGACGGCACCGTGAGCTTCACCTTCCCCACGCTCGAGTTGCTGCCCGGCAACTACGACTTCACCATCGGGGTGAACGACAAGTACGTGCAGCACGTCTTCGATCGGCACCCGCGCCGGTACGCCTTGACGGTGCGGCGGGGAACCCGTCCTCATGCCATCGGCTTCGTGGAGATGCCGGGCGAGTGGTCGATGTCGACCGACTCGACATGAGGCGGATCACGGACTCATGGACTCAACGGAGGACACGCTGGTGGCGTACCCACGAATGAAGGCTTCGCTCCGAAGGGCCGCAGCGCCCCTGCTCGATCGACTGGACCGCGTCGATCACCGCATCGAGGCCGTCGAGTCGGCGCTCGCCCGCCAAGAGGCCGTGCTGGCACAGCTGGAGCGGAAGCTGGATGCTCTCTGGGCTTCCAAGGCGACCGCGATCGGCGACCGTGTGCTCGTCGGCTGCCGGCACCTCGACCTCGCCTACTACTTCCCCGCCGACGATCGGTTGCTGCTGCCCCAGTTCGTCGTCACCGGCGAGTACGAGCGCACCACGACGGCGTACCTGCTGTCCCATCTCAGCCCGGACAGCGTGTGCCTCGACGTCGGTGCCAACGTGGGGTACTACACCTGCTTGATGTCACGGCTCTGCTGGCAGGGGAGGGTCATCGCCTTCGAGGCGGACCCCGAGGTGTTCGACCTGCTCAGGGACAACGTGGGGATCAACTGGTGCGAGAAGGTGGCCGAGCCGCGCAACCTCGCGGTGGCCGACACGTCAGGATCGCTGACGCTCTTTCGGCGGATCGGCCGGAGCGGCAACACCAGCATCGCCCAGGTGCCCACGAGCGAGCGGGAGCAGTACGGGGAGCCCGAGTCCGTGCCCTTCGAGATCGCTTGCGTGACCGTGGACGAGGTAGCCGCCGACCTCGACCGGCTCGACGTGGTGAAGGTGGACGTCGAGGGCGCCGAAGCGCTGGTGCTGGACGGCATGCGCGAGACCGTCGAGCGACTCAACCCGCTGATCATCATGGAGTGGAGTCCCGACCAGGCGGTCACCGCCGGCGGGTCGGCCAAGGGGTTGGCGGAGATCGTCGCCGGCCTCGGTCTGCAGGCCCACGTGTTCGAGCTCGACGGAACGCTTCGCGCCATCACCCCGGCGCAGCTGGAAACCCTCACCTACCAGAACGTCGCGCTCCGCCGTCGAACGGCCTCGGTGTAGCTGCCGTCGCCCGCCGGGGAACGCAGGTGCGCGTCGACAGGTGCGATACTGGGCGACCGCGAACGCTCGTCGGAAGGCAGGTCATGTCGGAGGAGTCCAAGGCGCGCAAGATCCTCGGCCGAGTTCCCGGGGCGCACGCGCTCTCCGGTGGAACGGACCGATTGGTCGCAGCACAGCAGGACCGACTGGACGAGCACCAGGCGATCCTGCAGGAGCTCAGCGCGGCGGTCAGCGGGATGCAGCTCCATCTGCCCGACGTGCTCAACGCCATCGCCTCCCACCACGGTGCGCAACGGCGGCTGAAGCACAACATCGACGAGGTGCAGTCGGACCTCCAGCAGCAGGTCGACTCCCTGCAAGACCAGCTCGCGAGCCACCAGCAGCAGATCGCCGACGTGCACCTGCGCTTCGACGACACCGACTCCGGCGTGGGTCCGGCCATCGCTGCCCTGTGGGACAGGATCGAGATGGCCCGCAGGGAGCTCCTCTTCGAGATGCGCTACGCCGGCACCGCTCAGCGTGACCCGCAAGGATCGCTGGGCGCTGAGGTGGAAGGGCCACGGGTGCTGGACGCCGCCAAGATGGAGGGCATGGCCGCCGGCGGACTGCGACTCAACCTCGGTTGCGGTCATCTCGCCCTCGACGGCTACCTCAACGTCGACATGCGTGAGATCCCCGGAGTCGACGTGGTGGCCGAGGTGGGGGACCTGCCCTTCGAGCCTGGCTCCCTCGAGGAGATCTTCAGCGCCCACGTGCTGGAGCACTTCCCGCTCGAGCAGCTGCGCCGGCAGCTCCTCCCCTACTGGGTGGACCTGTTGCGTCCGGGTGGCACCTTCCGCGCCGTGGTGCCCGATGCCGAGGCGATGGTGCGCAGGTATCACGCCGGGGAGATGCCCTACGAGCAGTTCCGCGAGGTCTTCTTCGGCGGCCAGGAGTACGAGGGTGACTTCCACTTCAACATGTTCACCGTCGACTCCCTGACCGAGCTGCTGAACGAGGCCGGGCTGAACGAAGTGGTGGTGGAAGCGCAGGACCGGCCGAACGGCCAGTGCTTCGAGTTCCAGGTCGCCGCCACCCGTCCGGCGTGAGCCACCAGGCGATGGCACCGCAGCCGCTGTCCGTCTCGATCGTGGTCAACACCCTCGATCGTGCCGACAGCCTGGACGAGCTCCTGGAGGCGTGCGGCCAGCTCACCCACCCGCGCTTCGAGGTCGTGGTGGTCCACGGGCCGTGCACGGACCACACCGAGGAGGTGGTGGCGCGTTGGAGCGACCGCATCGTGTCGCGGTGCTGCCCGGAGGCGAACCTGTCGATGTCGCGCAACATCGGGGTGGCGGCCGCCGCCGGGGAGGTCGTGGCGTTCATCGACGACGACGGCATCCCCGAGCCGACGTGGCTCGACGAGCTGTGCGCCGCGTATGCCGACCCCGAGGTCGGTGCGGTGGGAGGGGTCGTCTACAACCACACCGGTCACGAGTTCCAGGTCCGCTTCATGTTGAGCGACCGCCTCGGCAACACCACCGAGTTCGACGAGCTGCCCCCGGGTGAGTTCTGCTTCCCCGGCAGCGCCCGCTACCCGTCCATGCTCGGATGCAACTCCAGCTTCCGCAGGGCGGCGCTGCTCGGCGTCGGGGGCTTCGACGAGGAGTACGACTACTACCTCGACGAGACCGACGTGTGCGTCCGCCTGGTCGACGCGGGATGGGTGATCCGTCCGCTCGACGGTGCGCCCGTGCACCACAAGTACCTACCCAGTGGGATCCGCACCCGCACGAAGGTGGTCACCGACAACCGCTCGGTGGTGAAGAACAAGATCTACTTCTCGATCGTCAACGGCACGGACCAGGTGGCGTGGACGGACCTGATCGCGGACGACGTCCGTTTCGCTGCCCACCGGCGCGAAGAGATGAACCGTCAGCTCGCCGCCGGGCAGATCGGTGCCGACGGCCATCGACGCGGGGTGGACACTGTCGAGTCCGGGTGGGAGGCCGGGTTGTCGGCGGGGTTGAACGGACGGACACGTCTGCTCGATCCGGCGGCGATCGAGCGGCGCGACCCGCGCGCCTTCCCCACCACGGTGGCCCCTGACCGGCTCCGCCTCGTGTTCCTCTCCCGGACGCTGCCGCCGGAGCATCCGGGAGGTGTGGGCCGCTACATGCTGGACCTGGGTCGTGAGCTCGCTCGGCGCGGACACGAGGTGCGCATCGTCACCTCGAGCCCTGACCACGACCGGGTCGATCTCGAAGCCGGGGTGTGGGTGCACAGGATCCGCAAGCACACGGAGCTCCCATCGCCTCGCCACCTGCCTGCCGTGCCCGAGCCCCTGTGGCACAACGCCGGTGCGGTCGCCGAGGAGGTCCTCCGCATCAGCCGCGAACGTCCGGTCGACGCTGTGCTGTCCTCGATCTGGGACGTGGAGTGGGTGGGGGTCTTCGGCTCCTCGAGCCTGCCGGTCGTGAGTGCCTACACCACGCCCTTCTCCGTCGTTCGCGCCACCCAGCCGGAGGCGGTCCAGGTGTCCGCCGCGGTGGCCGAGAGCATCGAGTCGTTGGAGCGGTGGGCCCACGGTGCCGCCCACGCGGTGCAGGCCAACGGCGAGCACATCGTGGAAGCTGTGGCGCAGTCGTCGGGTGTGTACTTCGATCCCGCGGGGCTCTTCGTGGCTCCGTTGGGCTCCGGTGATCTGGGGGTAGGTCGGCAGGTGGCGGTCGGCCCGGGTGCCCCGAAGGGGACCGCCCGCGATGCCCGCCCGTTCACGCTGGTGTTCGTCGGGCGCTTCGAGCCGCGCAAGGGCATCGACCTGCTGCTCGACGCCATCCCGTCGGTGGTCGAAGCGAACCCTTCGGCTCGCTTCGTGCTGGCCGGGCCGGACGACCTCCCCGACGGCTCGGGATCCACCCACCGTGCTCGGTTCGAGGCCGCACACCCCGACCTGCTGGCCGCAGGATCGGTCCGCTTCACGGGACCGGTCGACGCCGACGAGCTCGCGGTGCTGCTCGGTGAAGCCGACGCCGCAGTGCTCCCCAGCCGCTTCGAGTCCTTCGGGCTCGTGTACGTCGAGGCCATGGCGGCCGGCCTCCCGGTGGTGGCGCTGGCCGACAGCGGGGCGGAGGAGGTCGTCACCGCAGGTGAGACCGGGCTCCTCTGCCCCCCAAGACCGGATGGCCTGGCTGCCGCCGTCCTGGCCCTGGTCGAAGATCCCACGCAGGCTGCGGCGATGGGCCGGCGTGGCCGTGATCGCTTCGAGCGCGAGTTCACAGTGGAGGCCATGGCCGATCGCTTCCTCGCCCTGTTCCGCGCGGTGCGCGCCCGGAGGCCGGGTTCACCGGAGTGGCCGGCTGACACCGACCGTCTGGTCCGCCTGGCCGACGGGAATCGGGGTCTCCGGCTCGAACGCGGTGAGCAGGCTCGCCTCGACGTGCCCCGCGGCCGCTGCACCGTGGTCGTCGCCGGGTTGGGCGACGCCGGTTCCTCCTCGGTGGCCGTGGTCGCGGGAGGTCACGAAGTGCTGGTCGAGGTGCGGGGCGAGGAGTTCCACCACGTCCTTCTGCGGAGCGGGGCGACCGAGGCCGAGGTGTCGGTGCGCTCGGGGTCACCGGTGGGGCTGGCGGCGCTCGTGGTCGCCGACGCCACGGGCGGGTTGGGGGAGTGATGTCGGTGGGAGACAACCTCCGCCCCGAGGAGCGCAGGCGCATCGCCATCGTCTCAGGGGTGTGCGTCGAGCACGACGCCATCTCCGCCGCCATGCGCGACCAGAAGTCGCTGCTGAAGGAGGCCGGCCACGACGTGCGGCTGTTCGCCCACTCCGCCGACCGCGCCACCTCCTGCGAGGTCGAGGTGTTGGCGGACTCGCTCCAGCTCGCGGTGCACCCCTTCTATCGCAACGCAGACCTCGCCGTGTTCCACTTCGGGGTGCACTACCGCATGTTCAACGCGCTCTTGCTCGGCCACGGCCCCCGGAGGGTCGTGCACTTCCACAACGTCACGCCTCCGGAGATCCTCCAGGGCGCGGCCCGCGCACTCGCGGCGTCGAGCCTGGAGCAGCTGTCGATCGCCGAGTACGCGGACGAGGTTTGGTCGGTCTCCGCACACAACACCCAGGTCTTGCTCGCCAGCAGTGACGTGCGTCTTGATCGCGTCCACCCGATGGAGTTGCGTGTCCCGGCCGCGGACGACCCGCTCCCGCGGCGGGGCGTCGCCGAAGGCGAGCCGGCCGTGCTTCTCAGCGTCGGCCGCTTCGTGGCGGCCAAAGGCCTGGACGATCTCGTCGATGCGGTCGAGATGCTCGATCCGGATCTCGGGCCGGTGCGACTGGTGCTTGCTGGAAGCAGGACGTTCTCGGATCCAGAGCTGATCGTGCGCTTGCAGGTACGTCTCGGCACCCTTCCCCACCACATCGAGGCGATGGTTGTGGAGGATCCCGACGACCGCACGCTGTCCGAGCTGTACCGGACGGCTCACGTCTACGTCACCGCGTCGCGCCACGAGGGCTTCTGCTTGCCCGTGTTCGAGGCGATGGCCTCCGGGTGCCGCGTGGTGGCAACCGACGCCGGCGCCCTTCCCGACTCCGTGGGGCCTTGCGGGGTTGTGGTTCCGGTCGCCGACTCCGGCGCGCTCGCTGCATCGATCACCGCCCAGATCGGAGCGGCGCGGGAGGTGCGGGCCCAGTCCGACGGCGGATTCGATCAGGCCTGCCGCGATCACCTCGCCAGGGTGTCGACCGACCATTGCCGGACTCGGCTCGTTGCCGCTGTGGATCGGGTGCTGGCCGGATCACCCTGATGAGGCGTGAAACTGAACGAGTTCACCGCGCCAGCGGGTCCCTGCTCGCGGGTTTCCACGGTGGGGGATCGGCCGATCCCGACTCTGGGCGCCGGTAGCCTGTGGGCATGTCGCTTCGCTTCGTGATCATCGGCGGTGGTCCGGCGGGCACCCAGGCCGCCACCACCGCAGCCCGTCTCGGCGCCGAGGTCACCTTGGTGGAGCGAGACGTGGTGGGTGGGGCAGCTCACCTGTGGGACTGCGTGCCCTCCAAGGCGATGATCGCCACGGGGGACATGCTCGACGAGGTCCTCTCGGCCGGCGGCATGGGCCTGCGGGCGGAGCCGGCGTCGGTCGACCTGGATGCGTTGCGCTCGCGGATCTCCGGCATCGTTCACCGCCTCGAGTCGCAGAACCGCGAGCTGCTGCTCAGCCAGGGGGTGCGGATCGTGCGCGGGGTGGGCCGCATCGTGGACTCCCAGGTCGTGCTGGTGGACACCGCGGAGGGCGAGCTGCGCTTCGAGGCCGACGCCATCATGGTGAGCACGGGCAGCCGGCCCCGCATCCCCGACTTCGCCGACCCCGACGGCGACCGCATCCTCACCACCCGTGAGGCGTATCCGCCCAAGGAGCTCCCGACGCACCTCGTGGTCATCGGCTCCGGCGTGACCGGGGTGGAGTTCGTGAACATGTTCGCCAGCTTCGGCTCGGAGGTCACCCTCATCGTCAGCCGCCAACAGGTGCTGCCGGGCAAGGACCCGGAGGTCGCCGCCGTGTTGGAGGAGGACTTCCTCCGTCGTGGTGTGAGGCTCTTGAAGGGGGCCAGGGCGGTGGGCATCGACCGGACCGATGACGGCGTCCTGGTCCGCTGCGATGACGGTCGGGTGGCCTCGGGCTCCCACGCCTTGCTGGCCATCGGGTCGGTCCCCAACGTGGAGGGGCTCGGACTCGAAGAGGCCGGAGTCGAGATGGACGGCCCGTGGGTGCACGAGGTCGACCACCACATGCGCACCAACGTCGAGCACATCTACGTGGCCGGCGACGTGGCGGGGAAGCTGCCGCTGAGCTCGGTGGCCACGATGCAGGGCCGCAAGATCGCCGAGCACGTCATGGGGCTGCACAAGGTGGACCACCGCCACCTCGACTACGAGAAGGCCGCGTCCGCCATCTTCACCGACCCCGAGATCGCCGATGTCGGCCTCGCCGAGGCCGACGCCTTCGCCGTGGGTCGGAAGGTGCGCGTCACCAAGGTGCCGTTCGCCTCGACGGCCAAGGCCCTCATCAACAGCGACCCGCGGGGGTTCGTGAAGATCATCTCCGATCCCGCCACGGGGGTGATCCTGGGCGGCTCGATCGTCGGTCGGTCGGCGGCCGAGCTGATCTCGGTGCTGGCCGTGGCCGTCACCAACGGGCTCACCGTGAGCGACCTTGCAGAGAGCATCTTCGTGCACCCGTCGCTGAGCGAGGCGCTGGCCGACGCCGCCGAGTAGCAGTGGGATGATGCAGGAGCCCGGGACAGAACCTCTGGTCGAGAGAACGCCCATCGCTCGGCGAAACGGGCTTCACCGGGCCCTGAGGTCGCCGCTCAGCGGTCGACGCGCCACACCCAGAGCGTGTCGGTGTGCTCCACGAGCTCCAGGCCCTCCACACCGACCAGCTCCGAGGAGACCAGCGCCGGCTCCTCCGAGATGTACGTGCGGTCGTTGACCATCACGTAGCCGACGTCCCACCTATCGAGCATCTCGGCGACCCGTGGGTCGGTGTCGAGCTCGCCGAGGTGCGCCAGCAGCCAGTCGCGCTGCGCGGCGTCCTCGGAGCGGGAGAACCCGAGTAGCACCGAGAAGGCGGGGAGGCCCTCGGTGGCGTACATCCAGGCGGTGGCGTCGTTCTCCTGGTTCAGCACGGTGGTGCCGGGATCGATGCGCTCGGCGAGGCGCTCCATCACGGCCAGGTCGGCGCCGTCGAGGAGCACCTGGTTCTCGAAGCCGAGGCGGAGGGTGCGGGCGGCAGCGGGCGCCAGCACCACGACCGGCACCAGCGCGACGATCGCCGCGGCAGCTCCTGCGCCCACCACCCCCCGCAGCCTGCGCCGCAGCTCGTCGAGGCTGAGCGCCGCCAGCAGCGGCAGGAACAGCGCCACGTTGTAGAGGAGCCGCCACCAGCTCCGGTACCAGGGGACGGTGAGCGGGCTGAGACCACGCCACAGCGGCCCGCCCACGGCGGCGGCCATGAAGAGCACGGCGAAGGCGCCGACCACCCCCAGCAGGGGGCGTAGGCGGCGCTCCCGCCAGCCCAGCACGACCCCGACCAGCGCCAGCACCCCGAGCACCGGCTGGGTGGCACCGTTGTCGAGGTCGAGCGAGACGAGGCGCTGGAGGCCGACCGGGACGGTGTCGTGGCGGGTGGCGTGGTGGTCGGCCCGCTCCGAGGTCCCCGAGGCGAGCCCGAGGGTGGACGGCGCCAGCACGACGGCCGAGAGGACCGCCACGAGGCCCCAGGCGCGCACCACCTGCGACGGCGTGCGGGACTCGGCGGGGGAGCGATCGGCCGAGATCTCGGATAGTGGCGGGGTGGCGACAGCGACACCGCCGGTGCCCCTTGGTCCGACGCCGCCGGTGGGTGCCTGTGGCAGAGGCCCGGGGGGACGTGTTGTCGCGTGCGTGTCGGGAGGGCCGGGGCGTGGGGCGTTCTCCTGCGCCCGCGGGCGTCGGGCGCGGAGGAGGTCCGCTGCGGCGAACGCCCCGAAGAGCACCACCAGCAACGCCAGCTGGGACGGGTGCACCACGACGGTGCCGGCCACCATCGTTCCGGCCACCGCCGACCCGGCCCGCGAACGGTTCGAGGTGACCCGGAGGACCACGACCAGCGTGCCCGGCACCAGGCTCAAGCCCACCACGAGGGTGATGCCGCCCCACCACATCGGTTGGTAGGGGAAGACCGCGGTGCTGACGGCCACCAGCGCCGCCAACCCCGCCACCTCGGGTCGGTCGGGCAGCAGCCGGCGAGCCAGGAGGAACCCTCCGAGCGGCAACCAGAGCCCACCCGCCAGCATGGCGGCTGCCAGGAGCAGCGCACCGACGGACACCCCGGTGAGCCGGTGGGCCACGGCGATCTGGGCGTGCAGGGTCAGCGGGTAGTAGTTGGCGACGGGAGCGGGGTTGGTGGGACTCTCCGCCAGCACGACCTCCGCGTCGAGGGTGTTCTCCCGGACGATGCGTGCGACGAAGTAGGCGTGGTTGGCGCTGTCGCGGTTGGGAGGGATCGTCCCCTCCACCGAGGTCGTCCACACGACGGCGGCCAGCGCGACGGCGACCCCCAGCAGGACCACGGCGGTCCGGGTTGCGCTCCGCTGCGGGCCGGTCTGCGAGGTGGGGGTGGTCGACGGTGGCGGTGGTCGCAGCACCAGCCGGGCGGCACCCGCCGCGACCAGGACCGCCCACACCGCCGCCACGCCGGGCCAGGGTCCGAGGCCGCCGAGCTGGAGCAGGGCCGCCGCGACGCCGGTCACCGCGAAGGTGGTGGCGGCACCGGCGACGATCAGCGTGGCAGGCCGGCGCAGCAGCCCAGGCCACAGGAGCACGCAGGTGGCGGCCCCGGGGAGGGTGCTCACGAGGAGCCAGCACAACACGGCGGCCACGGTTCAGGATCGGCGCCGCCGAGGCGAACCTGAAGGGTTCTGACCCCGAGTCCGACCATTCACATCGGTCGCTACCTCTCGAAGGGCGACGGGCGATCGAACAGCTCGGCGGCCGACCGCTCAGCCGACGGGCTCGATCACCACCACGACCTCGCCGGCGCTCACCGACTGACCTGGCTCGACCTTCACCTCGGTGACCGTGCCGTCGACGTCCGCGGCCACGTTGTTCTCCATCTTCATGGCCTCGAGCACCACCAGCGTGTCGCCGGCCGCCACGCTGGCGCCGACCTCCACCTCGACCTTCACGATCGTGCCCTGCATCGGCACCGCCACCTTGCCGGAGCCGGCCACCCCGCCGCCGGCACCGCCGCCCTCACCCCGGCGGCGCTTGGGACGGGGTCGGGCTCCACCCGACCCGGTGGCGGCGAGCTGGGACTCGGGCACGAACATCGACACGGCGAAGCGCTTGCCGTTCACCTCGACGTCGAGGTCGCGGCGCACCCTGGGCTCCGCCTCGTCGCCCGCCTCGACGGCTGCCGCACCGGCGCGGACCTCGCTGAGGTCCAGCACGCTCTCCACCCACTTGGTGGAGTGCTCCACGGCGGCGAAGTCGGGGTGGCGCAGGATGGCCAGATCGGCGGGGATCACCGTGGCGATCCCCTCGATCTCCATCTCCTCCAGGGCCCGGATCATCCGGGCGATGGCCACGTCGCGGTCGCGGCCCCACACGCACAGCTTGCCGACGAGGTTGTCGTAGTACTGGGAGACCTCGTCGCCGGTCTCGTAGCCGCCGTCCCAGCGGGTGCCGAACCCGGAGGCGGCGTGCATCTTGGTGATCCGACCGGGGGAGGGCAGGAAGGCGCCGGCGGCCGGATCCTCGGCGTTGATCCGGCACTCGATGGCGTGGCCCTCGATCTCCACGTCGTCCTGGGTGAACGGCAGCGGCTCCCCGGCGGCGACCCGCAGCTGGAGCTCCACCAGGTCCACTCCGGTGACCAGCTCGGTGACCGGGTGCTCCACCTGCAACCGGGTGTTCATCTCCAGGTAGAAGAAGTCGCCGTCCTCGTAGAGGAACTCCACGGTGCCGGCGTTCTCGTAGCCGCAGCCCTGGGCCACCTTCACCGCCGCCTCGCCCATGGCGGTGAGGATCTCGGCGGGGATGCCCGGCGCGGGCGCCTCCTCGATCAGCTTCTGGTGGCGGCGCTGCGCGGAGCAGTCACGGGTGCCGAGGTACACGGCGTTGCCGTGCTGGTCGGCGATCAGCTGCACCTCGACGTGGCGGGGCTTGGTGAGGTAGCGCTCGAGGTAGCACTCGTCGCGACCGAAGTAGGCCTTGGCCTCCCGCTGAGCGGACTCGAGGGCAGCCGCGGCCTCCTCGGCCGTGCCCACCACCTTCATGCCCCGTCCGCCGCCGCCGTAGGCGGCCTTGATGGCCACCGGGAACCCGTGGTCGTTGCCGAAGTCGACGACCTGATGGGGATCGGTGATGAAGGTGTCGTCGCCCGGCACCCCGGCGACGCCGACCTTCTCCGCGGCGTGGCGGGCGGAGATCTTGTCGCCCATCACGTCGATGGCCTCGGGACCCGGACCGATGAACTTCACGCCCATGTCGGTGATGGCCTTGCAGAAGTCGCTGTTCTCCGAGAAGAACCCGTAGCCCGGATGGACCGCCTCCGCGCCGGAGCGGCGGATCACGTCGAGGACCTTGTCGGCGTCGATGTAGCTCTCCGCCGCCGTCTGGCCGCCCAG
This sequence comes from uncultured Microthrixaceae bacterium, assembly GCA_964420125.1. GTDB lineage: Bacteria > Actinomycetota > Acidimicrobiia > Acidimicrobiales > Microtrichaceae > CAYQQQ01. Next base: position 102,686 of record CAYQQQ010000010.1, read on the forward strand.
GGCGTAGGCCTCGTCGGCCAGGCGCACGTGGAGGGCGTCACGGTCGAGCTCGGAGTAGACCGCGACGGTGGAGATCCCCATCTCCCGGCACGCTCTGATGACCCTCACGGCGATCTCGCCGCGGTTTGCGATCAGCACCTTGGAAAACACGACCTATCTTCGCCTCATGGACACCGCACGCGCCAAAGCACTCCTCGCCGGCACCCGCTTCGCCGACTTCCGATGGGTGGCCGAGACCGGCTCCACCAACACCGACGCCACCGCCGCGCTGGCTGCCGGCGCCACCGACGTGGTGGTGGTCGCCGACCACCAGAGCGCAGGGCGGGGGCGGCTCGACCGGCGCTGGGAGTCACCGGCGGGGGCGTCGATCCTGATGACGCTCGGAACCACCGCCGAGCTGGCCGAGACGCGCCGCCACCTGCTGGTCACCGCCACCGCCCTGGCGGCCATCGAGGCCTGCGCCGAGGTGACGGGCTTCCGTCCGGCGCTGAAGTGGCCCAACGACCTGGTGGCCGTCGGCGCCGGGGGAGCGGGGGTGGACCTCAAGCTGGCGGGCGTGCTGGCGGAGGTCCACGACCTGGGCGGCGGCCGCCACGCCACCGTGGTGGGGATCGGGGTGAACTGCAACTGGTCCGACGGGGGGATCCCCGAGGAGCTGGCAGCGATCGCCACGTCGCTCGACCTGCTCACCGGCGCGCCGGTGGAGCGGGAGGCGCTGTGCGTGGCGATCGTGCGCCAGGCGGAGGACCGCTTCGCCGCGCTGGCCGGTCCGGACGGGGTGGAGGCCACCGTGGGAGCGGCGCGCGAGGAGTCGGCCACGTTGGGGCGTGACGTGCGCGTCGAGCTGCCCGGCGAGGAGGTGGTCGGTCGGGCGGTGGACCTCGACGAGGTCGGCGCGCTGGTGGTGCAGACCGCTGACGGCACCCGTCGCAGCGTGGTCGCCGGCGACGTCGTCCACCTCCGCCCCTCCTGAACGGCCGGCGCGCCGACGGTTGGGACACCGGGAGGACGGCGGCTCAGGGGTCGACGGCCTCGCTGTAGGCCGCGTCCCACACCTGCGCCGCCCGCTCGGTGAGCGGTCCCGGGGCGCGGCGAAGGGCTCGCCCGTCGACGGCACGGATCGGTTGCACCTCCCGCCCGGTGGACAGCAGGAACGCCTCGTCCGCATCCCGCAGCGCGTCCAGCGGGAGGGCCTCCTCGTGCACCGGGTGGCCGGCTGCGGCCATCGCCTCCAGCAGCAGCGCCCGGGTGACCCCCGCCAGGCAACCCGAGTCCAGCGGCGGGGTGCGCAGCGCGCCGGCCACGCCCACCACCACGTTGGCGCCGGTGCCCTCGCACAGCTCGCCGCGGGTGTTGGCGAAGATCGCCTCGCTGGCACCGGCGTCCTCGGCGAGGGCCAGCGCCACCACGTTCTCGGCGTAGCTGGTGGTCTTGAGCCCGCTCAGAGCGCCCTGCTCGTTGCGGGTGAACGGCACGACCACCACGTCGGTGGGGTCGCGCAGCACGGTCATCTCGCCGGCGGTCACCATCAGCGTTGGGCCCGCGGTGCCCCGCGACGATCCCATCGGGCCCCGGCCGGCGGTGAGGGTGATCCGCAGCCGGCCGGGCCGTCGCCCCCAGGCCGTGGCCACCTCCAGCGCCGCCGCTGCGAGCTCGGCGCGAGGCGGCACCTCCAGGCGCAGCCCCGCGGCCGAACGGGCCAGCCGGTCCAGGTGCCGGGTCAGGGCGAAGGGCGACCCGTCGGCCAGCTTGAGGGTCTCGAACACGCCGTCGCCGACGGTGATGCCGTGGTCCGACCAGTGCAGCCCGGCGCTGGCCGGATCCCGCAGCGCCCCGTCGATCCACACGATCGGTGTCGCCCCGCCCCCGGTCACGGCTCGATCTCCATGGGATCCTCCTGCGCTGTTCCTGCCGCTGCCTGCTCGGCTGCCCCTCGTCGGTCGTCGCTCGGATGGGAGCCGGCGGCCACCGACAGCAGGTTGGCCGCCTTCAGCTCGGTCTCGGCCCACTCCGCCTCGGGGTCGGAACCCCACGTGATGCCGCCCCCGGTGCCGAAGTTGAGCTCGTCGTCCTCGATCCAGAAGGTGCGGATCGCCACGTTCAGGTCGCCGATCGCCCGGTCGGCGTCCACCCAGCCCACCGCACCGCAGTACACACCGCGGGGTTCGGGCTCCAGGCGGGCGATCGAGTCCAGCGCCGCCAGCTTCGGTGCTCCGGTCACCGATCCCGGGGGGAACGTCGCCTCGATCGCCTCGGTCCAGCCGAGCCCGGGCCGCAGACGGCCCTCCACGGTGCTGACCAGGTGGTACAGGCCGGGGTGCTGCTCCACCGCCAGCAGCGACGGCACGTGCACCGAACCCCACTCGCACACCCGGCCCAGGTCGTTGCGCACGAGGTCCACGATCATCACGTTCTCGGCCCGATCCTTGGGGAGGAACCCCTCCGGGGTGGCGGCGGTGCCCTTGATGGGGGAGGACCACACCCGCTCCGCCTCCCGGGCCAGGAACCGCTCCGGGGAGGCGCTGGCCACCGCCACCCCGTGGGCCGGGAGGTGCACGACTGCCGAGTAGGGCGCCGGGTTGCCCTGGGCGAGAGCGGCCCCCAGCGCTGCGACGTCGGCGGACCACGGCCCTCGCGGATCGGCGGCGGGCAGCGGTGCCCGCAGTCGCCGGGTGAGGTTCACCTGGTAGACGTCGCCCGCCGCGATCTCCTCACGGATGGTGCGCACCCCCCGGGTGAAGCGCTCGTGGCCGAGGCTGCAGCGCCACTGGGCGGTTCCAGGGCCCCGCCACGGCCGCCCCGGCCACGGGCGAGCGGGGCGCACGGAGGCGAAGCGGGCGCACACCGCCGGCGCGTCGAAGGGGAGCACGACCGCCCAGAACCCCCCGCTGTCGAGGGCGCCCAGGTCGGAGGTGACGTCCACCAGGTCGGTGCACAGCCGCCCGCCCACCACCGCCAGCGGGTGGGGCGTCTCCACCGTGGGCGGTGGGATCGATGCCTGGAGGGGGATGTGGGGCGGGTCGCTCAACCCAGGGGATCCTACGTCCTCCGGTGTCGTCGCCGGCCGTGGCGGAAGCCCGTGGGGCCTCTCAGGGCAGGGGTGGGGACTCGCGGATCCGGCGGTCCCCACTGCTACCGTCGGACCCCGTGGGATCCGCCGGCAAGCTCCGTCGAACCTGGCCGCAGCGGCTGCTGCTCACGTTCAACGCGGTGCTCGCGGTCGCCTGCCTGGCCGCCGCCGCCGGGCTGACCGTGTTCGAGGAGAAGCTGTCCCGTGTGTCGACGGTGGCGATCGACTCGCCCGACGCCCAGCCGGTGGAGGTGTCCGAGCCCCGCAACATCCTGATCATCGGCACCGACAGCGCTGCCAACCTCGACGAGGACGACCCGGTCGGCAACGGCCGCACCGGCGAGCGCCTGGCGGACGTGATCATGATCCTGCGGATCGAGCCCGAAGCGGGCACGGCGCAGCTGATCTCCATCCCCCGCGACACCCGGGTGGAGCTCCCCAGCGGAGAGATGACCAAGATCAACGGCGCGGTGTGGGACGTCGACGGCCCGCTCAACCTGATCCGCACCATCAAGCGCAACTTCGGCATCTCCATCGACAACTACGTGCAGGTGGACTTCGCGGCCTTCAAGGACCTCGTGGAGCAGCTCGGCGGGGTGCCGGTGTACTTCGAGGTGCCGGTGCGTGACCTGAAGACCGGTCTGAACGTCACCGAGCCCGGCTGCATCACCCTCGACCCCGTCCAAGCGCTGGCCTACGCCCGCTCCCGCCACTTCCAGTTCAAGCTCGACGGGAAGTGGCAGTACGACCAGACCGGCGACCTCGGTCGGATCACCCGCCAGCAGGACTTCATCAAGCGCTCGATGCGGCGGGCATCCGACAAGGGCCTGCGCAACCCCGGCACGGCCTTCGGCCTCGTCGACGCGGGGGTGCAGTCGGTGGTGATGGACCAGAGCCTCAACGTCGGGATCATCCTCGAGCTGGTGGACGTGTTCCGCACCTTCAACCCCGACGAGCTGGCCACGCAGCAGATCGTCACCTACTCCAAGGACCGGGGCGGGATCTCCTACCAGGAGGTCGACTGGGACGAGACCCTCCCGCTCCTGGTGCCGTTCTGGGGCTACGACGAGTCCCAGCAGCTGGCGGCCGCCGACGTGATCGTCGACGTCGCCGGGACCCGGGACCAGCAGGAGAGCCTGGGTCTGGTGGTGGCGTCGCTCGACCAGCGGGGCTTCGACGCCGACTCCATGACCACTCGCAAGTCGGCCTCCGCCACCAGCATCACCTACGGCCAGGGCGGGTTCCCCGCCGCTCAGCTGCTCGCCGCCCAGCTCGTGGACACGCCGGCGATGGTCTTCGACGAGGACGTCGTCGGCCCCCGGTTGGTGCTGAACCTGGGCCGGCAGTTCGGCGGGCTGCGGGACACGCCGCTGGCCATCGAGGAGCTGCCGGTCGAGCTGCAGGAGCCGGAGGAGGGCTACAACCCCTTCCTCACCGGCGTGGTGGCGGAGGAGACCCCGGTGCCCCCCGCCGAGGCGCCGGAGCAGGTGGCGCCGGAGACGCCGGCCACCGACGCGCCGACCACCGAGACGACCCTGCCGGCCGACCAGGACCCTGCGTTCCTCGAAGCGGCTGAGGCCGAGGGTGCGCCGCCGGGGATCGTGCCGAGCGACCCGGCCAAGGCCGCCGCCTGCCACTGACCCGCCCGCCACTGACCTCCCGGACTGCCACCCGTGATGCACCGGGGCGGTGCCGGCTGGGTGGCAGCTCGGCGGGGTGGGGCACTCGCCCCGTGATCTCCCCGGACTGCCACCCGTGATGCACCGGGGCGGTGCCGGCTGGGTGGCAGCTCGGCGGGGTGGGGGGGCGGCGGGGCGGTCGGCGTTGGTAGGAGGAGCCGTCAGTGGTCGCGGGACTCGGCGAGCTCCCGGTTGGTCCGGTACCAGTCGATCGTGCGGGCCAGGCCCTCGCGGAACGGCGTGGACGCCACGAAGCCGAACTCCTCCTTGGCCCGGCTGGGGTCGACCCTGCGCCGGGGCTGGCCGTCGGGCTTGGTGGCGTCCCAGCGGATCTCGCCCTCGAAGCCCACGAGCTCGGCGATCGTCCCCACCAGCTCGCGGATCGGCATCTCCTCGTCGGTGCCGAGGTTGACCGGGTCGCCGCGGTCGTAGTGCTCGGTGCCGAGCAGGATCCCCTCCGCCGCGTCGTCGACGTAGAGGAACTCGCGACTGGCAGAACCCGTTCCCCACACGTCGATGTGCGCCGCCCCGGCCTCCGCCGCCTCGACGCACTTCTTGATCAGCGCCGGGATCACATGGCTCACCGCCGGGTGGAACTTGTCCCCCGGGCCGTAGAGGTTGGTGGGCATCAGATAGATCGCCTGCTGGCCGTACTGGTCGCGGTTGGCCTGGAGCTGGGTGAGCTGGGCGAGCTTGGCCACGCCATAGGGGGCGTTGGTCTCCTCGGGGTAGCCCTGCCACAGCGACTCCTCCCGGAAGGGCACCGGGGTGAACTTGGGGTAGGAGCAGATCGTGCCGACGACCACCGTCTTTGGGGTGCCGGCCCGCAGGGTGGCATCCAGCACGAAGGTGCCCATGAGGAGGTTGTCGAGGTAGAGGTCCGCGGGGCGCTCGCGGTTGGCCCCGATGCCCCCGACCCGAGCGGCGAGGTGGATCACCACGTCCGGCGCCAGCGAGCGCACCAGCTCGAGCGTGGCCTCCCGGTCGCGCAGGTCGAGCTCGGAGGACGAGGGGGTGGAGACCCGACCCGGTCGGCGGGGCTCCAAGGCCCGGAGCACCGCGCCGCCGAGGAAGCCTCCGGCGCCGGTGACCAGGACGTGGCGGCCGCTCCAGAAATCGCTCATCGGGGGTCACGGTACTCCCTCGGGCCCGTGGGAGACTCCTCGTGATGGCCGCCGCACCGCGGGTCGCCATGACCCTCACCCAGGACTGGCACGCGGTGCCCGGCGGCACGGCCGTGGCGGCCAACGCGCTGGCCGAGGCGTTGCAGCGCGACGGCGTCGCCGAGGTGATCGGCGTGGTGCCCGCCGGTGGCACGCCCGCGGAGGGGTTCCGCCCGCCGGTGCCCACCGCCTCGCTCGCCCTGCCCGTGCCGTGGCTCTACGACGCCTGGCACCACCTGCGCCGGCCCCGGGTGACCAGCGCCACCGGAGCGGTCGAGCTGGTGCACCTGACCATCCCCATCGCCGCCCCACCCGAGCGGGTGCCGACCGTGGCGACGGTGCACGACCTCCTTCCCCTCACCATGCCGGAGCGCTTCCGCCGCAGGGGGGTGCGGCTGATGACCCGTGGGCTGGAGCGGATCCGGCGGGAGGCGGCCGCGGTGCTGGTGCCCTCGGAGTGGTCTCGCCGGGAGTTCGAGGCGCACGGGTTCGACCCCGAGCGCCTGCACGTGGTGCCCCTGGGCGTCGAGGAGATCGTGGCGCCCACCCCCGAGGAGGTGGCGCGCGTGCTCGGCCGCCACGGCCTGCGACGCCCGTTCGTGCTCTTCGTGGGCACCTCCGAGCCGCGCAAGGGCCTCGACGTGCTCCTCTCGGCGTGGTCGCGGCTCGGGAGCCCGGGCGCCGACCTGGTGCTGGTGGGCCCCGCCGGCTGGGGGGAGCTCGATGGGCTCCTGGCGGCGTCGGGGCCGGAGGTCCACCGACTGGGCTTCGTGCCCCGCGAGGAGCTGCGGGTGCTGCTGGGAGCGGCGGCGGCGACCTGCCTGCCGTCGCGGGCGGAGGGCTTCGGCCTGCCCGTCCTCGAGGCCATGGCCGCCGGATCCCCGGTGATCACCACCTCGGGCACCGCCATGGAGGAGGTCGCCGGCGGCGCCGCGGTGCTGGTGCCCGCCGGCGACGTCGATGCCCTTGCCGAGGCGCTCGAGGCGCTGCTGGCCGACCCGGGCGACGCCGACCGGCGCCGTGCCCTCGGCCGGGAGCGGGCCGCCGGGTTCGGGTGGGACGCCACGGCTGCGGCCGTCGGAGCCGTCTACCGTCGGGTGCTGGGGTGAGGAGGCCGCGGTGAGCGACGGCGGACGCCTCCGGGTGCTGGTGAACCTGACCTGGCTGGTTCCGGGCGTGGTGGGCGGCAGCGAGGAGTCCACCACCGACGCGCTGCGCGCCGTGCTGGGCACCCGTCCCGAGGTGGAGCTGCAGCTGGCGGTGCTGCGTCCCTTCCTCGACGCCCATCCCGACCTGGCCGCGGCGTGCCGCTGCGAGGTGCTCGACCTGTCCGGTTCGTCGAAGGTCGCCCGGGTGGCCGCCGAGCAGACGTGGCTGGCGCGTCGTGCCAGGGCGCTGCGACCCGACCTGGTGCACCACGCCGGCGGGGTCGTCCCCCTGGTCCATCCAGGCTGCCAGACGCTCACCGTCCACGACCTCCAGCCGCTCGACCTGCCCGCCAACTTCGCCACCCGCAAGCGGCTCTACCTGCGGGCGATGCTCGGACGCTCGGCCCGGGTCGCCCGGGCGGTCTGCGTGCCGAGCCGCTTCACCGCCGGACGGCTCCGAGCGCTGCTGGGGGTGGAGGGCTCCCGGGTGCACGTGGTGCCGTGGTCGGTGACCTCGCCGGCCCCGGGACCCCCGGGATCGGCCCCGGGCGAGGACCGCTCCAGGCCGGATCCCGATCAGCCGATGCTGCTGTACCCGGCCATCACCTACCCCCACAAGAACCACCTCGTGCTGCTCGAGGCCTTCGCCGAGCTGCGTCGCGACGTTCCCGAGGCGCGCCTGGTGCTGCCCGGTGGCCCCGGCCCCTGCGAGGCGGAGGTCCGGGCCCGGATGGCCCGGGCGGACCTGGCCGGCCACGTCGAGCGGCCCGGGCGGATCGAGCGGACACGGTTGGAGGAGTGCTACCGCGAGGCCACCGCAGTGGTCGTCCCGTCGCGCTACGAGGGCTTCGGCCTGCCGGCCCTGGAGGCCATGGTGCGGGGGGTCCCGGTGGTGGTGGCCGACGCCGGGGCGCTGCCCGAGGTGGTGGGCACCCTGCCCGGGGCCGCCCCCTCGCCGGTCGACCCCGACGATGTGACAGGCTGGGCGGCCGCCATGCAGGCTGTGGTGGACCTCGACGGTGCCCGCCGCCGCGAGGTCGTCGAGGCCGGCCTGGCCCGTGCCGGTCGGTTCTCGCCGTCGGCCACCGCCGACGGCCTCGTCGCCGCCTGGCGACATGCGTTGGCTGTGCCATGAACCTGCTCGTCCTCTGCCCCCACTACGCCCCCGACGTCGCCCCCACCGGCGAGGTGATGACGGCCATCGTGGAGGCGCTCGCGGCCCGGGGACACCGTCTCCACGTGGTCACCGCACTGCCGTGGTACCGGCTCCACGAGGTGGAGCCCGGGTGGCGCGGCCGGCCGTGGCGCACCGAGGCGACGCCGTGGGGCCGCATCACCCGGCTCCACCCGTTCCCCACCGACAAGACCGACATCGTGGCCCGCGCCGCCGGGTTCGCCGGCTTCACCGGCGCGGCCACCCTGGCGGCGCTGGTGTCGCGCCACGGAGCGGATGCGGTGATGGTGATGTCCCCACCGCTGCCCCTCGGCGTGTCGGGGTGGCTGGCGGCGGCCACGCGCCGCGTGCCCTTCGTGTTCAACATCCAGGACGTGTTCCCCGACGTGGCCGTCGAGCTGGGCGTGATCACCAACCCGGCCGTGATCGCCGTCGCGTCCTGGTTGGAGCGCTTCCTGTACCGACGGTCCGATGCCGTCACCGTGCTGTCGGAGGACCTCAAGGGCAACCTGGGCGCCAAGCTGGCCGGCCACCGGCCCGAGCGGGTGCGCGTCATCCCCAACTTCGTGGACACCGAGCGGATCTCTCCCCGCGACCGCCTGACCCCCTACCGCCGTGAGCACGACCTCGGGGAGCGCACGGTGGTCATGTACGCCGGCAACGTGGGGATGTCGCAGTCGCTCGACCTCCTCGTCGACGCCGCGCGGCGTCACGCCGAGCGCGACGACCTGGTGTTCGTGATCAACGGCGGGGGCTCCGCCCAGGCCCGGCTCATGGAGGCAGCTGCCGGGCTGGGCAACCTGCGGTTCGTGGAGATGCAGCCCCGCGAGCGGCTCCCGGAGGTGCTGGCCTCCGCCGACCTCCACGTCATCCCGTTGCGCCGGGGTCTGGCCCGCTCATCCGTGCCGTCCAAGCTGTACTCCATCCTGGCTGCGGGTCGGCCGGTGCTGGCCTCGGTGGACCCGGGCACAGAGGTGGCCACGACCATCGAGGCTGCCGGTGCCGGGATGTCGGTGGCCCCCGAGGACCCCGACGCCTTCGACGCCGCCCTCGTGGAGCTGCTCGACGACCCGGCTCGACGCGCCGAGATGGGAGCGGCCGGCCGGCGCTTCGTGGAGACGTGGGTGTCGCCGGCCGCGGTGGGGGAGGCCTACGAGCACCTCTTCGAGGAGCTGTGCCGACGTCGCCCCCGCAGAGCCGTTCGACGACGCCGTCGCGGCGACGGCTGAGAACCCGGACGGGTCGTTTCGGGCGGACCGCTCCGAGGCGCTACCGTGAGGCGCCGTATGGGCAAGGCCTCCTCCGCCAAGAAGATCAAGCGCGTGCAGCAGGCGGGGGCCACCCGCACCCCCGGCCAGCGTCGCCAGCTCGGCTTCCCCGCGCTGATCGCGGGCATCCTCGTCGTCGGGCTCGCGCTCACGTTCCTGGCCGTGCAGCACCGCCGTGACGTGGAGAAGGAGGAGCCGGCGATCGGCACCGTGTGGCACGAGGCGTTCGGCGTGTTCGTCTGCGGGGAGTTCCGCGGCACCCTGCAGCCCGCCGACCCCGACGCCCCGATCGTGCTCTACCCCGACGGCCTGATCCGAGTGGCCCCCGACGACGAGGCGAACGCCGGGTCCAACGCCACCTTCGCCCTGTTCTTCGAGGCGATGGGCATCCAGGTCACCGACACCTCGATCACGTTGCCCGACGGCACGACCTACACCAACGGCGACGACTGCGGTGGTGAGCCGGGGCGCGTCGCCCTCTACGACTGGCCCCCCCAGGCCGTGGACGCCACCGAGCCCCGCATCATCTCCTCCGCCATCACCGCCACCCGCTTCAACGCGGACGGCCGCTCCTACGTGCTGGCGTTCGCCCCGCGCGACGCCGAGGTGAGCCTGCCTCCGTCGGTGGACGCGCTCGGCGACCCGACCGACGAGAAGCCGCAGAAGGCCGAGGGGACCACCACCGCGCCCGACTCGACCGAGACCACCGCCGCCGGCGAGACCACCACCACCGCAGCGGGTGCACCCACCTCGACGGCCGAGGCCACCACGACCACCGCCGGAGGCTGAGCGTGCGTGCAGTGGTCCTGGTCGGCGGGTTCGGCACACGCCTGCGCCCGCTCACCCTGGGCGTGCCCAAGCAGATGCTGCCCGTGGTCGGGGTCACCATGTTGGAGCGCGTCGTGGCGGCCCTGGGAGCGGCGGGAGTGACCGAGGTGGTCCTGTCCCTCGGCTATCGGCCGGACGTCTTCCTCTCGGCGTTCCCCGAAGGTCGCTGCGCCGGCGTGCAGCTGCGCTACGCCGTGGAGCCCGAACCGCTCGACACGGCGGGGGCCATCCGCTTCGCCGCCGCCGAGGCCGGCATCGAGGAGCGGTTCCTCGCCCTCAACGGCGACGTGCTGACCGACCTCGACGTCGCCGGGCTGTGGTCCCGTCACCAGGACTTCGGCGGCCTGGCCACGATCGCCCTCACCCCGGTGGAGGACCCGTCGCGCTACGGGGTGGTGCCCCTCCGGTCCGACGGCCGGGTGGAGGCGTTCATCGAGAAGCCGGAGCCGGGCACCGCGCCCAGCAACTGGATCAACGCCGGCACCTACGTCCTGGAGCCGGAGGTGCTGGCCCTGGTGGAGCCCGGTCGCAAGGTCTCCATCGAGCGCGAGGTCTTCCCGATCCTCGTCGAGCGGGGCGAGCTCTACGCTGTCCAGTCCGAGGCGTACTGGATCGACGCCGGCACCCCCGAGGCCTACCTCCAGGCCCAGCTCGACCTGCTCGCCGGGGCACGGGGGGAGTTCGAACCGGGCATCGACCCCAGCGCCCGCATCGACCCCTCCGCCGACATCGTGCGCTCCGTGGTGGGGCGCGGCGCGGTCGTGGGGCCCCACGCCAAGGTGGCGGAGTCGGTGGTGATGGACGGCGCTCGGGTGGGCGCAGGCAGCGTGCTGGAACGGGCACTCGTCGGCGAGCGCGCGGTCGTGGGGGAGGGCTGCGTGCTCACGAACCTCTCCGTCGTCGGCGCCGGGTTCGACGTCCTGGCCGGCACCCATCTGTGCGACCAGCGCCTCCCGCCGCCGGAGGACTGGCCCGCGACCTGAGGGACCGCCCCGCACGCCACGGCCGTCGCTACGGTGGCCTGAGACCCTCGGCGCCGAGCGCCGAGCCCACCCGACGACGACACGAGAACGGAGCGGACATGCAGGTCCTGGTCACCGGAGGAGCCGGGTTCATCGGCTCGAACCTCGTCGATCGCCTCCTGGCCGAAGGCCACTCGGTCGACGTCATCGACGACCTGTCGAGCGGGAAGCTGGCCAACCTCGCCGACGCCCGAGCGGCGGCCGAGGGCCGGTTGAGCTTCCACCAGATCGACATCTGCGACCCGGTGGTCAGCGAGCTGATCGAGCGCCGGGCGCCAGAGGTGGTGTTCCACCTGGCCGCCCAGATCGACGTGCGGGTGTCGGTGGCCGATCCGGCACGGGACGCCCGCACCAACCTGATCGGCACCATCCACGTGTTGGAGGGCGCCCGCCGTGCCGGGGCGAGAAAGGTGGCGTTCGCCTCCTCGGGCGGCACGATCTACGGCGAGATCGACCCGGCGGACCTTCCGGTCACAGAAGCCCATCCGCAACGGCCTGTCTCCCCCTACGGCGTGACCAAGAAGGCGGCGGTGGACTACCTGCACGTCTACCGGGAGCTCCACCAGATCGAGTACACGGCCCTGGCGCTCGCCAACGTGTACGGGCCGCGCCAGGACCCCCACGGCGAGGCCGGCGTGGTGGCCATCTTCGCGGGACGGCTGCTGGCCGGCGATCCGTGCACCGTGTTCGGCACGGGTGAGCAGACCCGTGACTACGTCTTCGTCGACGACGTGGTGGACGCGTTCGTCCGCGCCGGCGAGCGCGGCAGCGGCCTGCTGTGCAACATCGGCACGGGTGTGGAGACCTCCGTGGTCGAGCTGTACCGCACGATGGCCGACAACGCGGGCGTGGCCGGGGAACCGCAGTTCGCCGCTGCGAGGGCGGGCGAGCTCGACCGGTCGTCGCTGGACGCGACGCGGGCGAAGCTCCACCTGGGGTGGGAGCCCTTCACCGACCTGTCGACCGGCACCGCCGCGGTGCTCGACTGGTTCCGCTCCCAGGCCTGAGCGGCACCCGCCCGCAGGGTTCCACGGCCCGGGGACGCGCGGGGCTCAGCCGACGGCGGCCAGCATCCGGCGGCTGATGGCCCACAGCTCCTCGGGCGCTCCCCGTTCGCGTGCCGGCCGGCTCGGCAGCTGGATGCGCTCACGTGCCCAGTACAGGCCGGTGCAGGCACCGGCCTCCGGCGAGGTGGCGACGTGGATCGAGGTGCGGGCCCCCTCGGCGGGGCTCAGCGACAGAGGTCGGGCCAGGTCGACCATCCGTCGCACCCTGCCCCGGGTGTCCCCTTCACCGGCGAAGTTGGTGGCGACCGAACCGGGGTGCAGCGAGTGGGCGACCACGCCGGTGCCCTCCAGCCGTGCGGCCAGCGCCCGGGCGTGGAGGATGTTGGCGAGCTTCGACTCGGCGTACGCACGCCACGGGTGGTAGCGGCCGCGGTGGCGGTCGAGGTCGCCCCAGCGCAGCCCTCCGACGGCCAGGCGATGGGCGTCGGAGGCGACCACGACGATGCGGCCCCGAGGAGCGGCCCGCAGCTGGTCGAGCAGCATGTCGGTGAGCAGGAAGTGGCCCAGGTGGTTCACGCCGAACACCGTCTCGAAGCCCTGGGCGGTCTCGGTGCGGCGGTCGAGCATCAGCCCGGCGTTGTTGACGAGCACGTCGACCCGGTCGAGCTCTGCGGCCAGGGCGGCAGCGAAGTCGCGCACGGAACCCAGGTCGGCAAGGTCCAGCGGCGACGAACGCACCCGGTCGCTTCCCGAGCGCCGGCGGACCTCCTCCACCGCCGCGGTCGCCTTGGGCCGGTCGCGGCACCCCAGCACCACCTCGGCGCCGGCCGCGGCGAGGGCCACCGCCGTCTCGAGGCCGATGCCGGAGTTGCCGCCGGTGATCACCACCACCTGGTCGTCCATCGGATGCACACCCATGGCGGCGAACGGTACTGCGGCAGCGCAGGGACAGGGTGCCGGGCCGTCGACGCTCAAGTCGGCGGCGGTGGGATGCCGATGCGGTGGTGGGACTCGACCAGGGGGCATCGATGCCAGGTTCTGCACCACCGACGTCACGCACGACGGCGCGCTCCGTCGTGGTGGCACTGCTGGTGCTGCTGGCCGCCGGCTGCGCCCCCGCTCCGGTCGGCTCCCGGTCGGACACGTGGCAGTCGGACATGCTGGCGCTGGTCAACGCGCGGCGTGCCGAGGCGGGGGTGCCGCCGCTGGCGTGGTGCGCCACCGTGGCGGCTGCCGCCCAGGGCCACTCCGCGGACCAGGCCGCGCACGCCACCATGTCGCACACGGGATCCGACGGTTCGACCATCGGGGTGCGACTCGACCGGGCCGGCTACACCGGCTGGAGCAGGGCCGCGGAGAACGTGGCCGCGGGCCAACCGTCGGTGGCCTCCGTGATGGACGCATGGATGGCGTCCTCCGGGCACCGCGCCAACATCCTCGACGCCCGGCTGGCGCACTTCGGCGCCGGTCTCGTCGACAGCGTGGACGGGGTGCCCTACTGGACCCAGAACTTCGGCGCCCGCGGCAGCTGCTGAGCGGCGAGTCGAGCGGCGCAGGTTCAGCGGAAGAGGTCCTCGGCGGGGTCGCGCACCACGTCGGCCAGCACGCCGCTGCGCTGGCCGGGCCGCAGCATCCACGCCGGGTCCGCACCACGGACCACCGCCACGGGGATGCCGGAGGCCTTGCCCATCACCAGATCGGCGGCGGCGGCGAGCTCGTCGACCACTGCCACCTCGGTGACCTGCAGCTCCCGGCCGTGGGCGTCGGTGGTGCCCCGGAGGTCGATGATCGCCCGGATCCCCGCCGAGCCGATCGCCACGTCGGTCACCCCCCGCCGCCAGGGTCGACCGAAGGTGTCCGAGACCACCACCGCCACCTCTGCTCCCGCTCGGGCCCGGATGCCGTCGCGGATCCGGCGCGCCGACCGGTCGGGATCCTCGGGGAGCAGGGCCACCTCGTCGGCGGCGACGTTCGAGCGGTCGATCCCCGCGTTGGCGCACACGAAGCCGTGTCGGGTCTCGCTGATCACCAGGTCGCCCCGCCGGCGCAGCACCCGAACCGACTCGGCGTCCACCAGCGGCTTGTGGCTCAGCGGATCGTCGGGGTCGACCCTGGCCATCGCCCCTTCGGCCTTGGACACGACCTTCTGGGTGACCACGACCACGTCGCCCTCGGCGAGCGGGAACCCCTGGGCGGACGCGGCCGAGCAGATCTCCCCTGCCAGGTCGGTGCCCCGGCGCACCTCCCCGATGCCGACGATCCCGACGACGGCGAGGCTCACCCCTCGGCTCCGAGGGCGGCGTCGATGGCGGTTCGGGCCAGCGCGGCCGAGACCGTCGTGGAGCGCATGATCGTGTCGGTCACCACGCAGCGCGTCCCCTCCTCGGTGACCGCGTCGGCCAGCTCGGCGTCCTCGAGGTCCACCACCAGGGTGGCGGCCAGGTCGCGGTACCAGCGGGCGATGCCCACCACCGTGGGCTCGTGGCCCAGGTCCCGCAGGAGGCGGTCGGCCGGCCCCTTCAGCGCTGCTCCCCCCACGATGGGGGAGATGGCCACCACCCGCCCGCGCCGTTGCTGCACGGCTTCCCGCACGCCGGGCACGGCCAGCACCGGGTCGATCGACACCACCGGGTTGGAGGGGGCGATGATGACCACCTCGGCCCCCTCGATCGCCTCGATCACCCCGGGGGCCGGGCGGGCGGCGTCGGCGCCCTGCAGGTGGATGGCGGCGACCTCGACGTCGTGTCGCTCGCGCACGAAGTACTCCTGGAACGCCAGCTCCCGCCCATCGGTGGTGCGCACCCGCGTGCGCACCGGATCGTCGGTGGCGGGCAGCAACCGGCTGGCCAGCCCCCAGGCGCCGGTGATCTCCGCGGTCACCTCGGAGAGCGGGGCCCCCTCGGCGAGGCGCGAGGTGCGGTACAGGTGGGTGCCGAGGTCGCGGTCGCCGAGGCTGAACCAACCGGCGGCGTCGCCACCGGTGACGTCGTTGGCCTCGGCGTAGCGGCGGAGGTGCTCCATGGCGAGCCAGGTCTCGCCCCGCAACCCCCAGCCTCGCTCGCTGTCGTTGGCGCCCGCCAGGGTGTAGGTGCACGAGTCCAGGTCGGGGCTCACGTGGAGGCCGTGCACCGACGTGTCGTCGGCCACGTTGACCACCGCGGTCACCTCGGCGGGTTCGACCTCCTCCGCCAGGCCGGCGAGGAACTTCGCGGCCCCGATCCCTCCGGCCAGCACCGTGATCACGACGCCCCCGTCAACCGATGGACCGGAGCCGCCCGGCGAGCAGGTCCATGTCGGCGTCGACCATCATCACCACGAGGTCCTGGAAGCCGACCTGGGGCTCCCAGCCCAACGTGGTGCGGGCCTTGGTGGCGTCACCGACCAGCAGTTCGACCTCGGCCGGGCGGTAGAAGGCCTCGTCGACCACGACGTGGTCCTCCCAGGACAGCCCGACGTGGCCGAAGGCGACCTCGCAGAACTCCCGCACGGAGTGCGTCTCCCCGGTGGCGACCACGTAGTCGTCGGGTGCGTCCTGGGCGAGCATGAGCCGCATGGCGCGCACGTAGTCGCCGGCGAAGCCCCAGTCGCGCTTGGCCTCGAGGTTGCCCAAGCGGAGCTCCTTGGCCTGACCGAGCTTGATCTTGGCCACCGTGTTGGAGATCTTGCGGGTCACGAACTCGAGGCCCCGACGGGGCGACTCGTGGTTGAACAGGATGCCGCTGGAGGCGTGCAGGTCGTAGCTCTCCCGGTAGTTCACGGTGATCCAGTGGCCGTAGACCTTGGCCACCCCGTAGGGGGAGCGGGGGTAGAAGGGGGTGGACTCCCGCTGGGGCACCTCCACCACCTTGCCGAACATCTCGGAGCTGGAGGCCTGGTAGAAGCGGATGTCGGGGTCCACGATCCGTATGGCGTCCAGCAGCCGGGTCACGCCGAGCGCCGTCACGTCGCCGGTGAGCACCGGCTGGCCGAAGCTGGTCTGCACGAAGCTCTGCGCCGCCAGGTTGTAGACCTCGTCGGGGCGGTAGGTGCGCAGCAGGTCGATGAGGCTGGCCTGGTCCAGGAGGTCGCCCGGCACGGTGGCGATGCGGTCCTGGAGGTGGGCGATGCGCTCGAAGGTGACCGTGGAGGACCGACGCACCATGCCGATCACCTCGTAGCCCTCGTCGAGCAGCAGCTCGGCCAGGTACGAGCCGTCCTGGCCGGTGATGCCGGTGATCAGTGCGCGTCGTGTCATGTGGTGGTTCTACAGTGTGAGCGCCCCCCGTGTCTGCCAACTGGGTTGTCGCGCAACCGGGTTGTCCGGACGTCCACCGCCCCAGCACCGCCGCCGATGTCGAACCTCTCGCCCCCCTCCCCCGTCCCCGAGCACGCCGGCCTGGGGCGCCGCATCGCTGCGTTGCGCGTCGCTGCGGGGCTCACCCAGCAGGAGCTGGCCGAGCGGGTGGCGATCAGCCGGGTGGCGTTGTCCAACCTCGAGTCGGCGCGCAGCGTGCCGGGCGAGCGGACGGTCACCCTCCTCGCGGGTGTGTTCGACCTCGAGCCCCACGAGCTGGTGGCCGGCTCCGACTACCCGGTGGCCAAGGCCGAGCGGCTCCCGCCGGTGGCGGCCCGCTACACCCGCGCGGAGCTGTTGGTGGCGCTGTGCGAGCGTGATCGCCAGTGGTTGGAGGGTGCGCCGCCGCGAGTGGCCGAGGAGGTCGTGGGTCGCTGGCGCACCGAGCTGCGCGAAGCGATCGAGGCCACGCACGCTCCGCAGGAGCGGCGCAGGCTCGAAGCGATGCTGGCGCAGCTGTCCGAACCGGCCTGAGCGGACGGCGGAGCCCTCGGACGCGACGCGGACCCGAGGGTCAGGCCGCGTCGCTGCGGACACGCCGTCGCATGTCCTCGAGCAGGTCGCCCAGCGTGGTGTCCAGCGGTATCTCCGGCTGCCACCCGGTGGCCCGGCGCAGCCTGCCGGCGTCGCCGAGCAGCACCGGGATGTCCACCGGGCGCACCAGCTCCGGATCTGCGACCAGCTCCTGGTGGATGGTGGAGCGTGCCAGCATCCGCTGCGCCAGCTCCTCGATGGCGATGGCCGAGCCGGAGCACACGTTGTAGACCTCGCCCGGCTCGCCGCGCTCCACGAGCAGCCGGTAGGCCCGCACCACGTCGCGCACGTCGGTGAAGTCGCGGCGGGGGCTGAGGTTGCCCACCAGCAGCTTGTCGGCTCCGGTGAGCTCGTTGCGGGCGATGCGCTCGGCGAGCGCGGGCGCCACGAATCGGGTGGCCTGGCCCGGGCCGAGGTGGTTGAAGGGACGGGCGCGCACCACCGCCTGGCCGAAGCCGAGGAACGCCTGGTGGGCCACGGTGTCGGCGGCGACCTTCGAGGCGGCATAGGGGCTGACGGGGCGCAGGGGGCTGTCCTCGGTGAGCGGCAGCTCCTCGGGGGTCACCTTGCCGTAGACGTCGGCGGAGCCGACGGCCAGGATGCGCTCGACGCCCGCCTCCCGAGCGGCCCACAGCACGTTGAGCGTCCCCTCGGCGTTGGCCCGGAAGGTGATCTGCGGCGTCTGCCAGGAGCCCCCCACGTCCGAGGCCCCGGCCAGGTGGTACACGACCTCCGGCCGCACGGAGCGGAACCGCTCCAGCAGGGCGGGAGCATCCAGGATGTCGAGGCCGTCGTGGGAGCGGTCGGTGAGGGCGAGCTCGTCGCCGCAGTCGCGCAGGTGGTGTGCCAGGTGCTCCCCGACGAAGCCGCCCGCCCCGGTGATCAGTGCCCTCATGGCGCTCACTCTAGGGACCGTGGCGGCTCGTACCGCACGTCGCGCCACCGCACGTGGGCGCGACGGCGGTTCCGGGGGCCGGCCTGTCGCCGCGGTACGATCTCTTGCCGATCGCGTCGCTCCCGGCTCGGGGCACGTGCGTCCGCCGCTGCGACGAGTCGAACCCGACCAGACCCGACCCAGGCCCCGTCCGAGGAGAGCACCATTCCCGCCGACCACCCGCCGGAACCACCGCCGCCGGATCCACAGGAGACGCCCGGCGTGACCCCACCGGAGCTCTCGGGGGCCGAGCCCCCGGAGAGCGCACCGGAGGCAGGGGAGCCGGACGTCGCGGCCGAGGCCACCGAGGTGATCCCCATCTCCGGTGCCCCCGCGGTGGTGGTGGTGGTGGTGACCAGGAACCCGGGGGAGTGGTTCGAGGAGACGTTGCGCAGCATCGAGGACCAGGACTACGAGGAGCTCTCGGTGCTCGTGGTCGACAACGGCAGCCTCGACGATCCCACGCCCCGCGTGGCCGAGGTGGCACCCGGAGCCTTCGTGAAGCGGTTGAAGGCCGACGAGGGCTTCTCCCACGCGGCCAACGAGGCGCTGCGCTCGGTGGAGGGCGCGCCCTTCCTGCTGCTCTGCCACGACGACGTCCGCCTGGCTCCCGACGCCGTCACCCAGCTCGTGGCCGACGCATTCCGGGCGAACGCCGGCATCGTGGGGCCGAAGCTCGTGGAGTGGGACCACCCCGACGTGCTCCAGTCGGTCGGCTACGGCGTGGACACCTACGGTGCGGCGAGCTCGCTGGTCGATCCGGGGGAGCTCGACCAGGAGCAGCACGACATCGCTCGAAACCTGTTCGCCGTGTCGGACGCCTGCATGCTGGTGCGAGCCGACCTGTTCACCACGATCGGCGGGTTCCGTTCTCGCATCCCGTTCTTCGGCGAGGACATCGACCTCTGCTGGCGCACCTACGTCGCGGGGGCCTCGGTCCAGTTCTGCCCCCGAGCGGTGGTGGGCCATCGCGGGGAGTTCGACCTGCGTCGCCCCACCCAGGTGCGCGAGCGCCTGGCCGTTCGCCACCAGACCCGCTCCATGCTCACCAACTACGAGCTGCGGCGCCTCCTACGGGTGGTGCCGGCAGGCATAGTGCTGTCGCTGGTGGAGCTGGTCGGTGCCCTGTTCGCCGGCCGGGCGTCGCGCAGCGCCGACATCCTCGCCGCCTGGGGCTGGGGGCTCACGCACCCCCTGGAGGTCCTGCGGGAGCGCCGTGCGGTCAAGGCCTACCGCCGGGTGCACGACGTCGACTACCTCCCGCTCATGCTGACCGGGAGCACCCGGCTGCGCTCCCTGTTCCGTCGCGACGACGGCGAGCACCGCCTCGCCGCCATCACCCGCAGCGGTCGGGAGCGGTGGCGCTCGGCCACGGCCTCCGACTCGCGCCTCGGCACAGGGGCGGCGGTGCTGGTGCCGATCCTGGTGGTGCTGGGGGCGCGCTCGCTGTGGTTCGGCGACCTGCCCAGCATGCGCGAGTTCACCACCGCCGGCGATTCAGTGGGCGCGCTCCTCTCGGAGTGGTACTCGGGGTGGCGGGCGTCGGGCTTGGGCGAGAGCGCGGTCCCCCCCGGAGCGGTGCCCGGGCTCGGCCTGGTCGGCGGCGTCCTGTTCGCGTCCGCCGGCGCAGCGCGCCGTCTGCTGCTGCTGGCACCGGTGGTGCTGGCCGCCGTGGGCGCCTGGCGGCTCTTCGGCGGCGCCCGCTCGGTGCGCACCCGGGCGGCGACGATCGCCGCCTACGCCCTCTCGCCGATCGCCCTCAACGCGCTGGGCGAAGCGCGCCTGCAGGCCCTCGTCGCCTACGCCGCTGCACCGTGGCTGGTGCTCCGCCTGTCGCGCCACGGCAGGGTGGCCCCCATCGCCGAGGATCCGCCGGTCGCCGGCGACCCCGGGCGCCCCGGGAGCCCGGCGGGCTCGCGGCGTCCGGCCCCCCGACTGGCGGGCACCGCGCTGCTGGTCGGGCTCGTGGCGGCGATCTCCCCGCTCGGGGCCGTGGTGGCGCTGCTGTCCGCCCTCGTCGTGCTGGCGGGGCCGGCGCTCGCCGGCCAGGGGAGAGCGGCGGTGCGCGGCTGGGGGGCCGGACTGCTCGCCCTGGGAGGGGCGGCGCTGCTCAACGCCCCGTGGATCGTCGCCGCGGTGCGCCACGGCGACGTCGCCAGCCTGACCGGGCTGTGGGAGGGTCGGGTGGCGGCGCCGTCCGCCTCCCAGATGCTCATCGGCTCGGTCGGCGACCTCCGCATGGGGTGGTGGGGGTGGGGACTGGTGGTGGCCGCGGCGGTGCCGCTGGCGACCGGGAGGTCGTGGCGCTTCGGCTGGGCCCTGGGAGGGTGGCTGTCGATCGTGGTGGGACTCGCTGCGGGGGTGCTCGCCGCTCGCGCCGACCTGCTCTCCGGGGCGGGCGTCGAGGTCCTGCTGGTCCCCGTGGCGCTCGGCCTGGCGGTGGCGGTGGGCATGGGCCCGCTGGCCTTCGAGGTCGACGTGGTGCGCGCCGACTTCGGCTTCCCCCAGCTGGCCAGCTTCGTGGCGGTGGGGGCTCTGGGCCTGGCGATGGTGCCGGTGGTCGTGGCCTCCTTCGACGGGCGCTGGTACCTGCCGGAGGGCGACTTCGGGCCGTCGCTGGAGGTGGTCGACGGCGGCGACGACGTCCGCACGCTGTGGATCGGCGATCCCGACGTGCTGCCCATGTCGGGCTGGCCGCTGCAGGGCGTCGAAGGGGTGAACCTGGGCCTGACCGAGGGGATGACCCCGGTGATGTCGCAGCGGTGGCGGTTGTCGGGGGGCGACCCGGTGCGTGCGCTCGACATCGCCGTGCAGGCGGCGGTCGAGGGTCGCACCGTGCACCTGGGCGAGGCGCTGGCGCCGATGGCGATCCGCTACGTGGTCGTCGTGGATCGCCCCGCACCGCAGCCGTTCGCCCCCGAGGAGGTCCCCCTGCCCGCAGGGGTGGTGGACGCCCTGGAGGAGCAGCTCGACCTCCTTCGCGTGCCGATCGGCCCCGGCGTGGAGCTGTTCCGGGTGGGCGAGGTGTGGCCGCCTCGGGGCGAGCTGGCCGGTGCCCTGCCGACGGGCGGGCTCGGGCTGCTGAGCTCGCTGGCGGGCACCCGGCGGGAGGTGCCGGAACCGGTCCTGGGCTCGGGCTTCGGCACGTCCTTCGAGGGGGAGCTCGGCGAGGACTCGGTGGTCGCCCAGGCGGTGACCGGCGATCCCGGTTGGACGCTGGAGGTCGGTGGCGACGCCGCGACGCGAGCGGACATGTTCGGCTGGGGACAGCAGTTCGCGGTCGACGGAGGAGGTGAGGCGACCCTGGCCTGGTCGACGCCGACGAGCTCGCGGGCGCTGCAGGCCGGGCAGCTCGTCGTGCTGCTGGCGCTCGTGGTCCTGGCGATGCGACGGGGATCGCTCCCCGCGCCCTCGCCGCGCCGGCGGCTGTCGGTGCCGGAGGTGCCGCTGGTCCGCGTCGAGGGCGAGGAGCCGGTGCTGGAGGACTGGCGGAACCGACCCGACGCGTCGGGCGCGGGAGGCCCTGATGCCGAACCGGCCAGCGAGCCTCCCGGTGAACCCGCGGGCGGACTCCCGGCCGACAGCGTCGGCGACGCCGAGGAGCAGGCATGAGGGCGGGCCGATGGCTCTCTGCGCTCGTCGTGCTGGCGGCGGTGGGCGTGCTGCTGTGGTGGTGGCCCGATCCGACGCCGGTGCGCGACGTGGAGGTGCCCCGTCCGGCGGTGCCGGTCGCCGTGCAGGCTGCCGGAGGCTCGTGGTTCTGCGCGGCGCGCGACCTCGGGGTGGAGGGTCTGGTGCACACCGTGGTGGTGACCTCGGTGTCCGAGGAGCAGCTCGACGTTCGGGTCGAGGCCTTCGGCGACTCGGGCTCGGTGGGTTCGACGATCCTCGACGTCGAACCCGACGCCACCGTCACCCTGGACGTCGCCAGCTTGGGTGGAGCGGCCAGCTCGGTGATGCTCGAGTCGTCCGGCCCGGTGGTGGTGGAGCACCGGCTCTCCCATCCCGAGGGGGCGGACCAGGCGCCGTGTGCGACGCTCTCCTCCGACGAGTGGTTCTTCCCGGTGGTGTCCACCACCCGCGACGCCACTGCGCGGCTCTCCCTGTTCAACCCCTTCGCCAGCGACGCCGCCATCGACGTCGAGGTGGCCTTCGACACCGGCGTGAGGGTGCCGACCGCGTTGTCGGGCATCGTGGTGCCGGCGGGCAGCTCGAAGGTCGTGGAGCTGGGTGAGGCGGTGCAGCGCCGTGAGCAGTTCTCCGCCACCGTGCTCACCCGCTCGGGGCGGGTGGTGGCCGAGCTGGCCCAGAGCTTCGACGACGCCGACGCCGCGCTGCCGATCAGCGGCGTTCGCCTGGAGAGCGGGAGTCGGGCCGCCGCCAGCCGGTGGAGCTTCGCCGGAGGGCTCACCGACGCGTCCGCCGTCGAGCAGCTCGTGGTGCTGAACCCCCAGGACGAGGTCGTGGAGGTCATCGTGCAGGTGATCCCCTACGGGGGCCTGGAGACCATGCCCGAGCCGTTCTCCCTCAAGGTCCCTGCGCGCCGCTACGGCCTCATCGACCTGAGCGCCGAGTCGCGGGTGGCGCAGGTCGGCTACCACGCCATCGAGGTCGAGGCATCCGACGGCCGGCAGGTGGTGGCGTCGCGCGTGCTGGACGTCGTCGCGGCCGTGGACGCCCCCGACACCCCGCTGCGCTCGTCGATGTCGCGGGGGACCTCGGGATCGATCGGCTCGGTCGTGGCTGCCCCTCGGTGGGTGGCGGGGGGCTTCGCGGGGGATCCTGCGGCCACCGCGCTCATGGTGCACAACCCCGGGACCGGCATCGCGGTCGCCGAGGTGACCGTACGGGGGGCGGAAGGGGAGCCCGTGCGGGTCGAGGTGCCGCCGGGCGACAGCCAGATCGTGACCGGCGAGCAGCTGGCCCCGGCCGCGGACCTGTGGTCGGTGGAGGTCGTCGCCGAAGGGTCGGCGGTCGTGGTCGAGCAGCTGCAGGTCTTCCCCGACGAGTCCGACTTCGCCTGGCAGCCGGCGGTGCCGGTGGTGTCGCGGATCCGTGAGCTGGAGGGCCTCGGGTGAAGGTGCTCCTCGTCGTCGGGTTGGTCGTGCTGGCCGTGCTGGTCGCGGAGCTCTTCCGTCGGCGGCGCTCCGACCCCCCGACGCAGGGCTCCTCGCCGCACCACGTGCCGACCCAGGTCGATCGACGCGACTTCGAGGGCCGGGACGCCGAGTGGCTGGTGGTCGTGTTCACCTCGGCGACCTGCGGTTCCTGCGCCGAGACGCTGGCTCGCGCCGGGATCCTGGGCAGCGACGCCGTGGCGGTCGCCGAGGTGGAGGTGGGCGCTCACCCCGAGCTGCACCGCCGCTACGGGATCGACGCCGTGCCCATCGTGGTGGTCGTGGACTCCCGTGGTGTGGTGCAGACGTCCTTCGTGGGCCCGGTCAGCGCCACCCACCTCTGGGGTGCGGTGGCCGAGCTGCGGGCGCCGGGGTCGGTGCCCCCCGGCTGCGGTCAGCACTGACCGCAGGCCTCGCCGCCGCCGGCACCTGCTCCCGTCGCCACGAGGCGCCGTCGCCATGAGGCGCCGGTCGCCGTCATGGCGAACTGGCAGGTGTGGCACCACACCGGCGCATCCCACACCTGCCAGTCGAGGGCGAGCGGCCGATCAGGTCGAGTTGCGCAGGGTGCGGGGCGAGGGCTGGAGGTGCGGTGGCAGCGGCGGGGGGAGCAGCTCGACGCCCGGGTTCTGGCTCCCCGGCACGTGGCCGTGGACGTGGCCCGGCGCGTGCTGGGCGGGAGGTGTGGGCGAGGGCACGTCGGGTTCGGTGCCGTTGGCCACCCGGATGAGGCGGCTCACCTCCGCGCCGGAGATCGTCTCCTCGGCCAGCAGCTTCTGGGCGATGAGGTCGAGGGCCTTGCGGTTGGCGTTGAGCAGCTCCCTGCAGCTCACCTCGGCCGCCCGCACCAGCGACTCGACCTCGTCGTCGATGAGCCGACTGGTCTCCTCGGAGTACTCGCGGTGCGCGGCGATGTCCTCGCCCAGGAACACCGGGCCGGAGGTGCCCCACGCCCGGGGGCCGATGCGGTCGCTCATGCCGAACTCGGTGACCATGCGGCGAGCACGCTCGGTGGAGGTCTGCAGGTCGTTGGCCGCTCCCGTGGAGCGGTGGTCGAACACCAGCTCCTCGGCCACCCGGCCCCCCATCGCCACCACGATCGACTCCTCGAGGTACTCCTGGCTGTAGGAGTGCTTCTCCTCCTCGGGGAGCTGCTGGGTGACGCCCAGAGCCATGCCGCGGGGGAGGATCGTGACCTTGTGGACCGGATCGGCGCTGGGCAGCAGCGCGGCGCACAGGGCGTGGCCCGCCTCGTGGTAGGCGGTCATCTCCTTCTCGGCGTCGGAGAGCACCATGGACTCGCGCTGCTGGCCCATGAGGACCCGATCGCGCGCGTCCTCGAAGTCGTGGGGTTCGATCACCTTCGAGCCGCGTCGCACGGCGGTCAGGGCGGCCTCGTTGACCAGGTTGGCCAGGTCCGCGCCCGACATGCCGGGTGTGCCGCGGGCCACCACGTCGAGGTCGACGGTCGGCGACAGCTTCTTGTGGCGCACGTGCACCGCGAGGATCGCCTTGCGGTCCTCCAGCTCCGGCAACGGGACCACCACCTGGCGGTCGAAGCGCCCGGGACGCAGCAGGGCGGGGTCGAGGATGTCGGGTCGGTTGGTGGCCGCCATCATCACGATGCCCTCGTGGCCCTCGAAGCCGTCCATCTCCGAGAGCATCTGGTTGAGGGTCTGCTCCCGCTCGTCGTGGCCGCCGCCGAGGCCGGCGCCCCGCTTGCGCCCGACCGAGTCGATCTCGTCGATGAAGATGATGGCCCGACCGTGCTTGCGTGCCGACTCGAACAGGTCGCGCACCCGGCTGGCGCCGACGCCCACGAACATCTCCATGAAGTCCGAGCCCGACACCGACAGGAACGGCACGCCGGCCTCTCCGGCCACGGCCCGGGCGATGAGGGTCTTGCCCGTGCCGGGCGGGCCCACGAGGAGCACGCCCTTGGGGATGCGGGCCCCGATCTCGAGGAAGCGGTCGGGCTCCTTGAGGAAGTCGACGACCTCCCGGATCTCGCGCTTGACGCCCTCGTAGCCGGCAACGTCCGCGAACATCGTGGCGGGTCGCTCGGTGGTGTAGGTCTTCGCCCGGGACCGCCCGATGGACATGATCCCGCCCATCTGGCCCTGGGCCCGGCGGTTCATCCACATGAAGAACCCGATGATGAGCACGAAGGGCAGCAGCAGGGGGATGAGCGTGGTGAAGAAGCTGGGCGTGGGCGTGGTGAAGGTGAGCTCGACGTCCTCCTCCTCCATCAGCGCCTGGAGGTCGGCGGGCGGCTCGACCGGACCGGTCGAGGTGAACTCCTCGCCGTCGGTGCGGGTGCCGGTGATCATCTGGTTCGTGTTGTCCCAGACGACCTTCTCGATGTTGCCGTCCCTCACCTCGCTCACGAACTTGGAGTAGGGGAGTGCGTCGGAGGCGCGGTCCTGCATGGTCAGGGTGCTGATCATGATCAGGCCGAGCACGGCGAGCACGATCGGAACGACCCAGGACGGCATCCCGCCCTCTCTACGGGGCGGCCGACCGTCCTCGGGACGGTCGTTTCGCTCGGAAGGCATCCCCCCAGCCTAGAGGGGAGGCGGCGGAGGCACATCGCGACGGCGTCGCAGAAGGGGTCCACGGGCTGAGCCCGCTCGCAGGATACGGTCGCACCCGTGAGCAGGAGCTGTGCCCGACCCGGTTGTGGTGGCGTCGCCGTCGCCACTTTGTCCTACGCCTACCGCGAGAGCGCGGTGTGGCTCGACGACCTCGCCGACGAGGGCCACCCGATGGTGCACGACCTGTGCCCGCTGCACGCCGCCTCGGTGCGGGTGCCCCGTGGCTGGCAGCTGTGCGACCGACGCCAGGACGCCTCGGCGGGGGAGCGGAGCGGAGGTGCGGGCGGGCTGCGGCTCGTGGGAGCCTGACAGGGTGACCCACCCCATCCCCGACGCCGGAGCGTCGGAGACGTACGCAGCGGACACGGTGGACGCACGTCGCTGGGGACTCGGGGACGTCGCAGCCGGACTCGTCGCATCCCAGGTGCTCTCGGTGGTGACCCTGCTGGTGGTCGCCGCGGTCGCGGGATGGCAGAGCACCGAGGAGATCCCGCTGTGGGCCGCCGCCCTGCTGCAGGTCCCGATGTGGGCGGGCCTGCTGGGTGCCGTGCTGTGGGCGGGCTCCAAGGGCGGTGGGGTGGTGCAGGACTTCGGGGTGCGGATGCGCTGGTTCGACCCGTTCCTCGGCGTGGCGGTGGGTGCGTTCACGCAGCTCCTGGTGCTGCCGCTGCTGTACGTCCCGTTGCTGGAGCTGCTCGACGTCTCGCGCGACGAGCTCGCCCGCCCCGCCCGCGAGCTGTCCGAGCGTGCCGAGGGGACGTGGGGGTGGGTGGTGCTGAGCCTGATGGTGGTGGTGGGTGCGCCCCTGGTGGAGGAGCTGTTCTACCGCGGCCTGCTGCTGAGGTCCCTGGAGAAGCGGCGCTGGCCGGCGGTGGCGTCGGTGGCGGGATCGGCGGCGCTGTTCGCCCTCCTGCACTTCCAGCCCCTGCAGTTCGCCGGGCTGTTCGTGTTCGGCCTGGTCCTGGCGGCGCTGAGCGTCGGCTTCGGCCGGCTGGGCCCCGCCGTGTGGGCCCACGTGGCCTTCAACGCCTCCACGGTGGTCGTGCTGTACCTGGAGACGACGTGAAGCAGTGCAAGGAGCTGGGGAGCGTGGAGGGTGGTCGAGGCCCGCGAGGCTGGGTCGTTCGACCCGTCTTCACCCTGGGCGCGCACCAAACGCTAAGAGTGGCCGACTGGCGACCGACGGAGTTCTCGTCGGGATCGCGATCGACCGGGCAGGAGCCGGTGGGCGGGTCCCCAGGAGGTGATCCCCATGGCGGAGTGCTCGAGCTGCGGCAAGGAGCTGGTCGAGATCGGACTCACCATCGACGGTTCCCGTCTCATGATGCGGTCCTGCGCCGACTGCGACACGCGCAGCTGGCACCGCGACGGCGAGACGGTGGAGCTGGAGGGCGTGCTCGCAGACCTGTCGTCCATGCCCACCCGCTACCGCAGGTCCCTGTCGAGCTGAACGGGCGGGCCGCGTTCTTCGCGCCCGCAGCCCCTGAGGGGGGTCATCGTCGCACGCGAGCCGGAGCTGCCGACGCTCGTGGCCGACCGCCCGGACGTGCCAGCATGGTGCCCCGATGAACGACCAGGCATCCCCGGCGGCCCTCACGGAGCACCTGCCCCGAAAGGGGTGGATCGGCCGCGACGGCACCGTCGTCGAGGAGGAGCCGCCGGGCCTCCACGGGGACGACGCCGTCGATCGACCGGCCATGGTCACCCTCGAGGACGAGGAGCACTCCGGACACGACTGGGTGGGCATCATCGGATGGGCGATCGCCGTCGCCTGCGCCGTCGGCGTCTTCCTGACCGTCGACGCCGCGGACATCCTGCGCGACACCACGCCCACCGGGGGCGACATGGGCGCCCACGTGTGGGCTCCCGCGTTCCTGCGGGACCACCTGCTGCCCCACCTGCGGCTCACCGGTTGGACCTCGGCGTGGTACGCCGGGTTCCCCGCCTTCACCTACTACATGGTGGTCCCCTCGCTGCTGATCGTCTGGCTCGACGTCGGGCTCACCCCGTGGCTGGGGATCCCGCTGGCCGCCGCCGTGGTGGCCGGGGCCGCGGTCCTCCAGGGCCGGGTCCGCACGCGCCTCGCCCGGGTGGTGCTGTGGTGCGCCGCCGTGGTGCTGGCGGTGGGTCTGGTCGACATCCCCTACAACGTGGCCTTCAAGCTGGTGGCGGTCTCGGGGCTGGTGACCCTGCCGCTCGCGGCCTACGCGTTGGGTCGCTGCGCCCGGCTCGCCTTCCCCGGCCCGCCGCTGCTCGCCATCGGGGCCACCCTGTTCCTCTTCGAGGGCGGCTACTCCATCCTCGGGGGGAACATCCTCTCCACGATGGCGGGGGAGTTCGCCTTCTCCATCTCGCTCACCTTCGCGCTGCTCTACCTCGCCGTGCTGTTCAAGGGCGTCGAGACCGGTCGGTACCGCGCCCTGGGCGCCGTGCTGCTCGCCCTGGTGGTGCTCAACCACCTCATCCCGGCCATCTTCGCCGTGATCGCCACCGCGGTGGTGGTGCTCACGCGCCGGGAGGACCGCGTCCCCTGGTGGGACCGCGACCGGACGACCCGCTACCTCGGCGCCGGAGCGGTGGTCCTGGTGCTGGTGGTGGTGTTCGTGGTCCCGGCCGGACTGCCGGTGGTCGGCACGTTCGTGGCGCTGGTGATGCTCGCCGGCTTCGATCGCCGGGCGCTGCGCTGGGCGGCGGTGGTGGTGCCGGTGGGGGGGTTGCTGGCCGCCTGGTGGGTGGTGCCCTTCTACCTCAACAGCGCCTTCCTCAACGACATGGGCTGGGAGAAGTACACCGAGTACGCCAAGTACCTCTGGCCCGAGCACGCCCAGTTCGACATGGCGCACCGCAACGTGTGGTTCGCTCTGGCCGCCGCCGGCATGGTGCTGTCGCTGGTGCACCGGGTGCGCATCGGCTGGTTCCTCACCCTCACCCTCGTGGCGTTCGGATGGGCCTTCGTGTTCCTGCCCCAGTACCGGCTGTGGAACGCCCGCCTGCTGCCCTTCTACTACCTGTGCCTCTACCTCCTCGCCGCGCTGGCCATCGCCCTGGTGGTGCGGTCGCTCGCCGTCGTCGCCGGTGACCTCATGCGCGTGCGGGAGGAGCCGGCCGTGGTGGACGTGGCCGGCGCCCTGGTCGCCGGGGCGGTGGCGCTGGTGTTCCTGATGGGCTCCAGCGGATCGCTGCCGGGCACCGAGGCCGTCACCATCACCCGCGACGACGGCTCGACCGCGGCGGGCTGGAAGGCGTGGGGGGTGACGTTCCGCCAGAACAACGCCTCCGGCTGGGCGAACTACAACTTCTCGGGCCTCGAGGACCCGGGCAAGGCCTTCCCCGAGTACTCGGCCATGATCGACATGATGGAAGCGGTGGGCGCCGAGCACGGCTGCGGCCGGGCCATGTGGGAGTACGAGTCCAACCTGGACCGCTTCGGCACCCCGATGGCGCCGATGCTGCTGCCGTACTTCACCGACGGGTGCATCGGCTCCATGGAGGGCCTGTACTTCGAGGCGAGCTCCACCACGCCGTTCCACTTCATGAACCAGTCGGAGCTGTCCCCGAACCCCTCCAGGGCCCAACGCGACCTCCCCTACAGCGAGTTCGACCTCGACGCCGGCATCCGCCACCTCCAGCTGATGGGCGTGCGGTACTACCTCGCCTCCACTCCCGAGGCGGTGACGGCGGCCCGGGAGAACCCGGACCTCACCGAGCTGGCCAGCACCGAGCAGTTCACCATCACCGACAAGGGCACCCAGCAGCCTGCCACCCGCCAGTGGGTGGTCTTCGAGGTGGCGGACGCCGATCCGGTGGTGCCCCTGGAGAACCTCCCGGTGGTGATCACCCCCGAGGACGACCACATCGACGGCTGGGTCTACGACGAGGAGCGGCCCGAAGGGGTTCCGGGGCAACCGGGGACTGCGGCGAAGACCCCCGGCCCGGCCATCGAGTGGTACCTCGACCCCACGCGCTGGGACGTTCCGCTGGCCACCTCCGGCCCCTCGGAGTGGCCGCGCATCGCCCGCTCCGAGGCGGCGGAGGCCCCGACGGTCCCCGTCGAGGAGGAGGTCGAGGTGTCCGACGTCGACCAGGGCGAGGACTGGATCTCGTTCAAGGTCAGCGATCCGGGCACACCGGTGCTGGTGCGAACCTCCTACTTCCCGAACTGGAAGGCCAGCGGCGCCGAAGGCCCCTGGCGGGTGTCGCCCAACTTCATGGTGGTGGTGCCCACCCAGACCGACGTGCGGCTCAGCTACGGCCGCAGCGGCGTGGAGCTGTTCGGCTTGCTGCTGTCCCTGGCCGCCATCGCCGTCGCCGTCGTGCTGGCGCGGTCCGACGAGCGCCGCCGGAGCGCCGCCGGCGCCCTGTTCGCCGAGGGCCGGACCGAGGTGGGCGGCCGGCGCGATCCCGACCCGGGAACCAGCAGCCCAGAGCATCCGGTGGACCGGCCTCCGGATCCGCCTCCGGCTCCGACGCCACATTGAAGCTGCTCCGCCGGGTCCTGCTGTACGGGGTCCTGGCCACGGCGGTGGACGTCGGCGGCCTCCTGTGGCTGGTCGAGGGCCTCGGGTGGAAGGTGCTGCCCGCCGACGTGGTCGCCGTGGCGACGGCCACGGTGGTGTCGTACCTGCTCCACACCGCCGTGGGCTCTTCGGCGGCGCCCGGTCGCCGCTGGTTCGACGAGCCCGGTCCGTACTGGTTGACCGCGGCGGCGGCGCTGGCGGCGGACGTGACGGTGCTGGTGAGCCTCGTCGCCCTCCTGCACCCGGAGTCGGTCCCGGCGCTGGCAGCGTGCAAGGTGGCGGCGCTCGCCGTGGCGGTGGTGGTGCGCAGCACCAACTACCGGGAGCTCATGTTCCGCTCGGTGCGCGACGACCAGGCCCGCCCGGCCCGGCGAGCGGCACCTCCGGGCGGTCCGCGCCTGTCGGTGGTGATCCCGGCGTACCGCGAGGGCGATCGCATCGGTGCGACCGTGGCACGCGTGCGCGACGAGCTGGCCGACCTCGACGGGGGCCTGGAGGTGGTGGTGGTCGACGACGGCTCTCCCGACGACACCGCGGGAGCGGCGCGGGCCGCCGGCGCGGACCTGGTGGTGAGCTACCCCGACAACCGGGGCAAGGGGGCGGCGGTGCGCGAGGGGATGGTGGCGGCGACGGGTCGCACGGTCGCCTTCACCGACGCCGACCTGTCGTACTCTCCCCGCCAGGTCCTGAGGCTGCTGGTGGCGGTGGAGGACGGATGGGACGTGGTGGTGGGGTCGCGACAGCACACCCACACCCTCACCGTCGTGCGGCGCGGACGGCTCCGCGAGTTCGGCGGGCGGCTGGTCAACGTGTTCACCGGCCTGGTGCTGCTCGGCCGCTACCGCGACACGCAGTGCGGGCTCAAGGCGTTCCGGCGCGACGTGGCCCGACTCGTCTTCTCGAACTGCCACGTCGACGGGTTCGCCTTCGACGTGGAGGTGTTCCACCTGGTGGAGCGCTACCGGCTGACCCTCTCCGAGGTGCCGGTGGAGGTGGAGAACTCGGAGCGCTCCACCGTGCACGTGGTGCGCGACTTCACCCGCCTGCTCCGCGACCTGCTGGGCATCCGCAACCGGTCGCGGACGGGGGCCTACGACGCGGACCTCGGCGTCCTGCCACCGCCGGGCGGGTAGCCGGCCCACCACTACGCTGTGGGGCCATGTCCCCCCTGGATCCGATCTTCAAGGCCTACGACGTGCGCGGCACCGTCCCGGACCAGTTCGACGAGCGCCTGGCCGAGGCCATCGGTGTCGGCTTCGCCGAGTTCGCCCGAGAAGAGGCCGCCACGCGCGGCGCCGCCGTCGAGCAGGTGATGGTGGCCAGGGACATGCGACCTTCCGGCGTCGGCCTGGCCGACGCCTTCGCCGCAGGCGTCACCTCCCGGGGCCTCGACGTGGTCGACGTGGGCCTCGCCTCCACCGACATGCTCTACTTCGCCTCCGGCTCCCGGGACTCGCCCGGTGCCATGTTCACCGCCTCCCACAACCCGGCGGGCTACAACGGCATCAAGTTCTGCCTCTCGGGCGCCCGACCCGTCGGCCAGGACACCGGCCTCGATCGGATCAGGGAGGTGGCCGAGGAGCACCTCGCCGGGGCGGTCCCACCTGCGGGCGCTCCCGGGGTCCGGAGCTCGGTCGACCTGCTCGAGGCGTTCGCCGCCCACGTGCGCTCCTTCGTGGACCTCGACGCGCTGGCCCCGCTCTCGGTGGTCGCCGACACCGCCAACGGGATGGGCGGCCTGGTGGTGCCGGCGGTCTTCGCCCCCCTGCCCTTCGGGCTCGAGGTCCTCTACGGCGAGCTCGACGGCACGTTCCCCAACCACCCGGCGGATCCCATCCAGCCGGCCAACACCGCCGACCTGCGCGCCAGGGTGGTGGAGGTGGGTGCGGACGTGGGCCTGGCCTTCGACGGCGACGCCGACAGGGTGTTCCTGGTGGACGAGACCGGCAGCGGCCTCTCCGGCTCCACCACCACCGCCATCATCGCCGCCGGCATCCTCGACAAGCACCCCGGCGAGAAGGTGATCCACAACCTGATCTGCTCGAAGGCCGTCCCCGAGGTGGTGAGGGAGCACGGGGGCACGCCGGTGCGCACACGGGTCGGCCACTCGTTCATCAAGCAGGTGATGGCCGAGACCGGTGCCGTGTTCGGCGGCGAGCACTCGGCGCACTACTACTTCCGTGACAACTTCCGGGCCGACTCCGGGCTGATCGCCGCGCTGGTCGTGCTGGAGCAGATGTCGATCACGGGGTTGGCGCTGTCGGAGCTCCGTCGGCCCTACGAGCGCTACGCCGCGTCGGGGGAGATCAACACCCAGGTCGAGGATCCCCTCGCGGTCATCGAGGTCGTCGCCTCCCACTACTCGGCGCTCGACCAGGACCGCACCGACGGGCTCACCGTGGACGCCGGCGACTGGTGGTTCAACCTCCGCCCGTCCAACACCGAGCCCCTCCTGCGCCTCAACCTCGAGGCCGCCGACGCCGGTGCCTGCGCCGAGAAGGTCGCAGAGGTGCAGTCGGTCATGGCAGGCTGAGCCCGATGAGCACCGACGACGACCTCCTCGACCCCCGCCTGCTCGAGATCCTCGCCTGTCCCGAGGACAAGGGACCCCTCCTCTACTTCCCCGACGAGTCGGCGCTCTACAACCCTCGCCTGCGTCGGCGGTACCCGATCCGCGAAGGGATCCCCGTGATGCTCGTCGACGAGGCGGTCACCCTCGACGACGACGAGCACGAGCGGCTGATGGCCAAGGCCGATGCCGAGGGCATCGAGCCCACCTTCACCGAGTGAGCCCAACGGTGGCCGACATCGAGCACACCGACAGCCTGGACATGTTCGGTGCGACCTTCGCGCTGGCCGACCAGATCGAGACGGCCGCAGCCGCGGTCCGAGCCGTCGACGCGCTGCCCGACGCCGACGGGATCACCTCGGTGCTGATCTGCGGGATGGGGGGCAGCGGCATCGGCGGCGACGTCACCGCCGCCGTGGCCGGTCCCGTCGCCCGGGTGCCGGTGCTGGTCTCCAAGCACTACGAGTGCCCGGCGTTCGTGGGGCCCGACACGCTGGTGATCGCCATGTCCTTCTCCGGCAACACCGAGGAGACGCTCTCCGCCGCGTCGGCAGCGGCCGCCGCCGGGGCCCGGCTGGTGGCCGTGTGCTCCGGTGGACGTCTCGCCGAGCAGGCGCAGCTGTGGAACGCCCCGGTGGTGGCCGTCGACCCGTCCATCCCCATGCCCCGCGCCGGCATCGGCGCGGTCTCGGTGGCCCCGATGGTGGTGCTGGAGCGCCTGGGGCTCGCGGCGGGCATCTCGAGCCAGATCGACTCGGCCGTGGAGCAGCTCCGGCGGCGCCTGGAGGCGCTGCGGGCGCCGGGCAACCCGACGGAGGTGCTGGCACGCCACATCGGGCGCACCTTGCCGCTCGTCTACGGTGGCGGCGCGTTGGGTGAGGTGGCCGCCTGGCGGTGGAAGGGCCAGTTCAACGAGAACTGCAAGGTGGCGAGCTGGCCCAACCGGATCCCCGAGCTCACCCACAACGAGATCTGCGGATGGGGCCAGCACGGCGACGTCACCCGGCAGGTCCTCAGCCTGGTGCTGTTGCGCCACGACTACGAGCATCCCCAGGTGGCGCGGCGCTTCGACATCGTGGAGGAGGTCTACGCCGAGGTCGTCGAGGCCATCCACACGGTGGAGGCCCAGGGCGACGGGCCGTTCGCGCAGTTGATGGACCTCGTGCTGTTCGGCGACCTGGTGACGCTGCACGCCGCGGTGCAGGCGGGAGTCGACCCGGGGCCGGTCCCCATCCTCGACGACATCAAGCAGCGGCTGAGGGACTGAGCGCGAGGGCCAGTCCGTCGGCCGAGCTCAGCACCGCGCAGGACGTGCCGAGGCTCGCCAGAGCGCCCCGATGGAGGTCCGGCGACTCGGTCGCCGTGGCGTCCACCGGAACCCACACCCGGAAGTCCCGCATGAACGCGTCACGGCAGGTCGTCTCGATGCAGCAGTTGGTCATCACCCCGCACACCACGACGTCGGTGACGCCCAAGCGTCGCAGGTAGGCCTCGAGCCAGGTGCCGTAGAACGCGCTGTAGCGGGTCTTGTCGATGATCGCATCCGGAGCCTCCACGTGGAGGTCGTCGAGCAGGTGCCACGGCGGCGAGTCGACGATCGCGAGGTCGTCCTGCCACCACTCGGCCAGCACGCCGCCGTCCACAGCCAGGTCGTGGTGGCCGTGGCGGGTGAACACCACCGGGCGGTCGCCGCGACGCGCCGACGCGGTGAGGTGGTTGACCGCCGGCAGCAGCGGAGTGGCGATGTGGTCGAAGAACCGCTGCATGTCGACCACCACGACCGCGGCTCGTGCCCGGTCCGGCTGGGCCGCGTGGAGGCCGAGCTCCGACAGGTCCGCGAGCTGCGCCTGCGCCGTCCCCATGGTCGTCATCCCGTACCTCCTGCGCCCTCCTCCCGGGTCACGGTAACGGGTTCAGCCGGGATCCAGACCTGCCAGCACGGCGGCGACGAAGGCCTCCGGTGCCTCGATCATCGGGTAGTGCCCGACCCCCTCCAGGACCTGCAGCGTGGCGTCGTCGCGTCGTTCGGCGAGGCGGTGGGCCATGTCGATCACCGCGATGGGGTCCAGGTCGCCCCACACGATCGCCAGCTCGGAGGGGTGGCGCTCGATGGCACCGGTGAAGCGGGTCTCGTGGTCGCGGCGGTCGGAGAGGTAGCGGATCAGCCGCGGGAGCAACCGGTTGCCGTCGGCTTCCACGATGGCCTGCGCTGCGGCCATCACGTGGTCGGGATCGGGGTGGCTGCGATCGCCGCCCGGCGGGGCGAGGGTGGCGGTGAGCGCCAGCGCCAGGGTCTCGGCGTCGGCGGCGAGCTCCGGGTCGAGCAGCTCGTCGGGGGCGGCCCACAGCGCCTGCTGGCCGGCGGTGAGCTGAGCCAGCTCCAGGTAGATCGACCCGTTGGTGATGACCCGTCGTCGGATGGCGACCGGCAGCTCCCCCTCGAGGTCCCGGGCCAGCAGCTCGCCGCCCACCGTGTCGCCCATGTCGTGGGTGACCAGATCGATCTGGTGGAGCCCGAGCGCCTCGATCAGGCGGACGGTGGAATCGGCCGAGGAGAAGATCGAGTAGGGACGATCGGGCTTGGCCGAGAAGCCGAAGCCGGGGAGGTCGAACAGGATCACCCGGCGGCGCGCCGCGAGGGCGGGCATCACGCCGGCCCAGTCGATCGAGGAGGTCGGGAAGCCGTGGACGACCAGTACGGGCGGTGCACCCGTGTCCTCGGCGGCGGGCGTGTCGAGGACGAACACCTCGTCACCCGCGAGGTCCACCATCCGTCCGGAGCTGCGGTATCGGTCGATCATGTCGAGGATTCTCGTCGACCGAGCGCCGGTCGCGCGCTCGCACCGACCGATCGCCGGTGCGGTGGCGGGGAGCTTGACGCTCGCGCGGGCTGCGGCCAGGATTGGCGGCCATGCGCGCCGGGGGTGAACGCAGCCGAGAGCTGCCCGCGTTGGACCTGGTGCACCTGCGAACCGTGCCGGCGAACGTGGGCTCCGCTCCATGACCTCCGGCGACGTCCAGCACCGGCCACCCGGCGGAGTCCGGATGACCCGCAACCAGTTCATCGCCACTGGGCTGGTGCTCAGCCTCGCCGTGGTGGTCCTGGGGAGCGTTCGCTTCGCCCGCTACGACTGGCACGGCCTCCCCCTAGAGCGCGCACCGATGGAGCGCGTGGTCGAGGTCTCGGAGCGCTGCACCGAGGTGATCCGTCCCTACGTAACCGAGTCGGGCCGTGAGATCGGACCCGTGGTGGTCGACGAGCAGCAGTACCTGGCGCTGGTCGCCTACTTCCGTGGGGTGCCGGTGGAGGACCTCCAGGTCGAGTGCCTCTACGACCCGTTCACCAACCGCAGCGGCATGTCGTGGATCGCCCATTGGCTGCCCTTCGAGGAAGGGCTGTCGTTGGGGATCGTGAACCTGGCAGCGATGCTCCTGGCGACGTGGTTCGTCGTCGCCGCGCTGCGCGCCCAGGGGTTCACCCCGCGGGTCGTCGTCGCGGCGTCGACGCTGTTCGCCGTCGGCTGGAACACCTTCTTCTTCGCCTCCGGGCTGCTGATCGAGACCGGTGTGCTGGCCCTGATCGCCGTGGCGTGGTGGCTGCTGGCCATCCGGCGACCGTGGTTCGTGCTGCCGATCGTGCTGCTCGGCTACCCGATCAAGGAGACGATCGGGCTGCTGGTCCCGGTGGTCGCCGCCTGGGCGTGGCAGGAGCACAAGGCGGGTCGGCGGAGCACGACCGAGCTGCTCGCCCTCGTGGTCGGTGTCGGGCTGTGCTTCGTGGCGGGCGTGGCGTACTGGAGGGGGGCGCTGCCCCAACCTGATGCCGCATGGGAGGTCACCCCGAACCTCACCGCGGTGCTGCACAACCTCGTGGAGCTCGTGAGCCTCCTGTCCTTCGTGGTCGGAGTGGTGCCGGTGTACGGCCCGGCGCTGCTGTGCTTCGTCCGCATGGTGCGCCGCGACGGGTGGTGGAGCTCGGTGGTCGATCCCGCGGTGGTGGGCTCCGCGCTGGCGGTCGGGATCGCCGGGTGGTCCTTCATCACGGTGGACTTCACGCCGCGGCTCGTGTGGATCGGGTTCCCCCTCGCCGCGTCCCTGACGGCCCGTTGGCTCACCGAAGGCCGGCCCGCCGATCTGCTCGATCGGCTGCCCATGCCGGCGGCGCTGGCAGGGCCCTCCCCGGCCGCGGCAGGCTGACGTCGCTGCACCGGAGCGCGGCGCAGCGCTGCCGCGTCAGCCCTTCGGGCAGCCCGCCTCCAGCACCTCGGGGCTGATGCCGGCGCTGGCCGAGCCGCAGGGGTCCTGGCTCGGGGCGTACCACCGTCCGCTCTGGGACTCCAGGATGAACGGCGTGCCGTCGGTGAGGGTGCCCCCGGCCCAACCCTCCGAGCACACGTAGTGCCCGATGGTCTCGCCCTCAGCGGGCAGCCCCTCCATGAGGGCCGTGGCCGTGCAGGCCGCGCTTCCCCCACCGGAGGCGGTGGTGGTCGGCTTGGCGGTGGTCGTGGACTTGGCCGTCGTGGTGGTCGACGCCGGCGTGGCCCCGCACACCTTGCGACCTTCCGAGGCGGCCTTCGTCAGCGCCGCGGAGGTCTCCGTGCCGACCTCGCCGTCCACCTCCAGACCCTCCGCCGACTGGAACTCCTTGATGGCCGCGTCGGTCTCCGGGCCGATGATGCCGTCCTCGGCGCCCTTGTAGCAGCCCACCGCGATCAGCTCCGCTTGGACCTCGCGGTCGAAGCGGACCACCTCCGCCTCCTTCTCGGCCTCCTCGCTCTCGTCCGCCGTGGTGGTGGTGGTCGAGGACGAGGTGCTCGAGGAGGTCTCCTCGGCGGAGTCGTCCTTGTCGTCGCCGCAGGCGGCGGTGCCGGCGGCGAACGCCAGGCAGGTGATCAGGAGTGCGAACCGTCTCATGGGCCCTCCGGGGAGCACGAGCGCGCGAGGCGCGATGTCCACCGGAGGCTAACGGGATCCTCGCCGGATTCCCCTTCGGCCGACGCCGCGCGGTGGGCGGCGACGGGTCCGGTGGTCTGGCTCCTCTGTGGAGGCGACCGCTAGCCTTCCCGCAAGGGCTGCCCTGTACCCGGTGTCAGACGACCCCAGCCCGATCCCGAACCCGACCGTCTGACACGCGCGCCCGCGCAGGAGCGATCCCCATGGCATCCACCGACTTCAAGGTCGCCGACCTCTCCCTGGCCCCTCTGGGCCGCAAGCAGATCCAACTCGCCGAGCACGAGATGCCCGGCCTGATGGCGATGCGCGCCGAGTACACCGACGCCCAGCCCCTCGCTGGGGCGCGCATCACCGGTTCCCTGCACATGACCGTGCAGACCGCGGTGCTGATCGAGACCCTCACCTGCCTCGGCGCCGAGGTGCGCTGGGCGAGCTGCAACATCTTCTCCACCCAGGACGAGGCGGCCGCTGCGGTTGCCGTCGGCCCTGACGGCACGGTGGACGATCCCCGTGGCGTGCCGGTGTTCGCATGGAAGGGCGAGACCCTCGAGGAGTACTGGTGGTGCACAGATCAGGCGCTGCGCTGGGACGGCGGCACCTCTGGGCCGAACATGATCCTCGACGACGGCGGCGATGCCACGATGCTGGTGCACAAGGGCACCGAGTTCGAGGCGGCCGGTGTCGTGCCGGAGTCCGCAGAGGGGGACTCCGAGGAGTGGGGTGTGTTCCTCGAGCTGCTCCGCCGGTCCCTGTCCGAGGATTCCGACAGGTGGACGGCCATCGGTGCGGGCATCCTGGGGGTCACCGAGGAGACGACCACCGGCGTGCACCGGCTGTACCAGATGTTCGAGGCCGGCCAGCTGCTGTTCCCCGCCATCAACGTCAACGACTCCACCACCAAGTCCAAGTTCGACAACCTCTACGGGTGTCGCCACAGCCTCGTCGACGGCATCAACCGGGCCACCGACGTGATGCTCGGGGGCAAGACGGCGGTGGTGTGCGGCTACGGCGACGTCGGCAAGGGGTGCGCACAGTCGCTGCGGGGCCAGGGTGCCCGAGTGGTGGTCACCGAGATCGATCCGATCTGCGCCCTGCAGGCGGCGATGGAGGGCTACCAGGTGGTGCGCCTCGAGGACGTGATCGACACCGCCGACGTCTTCGTCACCGCCACCGGCAACAAGGACATCATCACCGCTGAGCACATGGCGCGGATGAAGCACCAGGCGATCGTGGGCAACATCGGCCACTTCGACAACGAGATCGACATGGCCGGGCTCGAGCGCTTCGACGGGATCGAGCGGATCACGGTCAAGCCCCAGGTCGACGAGTGGCGGTTCGCCGACGGCCATTCGATCATCGTTCTCTCCGAGGGGCGCCTGCTGAACCTCGCCCTGAACCGGATCCAGGGGGACTGGGACCCAGACCTGCTCGCACGGCTGCTCCGCGAGCTAGAGACGGTGCCCGACATCGACCTTCGGGTGAGTGGCTTCTCGGAGGACGAGGTCGACGGGTTC